>NZ_DASUNC010000131.1:0-125952 GCF_036277355.1 Archangium sp.
CACATGGCGTCCAGGCCCAACCACGCGAGCAGCACCACGGACAGCGCCGCCGCAGCCGCCTTCGTGCTCGGCTCGGGTAGCAGCCAGAGCGCCAGGTACAGCCCCGCGGCCCACACCAGCGACGAGAGGATGGCCTTCGGGCTCAACTCTCGCCCGAGGGCCGCCTGCGTCTCGTAGAGCACCGTGCCAAAGGCCAGCGCCAGAGCCAGGGTACGCCTGTCGTCCGTGCGCAGGTAGGGCCCATCCGTGAAGAGGCCCAGGCAGTCGCCACCACCCCGGTGCTCGCACCAGCGCAGGTACTTCTCCTTGAGCGCCGCCTCCGCCTCGGGCACGAGCGGGCCCTTGTCGTTGAGGGGCACCAGGGAGAGCACTCTGTCGCGGTAGACCTCGGCGAGCAGCTCTTCCTCCGGCATGACCTGGAGGAGCCCCTGGGCCGTCTCCTGGGCCGTGCCCTTCACCTGAAAGCGCTGGCCGAGCAGCTGCACCGCGCGCTGGTACTCGGCCGCCGTGAGGGCCACCACCTGGGTGTTGCCGTGCGCCGTGGGGCTGTCGGCAAAGACGACAACCACGGGCTCGAGCTTTCGCGGCGCTGAGCGGGCCTCCTTCGTCGGCGCCGGCCGCCAGCGACTTCCCCCGGCGAGCTGCCCACCCATGGGCGCCTGCGTCGCGCACGCCGAGAAGAGGAAGAGCACGATGAGCCCGAAGGCTCCAGCGGGTGCCCAGCGCGGCGGGCCCCCCGTCCTCCCTCTCCGAGTCTCGAGCTGCGTACCCCCGCCATCCCCCGCCCCAGGACTTCGGTACTCATTCGCCATGGCGCTGCCCTTTCCCCCAGGAGAAACAATCCTGAAGGAGAGAATACAGGCTGCGCTCGGCTCCACGGCCACCTGCGTGGCGGCCAGGGTCGGCGCGATTCCCAGGTGTGTCGTGGAACAGCCGCGGTGTCGACATCGCCGGCCCGGGCGGACAGAGTGACCTCATGAGTCAGCCGGATTTTACAGACGTGGATGTTGCCGCCCTGCGGCGCGCGGGGGAGGTGGTGGACTCGAAGGCCTGCCAGGATGCGCTCAGGAGGCTGCTGCTCCGCATGCCGGCCCCGCGTGCATGGGAGTTGGCCCGGCAGCAGGTCGCTTCCCGATGGACATTGTTCGAGCGCCATCAGCCAGGGGTGGAGTGGCCGCTCAGGTTCATCGAGGCCGCGAAGAACCCCGGCGTGCGGGAGCAACTGGAGTGGCCCGATGATGATGACTTCGCGGGCCCCGGTGCGAACAACTTCATCCGTGCCGTGGAATACCTCTGGGGCGCCAGTCGTATCCTGAATGACGACGAGAAGCGGGTCACGGCACTGGTGGACGCCATTGCGAATGCCATCATGTCGGAGCGGTTGGAGGATTGGGGCGCCCGGCACCCTTCGCAGTGGCGCCGTTGGTACCAGGACATGATGGAGGGGGGGTGGAGGGTGGAGAACCAGAGGATGCAGAGGGAGATGGTGCTCGGACCAGAGGGGATGAAGGTGGGACGCGCGGCGTGGCTGGCGCTGGCCGACGACATGGAGAGGGCCGTGCGCCACCGGGAGGGCACGGCTTCTTGAGGGAAGTCGAGTCCGAGCCCATGCCGATTTCAGCGGAGTCCCTGCTTGCTGTCGCCCGGAACTACTGGCGTTCGGACCATGCCTTCGATGGCAGACTGGAAAGGAGCCCGGAAACGGAGAGGTTCCAGGCCTTGTGGGAGGAGGCGCTCGAGAGGATGGGGGAATGGCACATGCTCATGGATGAGCTCCAGGCGGCGTTGCCTCGGTTCCTCATTGGGAATGCCACGGCCACCTGTGATGCGTGTTTCCGCTGCTCCGTGTACATGGAGCGGGAGCCCCTCCGTTCGAATCAGGGGAATGAACAGTTGACGCGCCGCCAGGTGGTGGTCGGCTGCGTCAGCATTCTGGCTCCTGTCTATACGGTCCACGGCGCGCAGTACGATTACAGAGGCGAAGAGCGCATCGCCGACAGGGCATTATTCGAGCCGCTTCCTCCTGAGATGCGCGCTCCCGCGGAGATCGTGGCCAGGAAGATCGAGGCGAGGTTCGGGGTCGAGGCCGTTCCTCGCGAGATCGCCGAGACCCGGATCCCGCTCATCGTGGG
This sequence comes from Archangium sp., assembly GCF_036277355.1. GTDB lineage: Bacteria > Myxococcota > Myxococcia > Myxococcales > Myxococcaceae > Archangium. The sequence goes on from NZ_DASUNC010000131.1 coordinate 2,133, forward strand.
TCCACGTGAGCCGCCCGATACCACGCTCTTTCATGCGCTCTTCACGGGTTGGCCCGAGCGCGTACCTTGATGCGCTGGACGTACAAGGTGGAGCAGCCACTGCCGGACGGCGGACGTGCCGTGACCCGGGTAGTGGGGGCCGTCTCCATCCTCGCGCCGCTGTACCTCGTCTACGTGACCGCGCAGAGGATAGGTCCCGACGACACGGCGACACGGCCGCAGCTCGACTTCACGCCCGGCGGCGAGGCGAAGTCCGCCGCGGACGCGCTGGCCAGGATCATCGAGCAGGTGTTCGGCTAACGCCCCTTTCCAATGGAACTGGCGGACGTTCCCTGCCGGAGCTCCGTGTCGAGTCGCTGCACGAGTCCGCCACGCTCCTCGGCGCCTTCTTCGCGGACCGGGGCCCACGGCCAACCTGCCCTGAACACGGTTGGGGGCCGAGCGCGGGCGGGGCTTCGTCCCGGTCAGGCGCTGCTCTGGCCGAGCCGTCCCATCCGCTTCTTGATCCAGAAGATCGGAACCTGGCAGTACTCGCCGAGCCTGCCGGAGGCGTCCGGCCGCGTCAGCTCCTCGAGCTCGCGCGTCATGGCGGCTTCCGTCCAGGTGGTGCCGGGGTACTTCCGCTTCATCGCCTCCAGGAAGCCATCCAGGGTAGCTCGCCGGTTGTGCTTCAAGCGGGCATGGTTCAGGTTCAGCGTCTGGTTGAGGTCGCCGTCGATGGTGGAGTCCTGGGACGCGATGGTGCCATCCGCGAGGAAGCGCACGAGCCGCTCGCAACCCTCGTCGGTGGGGTTCACCTGGATGGGGGTGTCCCCCTTCCGGGTGTCACAGTGCTGCTGCCGCTGCGGGCTTCCCTCTCCTCCCTTGCACGCGCCGAGGAGGTTCTTCCAGTCGAGCTGGCGATGGCGGGTGGCGGGCGCGCTCTGCGAAGCCCAGTGCTCGATCTTCATCCCCTCCGGTTCGGGCTTGATGCGTTGCATGCAGTAGCAGCACAGGAAGCCCTGCTCCCGGGCGAGGCGTTCGCGCAGCGCGTCCTTCACTTCCTGCGGAAGGCCCTCGTAGGTGGCATGGGGCGTGAGCCGGTACCCCAGCAGGCTCTCGGGCTCCTGTCCCTTGCGGATGTAGCGCATCTCAGGCGTCCAGGAATCCGATGAGGGCGCGGAGACGGACCACCTCCGAGTCGTGCTCTCCGAGTTGCCGCGCCAGCTCGTCCAGGGCCCGGCGGGCCTCGGGCAGCTCCTCCCGGTCGATCATCCTGGCGATCTCCTGGATGCGCTCGGCCGTGGCTTCCGGCCGCTCGGGCACTCCCATGACCTCGGTGAGAATCGAGTTGCTGTCCCTGCCGAGCGTCCCGGTCGATGGCTCCGCACGCTGGAACCGGTCGAGCAGGATGACGGCTTCGGCGGGAACCTGGCTCAGCACCTGGGGGGAGTGCGTCGTCAGGATGAACTGGCAGTTGGGGAAGGTCTCCTGGAGGCGCTTCACGACCATTCGCTGCCAGCCGGGGTGGAGGTGCAGTTCGATCTCATCGATCATCACCACGGCCTCTCCCTGGAGAGGGTTCTCGAGTGAAGGATTGGCCATGGCCAGCCGGCGCCCGAGGTCCCCCGCCATGGCCAGCAGGGTCTTCTCTCCATCCGAGAGTTGGTTGACCTCGAGCCGGGCATTGGGGGCGTCGTCCTTGAGGATCACCATGCGTTGAGGGGCTCGCTCCACCTGGATGCCCCACATGCCTGGCACGAGTCCGGCGATGGCGCCGCGCACCGCTTCGAGCTGTCCATCCCGGTACCCGTAGTCCTGCAGTCTGCGACTCTGTTGGTTCTCCAGGTCCTCTCGTTCCCGGAACCATTCGAAGAAGAGACGGAAGTTCCTGCCCCCCCCCTCCAGTGCCTGATCGAACGCGGAGAGAGGCCCGAACTCATGCTGTTCCCGGATTCGTGAGGGAACATCCGGTGCGCGGTTGACCGGGTAGTAGATCGCCAGCGGGAGTTGATACTGCCCGCGGGCATTCTCCTCCTGCACCAGGGTGATGAGCTCCTTCAAGCCGGAGAGGTTGCTCGATACGATCCGAGGCATTCCCTTGCGCACGAGCGCGAGGGACCACTTGACGAGTTTCTCCCCGAACGCCGCCTCGACCGAGTTGAGGGTGTGGGGTTGCCCATACTGGATGTCCGATTCGTAGAACCGGCGGCCATGCCCCGTGCCGGACAGGATTCCCGAGGAGACCTGCGAGAGCAGCACCGCGAGGCAATCGAGGATCGATGTCTTGCCAGCCCCGTTGGTTCCGACGAGCACGGTCATCGGCCCGTTGAACTCCAGGGTGAGCTCGCGGAAGCCGCGGAAGGAGGTCATGTCGAGACGGCGGACCTTCATTCGGAGAATCGACTCCCAGTCAGGAGCGCACGACGCTACAGCCGTGTCGCCCCGAGTGCGAGAAAAGCATCGCCTGCCCCATCCGGACACGCGCTCCCCGATGGCGTAGCCTGCGCCCCATGCCTCCGCTCGCTCTCCGCAAGGGGCCCGGTGCCTTGCGCAAATGGCTCTTCGTGGGCCTCGGTGCCGCCACCTTCGGCCTCTATGGCATGGCCTTCGTCGTGGACCGCTTCGGCCAGCACGAGCGCGCCGTCCCCTCCGATGTCCTCGTGGTGCTCGGCGCTCGCGTCCTTCCCGGCGGCCAGCCCTCTCCCGCCCTCCGCGCCCGCATCGAGAAGGCCGTCGAGCTCTACCACCAGGGCCTCGCCCCCCGGCTCCTCTTCTCCGGCGGCGTGGGCGTCCACCCTCCCGCCGAGGCCCGCGTCATGCGCGACCTCGCCGTGAGCCTCGGCGTCCCCCCCGATGCCTGTCTCCTCGAGGACCAGAGCCACTCCACCGAGCAGAACGCGCGCTTCTCCTCGGACATGCTGCGCTCGCTCGGCGCCCGGCGCGTCCTCGTCGTCTCCGACCCCTACCACCTCCTGCGCGCCCGCCAGTACTTCCGCCTCCACGGCTTCGAGGTGGCCACCAGCCCCGCCTTCCTCACCGAGCGCAACCTGCGCTTCGTCGATCGCGTCTACTGGACCGTCCGCGAGGCCGCCGCCCTCCTCCTGCATCCCCACGTGCTCCTCGCTCGCAAGCCCTCCTGAAGCCCACTTCCGGACTGTCTTCCCCCCTCCGGGTCTACCGGGGGGGTGGGTTGTGTCCGCCCGGGCCGAACGGCTATACCGCGCCGCCATCTCCCCGCTGTCTCCGTGAAGAGAGGCCGAGCGATGCGAATCGCCTGGAGTTGGACTGTCGCCGCCGTGCTGGTCCCCCTGCTGGTGTGGGCCGCTCCTCCTCCCTCGCAGGACTCCGAGCCCCAGGAGGAGTCCGGGCCCGCGTTCCACTGGCTGCCCGGTCCCCGCACGGTGGAGCTCGGCCACGAGCTGACGTTGGACCTGCCCGAGGCGCACCTCTTCCTCGAGAAGGCCGAGGCCTCGACGCTGCTGGAGATGAACGGTTCGTTCCACAACGACAACCTGCTCGGCGTGGTCACCTCCAAGGACGAGGCCTCGTCCTGGGTCGTCATCGTCCGCTACGAGGACGAGGGCTACATCCAAGACGACGAGGAGATCGACGCGAAGGAGCTCCTCACCGCCATCCAGGAGGGCACCGAGGAGGCCAACAAGGAGCGCGTGGAGCGCGGCTTCAAGCCCCTGCACGTCAATGACTGGTCCGAGGCCCCCCACTACGACAAGGCCCGCCACCACCTCATCTGGGCGCTGGAGGCGCTCTCGGACAACGGCACCTCGGTGAACTACAGCACGCGCGTGCTCGGCCGCCGCGGCTATGTGTCCATGAACCTGGTGGTGGATCCGGTGGGGCTCGCCGGCAGCAAGCCGCACATGGCGAAGCTGCTCGAGAGCACCCGCTTCAACCCGGGCGCCCGCTACGAGGACTTCCAGGAGGGCACCGACAAGGTGGCCGAGTTCGGCCTCGCGGGCCTGGTGCTCGGGGGCGCGGGCGTGGGCGCCGCCAAGCTGGCCAAGGTGGGCTTCCTGGCCAAGTCCGGCAAGTTCTTCGTGGCCCTCCTGCTCGCCGGCAAGAAGGCCCTCCTCCCCCTGCTGGTGGTCATCGGGGCCCTGTTCTCCAGGCTGTTCGGTGGGAAGAAGACGGAAGCGGCCCCTCCCCCCGCCAATCCGGGCGAGTAGTCGCGTGGGCCGCTGGTAGACTCCGGCGGCCATGTCCCGGAAGCCTCCACATCCCCTCGTCAGGCTCGCCTTCCACGTCGAGCACAACGTCGAAGCCTGGGGCTGGCGCGTCCGGCGCAAGCTGGGGCTGGCGCGTCCGCCGCGCATCCTGCCGTACCGCGGCTACGGCTCCTCCCGTCAGTGCGTCATCAAGGCCCGCGTGCTGGAGAACCGGCACGTGCGCCCGCCCTGGAGGCGCCACACGCTGCTGGGCAGCGCGATTGCCTCGTGGAAGCGCTACAACACCGTGGAGATTCCCCGCGCCCGCGTGCTCGCGCGCTGGGGCGAGCACCGCTGGGAGGGCACCACCGACGAGGAGGGCTTCCTCGAGCTGTGGGTGGAGCCTCCCCCCGAGGCCAAGGCCGGGTGGAACGACGTGGAGCTGGAGCTGCTCTCGCCCTCGCCCGGCGGGGTGGAGCGGGTGCGCGCCCCCGTGCTGCTGGCCGGCCCCGAGGCCCGCTTCGGCGTCATCAGCGACATCGACGACACCGTCATCGTCACCAACGTCACCAACTTCCTCAAGCGCGCCTGGACGCTCTTCCTCACCGAGCACCGCACCCGGCTGCCCTTCGAGGGCGTGGATGCCTTCTACGAGGCCCTGCACCTGGGCAGCAGCGGCGCGGCCGTCAATCCCATCTTCTATGTCTCCTCCAGCCCGTGGAACCTCTACGAGCACCTGGACGAGTTCCTCCAGTTGCACCGGATTCCCGCCGGGCCGCTGCTGTTGCGCGACTGGGGCCTGAGCCGTACCGGTTTCGCGCCCGGCGGCGGGCACGGGCACAAGCTGGAGAAGATTCGCGGGCTGATGGGCACGCTCGAGTCGCTGCCCTTCATCCTCATTGGCGACAGCGGGCAGGAGGACGCCGAGCACTACCGCACCATCGTGCGCGAGTTCCCCGGCCGCATCCGCTGCGTCTACATCCGCAACGTGTGGCACCGCGCGGGGCGCGAGAAGGAGCTGGCCTTCATCGCCGCGGACATCCGCGCCGCCGGCAGCGAGATGCTCACCGTGGATGACACCGTGACGGCCGCCCGCCACGCCGCGAGCCAGGGATGGATTCGCTGGCAGGAGGTGGCCGAGGTCCAGGCCCACCAGGCCGAGGACGCCCAGGCGCGCACCCTGCTCGACAAGCTGGACCGCGAGCACGGGTGAGCCGCGCTCCCTCTCCCTCTGGGAAAGGGGACGACGCGTCAGCGGCTGGTTTCTCGGGACACGGACTCGGTGATGTGCAGCGTGTAGCGGATGGGCGAGGCCGTCTCCGTCCCGCTCATCCCATCCACCACCACCAGCACCCGCTGTCCCTTCTCCAGCGTCAGCTTCACCACCGGCGCGCCCGTCTTCCCCGCCGTCCGGCTCGCCGAGCACCCCAGCTCCAGGCCCCGGCACCCCGTCAGCACGTACAGCGCGTTGCCATACCCACCGCCCACCGTGTCGAAGACGAAGGTGCCCGCCTTCGGCGCCGTCCACAGGTGCGCCCGGTCCTGCTGCAGCAGCGCGCCGCACGTGCCCTGGTAGCCGTCTCCCGCCCGCGCCGTGTCCCCGGAGAACGTCACCGGCAGCGCGCTGCCCAGGTCCGTGTCCGCGCACCCGCGCCCGTCGCAGAAGGGCTCGCCCTGGCAGTCCGTGTCCGCGCAGTCCACCCACCGGTCCCCGTCGTTGTCCGCTCCGTCGAAGCAGTGCCCCGCCTCCGTGGCCGCCAGCTCCTGGATGTGCAGCTCGAAGTCCCCCTTGCCGAAGCTCCCCCCCGTGGCGCCGTCCACCACCACCAGCACCCGCTGGCCCGCCTCCAGCGCCGCCGACACCCGCGCCCCTCCGCCGTAGCTGATGCCGCCCGTGGCGCACGCGAGCTCCTCGCCCCCGCAGCCCTCCCGCTTCAGGCACAGGAGCGTGTCCATCGCCGAGCGCGCCGTGTCGAAGGTGAAGGTGCCGCTCCTCGGCGCCGTCCACAGCAGGCCCCGGTCCGGCGTGCCTCCGCCCCCGCACGAGGCCATGTGGTCATCGTTCGCCCACAGCGTGCTGCCCTTCAGCCGCACCGGCAGCGCGTTGCCCAGGTCCCGGTCCACGCACACCGGCGGGGCGCGGTAGCACACGTTGGCCACGCCTCCGCCGCCACACGTCTCCCCCGCCGCGCACGTGCCGCACTCCAGCACCCCGCCGCACCCGTCCGGCACCGGGCCGCAGTCCCTTCCCAGGAAGGCGCACGTGGCGGGCCGGCAGCCGGGCTCGGCGCAGACGTTGGGCACGCCCCCGCCGCCGCACACCTCGCCCGCCGCGCACATGCCGCAGTCCAGCACCCCGCCGCACCCGTCCGGCACTCCGCCGCACTTCGTGCCCAGCTCGGCGCACGTGGCCGGCAGACAGCGCGCGCTCCCGCACACGTTGGCCACCCCGCCTCCGCCACACGTCTGTCCCGAGAAGCACTCGCCGCAGTCGAGCAGCCCTCCACAGCCGTTGGAGAGGGTGCCGCAGTTCTTCCCCTGCGCCGCGCACGGGGTGGGAATGCACGAGGCCGGGCCGCACACGTTGGGGCCGCCGCCTCCGCCACACGTCTCGCCCTCGGGGCAGGTGCCACACTCCAGCACGCCGCCGCACCCGTCCGGAATGGGGCCGCAGTTCTTCCCCAGTCCCGAGCACGTCAGGGGCGTGCACGCGGGAATGCCGCAGACGTTGGACACGCCGTCGCCGCCGCACGACGTCCCGTCCGGGCAGGTGCCGCAGTCCAGCACGCCGCCGCACCCGTCCGACAGCGTGCCGCAGTTCTTCCCCAGCTCCGCGCACGTGGAGGGCCGGCAGGTGGCGCGGCCACACGCGTTGGGGGAGCCGCCCCCGCCACACGTCTCGCCCTCGGGGCAGGTGCCGCAGTCGAGCGTCCCTCCGCACCCGTCCTGCACGCCCCCGCAGTTCTTCCCCAGGCCCGCGCAGGTGGCCGGGGTGCACGAGGCCTGGCCGCACACGTTGGGCACGCCGCCGCCGCCACACGTCTCGCCGCCCGCGCAGGTGCCGCACGAGAGCGTGCCCCCGCACCCGTCCGGCATGGCGCCACAGTTCTTCCGCGCGGACGCGCAGGTGGCCGGGGTGCAGGGCGCCGGGCCGCAGACGTTGGGCACGCCACCGCCGCCGCACACCTCGCCCCCGGGGCAGGTGCCACAGCGCAGCACGCCGCCACAGCCGTCGATGGCCGTGCCGCACTCCAGGCCCTGTTGCTCACAGGTCCGGGGCTGGCACCCGTTGCGCGCGAGGGTGCCGGGTACCGGGTCCGCCGTCTCCGTCCCACCGCATGCCAGCCACCCGCACACCAGCCACCCGTACGCCAGCCACGAGGCCAGGGTCACCCACCCCGGCCCGCTCCCTCGCCCGCCCATGTTCCGTCCTCCACTCGGCCTCCGAGTGGCCCTGGGGGCACAACCTGGGGTGGCGCCCCTCGGGACGGAAGGGGCCCCGGCACGCGAGCCGCCCGGTGGTGAACGCAGGGGCCTGCCCCCGGGGACAGGGGAGGTGCCCGGTTTCCGGCGTCCCCCTGCCCGCGCGCCCCGATTCCTGCCCCCGCGCGCGTGCGCCACTTTGTAGGGCTGGCCACGCGCAGGTGGGTGGGGGGAGGAGCTTGAGGCGTCCCTGGACTTTCGCGAGGCGCATCGCCGTGGGGCTCGCCGCCTCGCTGGGGGTGGCCCTGGCCATCGCCGCCATCACCGCGCTCGCGTTGAGCTCGGTGCTCACCGGCAACGAGCACGTCTCCGCGGAGGGCCTCCAGCACCGGCTGGCGGTGGAGCAGCTGCGCCGGGCCTTCAGTGACAAGCTCGCCAGCCAGCATGCCCATGCGCTCACGGACGAGCCGTCCCTCCTGGAGGAGGCGCGGCAGGCCCGGCTCCAGTTCCAGGCGCTGCTGCGGCTGTTGCGCTCGCACGAGGAGGGCCAGGAGGCGCGGGGCCTGTTGGACGGGCTGGAGCTGGCCGAGCAGGCGCACGAGGACGCCACCCGGGCCCTGGAGGCGGCCCGGGGCCGGGGCGTCTCGCGGGAGGAGCTGGAGGTGCTGCGCGGCGGGGTGGAGTCGGCCCGCTACGGCACGTACGAGGCCCTGGACTGGCTGGCCTGGTACACCGAGGCCGCGTTCAGCGAGCTGGCGATGCGGGCGGACCAGGCGGAGCGGCGGGCCTTCTGGCTCATCATCCTGGTGGCCACGCTGGGGCTGCTGGTGGCCATGGGGTTGGCGTGGGTGCTCACCCGGGCGTTGTGGCCGCTGCACCACGAGGCCCGGGCGAGCGAGACGCGCTTGCGGCTGCTGGTGGAGGGGGTGAAGGACTATGCCCTCTACATGTTGGACCCGGAGGGCCGGGTGGTGAGCTGGAATCCCGGCGCCGAGCGCATCCAGGGCTGGCGGGCCGAGGAGATCATCGGCGGCAGGGCGGACGTCTTCTACACGCCGGAGGCGCGCGCGGAGGGGCAGCCGGGGAGGGACCTGGAGCGGGCGGCGCGCGAGGGGCGGCTGGAGTGGGAGGGCCCGGGGGTGCGCAAGGACGGCTCGCGCTTCTGGGCCGAGTCGCTCGTCACCGCGCTGCGGGGCGCGGACGGACGGCTCGAGGGCTTCGCGGTGCTCACGCGCGACAACTCCGAGCGCAAGCGGCTGGAGCGGGCCCGGCACCTCTTCGTCGAGGCCGAGCGGCTCTTCCTCACGGAGAAGGATCCGGATCGGGCGGTGGAGGCGCTGGCGCGGCTGCTGGTGCCGGAGCTGGCGGAGGGCTGCCTGCTCTTCCTGCTCTCGCCCGAGGGCGCGCTGGTGCCCCGCGCCGTCACCCACGTGTCGCCGGAGAAGGAGCGGCTCTTCTGGGAGCTCATCCGTCACAGCAACGGGCCGAGACGGGGCCGGCCGCACGGCGCGTGGCAGACGCTGCTCACGGGGAGGACGGAGCGCATCCCGGAGGTGACGCGGGAGTTCCTGGATGAAACGGCGGACGACGCGGTGTTCCTGGAGCGGCTGAGGGCGCTGGCGGCGGCCTCGCTGATGTTGGTGCCGCTGCGCGCGGCGGGGCAGTCGGTGGGGGTGTTGATGCTGGTGTCGCACCGGCCGGAGCGGCGCTTCACGGAGACGGACCAGGTGTTCGTCGAGGAGCTGACGGGCCGGGCGGCGCTGTCGCTGGAGAACGCGCGGCTGTTGCGCGAGGCGCAGGCGGCGTTGGACCTGATAGGCGTGGCGGCGCATGACCTGGGCAATCCGCTGCAGGCGCTGCAGTTGATGCTGGGCAAGCTGAGGAGGCAGCCGCCGCCGGAGCCGGAGAAGCTGCGCGAGGTGCTCACCGCGGCGGTGCGGCACACGCAGCGGCTGGGGCGGCTGTTGCACAACCTGTTGGACCTGTCGCGGCTGTCCTCGGGGAGGATGGAGCTGGAGGTGGGGGAGGTGGACCTGGGGGAGCTGGCGCACGAGGCGGTGGAGCGGCACGCCGAGCAGGCGGCGGAGGCGGGCAGCCAGGTGGTGCTGGAGGTGGAGCCGGGGGTGGTGGGGCGGTGGGACCGGCTGCGGCTGGAGCGGGTGCTGACGAACCTGCTGTCCAACGCCTTCAAGTACGGGAAGGGCAAGCCCATCGAGCTGCGCGTGGAGCGCACGGAGGGGCACGGGCGGCTGAGCGTGAGGGACCAGGGGCCGGGGATTCCCGAGGCGCAGCAGCGCGCCATCTTCGAGCGCTTCCAGAAGGCGCCGGCCAGGGGCGAGAAGAAGGAGGGCTTCGGGCTGGGCCTCTACATCGTCCGGCAGCTGGTGGAGGCGCACGGGGGCAGCATCCACGTGGAGAGCCGGGAGGGCGAGGGGGCGACGTTCACCGTCGAACTTCCATGGGCCGTGGCGGGCCGGGAAGTGGAAGCAAGCGCACAGCCTCCAGGGATGTTACATTAATCGGATTGAGCGGGATGACGGGCTGGTTCAACGTGGGGAAGTTCTCGAGGTGAGTCATGGTGAAGCTGGCCCTTCTGGGTGAGTCCTATCCGGCGCAGCTGCGGGAGAATCCGCAGGCGCTCCGGGACGTGGAAGTGGTGTGGTCGGGCAACTCGGTGGAGGCCTTCCGGGAGGAGGTGCCGAGGAGGCGGCCGGACGTGCTGGCGTTGGACTTCCTGGAGCTGAACGGGGTGCAGACGGGGGAGGTGCCGGCGCTGCTGGAGGACAGTGGGGCGAGGCACGCCATCGTCACGTACCGCTTCGCGCGGCGCGGGGTGCTGCAGCAGTACCCGGCGGGCAAGGTGCGGCTGCTGCAGGGCCCCATCTCGCTGTCGCTGCTGCGCGCGCACGTGCACCTGGCGGTGCTGGACGACATGCTGCAGCCCCCGCCGGTGAGGACGGCGGCGGCCCCCAAGGCCCCGGCTCCGGCGGCCCCCAAGGCCCCGGCTCCGGCGCTGCAGCTGGGGGCACCGGGCGCGGTGTCCACGGTGACGGTGCCGGCCACGCCGAAGGCGCCGCTCTACTCGCCGGAGCAGCTGGGCGTGCTGCTGGAGATCTCCAGCGCCGTGCAGTGCGAGTGCCCCAACCACCTGTCGCAGATTGTGAGCAGCCTGCAGGCCTTCGAGGAGTACTCGAAGCACTGCGAGAACCGGAACGAGGCGGACCGGCAGGTGCACGCGCTGCTCTACCGGTACACGGCGGCGGCGCGCGCGGTGATGGAGGAGGCGCTCACCGCGCTGGTGAAGCACGAGAACATCAAGCTGTAGGCCCCGCGGGACTCACACCGTGGGGATGTTCGGCAGCGGGGGCTCGGGGAGCTCCACCCGGGGCTCCTCCACCAGCACCTCGCCGCGCAGCGCGTGGGCGCGGGACTCTTCCTCGAGCCGCTCGAACTCCACCGCGTCGTGTGCGCAGAAGACGCGCACGTCCCGGCTGTGCAGGCGCACCAGCTCGCGCAGCCGCTCCTGGTTGAGCTTCCGCAGCCGGCCGTCCTTCTGCATCATCTCCTGGTAGGCCAGCAGGCCCGGCGTGCACCGGGGCTGGTGTGGATCCATCTCCTCGTGGAAGAAGTACGCGTCACCCGCGTGCAGCAGCCACTGGCCGGACTGGCGGATGGCCACGCCCGCGTGCCCCAGCGTGTGCCCCACCAGCGGGACCAGGAGGATTTCCGGCGGCAGGCCCGACAGCTCGCGCACGCACTCGAAGCCGAACCAGCGCTCGCCCCCGAAGGGCATGGGGTACGTCACCCAGTGCGGCTGCGTGCTCCACTGCCTCGGACGGAAGCGCCTGCGGTCCAGCCACGTCGCCTGCGCCACCGCCGCTTCCGCCTCGGCCGCCATCACGTGCACCCGTGCCGCCGGGAAGTCGTCCAGCCCTCCGGCATGATCGAAGTCCAGGTGCGTCAGCACGATGTGCCGCACATCTCCGGCGTTGAAGCCCAGGCGCTCGATTTGACGGATCGCCGTCATCTCCTCGTTGAAGCTCGGTCGGTTGAGCGTGAGGAAGAAGGGGCTGAGGCGAGGCCTCGGGTTGCGCACGTCCTCGAGTCCGAAGCCCGTGTCCACCAGCACGAGTCCCTGCTCCGTCTCCACCAGGAGGGTGTGGCACACCAGCGCCGCCGGGATGCCCTTGGGCCTCCGCCTCCCATCCATCAGCCGCCCGCCCGGTGGGCACATGGTGATGCAATTCAAATGGTGGACGCGCATTCCCCGATACCCCTTTGGCGTGGTTCGCCGCAAAGGTGGTGTGTGTTCCGGGAACGGACCAGCGGCCCCCGGGTGCATGGCCGCCTGCTCTCCGGACGGGCGTGTTCACTCGCATGGCGGGCCGCTCGCCCCGGCCTTATTGGCACACACCACCATGGACAATCCCCTGCTCGAACGGGCGTTGATGCTCATTCCCCTCGTGCTGTCGCTCACCGTGCACGAGTTCGCCCACGCCTGGAGCGCACGGCTCCTCGGAGACGACACCGCCGAGCGCATGGGCCGCTTCACCCTCAACCCGCTCGCGCACATCGACGTCTTCGGCACGCTGCTGCTGCCGCTGCTGGGCATCCCCTTCGGCTGGGCCCGGCCCGTTCCCGTGGATCCCTCGCGCTTCCGCCGTGATGTCTCCATGCGCACCGGCTGGATGCTCACCGCCGCCGCCGGGCCCCTGTCCAACCTCGTCCTGGCCGCCCTGAGCGCGCTCGCCTTTGGCCTCACGTGGCGCCTGGCTCCGGGCTTCCTGCCCTCCAACCCGGGGCTCGAGTTCTTCCTGAAGATCATGATGGTGGCCAACGTGGGCCTGGCCCTCTTCAACCTGCTGCCCGTGCCTCCGCTGGATGGCAGCCGCGTGGTCGAGGGACTGCTCCCCCAGAAGCTGCTCGGCCCCTGGCAGCGGGTGCACGCGCTCGGGCCGCTGTTGCTGATCGCCGTCGTCGTCTTCGGCGCCCGGCTCATCTCCGGGCCCACGCACTACGTCATCGGGTTGCTGGAGCGGCTCATCACCGGCGTGGCGCTCATCGGGGCGTAGCCTCCCCCGGGGCGAGCGGGGTAGGGTTCCCGCCCATGCGTGCCTGGTTGCGGATGTGTCACCCGGCTGTCCGCCGCCGGGCTCTCCTTCTGGGCCGAGGGTCCCCTGCCATGAGTCTCTCCACGCTTGTCCTCCTGTCCACCCTGGCCACCTCGCCCGCCGCACCCGAGGAGGCCGTGCCCCCGCGTCACCAGCTCTCGCTGTATGGGCGCTCGGGGGCGAGCATGTACCTGTCGTCGGCGCGCACCCATGGGGGCGTGGGCGGTGGCTTCGGTCTGCGGGACACGGTGGATGGACGGTGGTTGTTGCAGGTGGACGCGAATGCCCTGACGGGCCTGGGCACGGCGTTCGCGGTGCGGGTGGGGGCGGGCGTGCAGCGCCAGGGGTGGTGGGCTCCCGCCGCGCTGGTGAACCTCACGGGCCTCTTCGGAGACAGGTTGGACTTCCTGACGCCCGAGCACCCCGTGCCCGTGGTGGGGCCCTCGCTGGGGCTCGGACTGACGCTGGCGCCCGCGCGCTTCACGTTGGGGAAGGCGCAGGTGTCCGTCCTCGAGCTGGGCGTGGGCGTGGGCACGGACAGTCCCGGGCTCGGCCTGCTGTATGGGCTCACCCTGCTCGAGGTGGGCGTGGCGCTGTGACGCCTGGCTCCACCCCGTGGGCAGGCTCGTGTGAAGAGGGCGCTTCGTCTCAGTCGCGCTCCCACGTGAAGGTGATGCGCTTGCCCGCGGTGGTGGCCTGGTCCATGTCGATGGAGGTCACGAACTCACCACCTCCCTGGGCCGCTCCGAGGTCCTGCCCGCCGGGTACGCCTGGGCGTTGACGCCCATCAACAACGGCCCGGCCGCCACCTTCACGCTCCTGTCCCCGATGACTTCCTCCTCCCCGGTGCTGGGCGCCTGTGACTCCCCGCCCACCACCGCGCTCGAGGGCTTCGGCCTCCGCTGGAGCGTCGATCCCACCGCGAACGTGGGGCAGCTCGACTTCCTCCTCCAGAACTCCGCTGTCCCGGGCGTGGTCTTCTCCTGGCGCGTGATGGCTCCCTCCTCCCGCACCTCCTTCACGCCCTTCCCCCTCCCCAGCGAGGTGTCGCCCCTCTCCACGTTCCCGCCGGGGCTCTACAGCCTCTCGCTGCGGTCCTCCTTCCGGGGTGACGTCGCCAGCTATGCGAGCCTCTTCGCCCAGGTCGTCAGCAAGGCCCCCCCTCTCGTCGAGTCGCGGAGGACCGGGTTGACGGGGTGCTTCACGCTGCGGTGACCGCGGTTCTCGAGGGAGGCACGGCCTCGGGATTCAACCCGGGGCCTCGATACCCTCACCCCGTCCCTCTCCCGGGGGGAGAGGGGAAATTGGGGGGAAGTTGGGGGAGGTTGGGGACGGGGCTCAGTCCGGGAAGAACATCGGCTCGCGCGTGGCCACGAAGTCCGAGATGACCTCGCTCACCTCCGGCGGCAGGTAGCTGAACTTCACGCCCAGCCCCGGCATCAGCTCGGGCGTCTTGTCGTTCACCTCGCGCGTCCAGCGCACCACCCCCGTCACCGTCATCGACCGCGTCCCCGGCAACAGCACGTCCAGGTCCACCGTCGTCCCTCTCGGCACCGACTGCACCGTCGCCACGAAGATGCCGCCCTCGGTGATGTTCGTGGTGAAGCCCGTGAAGAAGTTCGAGTCGCTCCGCTGGTCGATCGCCGCCACCATCCGCGGCCGCGACCTCGCTCCCTGCGGATGGGGGTCCAGCTGCGTCGTGTTCCCCTGCGCCTTCGCCGGGCGCGCCGCCGCCCTCGCCGGGGGTGCCTCGCGCGCGCGTTGGGCCCGCTCCGCCGCCTCGCGCTCACGCTGCGCCCGCGCCGCCGCCTCCGCCGACCGCTTCAGCCCCGCTTCCGCCTCGGCCAGCTCCTGCTGCGCCCGCACGTTGAGCTGCTGCAGCGAGTTCAGCGTCCGCTGTGAGTCCTCCACCGCCCGGCGCCGGGCCTCCAGCGCCTCGCTCCGAGACGCCAGGGCCTGCTCCCGCGCCTCCTCCGTGATGCCCGTGTGCACCGACGCCGATTCGAGCCGCGTGCCCGCCCCGCGCACGTGCTCGTCTCCCGGGCGCTCGGCCATCAGCCGCTCCACCTGCTGTCTCAGCTCCATCAGCCGGCGCGAGAGCGTCTCGGCTTCCGTCGCGGCCCGCGTCAGTTGCTCCCCGAGCTTCGCCTCCTGACTGGCCAGCTCGGACTCGGCGCGCGCGAGCTCGGTCTCACGCGAGGGCGGATGGGTGGGGGCGGGGGACGGCGCGTTCATCTCGGCCGTCCATTCTAGCGCTCCTCCCGGGGACCGACGAGTCCGCCGCGCCCTCCTCCCACCCCGCGCGTATGGGCTTCCTCGTACCCCGGGTGTCTCCCCTGGCGCATGACCCGGCGCGTCGCGTGGCTCGTGACGCGGTCAGGTGACGCCATGCCGTGCCGCGCCAGAGCATGAGGCTGCAATTTTCGGCGAGACATTGAAAGGGAGACACGGAAAACGGGTGAGCCCTTTTTCCGGCTCTCACGACTGTATCTGTTTGATATGGGCAGACTTCCGTCTGTCCGAGAGGAAAACCTCACATTTCCGGCGTCTGGGATATGTCTTTTCCCGCGAGCCCCTTATCATGTGCTCGCAGGGTGATGGACGGCACCGGCCGCGCTGTCACGCCGCACCAGGGGGGCGCTCGAGGGACGCGCAAACGCAAGACGTGGGCAGTTCACTCCACCCAGGGAGGAAAAATGGACGCTCGGCAGATCGCGGCGGGGATGACGATGCTGGCCAACGAGGATGTGGCGGTCCAGGCGGGCCGTCTGCGTGGCGAGCGCCGCCGCAGGATTCGCCAGGCCCGGCACCACCTGGACGCCACCTACGAGAGCATCGCCGAGCGCAATGCCGCGCTCGCCGCCGCCTGTGGGGCGTGCACCTGTTTCGGAGCGCCGGACTGCCTCGACTGCGGCGGAGAGGGCAAGCCCGGCTGGCAGCGGCCGGATGAGAGCCTGTTCCGCCAGTACGTGGCCCCCGTCCTCGAGCAGCTCGGCGTCCATCTGGAGGACGAGGCGCCCCACCACGCCTCCCTGCGCGCCCTGTCCTGGGCCGACGCCTCCGCCCAGAGCGCCAGCTTGTAAGCGCGGGCTCAGTCCGCTCCCTTGATGCAGGCGATGGGCTTGAGGCGCTTGTCCACCTTCGCCAGGCCCGCCATCTCCACCGTGTCCAGCACGTCGTCCAGGTTCTTGTAGCAGGGCCCGGACTCGTCCAGCGGCGTCGTCCGCGTGTTCAGCAGGATGCCCGCTTCCGCCATGCGCCGGTCCGTCTCGGACTGGTTCAGCACCCGCCTCGCCTCGCCTCGCGACAGCCTCCGCCCCGAGCCGTGGTTCACCGAGTAGATGGACTGCTCGGCCCCCTCCTGCGCGAAGAGGATGGCGCTGCCCGTCTCCATCGAGCCCGGAATCAGGATGGGGTGCCCCGTCTTCTCCCACTGCGTCTTGCGCAGCGCCGGGTGCCCGCCCGGGAACGCCCGCGTCGCGCCCTTGCGCGCCACGAACTTCCCCGCCTCCTTCTGGATGAGGTTGTGGGAAATCTCGTAATAGATGTCCGCCGTCCCGCCGAACACCTCCTCGAGCGCCGCGCACACCGCCTCGCCGATGATGAGCCGGTTGGCCACCGCGAAGTTGGCCGCCATGTTGTGCAGGTTCCAGTACTCGCGCCCCAGCCGGCTCTCCGCGTCCAGCCAGATGAAGTCCTCGCTGCGCTTGCTCAGCCCCAGCGCCGCCGCGCCCTCCACGAAGTAGTGCTTCGCGATGTTCCACCCGAAGCCCCGGCTCCCCGTGTGCAACATCACCCACACGCGGCCGTCCTCGTCCAGCTGCATCTCCGTGAAGTGGTTGCCGCCTCCGAGGCTCCCCAGCTGGTCCCTCTTGCCGTAGGCCCGCTCGGGGATGTCCACCCGGTCATCCTCCACCGGGATGAAGTCGCGCTCCGTCGTGGACGCGTTGCGGCCCAGCGCCTTGGCCCCGTGGCGCACCACCTCGGCGAACGTGCGCGCGTTGATGCTCCGCTGCTTCTGCACCCGCGAGGCTCCCACGCCCACCGCGATCCGCTTCGTCACCTCGTCGATCCACTGGCGGCGCTTGGCCTTGTCGGCCACGTCCTCGGCCGTCAGCGTCGTCTTGAGCTGCACCATGCCGCAGCCGATGTCGTAGCCGGCGGCGGTGGGCAGCAGGATGCCGTCCGTCTCCACCACCGTGCCGATGGGCACGCCGTAGCCGAGGTGACAGTCCGGCGTCACCGCCACCCGCGTCACGCCCGGGAAGGACGCCGCGTTGACCACTTGATCGAAGACACCTTCCTCCAACCCCGGCAGCTCGGGGCCCTCGCCCCACAGCAGCTTGTCCGAGAGGAACAGGTGCGCATCCACGCGCATCGTCTTCGTCTTGGGCAGGACGAAGTGGCCCTCGGCGACCTTCTCCAACCTTTGTGTCCAGCTCATGGCCTTTTCCCCCTGGATGGGTTCAACCGCTGGGAGCGACGGACGCTTCCTCTGGAAGCTGACGAACAGAGGGGGCGGCCGGGCTTGCGACCGGTCAACGGCTGGCGGCTCGCGGGTGTCATCCACAGTGTGCCCGCAGTTGCCCCTTCACTGAAGAATTCCCATTCCTATTCCTGGAGCTTCAAGGGGGTAGGGAGATGGGGATTCTCGGTGCGTTGCTGGTGGCGGTGACGGTGAACGCGGGGCCGGTGGAGGTGAAGACGGCGCCGGTGTTCAACCCGTCGGTGTGCAGCAAGAAGCGCGTGGACGCGTGTGGATGCCACCACGTCTACGGCGTGCGTCACTGCCACCCCAAGCGCAGGAGCGAGCACTGTGAGGCCATGGTGCGGGCCTCCGAGCCCTCCAAGCCCACCTGGGAGGAGCTGCTCTCCCACGAGCCGGAGCCCGCCACCGGGCAGGAGCCGGTGGACTTCGCCGCCCTGTAACCCGGGGCCCCGCATTCAGTCTCGCGGGTGGGGCGGGTAGAGTCCCGCTCCATGCGCGGCCGGCCTGGGCGCGGGCACCACCGCCGCGTCCACCCGCGCCGGTGTCCCCCAGCTCGTCGTTCCCCACATGTTGGACCCGTTCATGAACGCGCACTCCGTGCGCACCGCTGGCATCGGCCTGTCGCTCTCCCGCAATCGGCTCGGGGTGGAGCGGGACGAGGGGCTCACTCCTCGGCCGTCACCGTCACTTCCAACGTGAACTCCCGAGACATCACCCGCTCGAGGTCATCCACCTCGTAGGCCGTCAGCGGCGTGCGCGAGGAGATGACCACCCAGCGCGTCCCCGGCGCCGCTCGCAGGGCGAGGGTGTTTCCCGACAGCCGGCGCACCTCGGCCGGAGAGGGCAGGGGCGCCGCGGGCACGGCCGGTGCCGGTGGCAGGGCGAGACGGCCCGGGACGTTCGCCTGCCGCGTGTGCAGCTCCACCATGTCCCGCTTGTGCTCGGGGATGCGCGAGGGCGGCGGCACCGCCGGAGGCACGTGCACCGCCTGGCGCGCCGCGTTCCCCGTCGACAGCCGCTCCAGCGCCCGCGCCACCTCGTTGTCCCTCGGGTCCAGCTCCAGCGCCACCTTCAACGCCGCCCGCGCCCTCGCCTCGCACCCCAGCTGCAGCAACAGCTGCGCCGCCGTCCGGTACGAGCTGATCGCCTTCTGCCTGTCTCCCGCACGCCTCCACGCCTCGGCGTGGCGCACGTACAGGTGCGGATCCCTCGGCTCCAGCTCCAGCAGCTTCCCGTAGGTGCGCGCGCACTCGGCGAACTTCCGCCGCGAGTACAACTCCAGCGCCTGCTCCTTCAGCTCCCGCACACCCATCACCACCCCCACCACCGCCCCGAGTCCCACTCCGCCAGAGATCAGTCCCTGGCCTCACAAGCATGGGCCGTGCCGGAGGGACACGGCGCTCCACACCGGGGGAATTCCAGCGCCCCCGGGTTCAAACCGCCTTCCCAGTCCCTGTAAGAAAGGAGGGGAGCGCCGTTCCACCCTGTAAATCCCGGCCCCCATGTCCCAGCCCTCGCCGCTCGCCCGGTTGCTCGCCTCCGCCCGCGCGGCGTGGCCCCGGGTGCGGCTCGAGGACGCCGTCTTCCTGCGCTACCTCGCCGAGCGCCTCGCCCCCGCCTCCGTCGCCCGCGTGCACCCCCGGTGGCTTCCCGTGGCGGCGCGCGCCTGCGACACTCCCGACGCGATGTCCCTGGAATCGAGGTTCCGCGCGCCGGACGGGTGCCCGGACGAGAATGTGCTCGCGGGTTTCGCCTCGGGCGCGCTGTCCCACGAGGACACGCCGCGCCTGGAGCAACACCTGGACGGGTGCGCCGCGTGCCGGGCCCTGGTGGCGGCCGAGGCCTCGCGGCCCGGGGACAGCCACGCCCGCGCCGGCCTGGACACGGGCACGCCCACGCCGCCCATGCACCCCGGAGCGCTCCCGCTGGAGCCGGGGGCGCACGTGGGCCGCTACGCGGGGCCCCGCTGGCTTCCGGTGGTGACGGGGGTGGCCGGGCTGGGGCTGGTGCTCGCGGGGGCGGACGTCGTGGTGTGGAAGTCGCGGACACCGGAGGAGGTGCCGGCGCGGGAGGCCATGCCCGTGGCGCTGATGCCGGGCACACCCGTGGAGCTCGAGATTCCCGGGATGGTGCGCGTGGCGGTGGGCGCCCCGGACGTGGTGGAGGTGAAGGTGCTGGACGGGGACAAGGTCCAGCTCCTGCCCCTCGAGACGGGCACCACCACGATGCGGGTGTGGACGCGGGACGGTACCCGCCGGACGTACAACGTGTCCGTGGGCCCCTACTGAGCGGGCCCCCCCTTTACGGGCGCGTGGGCGGGGGGACTATCGTGGGAGTCCACTCGTCGCGGAGGGCTGCGCGTTGCGCTCCATCAATCCCCTGGCGTCCTGGCGGTGGTGTCTCCTCGCGGTCCTCGCGGTGGGCTGCGCGCACTCGAGCACCGGCCCCGCGGCCGGGACTCCGGAGCCGGCGCCTCGCGCCGAGGCCACGCCCGTGGACACCAACACCGCGGAGGCCCGGGCGCTGGTGGACCAGATGTTCGGCCCCGAGGAGCAGGCCACGCGGCGCAAGCAGCGGAAGGTGCGCCGGCTGATGGCGCTCACCGGGGCCGAGGACACCGGCCAGCAGATGCTGGAGATGATGACGAGCCACTTCTCCCAGTCCGCGAGCCTCCCGCCGGGCTTCCTGGAGAAGTTCCGCGAGGTGGCCCGGGAGGAGTCCATCGTGGACCTGCTGGTGCCGGTGTACATGAAGCACTTCTCCGAGGAGGACCTGGACGCGGCCATCTCCTTCCACGAGTCCCCCGCCGGCAAGCGCTTCCTCGCGGCCCAGCCCCGGGTGCTGCAGGAGGCGAAGGAGGTGGGCGAGGAGTGGGGTGTACGGCTCGCGGAGAAGGCGCTGCGGGCGCTCGCGGAGGAGGAGGCCCGGCCCGCGAGCCACGCGGGTCAGGAGTTGTAGGCTGTTGGGCCCGATACCTGCTTCACTGATGTTTCTACCCGTAGACCTCGTCAGATGTTGCGGCTTCGCTCCACCGTGAGCGCAGGTCGAGTTGTCGCTCGCGTGGCAACGCGATGGGATGGACCTTCATGCTCCCCGCCTGCTCTCGTATCAAGTTGGAGAGCAGGTGCAATTCATGGCGGTCGAGCCGAACACGACCGTAGTGCGACCTCTGGACGGCCTCGAGCTCCTCGAACGGAATCCGGCTCGCATGGTGGAGGATGAACCGCACCAATCGGGGGCCTAGTGAAAAATGAAGCCGCTTGGCCGTCAGGAGCGCCCTGATGACGCAGAGGGCGGGAAAGGGATTGTCCTCCAGGTTGATCTCTACCTGCCGCTCTTGAATGCCACGGAAGAATCCCTGCGAGTACACCGTGCGGGGTCGGCCTGGTTGTGCCTGGAATTCAGCGGTGATGGCTTCGACGTTCAGGAACGTCGTCCGCGGGAGGTCCGCGAAGTCACACCCATGGACCAGCCCTTCGCGGAAGGCCCAGGTCGAGTCCAGCGTCCAGATATCGACTGGCAGCTTTTGGATGAGCAGGTGGAGACCACCGAATCGGTTGACCCGCACCACTTTCTGTCCGAAGGCGGACTTCAGCGCCTCTGTTGTCGTACCCGCGACGACGAGATCTAGATCTCGTGGGATGGTGGTGGGGGAGAGCGCGAGCAGATCCCTCAGCGTTCCGCCGAAGACGAAGACCGTCCAGTTCTGCCCTTGGGATGTTTCCAGCAAGGCACGAAGGGCTGGGCGCCACGGGGAGGCCCGATGGATGAATGAACTCAGCCTCCGGCGAAGGAGGGCCTCGAGCTGTCGGTTCTCCGCGCTATCCATTGGTGATCTCTGCGTGGAGCTTGCAGGCGAACGTGTCCGTCATGCCGCACACGTAGTCCGTTACCAACTGGAACTGGTGATACCGGATAGGGAGCTTCGAGGACTTGAGCACGTTTTCGAAAACGGCACGGTAGTTGTGCGAGAGAAGGTTGTAGATTTTTCCCTCGAACTTCCTGGCGAATTTTTGAGGATCGGGTGGGGGATGGCCGAAGCTCGAGGCCCCTTCCCAGAAAATGTCCATCAGGTCGTGTATGACCCGACGGCCCAGGACTTCCAACCGGAGGGTCTGGTCCGCGCGGTAGATGTGGCGGCGCCCGACCTCCTTGCATGCATCAATGAGCCCCTTCGCCGCGCTGTCCGAGATGAGTTCTCCAGGATAGCTGCCACTCATGATGGCATCGTAGTTCGCGTCGAAGGACTGAATCACGGCTTCCTTGGTCGTGGCGATGACGACCGTCCTGAACAGCTGGGCTCGCGCCTCGTCGAGCGCCTTCCCGCTGAGCTCCAGACCGGGTTCTCCTTGGATATAGTCGGATGCGTCTTTCAGGTGTTTCTCGATGAGGGCTCTTGTCTCCGAGGAGCTGGATTCTGCTTTCAATGCCTGCTCAAGCGCCTGCCAACTGATGACACCTTTCTTGATGCCGTCTTCGATGTCTACCGTGGCATAGATGGTATCGTCACAGGCTTCGACCAGATAGGCGATGGGATTGCGTGCGGTGCCCGTTCCTGTCTGCTCGCGAATGATATCGACGACGTCCTGCTCGGAAGCGAAATGGCCGGGCTTTTCCTTCTCGTGGGGCACCTTGCTCATTTCATGGGATGCAGCCGTGTACTTCATGGCCGCCGAGAGGGTGCCAACGGTCAGATTGAGCCCGTGTCGGTCCGCGAGCAGTTGGAGCTTGGAGACGATCCGCAAAGTTTGAGCATTGCCCTCGAACTCCAGGAAGTCACCGCGAAGCTGGGCCGCCTGGGGGTGCTCGTCGAGCGCTTTGAAGAAGGCCGGCTCCTGCTTGAGCTTCTTCTTGAACCAGCTGCTGATCGCTCGCTCTCCCGCGTGTCCGAATGGAGGGTTTCCGATGTCGTGGAGCAACCCACAGGTGGCGGCAATGGCTTCGATGCCGAAGGCCTGGTCCTGAGAGATGAGCTTTCTGTCGACAAGCCGTTGAACGACGGCTCGGACGACACCGCGGGTGAGTGTGGAGACCTCGAGGGAGTGGGTGAGCCGCGTCCGCACGGCGTCGTTGGGTTCCAACGGAAAGACCTGGGTCTTGTCCTGGAGACGCCGCAGCGGTGTGGAGAAGACGGTCCGGTCGTAGTCGCGGTCGAACTCGGTGCGGACATCCTGGGCTGCACGCGTCGATGCCCGGCCCCCTCGGAGTTCCCGGATGCGCTTCGTACACAGCAGCTTGTTCCAATCGAGAGCCATGCCCCGATACCTCGCTTCTTCGTTCTTGAGCAACAACTCGACGCCACCCTATGGCTTCGGGAAGGGGAGGCGCATCATAGAGTCCACCTCCGTCAGAAGCCCCTTCCTGGCGACGGGAGTCGTCATGCAGATGGCATGCCGCTGGAGATGTCGTCCATGATCGGGACTTCTGTGGCCCTCACGACAACAGGAACAGGGCATTGGCGCTGGCGATGGGGCGGGAGCGGTCCTCCTGCCAGGCCTGCACCTGCAGGTTGGCCACGCGCCGGCCGAGCCGGGTGAGGGTGGCCTTGGCCAGCGTGTCCTGGGGCCGGCCCGAGCGCAGGAAGTCCACGGTGATGCTGATGATTTTGGGCACGCGGTCCGTCTGGGTGCGGAGCAGCAGCTCGAAGATGGCGGCGGACTCGAGCAGGCCGCCGAGCGTGCCACCGTGCAGCGCGGGGATGGAGCTGTTGCCGATGAGCATGGGGGCGTAGCGCATGCGGCACAGCACCTCGCCGGTGGTGTTCTCCACGCCGATGCCGAGGAAGCGCGTGTAGGGGATGACCTCGGCGAGCAGGGGGTACTCACCCGTGAGGCGCACCTGGCGCAGGATGTTGGCGATGCGGGGCGAGGGGCCCGGGGGCGTGCTGTCCATGGCTCAGTCCTCCACGATGATGAAGGTGCCCTGCGCCGAGGCCACCGGGTTGGACGCGTCTCCATGGTGCGCGAGCGCTCGCACGAAGGCCACCGCGCGCGTGAGCTTGTAGCACTCGGCGCGGGCCAGCAGATCCTTGCCGGGCGTGGCCGGGTGCAGGTAGTCGATTCGCAGGTCCAACGTGGCGATGCGCGCCATGCGCGCCATCTTCATGAAGACGGAGAGGCCACACGTGGCGTCGATGAGCGTCGTCACCGCGCCGCCGTGCAGCACGCCCGTCTCGGGGTTGCCCACCAGCTTCTCCGCGTAGGGCAGCCGCATGGTGGCCTCCGACACCCCGAGGTCCACCACGCTCAGCCCCAGCTCGTGGTTGTGCGGGACGGAGTCGCGGAGGAAGCCGTTGATGAGCTCCATCATCTGCCGCCGGTCATCGGGGAACGTGTCGTCGCTCGCCATGCGGAAGGTGGATAGCAGGCTCAGAAGCGGGGATCCAACCGCACCGAGTCCAACTCCTGGCGCACCATGCGCTGGAAGAGGGCGGGGCCCACCCACGTGTACAGGGCGAGCCCCAGCCAGACGAGCTGGATGATGCCGGCCAGCCCGGGCTGGCCCAGGTCCTCCGCGGCCAGGGTGGCGAAGCGGTAGGCCACGTAGGCGCCGAGCAGCACGAGCGTGCTCTTGCCGTCGCCCAGCGAGCCCATGAACATCGCATAGCGCCACCACACGCCGAGCAGCCGGCTCTGGCGCGCCTTGATGCTGGCCAGCAGCCGCAGCGAGCCCTCGTCGGTGGCGTCCTGGCGCAGGGCCCACAGCGCGTGCTCGCGCGCGTCCTCGATGCGGCCCTGGCGCAGGTACACCTGCCCCATGAGCACCAGCCCGTCCTGGAGCTCGGGCTGGGCGGAGAGCGCGTCGCGGGCCCACTGCAGGGCGTGCTTCACGTCCCCGCGCTCCAGCGCGTCCCAGCCCAGGGCCACCAGCGTGGCCGGGTCGTTGGGATTCAGGGAGTGGGCCCGCTGCAGCACCTCGCGCTTGCGCTCCTTCTTGCCCGTCAGCTCGAGGAACCGCGCCTGGAGCAGGAGGTTCGGCGTGTCATCGGGCTCCAGCTCCAGCAGGTGGGTGAGGTGCTGCTCGGCGTCCTGGAAGCGGCGGCGTGCCATGGCCACCGAGGCCGCGGCGTAGTGGGCCAGGGGCAGCAAGGCCTCCAGCGAGAGGGCGAGGCCGGCCTCGTGCTCGGCGGCGTGCGGACGCTTGAGGGCCAGCAGCACCAGGGACAACAGGGCATGCGCCTCGGAGTCCTCGGGGTCCTCGGCGAGGGCGCGGCGCAGCGTCTCCAGCGCGCCCCGGTTCTCCCCGCGGCTGATTTGCACCCGCGCGTAGTGGAGCCATTGGGAGGAGGGAAGGTCACTCATGGCATCACCCGAGCAGTGTCAGCAGCAACCGGTTGCCACCGATGAGCGCCATGAGGACGCGCGGGCCGAGGAAGATGCTGGCCACCAGGACGAGCGCCCCGTTGCGCACCACGCCGCCGTAGTACTCGTGCAGCGCGAAGCCGCGCTGCTGGAGGTTGAAGAGCACGTAACCCACGGCGAGCTTCCACACGGTGATGCCCACCCCGGCGTAGGGCGCGGACGCCGCCGTCAGCACCTCGAGCCTCACCAGGGTGCCGAGCAGCAGGATCAGCAGCAGCGTCATGGGGACCAGCAGCACCGCGAGTGCCGTCTCCTTGCGGCGCGTGGTGCTGCCCATGGCGAAGCCGTTGAAGATGAACCACGGAACCCCGAGCCACGCGCCCCCCATCATGAGGGACAGCAGGGGGAACACGGGGTTGACGACCAGGTGCCCCAGGGTACCGGGGCGAGGCTCGTCCAGGATGCGGTAGGTGGCGCTCATGCTCAGGACTTCCCGTGGGCCTGGAGGAAGGCCAGCACCTCGTCGTACTGGCCGGCGTCATTGGCGTAGCGCGCGTAGTTGCGCGCGGTGGTGAGCCACTCCAGCGCGGTGGGCTTCACCTCCTTGAGGGCGCCCTTGAGGTCCGCCGAGGTGATGGGCGCCTCGTTGCCCTGCTCGAGCGAGCGCTCGATGGCGGCGTCGCTGGCCGTCTCCACCACGTTGGACAGGTCCGCGCCGGAGAAGGTGCTGGTGTTCTTCACCACGAAGCCGAGGTCGAGGTGGGAGTCCTGGGGACGGTCCTCGAGCAGGAGCTTGAGAATCTCCTCGCGCGCCACGGCGTCCGGCGGAGGGACGAAGAGGACGCGGTCGAAGCGGCCGGGACGGCGGAAGGCCGGGTCGATGGCCCAGGGCGTGTTGGTGGCACCGAGAATCAGCACCCCGGCGTTGTTCTGCGCGAAGCCATCCATCTCCGCGAGGAACTGGCTGACGAGCTTGGAGCTGGTGCCCTCACGGCTGAACTGGCGCTTGGCGGCGAGCGCCTCGAGCTCGTCGAAGAAGAGGACGGCGGGAGTCGTCTGACGGGCCTTCTCGAAGAGGGCGTGCAGTTTGCGCTCCGACTCGCCGATGTACATGTCGAGGATGTCGGAGATGGCGATGTTGTAGAAGGTGGCGCCGCACTCGCCGGCGGTGGCGCGGGCCAGGAGCGTCTTGCCGCAGCCGGGAGGACCATAGAGGAGGATGCCGCCGCCGGCCTTCTTCCGGAAGCGCTCGAAGAGGCCAGGCTTCTGGAAGGGGAGGATGATGCGCTTGCGGATCTGCTTCTTGATGTCCTCGAGGCCGCCCACGTCGGCGAAGGTGAGGGGAGGCTGGGGAGGGGCGAGGACACGGTCCACCTCGTTGGAGGTGGTGTCGTCGTTGGAGATGACGCGCAGACGCGGGCCGCCGGGCGAGGAGGGCTGCACATCGCGCACGGAGGCGGTGAGCTGGGAGAGGAGGTCGCGGTCCTCGAGGGTGGGGTTGAGGGCGATGGCGCGCTGGTAGGCGGAGCGGGCCTCGTCCTTGCGGCCGAGCGCGGCGAGGGCGCGGGCGGAGAGGAGGGAGGCCTCGGGGGCGGGGTGGTGGGCGCAGAAGAGGAGGGCGCGCTCGTGCTCGCCGGTCTGGACGAGGGTGCGGGCGGCGTGGAGGCGGTCGGGCTCGGAGAAGAGGTCCGGGGCGTGGTCGCCGAGGATGGCGCGGGCCTGGGGGACTTCGTTGCGATCGAGGTGGGCCTTGAGGACGAGTCCGCGCAGGGGCGCGTTGTCGGGGCTCGCGGCGAGCGCGGCCTTGAGGGAGGCGAGCGTGGTGTCATCCATGGCGGGAGGGAACGTCTCACAGCCCCGAGGTCCCCTTCAAATGCGAAGGCACGGGGGAGTACACGGAGCGTCCGGCCCCTCACCGCCGGTGTGGCCCGGCGTCCGGCTCAGCGGACCTCCAGCGCCTTGAAGACGACGCCGTCCAGCTCCAGGCGGCGCACCGCGTCCACCAGACGCTCGTTGGCGATGATGAGCGTGGAGGCGTCGGCCAACCGGAAGATGTCCACGTACTCCGGTAGCGAGGTGGCGTCGAGCAGATATGGGTCTGGGACGCTGTGGCCCATGGCGACACCACAGGTGGGGCATGGCGGATGCGGTGGTGGCAGGCAGGCCGGGTGGAAGCGCCCGTGGAGTTCGAGCTGGATGTCTCGCAGGTCGGGGGCGTGCTTGGTGCGGAACCGCACCTGGGTGGGGCAGCCGGTGAGGCCCCGGACACCCGCGCTCTGCAACTTCTCCAGGGCCTCACGGCGCATGCACAGGGACCAGGGATTCTGCATGACGAGCTGGCCGAAATAGCCCAGGCCACTTCCCTGCAGTGGGCCGAAGCGCGCTCCCGATGTCAGCACGGCGTAGGGCGGCGCCAGGGGGCGTACCAGCTCGCGCAGCCGGATGAACTCCTCACGCGGGAGGGGCCAGGAGTCCACCAGCGTTTCCTGGTCCTCGGGGGGCAGCGCTGACAGATCCACACAAGGGTATTGTCCCATCGTATACGGCTCTGGCTGCAAATCACAGACAGGACAGCGTTCCACACCGGGCAGCCCCCACTTGTGGGCTGCGTTCAGGTTGCCCGTGTAGCGTGGCGACGGGTCTCTTTCGAGTTGGTAGTATTTCATGTGTCCGAGTCTCAGGCCCCCAAGGTCAAGGGGCGAGGAGCTGGGGGCCGGGCGCAGGCACCGGAGCATGATATGGCCGAATGGGACCAGCGATGTCGAAGCGGAGGGCCAGCTCGAAGGCCTTGCGGATCAGGACCTCCCGAGACACGTCGCCTGGATTGGCCATCATGAATTGCTGCCAGGCTTGGTTCCATGGGCCGCCATTCGCACCGCGGTGGATGCGCAGGTGGACTTGTTCCGGGATGAGCATCGTCCACTCGTGGATGTTGATGCCGCGGTTCTTGAACCACGTTCTGAGTTCCTGCGCCTGGGGAAAAAGGTGGTGCTTGATCAGCGTGCCTTCGAGCCGCGGAAAGGCAGGGATGTAACCCTGGCGGTAGCGAAAGTGGAAGGTCATGCGGGGCCGGGCGTCCTCCCGAAGCCCCGCGCGTCTCCAGTTGCGGTGATTGCTTGGGGCACGAAAAGCCGGGCGAGGAAATCGCGCCAGCTCCGCACCATGCACCAGGGGTCCTTGTGTGAGCGCCTCCGGGTCCACGTCCTCGCAGTCGAAGAAGGCGCATTCGCCCTCTTCACAGGCGAGCACGACGCACTGGTCGGCATCCGCGTCGTCGCAGGAGGTGGTCTCCTCAGTCCCGGTGCCTTCCCGGGCACCCAAAGCGGGTGAGGTGGCGCACGAGGCCAACAGCAGAAGCGCGGAGAGCAACAGCGGCAGCACGGGTCGGGGCTGGATGAGTCGGGTCATGGGGCGCCGAGTCTACGGGGTACAACGGCGGGGTGGCATGACGATCAGGCGCTGGTAACCTCACCCTCCGGGGAGAGTGCATGGCCAGGGTCACGGAAAGCGACATTCTTCGGCAGATGGCCGTTCGCGAGGAGCCCGGAGTCTACGTCCTCGGGTGCTTCGAGCGGCGCATCACCCTCTACACGCAGCAGGTCCGCGCGCTCAACCTCATCCACTCGCTCTTCGTCGAGGAGCGGTTGAAGGAGGGCGCGAAGCTGGCGGTCATCGGCGGAGGCGCGGCCGGGCTCACGGCCGCGGCGGGGGCCGCCATCCGGGGAGCGAAGGTCACTGTGTTCGAACAGGCGAGCGACCTGCTGGCCATGTTCCGCAACAACCGCCAACGCTGGCTCCACCCCCACCTCTACGATTGGCCCGAGGAGGGCTCGGAGGAGCCGCAGGCGAATCTTCCCGTGCTCGATTGGACGGCGGACCTCGCGGGCAACGTGGCGGAGCGGCTCCTCGCGCAGTGGCAACCGCTGGTGCAGCGCCATGGCATCGAGGTCCACACGCGCGTTCGGCGGCTCCAGATCCACCCCGGGTCCAGCACTCCACGCCAGCTCGCGTGGAACACGGACTCCTTCGATGAGGGGGATTTCGACACCGTCATCCTGGCCGTGGGCTTCGGTACGGAGAGAACGTTGGAGGGGGCTCCATCCCGGTCCTACTGGGAGGACGACAACCTGGACCGCCTCCTTCACGCGTCGGGCACGTCCAAGCGCTACCTCATCTCGGGCACGGGAGATGGGGGATTGATCGATCTGCTCCGCGTCCGCCTCCGGGACTTCCGTCACGAGCGCATCATCCAGAGATACCTGGGGGAGACGTCGCTGGGAGCGGTGAGAACGGAGTTGCT
This sequence comes from Archangium sp., assembly GCF_036277355.1. GTDB lineage: Bacteria > Myxococcota > Myxococcia > Myxococcales > Myxococcaceae > Archangium. The sequence goes on from NZ_DASUNC010000131.1 coordinate 30,902, forward strand.
GACGCTGGAGGAGGAGTTCCGCCAGGAGCGGCTCCAGGAGCGGGACTTCTTCAAGAAGTACAAGGAGCTTCCTGTTCCCAAGGAACTCGACGAGCGCCTGCGAGAGGACCTGCGGGGAGACACCACGGCAGTCCTCAACGGCAGGGATGTGTTTCCGCTCAGCGCGGGAGCCAGCATCCTCAACCGTTTCCTGACCTCACGGCTGATGAGGTTGGGCGGGGTGCGCTACGAGTCGGGAACGCTCTCCGTGAAGCGCGCCGAGAAGACGGAGTCCTACGCGGCTTCCTTCCTCGACGAGAACAAGCATCCGAAGCATGTCGAGGAGTTCGACGACATCATCGTGAGGCATGGCCCCGAGCCGGCGCTCGAGCGCTCCTTCGATTCCATCTGGAAGAAGGCGGGTGCGAGGATGCGTGAGCTCGCGGAACTGGACCAGACCCGGAGGCCGCTCTTCAGAGCGGAGGACTTCGCCAAGGCTCCGAGCGGTGCCCGCCCGCGCACTCCCGCCGCGCCCGTGAACAGGAGCACACCGACGGCGGCGCCCTCTCGAGGGGACTGTTTCGGCCGGGAGGAACTGACGCGTCAGCTCGTGGAGGAGGTCCTGGCGGAAGAGCCCCGGCCGACGATGGTGCTCGGTCCTCCGGGCATTGGAAAGAGCACCCTCACGCGCCAGGCGTACCACCACCCCGAGGTGGCCCGGCGGTACGGGAACCGGCGCTACTTCGTCCGGCTCGATGGCGCCACCTCGCGGGAGTGGGTGGTCAGCGCCGTGGCCGCCGTTCTCGGCATCGGTTCGGAGCCCCGGCTCTGGGACGCGGTGAAGCACTCGCTCCAAGCGGCTCCGGCGTTGCTGGTCCTCGATAATCTCGAGACCCCCTGGCACGAGGACCGCTCGGGGACGGAAGCGTTGCTGGCCGAGCTGGGCGCTGTTGCCGGGCTGGCGCTGGTCGGCTCGGTGCGAGGGGGGGAGCGTCCCTATGTGCCCCGCGGCCGTCCTCCCCTCGAGGTGACGCGGCTCGATGACACGTCCGCGCTCGACCTCTTCTGCTCCATCGCCTCGAAGGTCGACCGGAAGGAGCCTCTGCTCGAGTCTCTGCTCCGAGCGCAGGAGGGGCTTCCCCTCGCCATCAAGCTGCTCGCGTTCGCAGCGGAAGGGGCGTCACTCGAGAACACCTGGGCACTCTGGCGGACGGAGCGCGCGGCGCTCTACGAGAGGCCCGGGGGCTCCGACAGGGAGTCCAGCCTCTCGGTGTCGCTTGAGGTCTCCATCAAGGGGCCCCGCATGACGAACGAGGCCCGGCGGCTGTTGTCCTTGTTGGCGCTCCTGCCCGGAGGTGTGGCCCAGGGAGACCTGGAGCGATTGCTGCCGGGCGTGGCCCATGGCGCCGCGCAGGTGCTGGCCAAGGTGGGACTTGCCTTCTTCGAGCAGGGACGGATTCGCATGCTGGCGCCCATTCGGGAGTACGTGCGGCGCTTACGCCCTCCAGGGGCGGAGGAGCGCGAGCGTGTGCTCAACCATTACCTTGGAGTGTCACGGGAACATGGAGGGAGGCTGGGCCGCATGGGAGGCGGCGAGGCGTCGATGCTCCTCATGACCGAGTTCGCGAACATCGAAGGACTCATTGAGGAGGAACTGGATGGCAAGAAGGCCACGGATGCCATGGACGCGGCCATTGCCTTGTCGGAATTCATGCGTTTCTCGGGACATGGCACGTCGCGCGTATTGCAGCGTGCCAGCGCGGTAGCGCGGCTCAAAGGGGAGGCGGGACGTGAAGCCAACTGCATCCAGAGCCTGGGAGACATCGCGCTGGTGCGCTCGCAGCATGAGGAGGCGCGCAGGAGGTACGAGGAGGCGCTGCCGCTCTTCGAGCAGGAAGGAGACGTGCAAGGGCGGGCCAACTGCATCAGGAGTCTGGGAGACATCGCGCTAGCGCGCTCGCCGCATGAGGCTAGAGATCTTTTCGAGCAGGCTCTTTCCCTCTACATGCTCATTCCCGAGCCCTACTCCATCGGGCAGACACATCGGCGACTCGCCAGAATCGCTCCCAGTGCTGAGGCCCGTCGTCGCCACATCATCGCCGCACGACAGGCCTGGGAAAGCATTGATCGTCCAGATCTCGTCCAAGAACTGCACGACGAGTTGGGTGATGGATGAAGAGCCGTTTCATCACGGCCGGCGCGGTCCAGTGTCCCGCTCAGCGGACCTCCAGCGCCTTGAAGACGACGCCGTCCAGCTCCAGACGGCACACTGCGTCCACCATGCGCTCGTTGGCGATGATGAGCGTGGTGGCGTCGGCCAGCCGGAAGATGTCCACATGTTGTGGGAGTGACGAGGCGTCTAGCAGATACGGATCCGGGACACTGTGGCCCATGGCGACGCCACAGGTGGGGCATGGCGGATTCGGGGGAGGCAGGCAGTCCGGGTGGAAGCGCCCGTGGAGTTCGAGCTGGATGTCTCGCAGGTCGGGGGCGTGTCTGGTGCGGAACCTCACCTGGGTGGGGCAGCCGGTGAGGCCCCGGACACCCGCGCCCTGCAATTGCTCCAGGGCCTCGCGGCGCATGCAGAGGGACCAGGGGTTCTGCATGACGAGCTGGCCGAAGTAGCCCAGGCCACTTCCCCGCAGCGGGCCGAACGCCGCTCCTGATTCCAGTACGGCGTAGGGAGGCGCCAGGGGACGCACCAACTCGCGTCGCCGGATGAACTCCTCTCGCGGGACGGGCCAGGCATCCAACAGCTTCTCCTGGTCCTCGGGCGGCAGACCCGACAGGTCCACGCACGGGTACTGGGCCATTGTTCCCCCCTCTGGTTGTAAACCGCAGACAGGGCAGGGCTCCACACCGGGCAGCGCCCACTGATGTGAGGCGTTCAGGTTGCCCGTGTAGCGGGGAGACGGGTCTCTCCCCAGTTCGTAGAATTTCATGCAGTCGAGTCTCGAGAGCTTTGCCCCGCTGTGCGCGCCCCGGGCCGTGAGGTCAGCGCCAATCGGGTGGGGCCAGGGTGAGGCGTGGCATCGGGTGGCCCTTGGGGTATTGCAGCACCGTCTCGAAGCGCGGGTCGTTGAGCACTACGCTGCCGGGGCTCCGGTCCACCTTCGCCGGGTCCACCAGCGAGCCGTCAATGGGCTCCTTTGCCCATGTGGGCACCCCGTAGGACGTGAAGTCGTCCACCGCCACGCCGCAGATGGGCCACCACGTGCCGTCCGGCAACTGCATCCGGTCGAACTGGATGTAGAGGCGGTAGGGCGTCGTCATCGCCACACCCGTGATCTTCGTTTTCACCTCCGTCCCTTTCACCGCCGCGTACATGGTGGCCATGACGGGGCCGGGCTTGACGTTGAGGGAGCCGCCCTCCTCGATGGGATCCTTCGAGGCCGGAGTGCCTGTCTTCAGGAACGTGGGGTTCTCCTCGGAGTCGAAGCCCAGCTTGACCGGGGTGTCGGCGGCCTCGGGAGGACAACGCGCGAGGAAGCTGGCGGGGTCGGGCCGTACGGGCGTGGTGGCGCACCCGGCGAGTTGCGCGGCGGCCACTCCCCCCAGCAGTCGGGTGAGCACCGAGCACAGGCGCGAGGGCGTCGAGCCGGATGCAGTGGGAGGCATTTCGGAAGAGGAGGCGTGCACGGGCTGTATTCCTTTCTCGGGGAGCGCCGGAGGAACCGGCGCGGTGGCTTCCGCGCGAGGGACGTCCTCCCGATGAGGAGCTCGTGCCGCGCGGACCAGCGCCCACCCTAGCCCGAGCACCCCCAACCCGAGCGCCAGCACGGCGAGCCGCGAAGGCCACCCCCGCTGTTTCCCCGTGCGCTCGGCGGAGCGGAGCTCGGGCGAGGACTCCGGCTCGAGCGCTTCCTCCAACATGTCCACGTCCGGAAATCGTTCCCGCACCCACGCGCACTCCGAGGGCCGTTTCGACGGAGACTGCCATGCGGCGGTGTGTCCTTCCTGTTCGCGCAGCCGCTCCAACTCCTCACGTACGGCGCGGGCGCTCGGGGGGCGCTGCCCGGGGTCCTTCGCCAGCAGCCGCAGGGCCAGCGCTTGCAGGGAGGCGGGCATGCCGGGCGCGAGCTGCCCGGGCCCCACGGGAGGCAGGGTGGCGATGGCGGGCAACAGCTCGTCCAGAGGCAACCGGGTGCTGAAGGGGCGGCAGTTGGTGAGGGTCTCGTAGAGGAGCACGCCAAAGGCATACAGGTCCGCGGCGGGCCGGGCCTCCAGCCGTGAGCCCGGGGGCGGAGGGTTTTCGGACAGCAGGGACGCCAGGAAGAGGATGGCCTCGGGCGGCTGGCAGTAGAGCGTTCCCGGGGCGAGTCCTTCCGTCAGTACACGAGCCCAGGGCAGGTGCGCCGTGCCGAAGTCGATGAGGAACGGTGTGTCGTCCTCCTTGCGCACCAGCAGGTTGTCCGCCTTCACGTCTCGATGGACGATTCCTTCTTCGTGCAGGGCCTCCAGCGTCTTCAATTGCTCGCACAGCACGCCCACCGCCCGGTCCAGCGTGGCGCGTTCGCACCAGCGCCAGACATGGAAGGTGCTTCCGGGGATGTAGGGGGTGACGAAATAGCCATGGCCTGTCTTCAGCTCGGGCCATCGGCCCCACTCCAGCACGGGCAGCAGGTGGGGATGGTGCACGTACTCCAGCGAGCTCACCTCGCGGCGCATCCAGGCGTCCACCCGGTCCGGATCCTTCTCCGAAGCGGGCCGGATCGCCATCTTCAAGGTGTAGCGCTGGCCTCCGCGCTCCATCAGGAAGACGAAGGCGAAGCCACCCACCCCCAACCGGCGGATGACACGGAAGTCGCGCACGCGGTGGCCCGCGCGCAGCTGGTCCGGGCGACGCGGTTTCCTCATGGCTGTGGGTCCCCTTCCTCTGGAAGCGGGCGGAATCTGCCCGGTGCGTCCTCTCCGTCCAACGCCACCTCCAGGTGCGAGGCACCCTCGGGAAGCACGCTGGTGAAGATGTGACGCAGTGCCTTCCTGTCCTGCGCTCCAGAGGCGAGGCCGGCGGGCCACTCCAGGAGAGAGCCGTCCGCGAGGCTGGCCCGTAGCCGCACCTGCACCAACCGCCACGGTGCAGCGCCTTCCCGGCCATTCCTTACAGAAATGGTGGCGAAGAAGCGCCGGCCCGTCCACAACACGGAGTCCACCCGCGCCCGGGTGGGCCCCGGGTCGCGCGCTACCTGGCGAGGCCGGGCGAGTGCCACTCGGGACGGCGGTGTGGTGAGCAGTTGGCGCGCCAGGTCCTGGGCGGCGTCCTCCTCGGTGGAGGGCTCGGCGCGGACCACACGCACCCGCACGTCCGTTTCCTCGCGCCGGGTGACGAGCGTGAAGCGGAGGGGCTCGATGCCGGCTCCGGCCTCGAGGGTGAGTGGCACCTGTTCGCCCTCGGCCAGGGAGGTGGAGGGGAGAAGCAGCCACGAGCCGGGACTCAACGGGACGAGCCGGATGCGGGCCTCGCCCACCGGGAGGCGTGGGGTGGAGGGCGGCAGCGGCGCTTCGAGCTGGAGGAGCGTGGGCACGCCGGCCGCCACGTGCAGCGCCAGGGGCGGTACCTCGCCAGGTCGCGCAGGGGCCACGAGCGTACGCGCGCGGAGCGAGGGCCCACCGGCCGGTTGCCGGGCGGCGACTGGGGCGGACACCAGGAGGAGCAGGAGGAGGAGCCAGGAACCGGAGCGCACGCGAGCCTCGACGAGCAGGCGTGCACGCTAGGAGCGGCCCGTTGCCGGGAGCAAGCACGAAACCACCTCCGCCGTCACCCCGAGGGAGGTGACTCGCGAGGACGTCCGGGGCGGGCACGCGGCCGGAGTGCTCGACCGCTGGAACCATCGGAAAAACCGAATGAATCCTCCCAGATTATCTCAACATCCTCATGGTCCCGCCTTCCGATGATTCCAGAGCACGAAAAGGCTCGGGAGGTGCGCATGAGGGTCAGCACGCAGGTGGGCCGCATGAACGTCCAGGACCCGTCCCAGGGCACGGGAGCCCGGGGGGTTGGCTCGACCTCGTTCCAGGCGCGTCTGGCGCCCGTGGCGGGCGGGCGCTCGTCCGTCCCGGAAGCAGGACCGACCGGGGCGGAGATCATCCAGCAGACCGCGCAGGAGATGCGCTCGCTGCTGCGCCTCCAGTACGAGCTCTCCCGGAGCACGACGTCCCTGGTCTCCAACATCCTGAAGACGCGGCACGAGACGGCGAAGAACTCGATCCAGAACATCCGCTGAGGAGCGGCCCCGGGGAGTGCTCCAGGAAGGGGACTATGCGTCGTTTCCTTGTGGCTTCGCCGCCAGGTCCTGGACCTCCGCTCGTTCGGTGGCCCTCTTCTTCTCTTCCCACTCCGCCAGCGAGGAGGCCACGGGATGGAGCGTGTGACGCTTCAGCCTCTTGTGGTGCACCGCGAAGTAGTACTCCCCGGCGATGGAGACGAACTCGAAGGGAGTGGCGGGGTGATTGTTCAGCCAGCCTTCTGCTTCCGCGCGGGTTGCGAAGGATGGCGCCGTGGGCGGTATTCCCCGCGCCACGAGCTCTTCGATGTAAGGCTCGATGACGGAGTCGCGTTCCAGGCCGCGAGCGTTGTCTTCGCGAGAGTACCAGGCCAGATGGTACTCATCCCCGATGAGGATGTCCGCCGGACTGGGGGGCTGCGCGAGTCCATTCAGCCAGGCCTCCGCCTCGGCGTGCGTCGGGAAATGGGCGATGGCGAGCGGAGCGTATTCGAGGCGGTGGAGTATGTAGTCCTCGCAAGCCTCGAGTTGTCCGGTGGCGGCGATGAAGTTGACCAGGTGGATGAGGACACTCGCGTACTGCTTCTCGGACGTCTCATCAAACGTCTTCAGCAGAAGCGTCATGACCTGTCGCGAGGTCGAATCCGGGCGCGCCTCGATGGCGGTACTCACCTGGGGACGTAGCGTGGGAGCGACTCCCTCGAGGTAGTCCTCGAACAGGTAGACCTGACCTGTGGAAGCAAGGAAGTCCCTGTACGCCTTCACCTGAATCCAGAGCCGTTGTTCTTCTTCCCTGCCGGCGAGCTCCGCTGCCTGGCGCTGGGATGAGGCAAGGCGCGCTGCTCTTGCCAGTGTTTCATGGATTCTCACCGGGTCATCTCCGAGATGGGAGGGGCCTCGCGCAACCCAGGGGAACTCTCCGCGACATACACGAGTGGCATCAGGAGCAGTAAGCCCCCGCCTGATGCGACAACGAAGGCGACTCCCGCGATGACGATGAGGGTGCCGGCGAGAAGTTCATCCCGGTGGGTCTTGATCCAATCCACCGCGGGCTCTATCGCATTGAACTCCGCCGCATGTTCTTCGGCCCAGTTGCCTCGCTTCCTCTTGCACAGGTCCGCCTGTTTCATGCAGTGCTCTGGACACCACCGCCATTTGGCATCACGCCAGGGCCGTTCCTTGGTGTTTTCATATCTCCAGTGGCCGACCTGGACCGGCCTGTTGCTCGCGAGGCAGTCCTGCTCGCACTGCTCTCTCCGGCCTTCGCAATACGCTTCCAGCCCTTCCGAGGAGACACGCACGAGGCCTCGATAGGCGCTCCTCGCGCTGGCGGTGGATGGGAACTTCGTCAGATCGAAGTTCTCGAGTGGTCTCCACTCATGCGTCACCTGTCCATCCGGCATTTCCTGGATGACGAGCACGTACTTGCCCAGATCAAGTGGGCTGGTGGGTTCCTGGGTGATGGGCCGTGTGGCACTACAGGAAACGAGCAGAAGACTGAGGAGCGACGCCACGAGTCGCTGGGCGAGCGTTCTGGTGGGAATGGCGAGCTCTCCGAGGGATGCTCCAGGCATCTCTCGATACCCGGCGAGGGGATGCGCATGTAGCGTGTGGTTTCGCCGGGAAGCAAGCGGATAGAGCGGCTCGCACTTCGAGTCTTGGAGAGCGCGACTCAGCGTCAGCCCATCTCCTGGCGCCTGTGCCGCAGGTCCTCCGCGAGCCCGGGTGGATCTCCCTCGCGCAGCGCCGCCAGCCCCGCCTCGAAGTCCGCGCGGGCCCCGGCCGTATCCCCCAATCTCATACGCAGCACGCCCCGGTCACGCAGCAGCTCCGCGTCCACCGGCTCGCCCTTCTGGGCGGCGAGCGCGTCCGTGATGTCCTTCACCGCCGCCTCCAGCCGGCCCAGCCTCGTGCGCGCCGAGGCCCGCTGGTGCAGCAGCCACGGATTGTCCGGGTCCTCCGCGAGCGCCAGCGTCCAATCCCTCTCCGCCTCCGCGTGCCGGCCAAGCACCTCCAGCGACTCGGCGCGCTTCATGTGGAGCACGAGCGCCTTGCGGAAGCCCACGGCCTCCAGTGCATCGAAGTCGGCCACGGCCTCCGCATGCCGGCCCAGCGCCGCCAGCGCCAGCGCACGGTGCAGGTGCGCCGAGGCATGGCCGGGTGCCATCTCCAGCACGCGCTCGTACCAGGGCAGTGCCTCCGCGGGCGCACTCCCCCAGATGCCGAGCGTCATCCCCATCTCCAGCAGCACGCGCGCCTGCCGCGGGTACGTCTCCGTGAGCTGGCGCATGCGCGAGAGCGCCTCCGTGTAGCGCCCGCTGCGCCGCAGCTTGTCCACCTTGCGCAGCAGCTCGGTGAGCTCCGGCGGCCACGCCTCGCGCCCGTTGCGCTCCGTCATCGTCTCCACTCCCGGGGGGCGAGGCGCCGCCGTTGTCGCCCCCACCCGATTCGCTATAGTCCCACGCTCAGGTCGAGGCCAGGGCCGTGCGCTCTTCCTCTCTCCGCGCCCCCCATGCCGTCGCCCGCTCGCGTCACCCGAAAAGCCTCGGAAGGTGAGGCACCCGCTCCCCGTCCGGGCCCCTCTCGTACCGTGGTCTGGTTGCGCCGGCTGCGCCCGGTGCACCGCTGGGTGGGCGTTCCGCTCACGCTCCTCATCCTCCTCAGCAGCCTGACAGGCCTCCTCCTGGGCTGGAAGAAGTACGTCGCCGTGCTCCAACCGCCCGTGCGGCACGGCGTCTCGCTCGAGGCCCGCGACTGGCAACCGCTCCACCTCCTCTCCTCGGCCGCGGAGGCGGGACTGCGCAACCACCTGGGCGCGGCTCCCGGTCCCATCGACCGGCTCGACGTGCGCCCCTCCAAGGGCGTGGCCAAGGTCCTCTTCCGCGAGGGCTTCTGGGAGGTGCAGGTGGACCTCACCACCGCCCGCGTCCTCTCGGTGGATCGCCGCGCCTCGGACTTCATCGAGACCCTCCATGACGGCTCCCTCCTCGGCGAGGCCTTCCGCGCCACGATGAGTACCCTGCTGGGACTCGGACTGTTGGTACTCTCCGTCTCGGGACTCTGGCTCTGGTGGGGCCCGAAGCGGGTCCGCCGCTCCACTCCTTCTCGTGACACCTGACACCATGCCTCAACCTCCTCGCGTCCGGCGCGCGCTCCTCTGGTCGTGCTCCCTCTCCCTGCTGTGCCACGCCCTCCCCGCGGGGGCGCAGGAGCAGCCCTCCTCCGCTCCTCCTCCCGCCGAGGCCTCGCCCCCTCCGGAAGCCCAGGCCGTGTCCCCGGACGTCTCCGAGGACACCGCCGGTGAGACGCTGGTGACGTCCACCCGCCTCCCCAAGCCGCTCATGCCCGCCTCGCGCGTGGGCTCGGAGGTGACGTCCGAGGAGCTCTCCCGCCGTCCCGCGCGCTCCACCCCCGAGGCGCTCCTCGAGGAGGAGGGCGTCTTCCTCCAGCGCACCAACCACGCCGGTGGCCACCCCATCATCCGCGGTCTGCTCGGCCACCAGGTGCTCGTCCTCGTGGACGGTGTGCGCCTCAACAACGCCGTCACGCGCGCGGGTCCCAACCAGTACCTCAACACGGTGGACCCCTTCCTCGTGGACCGGCTGGAGATCGTCCGCGGCCCGTCCTCGGTGCTCTACGGCTCGGACGCCATCGGCGGCGTCGTCAACGTGCTCACCCTCACGCCGCGCTTCTCCTCCGAGGGCCAGACGCGCTTGCCCGCCAGCTTCCGGGCCCAGGCGGGCAGCGCGGACATGAGCCTCCAGGGCAGCCTGCGCCTGGGCGTGGAATTGCCGAACACGGCGGCGCTCGGCGTGGTGACGGGGCGGGACTTCAATGACTTGCGTGGCGGCGCGGACATCAGCGTGCAGCGCTACACGGGCTACACCGAGTACGACGCGGCGGTGAAGGCGCGCCAGCGGTTGTCTCCCGGTGCCATCCTCCAGGTGCAGTACCAGGCCGCGCGCCAGAGCGACGCGCCGCGCACGGACCGCTCGCTGCCCGGCGACTTCCGCGTCTTCTCCCTCCAGGAGCGCGACTTCCTGCACGGCCAGCTCACCCTGAGTGGCGCGGGGCCCTTCCACCGGGTGCGCGTGGACGCGAGCGCGCTGCGCCAGGGCGAGCGCACGGACCGCTTCCGCATCGCCCGCGACCGCATCGAGCGCGAGGACGCGAACGTGTGGACGCTCGGCCTGCGCGCCGAGGGCGAGCGGGGGCTCTCGTGGAACAACGCGAGCCTGCGCGTGGGGGCGGATGTCTTCCATGACAAGGTGACGGGGGCGGCCACGCGGGGCGCCATCCTCGTGCCGGGGGCCTTCGAGCCGCGGCCGGAGCTGGCGCGCTACCCGGGCTCGCCCACCGCGCTGGCCACGGGCCTCTTCGGCCTGTTGCAGATGGACCTGGGGGCGAGCGCGACGGGCCACGTGGGCGCGCGGGCGCAGCTCAATCGCACGCACCTGCCCGCGGATGACCGTCTGGCCTTGCAGTTCCCGGGCAGCCCGGTGCTGCCGGCCACGGATGCGCTGGCGCTGGGCGCGGCGGGCGAGCTGGGCTTCCAGCAGCGCGTCAGCGGCGACACGACGCTCTTCGCCAACCTGGCCACGGGGTTCCGCGCGCCCAACGTGGATGACTACCTGCGTCTGGGCGCCGAGGGCCCGGGCTTCGTGCTGCCCGCGCGCGACCTGGTCCCCGAGTTCTCCTACACGGGCGAGGTGGGCGGGCGCTTCCAGCGCGGCAACCTGGCGCGGGTGCAGGCCGTGTATGCCTATACGTTCATCGACAACCTGGTGACGGCGGTGCCCACCGTGTTCAATGGCGAGACGCACACGCCGGACGGGCTGGCGTACCTGGCGCGGACGAACGCGGACAACGCGCAGGTGCACGCGGTGGAGCTCTCCGGGCAGGTGCGGCCGGTGGCCTCGCTGACGTTGCTGGCGCAGGCCGCGTGGGTGTTCTCCTCGCAGAAGCGGTTGGATCCGCTCGAGCCCGCGGCGCCGGCCCGGACGGAGCCCTTCAACAAGTCCCCGCCGCTCAACGGGCTGGTGCGCGCCACGTGGGAGCCGGTGCACTTCGCCTTCGTGGAGGGCGTGTTCCAGTGGGCGGCCAACCAGGAGCGGCTGAGCGCGGCGGACCGCGAGGACATCCGCATCTGCCCCGAGTCGCCCGGCTGCCAGGGGACGCCCGGGTGGGCGGCGGTGCACCTGAGGGCCGGGGCCCGCTGGCGCTGGTTCACCACGACACTGGAGCTGCGCAACCTCACGGACGCCTCGTACCGCTTCCACGCCTCGGGTGTGGACGCGCCGGGCCGCTCGGTGACGCTCGCGCTGGAGGCAAGCCTGTGAAGTCCGTGAGACATTGGCTGGTGTGGGCCGTGATGCTGGGCGCCGTGGGGTGCAACGAGGGCGTGGGGGACCGCTGTGATGCGTCCACCGCGTGCCCCGAGGGCCTGGTGTGTTCCTTCCCGCCGCCGCCCCGGAGCGGGCCGGTGGAGAACCCCCAGGGCATCTGTGACTACCCGTTGAAGGCCGAGGGCGAGCCGTGCTCCCAGGCCGCCGAGTGCCAGACGGAGCTGACGTGCTCCAACCACTTCGAGCCGAACACGCGCTATGGCCGGTGCGTGCGCAAGCACGGCCTGGGTGAGGCGTGTTTCCAGAACCGCGACTGCGCCGCTGGCACGTGCAAGGGCGCGGACGAGGACGGGCTCGGCGGCACCTGCACGCCCTGAGGCTGCCGGGCGCGGTCTTCCAGAAGTCGTCCAGCTGTTGGACAAGTCTGGGAGAAAGCAGAAGGGGCCCGGGCTGTGTGGCCCGGACCCCTCTGTCACTTCAGCTGCGCGTGAGGCTTCAACTTACGGCGTGAGCTCCCACACGGAGCGGCCGAAGGTGGCGGCGCGCACCAGGCTCGAGTCCGGGAGGATCTCGACGTCCGTCACGTTCACCAGCGGCATGCCCGTGCCGAAGCGCGTCCAGGAAGCGCCCGCGTCGGTGGAGCGGTACACGCCCAGGTGCGTGGCGGCGTACAGCGTGGTGTTGCTGCCCGGGTCCACGGAGATCTGGTTCACCGGCACGCCCGCGGGCAGGCCGTTCTCGATGGCCGTGAAGGTGGCGCCGAAGTCCGTGGACTTCCAGGTGTGGGCCTTGGTCGCGTCCGGCGCCACCGACGTCACGTACAGCGTGTTGGGGTTGGTCGGGTCGAACGCGATGCTGCTGGTGCTCAGCCCGTTGTTGGGCAGCACGCCGGCCTGCGTCCAGCTGGTGCCGCCGTTGTTGGTGAGGAACACGCGGCCGCCGCTGGCGACGATGCCGATGATGCTCCCGTTGCTCTTGGCCGCGCCCACGCCGCGGATGAAGATGCCGGCGGGCAGACCGGTGGTGCCCAGCGCGCTCCACGAGCCCGCGAAGTTGGTGGACTTGTACACCTTGGTGTTCGAGTAGGTGAAGACGGTGTTGCCCGTCGGGTCTCCATCCCACTTGGCCAGCACGGTGTTGAAGGGCGCCGAGGAGCTGTTGTTGCTCTCGGTGATGCCGGTGCTCGCCGAGGCCCAGTTCAGGCCGCCGTCGGTGCTCTTGTAGATGCGGGCGTAGTACAGCGTGCCCAGCATCAGCTTGCCGTTGGTGGCGTGGATCTCACAGTCGAAGCCGTCGCCGCCGAGCTCCTGGTTGTACACGCTGGTGGAGCCCACGCGCACGCGGGTGCCGTTGTCCTGCAGGCCCGCGATGACGGCGTTGCGGTCCCCCCCCGAGCTGCCGATGTCGTAGATGAGGTGCGAGGCGATGCCCACGTTGAGCGCGTCGCTGAAGGTGGTGCCGCCATCCGCCGTGACGAACAGTCCGCCGTCGTTGCCCACGTACAGCTTGCCCGAGGAGTCGAAGGCCGCCGCGTGGAAGTCCGCGTGCACGTACGGCAGGCTGAACTGGCCCAGCCAGTTGCTCACCTGCGAGTAGGTGGAGCCGCCGTCCGTCGTCTTCGCCAGGTGCAGCGCGCCGCCGAAGTACACCAGGTTCGGGTTGGTCGGGTGCACGACGATCATCTGATCGTACCAGCCCTGGGTGTTGAAGAGGGCGCTGACGGTGCGCGCCTCGGTGTTGCCGTTGCTGTAGCGCTTGGCCGCCGCGCCGAGCGCCGTGAAGCTGGTGCCGCCGTTGGTGGACTTGAAGATGTCCGCCAGGTCGCCGCCCGGGTTGGAGGCGAGCACGTACACGGTGGTGGGGCTGGAGGGCGCGGTGGCCACCGTCATGCGCTCCAGGCCGGCCGTGGAGGTGACGCCCGTGGCGCGCGTCCAGGTGGCGCCGGCATCCGCCGTCACCCACACCTGGCCCTGCGAGTTGCCGCTGGTGGCCGAGGGCTCCGCCTCGAGCGTGACGACGAACTTCGTGCCGCCCGCGTGGGCGATGGACCAGCCGGACGGCGTCTCCGCGTAGCCGGTGGCCAGGCTCACCTGGCTCCAGGTGGCGCCCGCGTCCACCGAGCGGAAGATGCCCGCGTTGGTGGTGGCCAGCACGAGGTTGCTGTTGCCCGGCACCACCTGGATGTCGGTGATGGAGGTGGCGTTGCCCAGGTACACCGGGGCCATCCACGTGGCGCCGCCATCCGTGGACTTCACCAGGCCGATGCCCGTGCCGTCGAACGGATCACCCAGGCCGAGGTACAGGGTGTTGCTGTTGTTGGGGTCCATCTCCAGGGAGCCCACGGAGAGGCTGCCCAGCGTCTCGGTGATGGGCGCCCAGGTGGTGCCGCCGTTGGTGGACTTCCACACGCCGCCGCCCGAGAAGGCCGCGTAGAGCGTGGTGGTGCCCGGCACGGGGATGATGTTGCGCACGCGGCCCGCGTCCGTCCTGGTCAGCTTGTAGCTGCCGTTCTCCAGGTAGTCCGCCTTGGTGGGGCCGATGTTCACCCACGTGCTGCCCGTGGCGGCGACGGTGGCGTTCGGGTCCGTCACCGCGGTGATGGTGGAGGAGGTGCCCGGGAGCTGCGAGGCATAGCGCTCGCGCTCGATGCGCGCCGCCTCGTTCATGAACTTGCGGAACTGGAGGGACCAGGGGCCGTCCTTCTTCGCCTTCTTCTTCGCCGCCTTGCCGTAGGCCTCGTTGTACCACTGCTCCCGGAACTCCCGCCGGGCGTTGGCGTCGTCCCGATCATGATCCTCGGCCAGCGACGTCACGGGGGCGAGCGTCACGGCGATCGCCGCGGCCAACAACCGGCGCCAGTTCTTCTGAGAACGCATTCCACTGCTCCTTGGCTGGCCTGGAATTCCACCAAGCCGGGGGTTGCGGTTCTCTCATGGCCGCTAACTTCTTGGCAAGTGAGAGAACCGTGTCGCTGGAGAAGAGGGAAGATATTGGAAAATCCCTCTGGAACCAGGACCCCGGGTTTGACGGCTCGCTCACAGTGGGCTGCGGGGGGAGGCGGCTAACCGCGGGGCGTCCGGGTGTCGAGCCACGCCTGGATGCGGGAGCGCAGGGACTCGGTGCCGGGCTGCTGCAGGGAGCTGGCGGCCTTCTGGGCGAGCACCCGGGCCCGCGCGGGGTCCTTGTGGGCGTCCGCCAGCGCGCGGGCGAGGGCGAAGCGCGTCTCGGCGAGCTCCACGGGGGCCACGGTGTGCGTCTCGCGCAGCGTCAGGGCGCGCTCCAGCGGGACGAGCGCCTCGTTGGGGCGGCCCAGCTTCAAGAGGGCCTCGCCGCGGCCGGTGAGGGGCCCGGCCAGGTCGGGGTGCTGCGCGCCCAGGGCGTGCTCGCGCAGGCGCACCGCCCGGTCGAAGTGGCCCAGCGCCTCGGCGAGGTGCCCGGCGTCCACCAGCACCAGGCCCAGCGAGGTGCTCGGCCCGGCCACGTCCGGGTGCTCCGGCCCGCGCGCCAGCTCCGCGGCCTCCACCGCGCGCTGGAGCACCTGGCGCGCCTCGTCCGTCTTCCCGTCCCGCCACAGCGCGCCGCCCAGCGCGTCCAGCGCCATGGCGCGGAAGGCATGGCGCGGGGACAGCGCGCGGTCGACGATGGCGAAGCCCTGGCGCAGCGGCTCCAGCGCCTCGGCGTGCCGGCCCAGGGCGCTGAGCGTGGTGCCCAGGCTCACCAGCGAGCTGCCCACGCGCGGGTGCTCGGCGCCCAGCGCCGTGCGGAACGTCTCGTAGGCGCGCTGGTACACCGCGAGCGCCTCGGTGTGGCGCCCCTGGGTGGTGAGCGTGTTGCCCAGCCGGCGCAGCACCATGGCCACCTCCGGGCTGTCCGGCGAGGACACCTTCTCCAGCGCGGCGAGCGCGTGGCGGTGCGACGTCTCCGCCGCGCCCGAATCCCCCTGGGAGGCGTACACCAGTCCGTGCGCGCTCTCGAGTCCGGCCAGCAGGCGGCCCTCGCGTTTGGTGCGCACCAGCAGGGCGCGCGCCTGGCGGTACCAGTCATGGCCGTCCCGCACGCGCGTGACGTCATAGGCCACCAGCTGGGTGAGGGCCACCAGCGCCTCGGCGCGCACCTCGTCCAGCCGCACCTCGTCGGCCATCCACAGGGCCTCCTTGAGGGTGCGCTCGGCCTCGGAGTGGCCGAAGCCCGCCTGCAGCTGGCCCAGCTCCAGCATGGCCTCGGCCTCCAGCGGGTGGTAGCCCAGGGTGTGCGCCTCCCGGGCCACCGGGCCGGCCACCTCCAGGCCCGCGGGGAACTGGCCGGAGATGCGCAGCGCCCGGGCGCGCGCCAGCGCCGTGTGCAGCTCCTCCACCCGCGCGGCCACCTGGGGATTGCTGGGCGGCTCGCTGGAGGCGAGGGGATCCGCCGTGTCGCACGGGGAGAGCTCGGACAGGCCGCGCACGGCCTCCACGGCGCGCTCCACCACGCGGCCATCCGCCTCGGCGAGCACGTCCGTGAGGGCCTTGAGCTCCGAGCGGCGGCGCTCCAGGCAGGTGGTGCGCGCGGCGAGCACCTCCTCGGAGGCGTCGCCGCGCAGCTTCGTCGCCTCGCACGCGACGCGCTGGCCCTTCACCCACTGGGAGGCGTAGGCGTCGAGCGCGTCCTTCACGCCCTTCCAGGTGTCGGCCGCGTAGGGGGCGCCGGTGGCGAGGAAGGCGCGCTGCATGGCCTCCTGGCGGGGCGCGTCCCACACGCCGTCCATGCGCGCGGCCACTCCCTGGCAGAGGCCCTGGCGCTGGTGCCACTCGCCCACGGCGCCGGCCACCATGGCCACGAGGAAGGCGCCGGCCACGGCGACGAAGGCCTGGCGGCGGCGGCGGGCGCGCGGGTCGTCATGGAGCGCGTCCAGCAGCGCCTGCATGGAGACGTAGCGCTCCTGGGGGTGGACCTGGAGGCCCTTGAGGACGACGCGCCGCACCCAGTTGGGCACGCCCGGGTCGCGGGGCGGCGGACGCAGGCGGCCCTCGAGGGTGGCGCGGGCGAGCGCGGCGGCCCCGCTGCCGGCGAAGGCGTGCTCGCGGTAGAGGGCGTAGTAGAGCGTGGCGCAGAAGGCGAACTGGTCCGCGCGGGCGGTGACGGCCTCCTGGCGGTACTGCTCCGGGGCCATGTAGCCCGGGGTGCCCATGATGTGGCCGTGGCGCGTCACCGGGGTCTCGGGCGGCTCGCGTGTGTTCAGGCCGGCGAGCGAGTGGGGCTCGCCAGTGGTGGGCAGCTCGGCGCGGAGGATGTCCGCCAGGTCCACCGGGGCGTGCGCGCCGGGATGGCCGGTGCCCTGCTCACAGGCGAGGCCGAAGTCGAAGACGAGCACGCGCCCGTCGCGCCCCACCAGCACGTTGTCCGGCTTGAAGTCCCGGTGGACGAGCCCGGCGGCGTGCGCGGCCGCCAGTCCCCGGCCCGCCAGCGTGAGGGCCTCCACCACCTCGCGCCAGCCGCGCGGCTGCTCCTTGAGCCACTGCCGCAGCGTGTGGCCCTCCACCAGCTCCAGCGCGATGAAGACCTGGTCCCCGTACTCGCCGATGTCGTAGACGGGCAGCACGTTGGGGTGCGACAGGCGCGCCATGGCCTGCGCCTCGCGCATCAGCCGCATCCGCGCCTCGCCCCCGTCCAGCCCCTCGCCTCCGGGCAGCAGCAGCTTGATGGCCACCCGCCGGTTGAGCTGGGGATCGAACGCCGCGTACACCTCGCCCATGCCGCCGGAGCCCAGGCGCTCCAGCACGAGGTAGCGGCCCACGGAGGTGCCCCGGGGCAGGGGCTGCGCCTCGGGGGCGGAGGTGGGCAGGGGCGGAGGTGGGCCGACGACGCACGTGGGCTCGGTCTCGCCCTCGCACATGCGGGCGCGGGCGCGCACCAGCTCCTCTTCCAGCACCTCCGCGAAGTCGTGGGGGTCTCCCGGGCGGTCGTCCGGCTGCCGCTCACCCGCCGTTTCCGGTAGGGCGGCCTGTTGCTCCGGTTGGGACCGCTTCAGGCTCTCCACTGCTTCCCCCTGACGACGTCAGGCCCTCGTTGCGATACAGGGCCAGAATATTACAAACGTGAAAAAACAGAAAGAAAGTTGAACCACTTTTCCGAGGGACTTCGCTTCTACACCGCGATGCATCATGGCCCAAGGAGCGCACGGTGTCTTGCAGCCGGACAGGCGGGCCCCTGGAGGCTGGCGAGGGCCTGGAAGGCGGGGCGGAGGCCCCGGTGGACCCTACTTTTAACGAGAGGTTGCGCCGTTCGCTCGGGGCCGGGAAGAAGCGGGGCGGAGCCGGACAGCGGGTGAGGAGAATCGGGAATGGCGGTGCGAGGAGCGGAAGGGCAGCGGGAGAGCGGGTGGAGGTTCCTGCTGAGGGCGCTGGCGCATCGCAACTACCGGCTCTTCTTCATGGGGCAGAGCGTGTCGCTGGTGGGGACGTGGCTGACGCGGGTGGCGACGAGCTGGCTGGTGTACCGGCTGAGCGGCTCGGCGTGGCTGCTGGGGCTGGTGATGTTCCGCGGGCAGATACCGTCGTTGGTGCTGGCGCCGCTGGCGGGGGTGCTGGTGGACCGGTGGAACCGGCACCGGCTGCTGGTGGTGACGCAGGTGCTGGCGATGCTGCAGTCCTTCGCGCTGGCGGTGCTGGCGCTGACGGGAGTCATCGCGGTGTGGCACGTGGGGGTGCTGTGCCTGGTGCAGGGGTTGATCAACGCCTTCGACGTGCCGGGGCGGCAGGCCTTCGTGGTGGAGATGGTGGACGACCGGGCGGATCTGCCGAACGCCATTGCCCTCAACTCCTCCATGTTCAACGCGGCGCGGCTGCTGGGCCCGTCGGTGGCGGGAGGGCTGATTGCGTGGGTGGGGGAGGGGGGGTGCTTCCTGATTGATGGCTTCAGCTACCTGGCGGTGATCGCCTCGCTGCTGGCGATGCGGCTGACGCGGAAGCCGCGGGAGGAGCCACACGGGCAGGTGTGGAAGGAGCTGAAGGAGGGGTTCCGGTACGCGTACCAGTTCACGCCGATCCGAGCGCTGCTGGGGATGCTGGCGGTGATGAGCGTGATGGGGATGTCGTACACGGTGCTGATGCCGCTGATGGCGACGCGGGTGCTGGTGGGAGGCCCGTCGACGCTGGGGTTCCTGATGGCGGCCTCGGGATTGGGGGCGTTGGGAGGTGCGGGGTACCTGGCGTCGAGGAGGACGGTGAGGGGGTTCGGGAAGACGATTGTGCGGGCGGGGGCGCTGTTCGGAGCGGGGCTGGTGGCGTTCGCGGTGTCGAGGTGGATGGCGGTGTCGCTGGTGCTGCTGGTGGTGGTGGGGTTCGGGATGATGGTGATGATGGCGGCGAGCAACACGCTGCTGCAGACGATCGTCGAGGAGCGGATGAGGGGGAGGGTGATGAGCTTCTACGCGATGGCGCTGATAGGAACGGCGCCGTTCGGGAGCCTGCTGGCGGGGGCGCTGGCGGCGAGGATCGGAGCGCCAGCGACGATCGGAGTGGGAGGGGTGGTGTGCCTGGGAGTGGCGGGATGGTTCGGGGTGAAGCTACCGGCGCTGAGGGAGCGGGTGCGGCCCATCTACGAGCGGTTGGGCATCATCCCCGAGGTGGCGAACGGGATGCGCGAGGGCGCGAGCCGGATGGGACCGGCGAAGGACTGAGCCGCTGTGCCCATTTCCCACGCCTGGTCCCCAGACGCAGCGCGCGAGTGATTCTACCGCCAAGTAGACGAGGGCACATCGCATGGCCTGAGCCTCCCCGGGAACTGGCCCAGCCGCTCCTGGCAGAGGCTTTTTCGCATCGTGCGGACCGGGCCAAGCGCCGCAACGGCTCGATAGAGATAGATCTATTCACGCCGTGCGGGTTGAACTGACTCGATAACGGTGGAGCTTTCAGGACTCGCTGGCGAACTCCCGCAGGTGTTTTTCGCGTGCTATCGCGGACGAGACATCTGCACTGCGAAGACAGAAGGGTTGGCCGTTGGCGACCCACACGCTCGGTCCCCATCTTCGCGGGCTGGTGGTGCTACCCGGCCGCGTGAGTTGGGGGCGAGGAGAAAATAGCCCAGCCGCCCTTCACTGCTGGAACGGGCCTTGTGGGGTCCGCGATCCTGTCCGTGGGGGTCCTCCTCAACACCGTCTAAGACGCAGGATGTGTGCCTGGGTCACCAGCAGCACGGTTCACTGTTCTCGGCGCCCCGGATGTGGGTAAGGTCCCGCCCACTTAGGGGAGGGAGCCGTGTCTTCGATTCCGGACCATTCGTGGGATGGCCTGCTGCCGCCATGGGAAGGGCGGGACCCCACGACGAACGTCAACCGCTCGCCGTACCGCTGCAGCTGGCAGGACATCATCAACCGCTTCGCCACCTCCCCGAAGCGCATCGACATCCTTCTCGGCCTGCTTGGCTACCGCGCGCTTCTGCGCGAGCACGGGGTCACCGTCGGCTTCCAGTGGCTCACTGGGAGCTTCGTCGAGCGTATCAACCGCGAGCCCAACGACGTCGACGTCGTTACCTTCTTCCAGGTCCCAGCGGGATTCAGCGAGGAGGACGCCAATGCGCTCTTCAATCACGGACACAACAAGAAGACGTACTTCTGCGACCACTACCCCGTTCCGTTGAGCTATCCTGCGTCGCCCGACACGGACCCGACGGAGCACGGGGCGGTGCTCGTCGACAACACCACCTACTGGTACGGCTTGTTCTCCCACCGTCGCGACACGTACGCCTGGAAGGGGTTTCTCCGCCTGGAGCTCCTCCCCGCAGACTACGATGACCCGGCACGTGAGTTGCTAGAGACCATCAAGGCGCACTTGGTGAAGCAGCAGGAATTGGCATCGAAGTTGGCGAAGACTGAGGGCCCTGGGCCGTGAACAGCGCGACACGTAGACAGTTTCTGCAAGCAGAGCGCGCCGCGGCAGCGTCGTTGCTCGCGCGTCTTTCGCCTGCGCATTTCATTGAGCGCATCTCCCTTCAGTCGCGCCTCGAGAGCATCGATCAAGAACTCCAGGAGCTCGGCGCGTCGCAAGCGGACTCCCTTGAGCCTGCAAGCACCACGGTCTACTTCGATGGCGGCCCGGTTGTGAGTCAGCGTGCGATCGATGCCTCGTTCGCTGCGTCTGCCATCGCTCAGTTCCAGGGGCTGGTGGAGCTCGTTGGTGCCTCGCGCCGCCACGGCCCACTCGGGCGAGGAGGCGCGGTTCCCGGAGGCCGGGACTTCCGGTTACACATTACGGACATCGCGCGCGGCTCCTTCGGTTTCCACTTCGAGCAGCTTGAGGGGCGCGAGTCCGCCGAGGAGATGCGGGCTGCAGTCGATGAGACAACGGAGCTCATTGATGGGCTCCGAGCCGAAGAAGAGGAGTTCTACGAGCGGATCGCCGAGCTGGAGCCGCGCGTCCGGACCGCGCTGAATGATTTCGTCCAGGTGCTGTCCAGGAGTGAGGCGACGCTTCGGATGGAGAGCCGGACCCGCAAGCTCAAGCTCACCCAGGATGAATTGCACATAGCGAGCACGCGCCTTTCCGAAGGCGCGCCGAGCGTGGATGACGTGCCGCTAAGAGTGAAGTACCTGGGTGTCCTGGGCGAGTCGCGGCGCTTCGAGCTCCAGGACCTGGAGACCGGGTTCGTCTACAAGGGAAAGCTCGCCCCCGGGCTCGATGCGAAGATGTTGGCAGAGGTTGCTCCCGTCCTTATGGAGACGTGTACTGCCATGCTTCGCATCACGACAGTGGAGCGTCCCGGACGAGAATCGAAGGTCACGTACCAGCTTCTGTGGCTGCGTCCCGAACGCCTCGGCGAACCGGCCCCGTAACGGCGCTGACGCCCCCTCATCTTCGCTTCTTCCCATGGGCGAAGCGCCGTTTTCTTGGCGGATAGCGCGCTGGGTCTGCGGCGTCTTGTTCGGTGCGTTAGCTCTCACCCAACTCATGGAGTGGGGAACTTGAAAAGGCGTGTCCGGCGGCGCACTTGGGGGGTTGAGTAATGCTCTCGCCGTGAATGTTTGTCGTTCTCACCAACGGCCCGAGTCTGCGCCCTGGGGCCTCATGGAAAATGGGTAAGGTCGAACGGTTCCTGGGTTGAACCCCGTGGTTGGTCGGCGTGCGCCTCAGGGCAAGGACTCAGGCTCACTCGTGCTCCCATAAGTCGGTGAGCCTTCTGTGCTCGGGGCTGCCATCGTAGGCCTTGTCGGCCCGCCAGTATCTCCGCGCAATGGCCACGAGCTCTTCGGTCGAGGGGAGCATGCGGTCAAAGACAGAGCCGTTACCCATCCGTGTGCCGGGGCTCGGAGATCCGCGACTCCAGGCGCCACGGCTGTGACGCCGTGAGCTCCTCGTCATCGAGCAGGGCGAGCAGGTTTCCCTGGATGGTGTCGCAGATGGGATCCAGCGGCAGGTGGCTGAGGTTCTTGGGCGAGAAGGGATTCTCCAGCTCGACGGCGATCTGATCGATGGCGAGGAGCGGGTAGGCGACGAGCGCCGTCACCAGCCCCGGGAACCACCACGTCCCCACGACGGCGATGGGCAGGGCGAGCAGGTACAGGACGATGAAGCGCCGCAGCTTGGACGTATGAACCTGGGGCAGGGGCGTCTTGAGGATGCGCTCGCAGCCGCCCACGTGGTCGATGAGCTGGGCGCGCTCGCGGTCGACGGCGAGCAGGGAGACAGGGTCCATCTCTCCGTGGTCGACGGCCTCACGAATCAGGCCGGCGATGCCCATGGCGACGAACGTGGGCATGTGTTGCGCGCGGGCGATGCGCTCCACCGCGCGGTCATCCTCGAGCAGGGGGCGCAGCTCGGGCAGCTCGCGCTCGCCGCGCAGGCTGCGCCGGGACACGTGGCAGAAGGCGGCCGTCCAGCGCACGAAGCGCTCGCGCCACTCCGGGTCTTTCGAGCCATACGTGAGCCCCGCGATGGCCAGGTTGCGCGACTGGTTGACGATGCCGCCCCACAGCTTGCGCGCCTCCCACCAGCGCTCGTAACCGCTGTTGGTGCGCAGCACGAGCAGCAGCGCGAGGAAGGCGGCGGTGAACTGCACCGGACCGCTGCCCAGGGGTTGCCAGTCGAGCACCTCGTGCACGAGCCCGACGAGCAGCCCGTAGAGCCCGAAGCTGAGCACCCGCGGCATCACGAGCGGCGTCACCGTGCCATGCCAGGCGAGCGCGTCCCGCCAGAAGCGCCGGGCCCAGTGGGCCTGCTGGGCGGCCACCGG
This sequence comes from Archangium sp., assembly GCF_036277355.1. Taxonomy (GTDB): domain Bacteria; phylum Myxococcota; class Myxococcia; order Myxococcales; family Myxococcaceae; genus Archangium. The sequence goes on from NZ_DASUNC010000131.1 coordinate 53,655, forward strand.
CGAAGGAGGCGGAGGCGAGGCCATGTTCGAACTCGAGGGCATCCGCACAGAGGTAGGTCCCCGTGGGAGCCGTGACAAGGACGGGGACGGACGAGCAACCGCCGGGTGCGGATTCCCGTGGACGGCCCCACCCATGGAGGAGAGGCTCGCGGCCATGACCAGCACAGGCATTCCCCCGGCTCCCTTGCCCGCCGACCAGGCGCTCCAGCGCCTGCGGGAGGGCAACCGCCGTTTCGTCCAGCACATCCGCATCCCGGACGCGGCGGGCGAGCGGGCCGCGCTGGCGGCCGGGCAGAGTCCGTTCGCCACCATCCTCTCGTGCTCGGACTCGCGGGTGCCGTCGGAGATCGTCTTCGATCAAGGCCTGGGAGACCTCTTCGTCATCCGCGTGGCGGGCAACGTGGTGGCGCCCTCGCTGGTGGGGAGCGTGGAGTTCGCGGCGGCGACGTTCGGCACGCGCCTGGTGGTGGTGATGGGGCACTCGCGCTGCGGCGCCATCCAGGCGACGCTGGACTTCATCCAGCACCGCGTGGAATCGCCCTCGGAGAACATCCACGACATCGTGGACCGGTGCCGGCCGGCGGTGGCGAGCGTGGTGCACGCGGCGGGTCCGAACGTGGACCGGGCGCGGCTGGTGCACGAGGCCGTGCGCGCCAACGTCCGGCAGTCCTGCTCCCACCTGCGCCACGGCAGCCGACTGCTCGAGCGGCTCATCCAGGAAGAGGGCCTGCTGGTCGTCGGCGCCGACTACTCGCTGGACACCGGCGATGTCGACTTCTTCGACGGCCTCGGGCGCTAGCCCTTGGTGGCTTCAATCACCGCCTGCGCCATCTTGAATTGTCTCAGGACGTTCAGCGCCCGGCTGGAGACCTCCAATCGAGAGTCCGGAGTGAGGCAGAAATCGGCATCGCGGTCCTTCCCCGTGATCTTGAGCCACCGGAACTCCGGTAGCGCGCGCCCAGGGTATAGCTCCTGGAACTCTGGCGACGTGCTCACTTCGACATCGTCCAGGCTGAAACCCACCAGACCTGCCTCTTCAATGGCCTTCGCGAGAGCGGAGGAGACGAGAAAGCAGGGGAAGACCTCCAGCAGTTCATCCCCCAGCCACCCCTCGAAGCGATGATGGAAGTGAGACACCTCTGGGGGATGAACCGACGTATTCATGAGGGTGTTCTCCCCCAGTTCCCCAGCGACTTCAGGAGACACCACCCACCGATCCCTGCTCATGGCGGCCTCCGTTCAATCTAAAGAGGGGGCTCGAACAGCCCACCAAATTGCTTGTCCAGTTGCGCTGCGAAGTCAGTCACTTGCTGCCTCGTTGGATTGAGGTGGGTGCGATAGAAATCGTTCCAGGCGCGTCGAAGCTTGCTGAGGTGAAGGTCTGGATTGATGGACTTCGGGACTCCACGGAGGTTCTTCAACGAGTGAATCTCCGCCTCCGTGAACAGCCCTGGGTACTTCTTGAGCACTTGTTGCTCAATGGAATGATGTACGAGGACCTTGCCGCGCAAGCCAGGATGCGCTTCGAAGAACGTCTCTCGATAGTTCGTTGATGCGACGGTCGTGTCCGTACGGCCAGCGTCCCCCGGAGCATCACCACTTCCGGCCATCATCGCGACCGCCGTGGATGCCAGGGTGATGACGAGGTTGCCCTCTACGACGGCCACCTCGCTGATCTGGCCTGCCCTCGCCAGCCGGATGCCCACCTGGGAGGCCCCGAGTGCCGCCACCTCCGGGAAGTGAGGCAGCATCGACAGCCGCGAGGCCAGCCACGCGGCCCCTCCGGTCATGCCATGGCTCACCGCCACCGTGACCGAGAGGATCAGGACGCGCGCGATTCCCGGTCCCACCGCGCGTCCGAAGCGCTGGCTCGCATCCTCCAACTCCTCGACGGTGGTGGCCCGGTCGGTGGCTCGTTTCAGCTCCCTGCTCGCTTTCATCACGTCCAGGAAGGTTTCCACTCCCAGGTACACCAGCATCATCGCCGACACGAGCGCCGCCGCCTTGGTGAAGACCGGCTCGGGATTCGCCGCCAGGGCCACCCAGGTCACCAGCCCCGTGGCGATGACCGTGTAGAAGAGGTGGGGGGCCAGGGTGTCCTCCACCGCCCTGGCGATGCTCTGGCGCATGGGCTCCAGCGACAGCCCCAGGGCGACTCCCAGCTTGTCCCACTCACCCAGGCTCTTCACATCATGGAGCCGCGACAGGCACTGTTCCCCGCGCTGGCCCGCCTTGCACACGCCTCCGAAGCTCTTGCGCAGCAGGTGCTCCGAACGCTCGTCCGCGTTGTTACCTGGATAGGAGGCGCGCACCAGCCTTCCTGGCTGGGAGGGAAGGAGGGTCAGAGGGGTCTCCAGCACCAGCCGCGTCAGCGCCTCCTCGAAATCAATCTCGTCCACTCGCATGGACGCATTGACGGTGCGCGGCTTGTACTCCAGTGGAGCCCCCTCACCCGTCTCGAGGCGTACCACGCGCGGCGTGGCGCACGCGATGCACAGCGCCAGCAACAGGTGAGTCACGGCCAGACGTGGTGTCACAGGACCCCCTCCAGAGCGCGGAGGTTTCCAGCCTACGGGAGAACATCATCGCGGAGACGATGATGTGTGCTCCGGGCCAAGGGGAACGCGGATTCCCCGCACCGGCCCACCCGCACCGGGCGTGGAAACGTGCCCGCCCGCCCGCTTCCACGAACTCCACACGCGTCCTCGCCGGGGTAGGCTGCGCGCCCCATCACGCCAGACCGACGAGGAACCGCGGTGAACCGATTGAGCCTCCGTTGTCTCGCGCTCCTGCTGACGAGCGCGTTGCCCCTCTCCGCCCGCGCGCAGGCGCCGGCCCCCACGCCCGCCCTGGCCGCGCAGCCCGCGAAGGACGCGGCCAGGCCCGAGGAGAAGAAGCCCGAGGAGAAGTGGGACGTGAACGCGCCCGGCTTCCCCGCCACCCAGGTGGAGCTCGACGTCACCGAGGGCACGTGGATGAGCCTGGACGTCAGCCCCAAGGGCGACGAGCTCGTCTTCGATCTCCTGGGCGATCTCTACACGCTGCCCATCGGCGGCGGCGAGGCGAAGGTGCTCACCAGCGGCGTCGCCTGGGACATGCAGCCGCGCTACAGCCCGGATGGGAAGTCCATCGCCTTCACGAGCGACCGTGGCGGCGGGGACAACATCTGGGTGGTGAAGCGCGACGGCTCGGAGCCCACGGCGGTGACGCAGGAGAAGTTCCGCCTGCTCAACAGCCCCGCGTGGTCTCCGGACGGGCAGTACCTCATCGCGCGCAAGCACTTCACCTCGCGGCGCTCGCTGGGCGCGGGGGAAATCTGGATGTACCACCGCTCGGGCGGTGACGGCGTGCAGCTCACCGAGCGTCCGAATGATCAGAAGGACGTGGGCGAGCCGGTGTTCTCTCCGGACGGCCGGTATGTCTATTACAGCCAGGACATCACGCCCGGGAAGGTGTTCGAGTACAACAAGGACCCGAACGGCGAAATCTACGTCATCCAGCGGCTGGACCTGGACACGCGGGAGACGGAGCGCTTCATCACGGGCCCGGGCGGCTCCATCCGTCCCACGCCGTCGCCGGACGGCAAGTCGCTGGCCTTCGTCCGCCGGGTGCGCGGGAAGACGACGCTCTACGTGGCGGACCTGGTGACCGGTGCCGAGCGGCCCCTCTTCGACGGGCTCGAGCGGGACATGCAGGAGACGTGGGCCATCCACGGCGTGTACCCGGTGATGGCGTGGACGCCGGACAACAAGTCGGTGGTGTTCTGGGCGGGCGGCAAGCTGCATCGGATTGACGTGGCGACGAAGAAGGTGACGCCGATTCCCTTCCGCGTGCGCGGCACCCGGGCGATCCACGAGGCGTTGCGCTTCCCGCAGTCGGTGGCGCCCGAGAAGTTCAACGTGAAGATGCTGCGCTGGGTGCAGGTGTCTCCGAAGGGGGACAAGGTGGTGTACCAGGCGCTGGGGCACCTGTACGTGCGCGAGCTGCCGAACGGCACGCCGAAGCGGCTGACGAAGCAGACGGAGCACACGGAGATGTACCCGTCGTTCTCGCGGGACGGGAAGAGCATCGTCTACACGACGTGGGACGACGAGAAGCTGGGCACGGTGCGGGTGGTGCCGGTGACGGGCGGCGAGGGCAGGGTGGTGAGCACGAAGCCGGGGCACTACGTGGAGCCGGCGCTGTCTCCGGACGGGCGCTTCCTCGTGTACCGGGCGGTGGGGGGAGGCCATCTGCGCTCGGCGCTGTACGGCCGGGAGCAGGGGCTGTTCGTGATGCCGGCGGCGGGAGGCACGGCGAAGCGGCTGGTGAAGGACGGAGTGCAGCCGCACTTCGGGGCGGGCTCGGAGCGGGTGTTCTTCCTGACGGTGGAGCAGCGGGAGAAGGACGACGAGCGGGCGCTGAAGAGCATCCGGCTGGACGGGACGGAGCCGCGCACGCACCTGACGAGCGACGAGGCGACGGAGTACCGGGTGTCGCCGGACGAGCAGTGGCTGGCGTTCCGGGAGAACTTCAACGCGTTCATCATGCCGCTGCCGCGCGGGGCGAAGGGCGCGGTGGCGAGCCCCGAGGGCAAGGCGTTGCCGGTGGCGAAGGTGTCGCGGGATGCGGGCGAGTGGCTGCACTGGTCGGGGGATGGGAAGCGGCTGCACTGGGCGCTGGGGCCGGAGCTGTACACGCGCGAGCTGAAGGACAGCTTCCGCTTCCAGGAGGGAGCGCCGGAGAAGCTGCCGGAGACGCCGGAGACGGGGTTGGACATCGGCTTCCAGGTGAAGACGGACGTGCCGGAGGGGACGGTGGCGCTGGTGGGCGGCCGCGTCATCACGATGAAGGGTGACGAGGTGCTGGAGGACGGCGTGGTGGTGGTGAAGGGCAGCCGCATCGTGGCGGTGGGCCCGAGGGGCCGGGTGGCGGTGCCGGCGGGGGCGAAGGTGGTGGACGTGCGTGGGAAGACGGTGATGCCGGGCCTCGTGGACGTGCACTGGCACGGGGTGATGTCGGACGAGGGCATGCTGCCGGAGCAGAACTGGAAGCTGCTGTCCTCGCTGGCGTTCGGCGTGACGACGGTGCACGACCCGTCGAACGACGCGGGCGCCATCTTCGCGACGAGCGAGCGGGTGAAGTCCGGCGCCATGGTGGGGCCGCGGGTGTTCTCGACGGGCAACATCCTGTACGGCGCGGCGGGTGTGTCCCGGGTGCCCATCGAGACGGTGGAGGACGCGCGCTCGCACCTGAAGCGGCTGAAGGCGGTGGGGGCGTTCAGCGTGAAGAGCTACAACCAGCCGCGGAGGGATCAGCGGCAGAAGGTGCTCCAGGCGGCGCGCGAGCTGGAGATGATGGTGGTGCCGGAGGGCGGCTCGCTCTTCCAGCACAACATGACGATGGTGGTGGATGGGCACACGGGCATCGAGCACTCGATTCCGGTGGAGAAGGCGTACGCGGACGTGCAGCAGCTGTGGAGCCGGAGCGGGACGGGCTACACGCCGACGCTGATCGTCGCGTACGGAGGCGTGTGGGGTGAGAACTACTGGTACCAGAAGACGAACGTCTGGGACGACAAGCGGCTGCTGGCGTTCGTGCCGAGGCGGGTGGTGGACGAACGGAGCCGCCGGCCGGTGATGGCGCCGGAGGACGAGTTCAACCACTTCCAGATCGCCCGGGTGACGAAGGAGCTGAACGACAAGGGCGTGAGCGTGCAGCTGGGAGCGCACGGGCAGCGCGAGGGCCTGGGGGCGCACTGGGAGCTGTGGATGTTCGGGCAGGGCGGGATGAAGCCGATGCAGGCGCTGAGGGCGGCGACGCTGTCGGGAGCGCACTACCTGGGGCTGGACGGGGACATCGGCTCGCTGGAGGAGGGGAAGCTGGCGGACCTGCTGGTGCTGGAGAAGAACCCGCTGGAGGACCTGCGCCACAGCACGAGCATCCAGTACACGATGGTGGGCGGACGCCTGTACGACTCGCTGACGTTGAACGAGGTGGGGGGGAGCGCGCGGAAGCGCGAGCCGCTCTTCTTCGAGCGGGAGGGCCAGGAGGCGTGGGGCCCGGCGACGACGGTGAGCACGCACGAGGACTGAGGAAGCCCACCGCGAGAACCACCGCGGCACAGAAGCACGAAGGAGAGGGGGGACCGCGTCAATCTCCCCTCGCCCTCCGGGAGAGGGACGGGGTGAGGGTGCCACGCATCCCAGGTTGCCCCCGTGCCACGCCCCCTCTCCCTCTGGGAGAGGGTTGGGGTGAGGGTCATCGATCAATGTGACCCCACCCCGCCCCCATTCACCGCTCCCCAGGAACCACGGCCGTCCCCTCCACGGAAGGCGCGTGGGAGATCCGGATGGGAGGCACATCCACGAGCGCCCCGTTCTTCTTCACGCGGGAGCCGAGGATGACCTGGAAGGGAGGCTCGTCGATGACGGGAGCGGCGCCGTAGACGACGAAGTGCGTGTCCCCGTTGAACACGACGTCGGACTGTCCCTCGCGGACGAACTCCCCGGCCGAGAGCGGGAATCCGCCCGGAGAAGCGAGGGAACCATCGGCGCGCACGAAGTTGCCGCGAACGGAGATGTGGTTCGGGCTCGATTGAGTCCACGAGGCGAGGACGCGCGAGCCATCGTAGGAGAGGGCGGCAAGGAAGTCGGTGTCCGCGCTGGTGGCGATGGGGAACCCATCGGAATCGGGCACGGAGCCATTTGCCTTCACGAGCGTGCCGAAGATGTCCGGGTTGTCGCGGCGCGTGTCGGTCCAGGCGACGACGAAGCCCTGCTTCGTGGCGACGACATCCGGCCGGGTCTGCTCACCGGGAGCGTCGGAGAGCAGGAGGCCCTCCGGGTCGAGCACGGTGCCATCGGTCTTCACGCGGGCGGCGATGATCTTCTGGGAGCCGGCGCGCGCGGCGCTCCAGGCGACGAGGAAGCGGTCATGTCCCCAGGCGGCGGAGATGCCGAAGGGGGCGATGGACGGTGCGGGAGACGCGATGAGGATTTCCCGAGTCCCGAGGCCATGGTCATCGGTCTCGAGGAGGACGCCGCGGATGGTGCGGGGGTCGGCGAAGTCGGGCCAGGCGACGAGACACTTGCGCCAGCCGCAGGCGATGGCCGGAGCGGGAGCGGGGCTGCCGAAGATATCGGCGAGGGGCAGGACGGGAGGCTCCACGGTGCCGTCGCGATTCACCCGGACGAGGTACAGGGTGCGCTGGCCCTGCCAGACGACGAGGAATTGCCTGCCGTCGTAGGCGACGGCGGGGTTGCCGGTCTCGACGGTGGGCTCGAGGTCGAGGCGGATGGCCTCGGGGTCGAGCAGCTCGCCGTGCGGGGAGACGCGAGCGGCGAAGAGCTGGCCAGGCCGGCCGGAGTCACGCCAGACGGTGAGGAATTGCCGTCCATCCGTGGCGAGCACCGGGGTGGAGGCGAAGGTGGGCGTGGACCAGGTGGGAAAGACGCGCTGCCCGCCATGGGAGTCGCGCAGGGCGGAGACGGAGCCCTCCTCGCGCGAGTCCTCTCCTCGCGGCTCGGGCGCGACGCCGCACGCGGCGAGCACGAGCGCTCCCAACACGAACCACTTCCAGCCCCGGCGTGGGGCCTGCATCTCGGACGACATGGGAAACCCCCCTCGAGAGAACGACGGGGGCAAGGTTCGTCTCGGGCGCGAGGGGAACAACATCCCCGAGGTGAGGCGCGAGCGCCGGTTGGAAGACGGTGCCAGGGACGCGGGGTGCTCGCCTGCCTGGAGGGGGCGCCAGCACCCGGTGGGCGTGGACACCCCGTCAGACGATGGCGGCTGCGGGGCGCATGCACAAGCTCGCGGGGCCCGTGGGGACGCGGGAGGGAGAGGCGGTGCTGTTGCCGAGGGCGGAGGGAGCGGCGGACGTGGGCCGCGGACCGGTCCCCGTGCCTCCCAACTCCGCCCTGCTGCTCCGGTTCGTCCGCTGACCCCAGGAGCCCGATTTCCCCTCTCCCGCCGGGAGAGGGACGGGGTGAGGGTATCCGGCCCCGGGTTCCCACTCGGGCCGTGTCCCTGTCTCAGAACCCGAGGCTCTCGATGAAGGGAGCGATCTCCTCGGCCATCTTGGCGTGGGACTCGTTGGTGGGGTGCCAGTCCTCGCCGTAGGGGTCGCCGACGATGGGGGTATAGGCGAAGTAGAAGACGTTGGGGTCTCCGAGGGACTCGACCATCTGGGAGACGTAGGCCTTCATCTTGGTCCAGTGCTGTCGGCCGGCGGGGTAGTTGTCGTTCATCATGGGGCCCACGGAGCAGATGATCTTCGCGTCCGGGTAGTACTCGCGCAGCTGCTGGACGAAGGAGGCGTAGGCGGCCTTGAACTCCTCGGCGGGCGGGGCGGTCGGGAGCTTGTCCTCGCCGAGCACGTTGAAGTCGTTGTTGCCCAGGTTGATGACGATGACGTCGGGGACGTAGTACGCCGGGTTCCAGAGGGGCTTCTCCTCGTCCGGGTACATGCGCGTGTAGAGGTAGGGGAAGGCCCTGCCCACGGTGGAGCCATCGAGGTTGCGGTAGACGCCGGTGCCGGAGATGCAGGTGGTGACGGTCTCGGCCTTGAACCGGCGGCCGAGGATGGAGCCGTAGGCCTGGGAGATGTCCTCGTTCTTCGAGTGGTAGCCGGTGTTGGGCTCGGTATAGGTGGGGGCGTAGATGTCCACCTCGTTGCCGTAGCCGCAGGTGATGGAGTCGCCGATGAACTCGAACTTCTTCTCGGGCCAGGGGGGCGGATCCAACAGGACGCCCTGGAGGCTGACGCCGAGGAAGGTCACCTTGCCGGCATAGGGCTCGGTGCGCTTGACGATTTCGACGAGGTGCTCGCCGCGGGGGAGGTTGCGGGCGCCGCGCAGCAGGTTGCGACCGGGCTTGAGCTGGACCTTGGCCGCTGTTTTCCCGTCGACGATGACGTTGACCCAGTTGGTGTGCTCGTCGCCGCCGGTGCCATGGTCCTGGAAGGCCACGTCCACGCCGGTGCAGTTGCACCGGAAGCGGACGGTGACACCCGAATGGGCATACGTGGGGCCATTCTCGGTGGACCAGTCCATGCGGCCGATGTGCTGCAACTGCTTGTCATCGGGGGCGAAGTCGAACCAGGGGTCGAAGGGCTCGCAGCCGGCCATGAAGAGGACGGGCAGCAGCCAGGACAGGTGGAATCGGCTCATGTGTAGCTCCTCCGGGGCGGCGAGTATGGCCCGGTGCGAGCACGGCGTCACTCGCGCGCGCCTGACCCTCCAGCGGGCAGGTGCAGGAATTGCGTGGGGGTGGAGCGGACGCAGCATTTGCGCTGTGCGTACGGGGCCTTCCGAGGGAGCGGGGGTGGGAACGGCCATTGCACCAGGGAGGGGAGACCCGACCTGGAGTGGAACCATGAACAAGATTCAGCGAATCCTCGTGCCGGTGGACTTCTCGGAGACGTCGAAGCGTGCGCTCGAGTACGCGCACCAGTTCATCAGCCGATTCGACGCGAAGCTGGACGTGCTGCACGTGTGGAGGCCGTCGGAGTACGCGGGGGACGAGATGGTGGTGCTGACGCGCAGCGAGCCGGAGCTGACGCTGTCCACGTACCTGCGCAACCACGCGGACCAGCAGTTGACGGCGTTCCTGAAGGACGTGCCGCACTCGAAGCAGATGTTGGAGGCGGGCGAGCCGGCGCACGTCATCACCCGGGTGGCGGAGGAGGGCGGGTATGACCTCATCATCATGGGCACGCACGGGCGCACGGGCCTGTCGCACCTGATGATGGGGAGCGTGGCGGAGAAGGTGGTGCGGCTGGCGCCCTGCCCGGTGCTGACGTACCGGGTGCCGGCGGAGAAGAAGTAGGCCGGTTTGGAGGATGGTGCCCGCCTGGGGTAGCAAGGACCGGGCATGGATGAAGAAAGCATCGTCCTGGCGGTGGTGTTCCTGCTCGGGCTGGGCCTTTTGGCGGCCGGAGTGGGGAACCTGTGGTGGAGCAGGGCCCGGCTCGCGAGGCTGCGAGGCACGCCGAGGAGCCGGGTGATGGAGGCGCGGCCGGGCACCACGGTGAAGGTGGTGGGCCGGCTGGGCGCGAGGAAGCCGGTGCGTGCGCCGCTCGCGGACGTGGACTGTGCGTACTACCAGTTGCGCGTGGACGAGCGGGATGGCGAGAACTCGAGCACGCTCTTCCACGAGACGGAATACGCGGAGGGCTGGGAGTTGGAGGACGAGTTCGGCCGCATCGGGCTCGAGCCTGGCGGGGCGTCGCTGGTGGGGATGAAGGTGCGCGAGTACACGCCCGGGAGTCTCTTCAACGGCTACGAGGTGCCGTCGCACGTGCTGTCACGCTACGTGTACACGGAGACGGGGCGTGGGGACGTGGGGGCGGGCACGCGCCTGCGCGAGGAGCGGTTGGAGGTGGGGGCGAGCGTGGTGGTGATGGGGCAGGTGGCGTTGGGAGAGCGGGGGCCGGTGCTGGTGGGCGGGGAGCGGCTGGAGGTGTTCCAGGGCACGGAGCGGGAGGTGCTGGGGCAGAAGGACTTCCAGCTCATCGCGTGGCTGATGGTGGTGGGAGGGGTGCTGCTGTGCCTGGCGGGGGGCGCGGCGATGTTCGAGGAGCCGGAACCCGTACCGGTGGTGAAGGACGAGCCGCTGAGACCCGTCGCCCCGGTGCGAGCCGGGGAGAGGCGCGAGTAGCGCGGGAATACCGAGGCGCTTGCGAGGAAGCGCTGGCGGAACGAGAGTGCAGGCCCCCTCTCCTCCCGGAGTCACGACGTGCCCTCGTTCCTCCCGCTGTCCGCCGCGTTGTTGTCCCTGCTCACCGCCGCGCCGAAGACGCCGGCCCCGGCTCCCGCGGCCGTGACGGGCCCCTCGCCGCAGGTGGCGGAGCGGCTCATTGGCGCGGCGCTCACCGAGGGCCACGCGTACGCGCGGCTGGCGGAGCTGACGGATGGGATTGGACCGCGGCTGTCGGGGACGGAGGGGGAGAAGGCGGCGGTGCAGTGGGCGAAGCGGAGCTTCGAGGCGGACGGGGTGAAGGTGTGGCTGGAGCCGGTGAAGGTGCCGCGCTGGGTGCGAGGGGAGGAGAGCGGGCGGGTACTGGGGACGGAGCGTTACCGGGAGCACCCGTTGGCGCTGATGGCGCTGGGCGGGAGCGTGGGGACGGCGCCGGAGGGGGTGACGGCCGAGGTTGTCGAGGTGCGCTCGCTGGAGGAGGTGGCGGCGCTGGGGGAGAAGGTGAAGGGGAAGGTGGTGCTGTTCAACCACTCGATGGCGGTGGCGGCGGACTACGGGAAGGCGGCGGCGCTGCGGACGCGGGGAGCGTCGGTGGCGGGGAAGGCGGGGGCGGTGGGGATGCTGGTGCGCTCGCTGGCGACGGCGACGCTGCGCTCGCCGCACACGGGGGCGATGCGTTACGACGAGGACGGGCCGAGGATTCCGGCGGCGGCGGTGTCGGTGGAGGACGCGGAGCTGCTGCACCGGCTGCTGGCGAGCGGGCCGGTGAAGGTGGAGCTGAAGCTGGGGTGCCAGACGCTGCCGGACGTGGACTCCTTCAACGTGGTGGCGGAGGTGCCGGGGCGGGAGAAGCCGAAGGAGGTGGTGCTGTTGGGGGCGCACCTGGACTCGTGGGACGTGGGGACGGGGGCGCACGATGACGGCGCGGGGGTGGTGATGGTGATGGAGGCGGCGAGGCTGATTGGGAAGCTGAAGCCGGCGCCGAGGAGGACGGTGCGGGTGGTGCTGTTCGCGAACGAGGAGAACGGGCTGAAGGGAGGGAGGGCGTACGCGGAGGCGCATGCGGGGGAGCTGGCCAACCACGTGGCGGCGATGGAGATGGACGCGGGGGGCTTCAAGCCGGTGGGGGTGGCGCTGCGAGCGGGCCCGGGAGGAGCGGAGCTGGTGAGCCCGTGGCTGAAGCCGCTGGAGGCGCTGGGGGCGGCGAACATGCTGCAGGGGGATGCGGGGGGAGCGGACATCTCACCGTTGATGCCGGCGCGGGTGCCGTTCGTGGGGGTGAGGGTGGACAGCAGCCGGTACTTCGACGTGCACCACTCGGAGGCGGACACGCTGGACAAGGTGGATCCGAAGGAACTGGCGCAGGCGACGGCGGCGGTGGCGTGGGTGAGCTACGTGCTGGCGGAGGTGCCGGGGGTGCTGCCGCGTCCGGAGGCCCCGCCGGCCGAGGCGCCGAAGCCGGCTGTGGCCCCCGTGAGCCCCAAGTCCAACTGAGCCCAATCTCCCCTCGCCCTCCGGGAGAGGAGCCCCCCGTCGTTCAAAGGGGGGGCAAGCCCCCCGGGGTGAGGGTATCGAGCCCCGAGGGTTCGCATCCAAGTCGCCGAGAGAAGACCATGAGCAACGAAGCGGACCCGGAGGATCGCCGGACGCCGAGAGAGAGCCGGCTGAAGCAGGAGCACCGCGACTCCATCCTGAGCGCACTGAAACAGGTGCACGAGCGTGTGCACGAGGCGCAACCCGAGGGCTCGAGCCCCAAGTTGTCACAGGGCTGGGTGGACCGGAGAAGACTGCTGCTGGTGGACCTGGCGTTGCACCTGTGTGAGGAGGCGGTGAAGGGGGAGACGGTGGGGACGAGGGAGTTGGCGGAGAAGGTGCACTCGGTGCTGTACGTGGCGAAGGACCTGGCGCCGGGGCACGCATTGGAGAAGGCAGCGGAGCTGGTGCTCGAGGCGCTCGGGGAAGGGGACCCGGACGCGCACGTGGATTGAAGAGCTCAGAACCCCGGAGGCTTGCGAAACGCTCCGGTGACATGGGCGAGGGACTCGGAGAGGGCGAGCAACTCCTCATCGAGCCACCTTCGCCCCACCACCTGGATGCCCAGCGGAAGCGGTGAGTCCACCAACTGCGTGAGCGGCAGGACGACCACGGGGTGGCCGGTGAGGTTGAACACGGAAGTGAACCCGGCGGTACCCGCCATATAGGGGACACGCTGGTCATCGACTTCAATCCACTCGCCGCTGGGCCTGTGGGTGAACGCTTGCCCGACGGAGACGGGACACAGCCACGCATCCCAATCGGACAGGAAGGATTCGACCTGTCCGGTGAATCGGTCGCGGATGGCGAGGGCCTCGATGTACTCGGGCATTTCAATCTGCATTCCGCGGATGACGCCGCGGTTGAGGGTGGCCTCGCCGCGCATGGCGTTGAAGCGGACGCTGATGGCGAAGCGGAACAGGAAGGGCATCTCGGAGCCGATCTCCGCGCCGAGCACGCGGCCCCAGACTTCCCACAGCTCGTCGTAGTTGATGTCCTTGGGAGCGGCGCGCTCCACGCGGCAGCCGAGCCCCTCCAGGGTGCGCGCGAGCTTCTCCATCGCGGTGCGCGTCTCCCGGGTGACGGGCAATCCACCGAAATCATCCGTCCAGGCGATGCGGTAATGCCGGGGCTCGCGCGGGGGCACGTCGCGCACGGGCAGGGGAGGCACATCGAAGTCCTCATCATCCGGCCCGGCGAGCAGCTTGAGCCCGAGCCTCAAGTCCTCCACACAGCGAGCGAGCGGCCCGGCGGCGCCCTCATACCGCACCCCGCGAGGCCGGCCAGGCAAGGGCGGAATGTGCCCGGAGATGGGGACGCGGTGCTCGGTGGGCTTGAAGCCGAACACGCCGCAGTAGTGCGAGGGCACACGGATGGAGCCACCGAGGTCACTGCCCACCTCGAAGGGAGACATGCCGGCGGCCACGGCTGCCGCGCCACCGCCGGTACTGCCCCCGGGAGTGCGAGACTCGTCCCACGGATTGCTGGCGCGGCCGAACAGGTGCCCACTGGTCTGCAAATCCAACGTGAGGGTGGGCAGGTTCGACTTGCCCAGGAGGATGCCGCCGGCGGCCTTGAGGCGGGCCACCACGGTGGCGTCATGAGAGGGGATGTGGTGGCGCAGCCGCTTGTAGCTGCTGGTGGTGCGCACCCCGGCGGTCATGAACGAGTCCTTGATGGTGATGGGGACGCCATGGAGGGGGCCCCAGGACTCGCCGCGGGCGGTGGCCTCATCGGCCTGGAGGGCGCGCGCGCGGGCGCGCTCCTCGTCGAGCGTGATGAGGGCGTTGAGCCGGGCGTTGTGCCGGGCCACCTGGGCGAGGTGGACCTCCAGCAGTTCCCGGGCCGACACCTCGCGAGCGCGCACCAGGGCCGCGAGGCGGTGGGCCGGAAGGAAGTTGAGCTCCTGCATAAGGCGCCGTCCTCCGCGCACTGTGCGCTGCGTCGTGGACTTCAAAAGCTAGACACGGGCCACGGCGGCACCGTCATCCACTGCCCGGAAGTGTGGCCCGGCCGTTCACCACATGGCGGAGGGCGGAGGGGCCCCCGTTGGCCGAGGACACTCGGGGCAGGCGGGCGAGGTCACCCGGCACCCGGCGCGGGTCCGAACCGCACCCCCCGTCAAGCCGTTCCGGTACCCGGCCGGGTCCACTATCCTCGCGGCCCCTCAGGAGGACGCATGGCGAGCCAGGAGCCCACGAAGTCCGAGCGCGCGCGCAACTTCATGGCGCTGATGAACCGACTGCGCATCATCGACGACGAGGCGGCCGAGCAGGCGTTGCTCGACGAGCTCTCCCGCCCCTCGCGCCCCTTCATCCTCTCCTTCCTCAACGCGCACGCGGTGAACCTGGGGTGGAATCAGCCAGGGATGTTGGAAGGGCTGTTGCGCTCGGACCTGGTGTTGCGCGACGGCATCGGGGTGAAGCTGGGCCTCAAGGCCTTCCAGCGGCCATTTGGGCTCAACATGAATGGCACGGACTTCATCCCCAAGGTGGCGCGCCGGTACGCGGGCCGGAAGGTGGCGCTCTTCGGAACGCGCTCGCCGTGGCTGGACAACGCGCGGCGCACGCTCGAGGAGTGGGGGCTGAACGTGGTGGCGAGCCAGGAGGGCTTTGATCCACCGGAGACGTACCTGCGGCTGGCGGCGGAGACGAAGCCGGACCTCATCATCATGGCGATGGGGATGCCCAAGCAGGAGGAGGTGTCGGTGAAGCTGCGCGAGGCGCTCACGCACCCGGTGCTCATCGTGAATGGGGGCGCCATCCTGGACTACATCGGCGGCAAGGTGCCGAGGGCGCCGGTGGTGATGCGCAAGGTGGGGATGGAGTGGCTGTTCCGTCTGGCGGTGGAGCCGAGGCGGCTCTTCAGCCGGTACGTGTTGGGCATCCCCATCTACTTCGCGCACGTGGCGGAGGTGCGGCGCTCGGGCGAGACGGGAGAGCCGCCGGGCGGGCAGGCGGTGGGCTAGCGGCAGGGCCCGGGTGCGTCCCGGGCTCCTCTTGTCGCGGGCGGGGAATTCTGCGTTGCTGAAGGCGCGCATGGAATCCGCCCAGACCGCCCATCAAGCCTTTCTTCGCACCAAGACCTTCGGAGCCCTGGACGGGCTGCGAGCCCTCGCCATCTTCGCGGTGGTGCTCTACCACGTGCTGGAGGCCCGCGAGGGACTGGTGGGCCGCTTCTACCTGAGCGTCTCGCTCTTCTTCGCCATCAGCGGCTTCCTCATCACGACGCTGCTGTTGCGCGAGCGGGCGCAGACGGGGACCATCTCGCTCAAGGGCTTCTACGCGCGGCGCTCGCTGCGCATCTTCCCGCTCTACTACGCGGTGACGGCGCTCTACATCGTGCTCGTCTCGGTGTTCGAGACGGACCAGGAGGTGCGCGGGGCCTTCTTCGACAACGTGAAGTACTACCTCACGTACACGTCGAACTGGTTCATCAAGCTGGAAGAGGGGCGCATCATCTTCTACTTCGCGTGGTCCATGGCCACCGAGGAGCAGTTCTACCTGCTGTGGCCCTTCGTGGTGCGCTACTTCAAGAGCACGTGGGGCCCGGTGGTGTTCATGTCGGGGATGCTGGCGGTGGGCATCTTCATGGGCTGGGCGACGAAGACGGGCTTCCTGGACACGCGGCACCTGTGGGTGCGCATTCTCGCGAGCATCTCCATCTCGGTGTGCATGGGCTGCCTGTCGGCGTACCTGGTGCACTTCCCCAAGCCGTTCGAGCTGACGTGGAAGGTGCTGGGGCAGGTGTGGAGCGTGCCGGTCATCGTGGTGGCGGTGTTCTTCGCCATCTACAACCACGACACGCCGCTGTGGCTGTCCTCGCTGCTGCTGACGATGATGGTCATCGCGATGTGCATCCGGCCCCAGCACGTGCTGGCGCCGCTGATCGACCACAAGTGGCTGCGCTACGTGGGCTCCATCACGTACGGCATCTACCTGATGCACATGATTTCGCTGAACATCGTGCGGCGGGTGGTGCCGCACAACCTGGCGCTGTACTACGTGCTGACGCTGGCGCTGAGCATCTTCTTCGCGACGCTGAGCTACCGCTACTTCGAGAAGCCGTTCCTGAAGCTGAAGGACCGGTTCGACTGGCGCGGGAAGAAGCCGGCGGCGGAGGCGCAGCCGGTGGTGAGCACGACGATCAATCCGGGCTGAGAGCCCCGAGGAATCCGACATCATGACGACGCAGTCCCGTTCCCCCATCCTGCTGACGATGGCCGACTACTACGGCACGCTGGCCGCGGTGCGCAGCCTGGGCCGTCTGGGAATCCCGGTCACCGTGGCCGAGTCCAAGCTGCTGGCGCCGGCGCGCTGGAGCCGCTACGTGACGAGGCGGGTGGAGTGCCCGGAGGTGGGGGACTCGGACGCCTTCCTGGAGTGGCTGATGCGCTTCGGGGAGGCGGAGCCGGGGCACGTGCTCTACCCGACGAGCGATGACATGGCGTGGCTGTTCGCGCTGCACCGCGAGGAGCTGGGCCAGCACTTCCGGATGTACCAGCCGGGGGTGGACGTCATCTACGGGCTGCTGAACAAGCAGCGGCTCCACGACTTGTGCAAGGACGTGGGGCTGGACGTGCCGGACACGTGGTTCCCGGAGGGCGAGGGGGACCTGGAGAAGGTGGCGGCCGAGGCGCGCTTCCCGGTGTTGCTCAAGCCGCAGACGCAGATTCTCTTCGAGAGCCACGTGAAGGGCTCGCAGGTGGAGCGCGCGAGCGAGCTGTTGCCGCGCTACCGGGAGTTCCTGGAGCGCAACCGGTACGGGCGGAAGCTGCTGGACTACGACGCGAAGGCGAACCGGCCGATGGTGCAGGCCTTCTACACGGAGGCGGCGCAGAACATCTTCAGCCTGAGCGGCTTCGTGGACCGGACGGGCGAGCTGTTCGTGGCGCGAGGGGCGCTGAAGGTGCTGCAGCGGCCGCGCAAGCTGGGAATCGGGCTGTGCTTCGAGGAAGTGCCGGTGGAGCCGGAGCTCGCGGAGAAGGTGCGGGCGCTGTGCAAGAAGCTGGGGTACCACGGCACGTTCGAGGTGGAGTTCATCCGGGCGGGAGGGAAGCAGCTCCTCATCGACTTCAACCCGCGCTTCTACAGCCAGATGGGGTTCGACATCGCCCGGGGGAGCCCGCTGCCGCTGTTCGTGTACGAGGCGGCGTGTGGGCACGAGGAGACGCTGGGCGAGGTGGCGCGGGAGGCGTTGGGATGGAAGGGTGGGGGCCAGTACATCTACTGCCACCGGGGCATCTTCGAGCTGTTGCTGAGGGCGCAGGGGTTGTCGGGGAGGCTGAAGCCGGACGAGGTGAAGCACTGGCGCGAGTGGTACGCGCGCAACCGGGAGCGGGCGGTGGACGCGGTCATCGACACGGGGGACTGGGTGCCGTGGATGGTGGACGTGGCCATGCACCTGCGCTCGTACGCGCGGCACCCGAAGGGCTTCATCCGGACGATGGTGCTGGACCGGTAGGGAGGCGCTTCACAGTTCCAGCTTCTTGAGACCGTTTTCCACCAGGGCCACCTTCAGGGTTTCGGTGGCCTGATTCCATCCGGACCAGTCGTAGCGTCCGAGATCTTCGACGGGCATTCTTTCGGCGAGGCTCGCTTGCATCTTCGCGTTGAAGCTGCCCCCGAAGGTGCGGAGCAGGCGCTGGAGCTCGGCCTTGGCGTCCTTCTTCAGCGCGTCCTCGTCCGGCACGGGCACGGTACAGTGCTCGCGGTCGTAGGCGAGCTCAATGGCCCGCTTGCTCGTCAGCCATGCCTGGATCTCCGGCGCGGGTTGAAGCAGCGGCACATGGGTACCGAGGCTCGTGTTGACCACATGTACGGCCTTGATGGCGGAGGATGCGGCTTCATCCGCATCATGTGTGGCCACGAGCAGGTCGACAGGGACTGGCCCGCGCAGTGGTTTCAGTGCCGCCGAGACGAGTGGCGCAAGCGCATTCGAGTCGGCGAGGAGCTCGGTCATCGCTGGCTGACGCGGGAGCCGTGGTGCTGGGGGTTGCAGGACGTGTATCCCATCATTGTCCTTGAGCCCTCGATGCCAGGACTGACCGGGATGGCGCAGCGGGTATAGGGCACGCCTCACGAGGATCTCCATGGCGCCCTGTTGATCATGGGGAACGCGGGCGAAGGGCGGCAGCGTGCGAGGCTTGCCGCGCTCGTCCTTGCCTTCGCCGAGCACGATGACGCGTAGAGGCTTTTTCATGCCCCTGTCCCTGGCACACCGCCGAGAGCCCCCGAGTACCAGAGGTCACCCGCGTTCGCCTGAAACTTGTCGACAAGTGTGCGCAGGTTTTCGCTTTCGGGAATGGCATGAATGAGCGTGCTCGTCTCGTTGCTGTACTCTACGACGCGGAGTTCCGAGGGTTCCACCCAGCGGACGAAGTCAACTGATTGGGTCGCGACGACAACCCGCAGCGGATGGCCGGTGAACTCTCCAGCTGCGAGGGAACGCAGGAATTCGACTCGCTTACCCATCAGATGAGGATGGAGAGCCGCTTCTGGTTCATCGATGAGGAGCGTGCCGTGCGGAGGCGTCGTTGCTCCAGCCCAGAGCAGGAACAGCGTTGTCAGGACACCATCCGCTTCCATCTGAGCCGGAATCAGTTGCTTCGAGCGTTGGGTCGAAAAGACCAGGTGCTGGATCTTGCCTTTGGCACCGATGTCGAAGCGGATGCGCTGGATGTGCGGGAAGAGTTCGCTCAGCCTCTGCGAGATGGCCTCGAAGCGCTCACTTTCCCGATTCTGGAGGGTGGCCAACGCTGCCACGAACCCCGAACCGTCTGGCCATACCTCGTTGTCAGAGGTGGGATGGAGCATCGCCGTGCTGTTCGGCCGAAAGTAGCGGGCGGTTCCGAAGGATTCCAGGTATTGGACAAGGCCCTCAGTTTCCTCGCGAAACGGAGGAAGCCTTCCGACCTGGGAAAGCATCCACGTGATGGAAAATTGGCGTGGCTGCGACAGGCTGATTGGCCGATCGTCGATCCTGAGCGCCTGAATTCCCATGTCACTGCTGAGCGAACGTCCATTCTGATCTCTCAGTTGTTCATTCAGGATCTGCGGTTCGGCCTTTTGCTCTGCACCCGGTTGCGCAACGATGTTGCTGCGTACTTGCTCCCAATCAATGCCGAGCGTCATTTCGTAATCGGGTTGAGTGGAACCAGGCTGGACGAATCCACGCAGGATGAGGCGCTTCGCTGCATCTCCCCCGTTGATGATCTGGGGCCAGTGGGAGCCCGTCAGTGAGTAGCCCGCGTATTTCACCTCCTGCATGGGATGGTTCCGCAGCATCGCGAACAGCTCGATGCCACGCATGACGGTCGTCTTGCCGGAAGCGTTGGACCCGAGGAGCACCGTCAGGGGGCTGAGCGACACACCCGTCTTCTGGATGGGGCCGAGGTTCTCGATTTCGATTCGTTCCAGCATTTCCGCCGAACATGCCCAGCGGGCCAGAATCGGTCAACGCCCGGGAATCGACGAACGTTGAGCGTCCCGTCCATAGGGCCGGACTTGAGGGCTCGGGCCGACTCGGGCATGTGAGCACGCATGGGACTGGGTGATGCGTTTCGCTCGTGGCGGCTCTCGCGTGAGGTGCGCCGGCTGCTGGTCGCCGGGGAACGGAAGAACGCGCTCGCGCTCGTTTCCAGCGTGGGTGGGCAACTCCGGGCCAGCGCCCTGGTCGGTCTCGCCCAGGACTGCGACGAGGACGAGCCGGAGCTCGCGTGCGAACTGCTCCAGCAGGCGCTGGTGCGCTCTCCCCAGGATGATGGCATCACCTGGCTGCTGGCCCGGTACGAGGCCCGGGCGGGCCGGGTGCGCTCGTCCGTCGAGCGGCTGCGCGCACTCCGGCTCCGTCACCCCCGCCGCGTCGATGTGCTGGCCGAGCTGGCCAACCACCTCATCGCGCTGGAGCGCGCCTCCGAGGCGGAGCAAATGCTGACGGGCTGGGAGCAGTCGCTGGAGCCCCGGCTCCTGTGCCTGCTCGGCAAGGCCCGCTTCGCCCAGGCGCGTCTGGAGGAGGCGCTTCCCCCGCTGGAGCGGGCGATGGCGCTGTACGAGGAGATGATCCGCAGCGACCCGTACGGTCAAGCCGTGCGCGATGACGCGTACGTGGAACTGGAGGCGCTCCACTCGGAGGTGCTGGCCTCCTTGCATGGCCACGAGGCGTTGGTCGTGGACGCGGCGCGCCGGCGCAAGCTGGACGCGCACGCGGGCGTGAACTTCCTGCTGCTCGCGGCACACCAGATGGTGGGAGCGCCGTGCCGTGCCCCCAGCCTCACGCTGCTCCCCATGGAGCGGATGCGGGCGCTGGCGGACGAGCGGCTGCGCGAGGACGCCTCGGATGTCGTGGGTCTCGTCCAGCGGGGCGGGGTGGCTCTCCGGGAGGGCCGGTTCAGCGACGCGCTGAAGCACTTCGAGCGGGCGCACGAGCTGTCTCCGAGTGACTTCGCGCCACTCCTCGGCAAGGGCATGGCGCTCGAGCTCTCCCAGCAGGATGTTCTCGGAGGCTTGAAGCACCTGCCCGACGTGGGCTCGCTGGAGGGCCTCGAGCGCGTATTCCCGGACTGGCCGGCGCTGACCGAGCGGGAGCGCCGCGTCGTGCATGCCTCGGCGCTCCCCTTGCGCCAGTTCCTCCCGAACCTGGCCGCGAGGGGCTTCCGCCTTCGGATCCTCCCCCTGGACGTGCGCGTCTCGGACGTGCCCGAGCTCGCCCCTCTCCGCGAGGAGCGGGCGGGGGAGGGTGACCATCGGACCTTCGAGGCGCTCCACGGCGTGACTCACGGGAATCTGGCGATGGCGAAGGTGGAGGGGCTGTTGAGCCTGTCGCCCGGGGCGAACGGGTGGGTGCTTGCCCACGAGTTCGCGCACCTCGTCCTCATCGCGGGGCCCGGCACGCTCCGCTTCCGTGTGCAGCGGTTGCTCCGGCGGGCCGAGCGCACGGGTTACGTGGGGTCCGAGTACCAGAAGCAGAACGAGGACGAGTTCTTCGCCTGTGCGTACACGGAGTACCTCGCGCGGCGCTATGGACTCGAGGTGGAGCAGCAGCTGGATGACCGGGGGGTCTCCGCCGACGTCTTCGCGCTCTTCGAGGAGCTGGAGCACCCGGTCCAGGGGTAGCCATCCCAGGCCGCCGGTTCGTTCTGTATACTGGAGAACCCTCCTGCCTGGCCCCCCTTCTCATAGCGCATGACCCTGTTCCGACACCCTGAAGACCGTATCCCCGTCCTGTTGTTCCTGTGTGTGTTCGCGCTCGACCTGACCGTGTACTTCACGGCGAGCAGCTGGTGGCTGCCCGTGCTGTGGCTCGCGGTGATGGCCATTCCGAAGGGGTGGATCAGCGCGTGGAACCACCACCACCAGCACCTGAGCATGTTCCGCCACGCCCTGCCCAACCGGCTGCTGGAGATCGTCTTCGGCTTCCAGACGGGCATCATCTCCCACGGGTGGTTCCTGCACCACGTGGTCGGCCACCACCTGAACTACCTCGACCAGGAGAAGGACGAGTCGCGTTGGAAGCGCGATGACGGCTCCACCATGGGCGAGCTGGAGTACTCCCTCAAGACGGCGCTGACGGCCTATCCGCGGGCCTGGCAGGTGGGGCGGCGCTACCCCAAGGCGCTGCGCGTCTTCCTGGCCATGGGCGTGGTGCAGGTGGCGCTGCTGGGCGTGCTCTTCTGGCACGACTGGTACAACGCGCTGTTCGTCTTCCTGCTGCCCATGTGCCTGTCTCTCTACCTCACCGTCTGGGCCACGTACTTCCACCACGTGGGGCTCGAGACTCGGGAGCACGCGGAGGCCTCGTACAACATCCTCCACCGGGGCTACAACCTGATGACGGGCAACCTCGGCTACCACGCCGCGCACCATGCGAAGCAGGGGCTGCACTGGTCGAAGCTGCCGCAGCTGCACGCGCAGATGGCCAAGGACATCCCCGCCACGCTCTACCGCCAGCCGGGCATTCCCTTCGTGTGGAGCGGCTCGGAGGAGAAGCTGGAGCTGAGTGACGAGCAGGTGGCGGCGGCGCTCACCCGGGTCCGGCCCGCGGGCTCCTGAGCCCGGACACCTGACGTGAAGTGACACACATGTGACGACGGTCTTCTTTCCCGACTGCGAGGCGACCTCGCCCAATGGCCGGTTCACCCTGGAAGCCCGCTCGCATCGCGCCCTCGAGGAGCGCGTGTACCAGGACGACTTCGTCTACCGGCTGTTCGACGGGGACCGGGTCGTCTGGGAGCGGCGGCAGGGTCCTGGCGAGCACGGGCCGCACCAGGTGTTGGTCTCGGATGACGGCTGGTCGATCCTCCGGACCCACGGCTACACGCCCCAGGTGATCGCCGTGTCCCCGGAAGGGCACGACACGATTCACGTGCTCCTCCGAAGAGCCCGTTCGGCGCAGGAGCCAGCGCAGGGGCCCGGGCAGGCGCGGCGGTGCGAGTGGGTGATCGACCCTCCCTACGTCTTCATGGGAGGTCTTTTCTGGGCGGGGGAATCGTGGCCGTACTTCTTCCAGGTGGATGGCACGGCCTGGTTCGTCTGGAGGACGAGCTGGGGCCCGCGGCTGGTGCTCGATCTCACCCAGGGGCTCCTGGTGCCGGAGGACAGTCCGGCCCGGGCCGCCATCACCCGCGCGATGGACGAGGCGGAGAAACGGGGCGCGTACCACCTGCTGTGGAAGCTGGCGGCCCGGCTGTACGAGGTCCAGCAATTCCTCGCGAGCCGCGAGCGCCCTTCCATCGGGGACAAGCCCTCGCCCCTCCAGGTCCAGCTCAGGCACGTGCGGCCCGCCTTGAAACTGGTGGGGCTGCATCGGTGTGAGGAGGCCCTGCCGGTGCTCCGGTTCTGGGAGCGGCTCGACCATGCGGGCTCCTCCCAAAGCAGTACGGCGATGGGCCGGGGTTGGGACGTGGAAGAACAGGCCTTCCGGCCCCTCCTCCACCACGCCCTGCGGTTGCTCGGGGAGGAGCCCCTGGGGTACGCGGCCTACCACTTCCGCCCGGGGCGCGGACACGCCCGGTTTCCGGTGCCCGAACATGTGGCCCACCGGCGCGAGCGAGCCGCGGAGCTGGACCCGGGCATGTCCGCCGAGCAGGTGCTCCAGCGGGTGGGCTCGCCGGACCACGTCCGGCAGCACTCGCATCCGGCCGGCAAGTTCTATCGCTGGACAGAGCAGTGGGACTACGACTTCCGGGTTGCCGGGCAATGGGTGACGCTGCGGCTCACCTGGGAAGAACACGAATCCCGGGGCCGCCTCTCCCATATCCAGGAAGCGCCAGCCTCCTGGCTCCAGGCCGACGAACGCTAGAGGGGGAATCCAGACCGATGACAAGCACTGCGGGCAGGCGTGGCCGTGACGCGACGTTCGAGGCCATCCGCTCCGCTCCAGAGTGGCGGTCCTATGTCCAGCTGATTCGAGCTCCCCGACGAGCGCACCGTGTGCCTGGGCGAGGACGTCATGCTCCTGAGGGGCTGGGGCTTCGCCGCGCGCACGCCCGAGGTGCTGGCCAGGCTCGAGCGGGCCGCACGGGAATCCGGCCGGTCGTTCCCGTCCATCCGGCAGCGGGGCCGGATGAACGCGTGGGACGCCATCTGGGTGGCGGAGTGAGCCCGGAGCGCCAGGTCAGCCGCGCACGGTCTCCGGCCGCTCGCCCGGCTCCGTTTCCCGGGGGCCCCAGGCCTTGGTGAGGTAGACGCGGGCCTCCTTCACCAGGTCCGCCTTGTGCCGCATGTAGTTGAGCGAGTTGTAGTCGTCCATGTGCTCCGACGGGAGGACGCCGAGCGAGGGCGGGTGGTGGCCCAGGGAGAAGCGCATCGGGTTGCCCTCCTCGCGCGGGAGGATGGACTCGAGCTCCACCGTGGCGAGGTCCAGATAGGGATGGGTGGCCTCGTCCCAGGCGACGTTGCAGTTGAAGATCTCCGGGCTGTCGTCCGGCTGGGGCGTGTGGAGTTGAATCTGCAGCACGTACTGGACGGGGCCGCGCGAGAGCCGCTCGACGAGCTCCTGGCGGAGGTAGTCGGGAGGGCGGCTCTCACCGGGCACCACCGCCTCCTTCCAGCGGTTGCGCAGCTCGTCCTTCGACATGAGGCCCGACTCGGGGCAGCGGTCCGCGGGCACCAGGCGGTACTTGGCGTAGCGCAGCACGCCGTCCTTGCCGACGAAGCGCGTGGCCGTCTGTGAGTGGTAGTAGAGCTGCGCGAACGAGGCGGGGTCCTTGCGGATGCCGTCCTCGGCGGCGAGCAGGCCGCGCGGGTACTTGTCGTAGTAATGCCAGTACGCGAGCTCGTTGACGCGGTGGCGCCGCTGCTGGGAGAACTCGGCGAAGTTCCGCGCCGTCCAGAACAGCGAGATGGTGCCGGTGTTCAGCTCGATATCCAGGGGGCTGTCATCATCACTGTCCGCGAACTTCAGCGACGCGGAGCGCACCTGGATGATGGTGTCGTCCTCGTAGGAGGCCGAGGCGTGCCGGAGCCGGCATTTGAACTCGCGGCCGGGCTCGAAGAAGTCATGCGCGGGGAAGGCGGGCGTCTTCGTGATGCGGATGCGCCCCTTCGCGGTGATGCCACTGTTGTGGGACATCCGCTCGCGCTTCAGGGAGAACACCAGGCACAGCGCCCAGGCCCATGCGTACGAGAACAGCCAGAGCTGCGCCTTCTTGAAAACCTTGGTCATGTCAATGAGTTCTTTGCCTTGGAGACCGGCTGGCGGGGAACTGTAGGGACGAGGACAATTCCACGCAAGCCGGGCGCTCGGGCAGGCACGAGGGCCAGCCATGGGATCGGGTCGTTGCTTCGTGTTCCGACTCGATTTCAGATGCCCGGCGGGCAGCGCTGAAACGGCGGAATATGAGGAGCCAGGTGATTTCGGGATACGGCCTGCGGGAGAAGCTCTTCGAGAGCCGGCACTCCCTCATCTACCGGGCCGTGCGCGAGGCGGACGGGCGCCTGGTGGTGCTCAAGCTGGTGCACGCGGAGTATCCGACGAGCGAGCAGCTCGCGCGCTCGAGGTACGAGTTCCGGATGACGCGCCAGGCGCGCGGCGAGGGCGTCATCGAGGCGCTCGCGCTGGAGGAGTTCCGGAATGGCGTGGCGCTCGTGCTCGAGGATTTCGCGGGCCGGCCCCTGTCGGAGCTGCTCGGCGCCGGGCCGCTGGAGCTGCGGCGCTTCCTGGACATGGCGGCGCGCCTGGCGGAGGCACTCGGGGGGGTGCATCAGCGGCGCATCATCCACAAGGACCTCAACCCCTCGAACATCCTCTACAACCCGGACACGGACACGCTGAAGCTGATTGATTTCGGCATCTCCACCGAGCTGTCGCGCGAGGTGCCGACGCAGGTGGGGCCGCGGGTGCTGGAGGGGACGCTGCCGTACATCTCGCCCGAGCAGACGGGGCGGATGAACCGGGCCATCGACTACCGGACGGACCTGTATTCGCTGGGCGTCACGCTGTACCAGCTGGTGACGGGGCGGCTGCCCTTCACGGCGGCGGACCCGATGGGGCTGGTGCACGCGCACATCGCCCAGGTGCCGGTGCCTCCGCACGAGCTCGTCCCCGCGGTGCCGGTGGTGGTGTCCAACATCATCCTGCGGCTGTTGGCCAAGCGCGCCGAGGAGCGCTACCAGAGCGCCTTCACGCTCCGGGCGGACCTGGCGCGGTGCCTGGAGCGCCTGGACGGGCGGGGAGACATCACCGAGTTCCCCATCGGGTGCAACGATGTGCCGGACGTGTTGCGGCTGCCGCAGCGGCTGCACGGCCGCGAGCGCGAGACCCAACTGCTGCTCGAGGCCTTCGAGCGCGTCGCGAGCGGGGGCAAGGAGCTGCTGCTGGTGGCGGGCTACTCGGGCATCGGCAAGAGCGCGCTGGTGCACGAGCTGCACAGGCCCATCGTCGAGCGGCGGGGCTATTTCATCTCGGGCAAGTTCGACCAGTTCAACCGCGACATCCCCTACGCCTCGCTCATCCAGGCGGTGCAGGAGCTGGTGCGGCAGTTGCTCACCGAGCCCGCGGAGGAGCTGGCCTGGTGGAAGGAGCGGCTGCTGGAGGCGGTGGGGGCCAATGGGCAGCTCATCATCGACGTCATCCACGAGGTGGCGCTCGTCATTGGCGAGCAGCCGCCGGTGCCGGAGCTGTCGCCGACGGAGGCGCAGAACCGTTTCAACCTGACGTTCGAGCGCTTCTTCCGGGTGTTCGCGGACGCGGCGCACCCGCTGGCCATCTTCCTGGATGACCTGCAGTGGGCGGACCTGCCGTCGCTGAGGCTGCTGGAGCGGCTGATGACGGACGCGGAGACGCGGCACCTGCTGCTCATGGGCGCCTATCGCGACAACGAGGTGGACGCGGGACATCCGCTGCTCGTCACCGTGGAGGCGATGCGCGAGCAGGGCGCGAGGGTGGGGGGGATCTCCCTGTCGCCGCTCGGGAGGGAGGACGTCATCGGGTACCTCGTGGACACGCTGCAGTGCGGGCGGGACGAGGTGGTGGCGCTGGCGGAGCTGTGTCTGAAGAAGACGGGGGGCAATCCGTTCTTCCTGGGGCAGTTCCTGCTGTCGCTGCACGAGCGGGGCGAGCTGCGTTACGACACGCGCCCAAGCCGCTGGCAGTGGGACGACGCGCGCATCTCCCGCATGGAGATGACGGACAACGTGGTGGACCTGATGGCGGGGCGCATCCGCGGTCTGGCCGAGCCGGTGCAGCACACGCTCCGGGTGGCGGCGTGCATCGGCAACGTGTTCGATCTCCAGACGCTCGCGGTGGGCCTGGGTGTGCCGGCCGCCGAGGCCGCCACGGCGCTCTGGCCCGCGCTGAAGGAGGGGCTCGTCCTTCCACTGGATGGCGCGTACCGGTTCGCGGAGGAAGCCCAGGGCGTCACCTACCGCTTCCTGCATGACCGGGTGCAGCAGGCGGCCTATTCGCTCATTCCTCCGGAGCTGCGGGGCGCGCTGCACTTGCAGGTGGGCCGGCTGCTGCTGCGCGGGGCGAGCGAGGCGGAGCGCGAGGAGCGGCTCTTCTCGCTGGTGGGCCACCTCAACGCGGGCTCCCCGCTCATCGAGGCACGGGAGGAGCGGGACGCGCTCGCGGAGTTGAACCTCGCGGCCGCGCGCAAGGCGAAGGCGTCCACCGCGTACGCGGCGGCGATGAGCTATCTCCAGAAGGGCATCGCGCTGTTGGGGGAGGACGGCTTCCAGCGGCGGCACGCATTGGCCATCGAGCTCCACCTGCAGGCGGCGGAGGTGAGCTATCTCAACAAGGAGTTCAACCGCATCGACCTCTACGCGCGGGAGGTCCTGGCGCACGACGAGGACGTGCTGTTGCGGGTGAAGGTGGCGGAGATCCGCATCCAGGCGTTCAACGCGCAGAACAAGCTGGGAGACGCGGTGCACACCGCGCTGGGGATTCTCGAGGTGCTCGGCGTCCGTTTCCCGGACACGCCCACCGAGGCGGATCTCCTGAAGGCGGTGGGCGAGCTGGACGCGGCGTTGGCGGGCAGGCCCATCGGTGCGTTGCTGGAGCTGCCGGCGCTGACGGATCCGGTGAAGGTGGCGGTGCTGCGCATCCTGGCGACGACGATTCCGACGTCGTACCTGTATGACCCGAGGCTCTTCCCGCTGCTGGCGGTGAGGCAGGTGGCGTACTCGGTGGCGCACGGCAACGCGGGCCCGTCGGCGAGTGGCTATGCCTCCTGGGCCATCATCCTGTGTGGAGCGCTGGGGCGCATCGACGACGGGTACGAGTTCGGCAAGCTCGCCTCGCGGGTGCTCGCGCGCTACGACGCCCGGAACTACGAGGCCCGGACCGAGTACATCGTCTCCTGCTACATCGCGCACCACAAGGAGCACGTGCGCCGCAGCGTGCAGGCCTTCAAGGACATCTACCGCACGGGGCTGGAGACGGGAGACCTGGACTTCGCGAGCTACTCGCTGGTGTCCCAGGCCACGCAGCTCTACCTGGGGGGCGTGGAGCTGGCGCAGGTGGAGCAGGTGACGGCGAGCAGCATTCCGGCGCTCGTCCAGCTGCGGCACGAGCCCGCGCTGAACTACACGCGGGCGGTGCGCCAGGTGGTCCACAACCTGATGGGCCGCGTGGAGGAGCCCACCCGGCTGGTGGGCGAGGCGTATGACGAGGAGACGATGCTCGCCTTCCACCAGGAGGCGCGGGACTCGTATGGCCTGGGCAGTGCGTACCTGTGGAAGCTTCAGCTGAGCTTCCTGTTCGGCCGCCGCGCCGAGGCGCTGAAGCACGCGGATGCATTGAGGACGCAGCTCAACGGGCTGGTGGGGCAGTTCCAGGTGCCCACCGCGCTGCTGTTCGGCTCGCTGGCGGTGTTGGCGAACCTCCCGGACGCCTCGTTGGAGATGCGGGGGCCCCTGTTGGCGCGGGTGGAGGGGAACCTGGAGCGGCTGAAGATGTTCGCGGCGCACGCGCCGATGAACCACGCGCACAAGTACGCCCTGGTGCGGGCGGAGCGGGCGCGCGTGCTGGGCGAGCCGGAGAAGGCGCGGGAGCTGTACTACCAGGCGATGGCCCTGGCCCACGAGAACGAGTACCGGAACGAGGAGGCGCTCGCGGCGGAGCTCTTCTCCGAGTTCGCCTCCAGCCGGGGGGAGCTCGAGCTGGCGGGCCTGTTCCTGGAGAAGGCGCACCACCTGTACGGGCTGTGGGGCGCGAAGGCGAAGGTGCAGGAGCTGGAGCGGCGGCACCCGGAGCTCGCCGCGGTGGTGATGGCGAGGCACCACGCGCGGCGGATGGACACGCGGCAGACGGACACGGTGAAGGAGCTGGAGAGCGTGGGCTCGGCGCTCGACCTGTTGTCGGTGCTGAAGGCGTCGCAGGCGCTCTCGGGCGAGGTGCACCTGGAGGGGCTGCTGAAGAAGTTGATGGGCATCGTGCTGGAGAACGCGGGAGCGCGCCGGGGCCTGTTGATGGTGGAGGGCGAGTCCGCGCTGGGCGTGGTGGCGGGCCCTGGTGGAATCGAGCTGGTGCACGAGCCGGTGGAGCAACGGGAGGACGTGTCACAGGCGATCGTCCGGTACGTGCACAGGACGCATCAGGCGGTGGTGCTGGGAGACGCGGCGAAGAGCGGGGCGTTCATCTCGGACGCATACGTGGCGAGGCACCGGCCGAAGTCGGTGCTGTGCCAGCCCATCCTCCACCAGAAGAAGCTGGTGGGAATCCTGTACCTGGAGAACGAGCTGGTCTCCAACGCCTTCTCCCCGCAGCTGCGGCAGGTGTTGGAGCTGTTGTCGGCGCAGGCGGCCATCTCCATCGAGAACGCGAAGCTGTACGAGACGCTGGACAGCCGGGTGAAGGCGCGGACGCGGGAGCTCTCCGACGCGCTGGAGCGGCTGAAGGAGACGCAGCGGCAGCTGGTGGTGCAGGAGAAGCTGGCGTCGCTGGGGATGCTGACCTCGGGCATCGCGCACGAGCTGAAGAATCCGCTCAACTTCGTGAACAACTTCGCGGACCTGTCGGTGAAGCTGGGCGAGGAGCTGGTGCAGGAGTTCACCGGGCAGAAGGAGCGGCTGACGCCGTCCAGCTACGAGTACCTGAGGGAGCTGGTGCAGGACCTGCGGCAGAACGCGGTGAAGATCCACGAGCACGGCAGGAGGGCGGACGGAATCGTGAAGGCCATGCTGCAGCACTCCTCGAGGCCGGGGACGGGGCAGCGGCAGCCGGTGGACGTGAATGGACTGGTGCGGCAGTACACGGTGTTGGCGCTGCAGGGGCGGGGAGAGGGCGCGGCCAGTGGGGTGAAGCTGGAGACGCACTACGACGAGTCGCTGGGGGAGGCGGAGTGGGTGGCGGATGAGATTGGCCGGGTGATCATCAACCTGCTGGAGAACGCGCTGCACGCGGTGCAGGCGCGCAAGGCCCGGGAGGGGGAGGGCTACACGCCAGTCATCTCCGTCACGACGCGGGCGGTGGGAGACCGCATGGAGCTGCGGGTGAGGGACAACGGGACGGGAATCCCCGTGGCGCTGAGGGAGCGCATCTTCAGCCCGTTCTTCACGACGAAGGCACCGGGGAAGGGGACGGGGCTGGGGCTGTCGCTGAGCCACAACATCATCGTGCAGGCCAACGGGGGCACGCTGACATTCGAGTCAGAGGAAGGCCGGTTCACCGAGTTCGTGGTGACGCTGCCCCGGAAGGCTCCGCCGCCGGCCTCCGCGCCCCAGCGGACGGCCTGAGGAGCCTCCGTCCGCCTCCCTAGCGGTTTCTCCCTATGTGGGAATCCAGCCGGGCGCTGTGTATCCTGCGCGGCCCATCTCGGTGATTTCCACCTGTGTGAAAGACGAATGACCCTGTTCCGGCACCCCGAGGATCGAATCCCCGTCCTGCTGTTCGCGTGCGTGTTCGCGCTCGACCTGACGGTGTATTTCATGGCGAGCAGTTGGTGGCTGCCCATTCTGTGGTTTGGCATTGGGATCATCCCCAAGGGGTGGATCAGCGCGTGGAACCACCACCACCAGCACCTGAACATGTTCCGCCACGCGCCGCTCAACCGGCTGCTGGAGATCGTCTTCGGCTTCCAGACGGGGGTGACGTCCCATACGTGGTTCCTCCACCATGTGGTGGGCCACCACGTGAACTACCTGGACCAGGGGAAGGACGAGTCACGCTGGAAGCGCGGCGACGGCAGCACCATGGGGGAAGTGGAGTACTCGCTCACCACGGCGCTGACGGCCTATCCGCGGGCCTACGAGGTGGGGCGCCGCTATCCCAAGGCGCTGCGCATCTTCCTGGTGATGGGCGGGGTGCAGCTCGCGCTGCTCGGCGTGCTCTTCTGGCACAACGGGTACAACGCGCTGTTCGTCTTCCTGCTGCCCATGGCGACGTCGCTGTACGTGACGTCCTGGGCCACGTACTTCCACCACGTGGGGCTCGAGACGCGGGAGCACGCCGAGGCATCGTACAACATCCTCCACCGGGGCTACAACCTGATGACGGGCAACCTCGGCTACCACGCCGCGCACCACGCGAAGCAGGCGCTGCACTGGTCGAAACTGCCGCAGCTGCACGCGCAGATGGCCAAGGACATCCCCGCCGCGCACTACCGTCAGCCGGGCATTCCCTTCGTGTGGAGTGGCTCGGAGGAGAAGCTGGAGCTGACGGACGAGCAGGTGGAGGCGCTGGCTCGTCCGACGCCGTGAGCGCCTACTGGGCGACGGTGAGGTCCAGCACGGTGATGGACCAGGGCGGCAGGAGCACCTGCAGGCTGCTGCCCGCCTGGAAGAAGGACTTGCGCTCGGCGAAGCCCGAGGGCTCTCCGGCGTAGCCCAGCACCCGCGCGTTGGAGACGTTGCCGCAGCCCTTGAGCTCCACCTGGGTGCTGCGGGCGGCGTCCGGCTCCAGGTTGAGGGCGATGGCCACCACGCGCTTGCCGTCACCGCTGCGCGAGGCGAACAGCGACATGCCCTGCGAGTCCGCGCCCTTCTCGAACCTGGAGGGCACGTAGTTGTCCTGGAAGCGCCCGCCCTTGCCGTCGAAGTTGCGGAAGGCGCGGAACGCCCAGAAGGCCGGGCTGCGGTTGGGCGGGTAGGTGAAGAGGAAGGCCGAGGTGAGGTTGTACTCGGCGAAGCGGCCCAGGGCCTCGGCCTGCGCGAGGCCTCCGCTCATGTGCCCCGTGGCGCCGAAGTTGTACTCGCCGATGGAGACGCCGCGGCCCGGGTAGTTCTCCGCCACCCAGCGCTTCATGCGCGGAATGAGCTCGACGGAGTCGTCGATCCACGACTCGTCCTTGTACTTCGGGTCCCACAGCGCGCGCGTGGAGCGGATGCGCCGCGCGGACGTGTCCGGGTCCGTGGCCCCGCGCTCCTCGAAGCCGATGCCGTCGCCCTGCGGGTAGAAGTGCAGGTCCAACACGTCGAGGACGCGCGTCCCCGTCTGCTTCTCGTGCTCGGCGAGCTTCTTGAGGTACCAGGCGATGAGCGGCGTGTTGCCGTGGGCCTTGCGGTCCTTCTTGTTGCCGCCCGGAGCCATGTCCGCGGCCGAGTTGAAGTAGTTCGTCCACCCCCACTCGGCGGGGCCGGCGATGAGGCCCTCGGGGTCCGCCTGGCGCACGGCGGTGCCGTAGGCGATGGTGCGCTCGAGCAGCTCGTCGTAGGTGACGGGCTCCGGGTGCACGTCCCGATGCGTGGTGTTCCAGAGCATCGGCTCGTTGTCGAGGATGTACATCTGCACGCCGCGCCCGCGCGTCTTGTCCTTCTCGCGGATGGAGCGCACCCACTCGTGGATGAAGGCGGGAGGCGCCTCGACACTCGTCTGGGCGGGGGGCAGCGGCGTGAGGCCCTCACCCGAGAGGGCGATGCCGTTGCCGGCCTCCGTCACGTCCGGATCCATCTTCTGCTGCGCGCCGAAGAGGGACTTGGGGAAGGAGACGGAGGAGGAGTCCTTGGCCACCCAGCCGAGCATGGGCACGGTGAGGGCGGACTGGAGGCCGCGCTGCTGGTTGGCCTGGAGGAAGCTGTCGTAGGTGTACTGGGGGCTGGTGCCGAGGACGATGTTGCGGAAGAAGTAGTCGTTGGCCGTGTTCCAGACGTTGCCCAGCTTCCAGTTGTAACGGGAGGTGGGGTTGCCGCCCCAGCGGCGCGCGGTGGCGCCGAGCTCCCACTGGTGGTTGTCCTTGAGCTCGCGCAGGTTGTTGAAGGCGATGCCGTAGATGAGCGGGCTGATGGGGTGGCCGGGCTGGGTGCAGTCCACCACCACCTTGGACGTCTTCGCGTCGCCGAGCGCCACGCGGCCACCGCCCACGGCGGAAGCGTCCGGAGGGCCGGGCTGTCCACCGGCGGTGACGGGGATGGTGCCCACGTTGGCGCTGGTGACGAGCCGGGCCAAGCCCACCTGGTTCAGCTCCACCCACTCCGCGTCCACCTTCTTGTGCGCGCGCAGGACGATCTGCGTGAAGGCGTGCTTGTCCGGGTTGAGCTGCTCCATGGGGACGAACACCTGCGTCCAGTCGCCCTCGCGCGCGGTGACGTACGTGTCCGACAGCTTCACGCGGGGAAAGAGGACCTCGCCCTCGGTGTCCAGCCGCAGCTCGAGGAAGTCCCCGAAGCCCGAGGGCGCGCGGTAGCGCAGCGCCACGCCGCCGTACTCGCCGCCCAGGCCCTTCTTGTGGAGGATCCACCCGCCCAGGTTGGCCATGCGCAGCCTCGCCGGGGTGGGGCCCTTCAGCTCGCGCTCGGACCAGCCGCGGTCCTCCCAGCCCGGCTGCAGGCCGTTGTCATAGGCCAGCTCCACGGGCTCCACGACGGCCCGCGCCGCCTCGCCCGGCTGCTGCGACTGCTGTTGCACGAAGGCGGTGCCATCCGCGGGCGTCATGCCACCGGGCGCGGTGAGGCCCACCTGGTCCATCTCCACCCAGTCGTTGCCCACCTTCTTGTAGGCGCGGATGACGATGCGGCTGAAGGGCACCTTGTCCGGGTTGAGCTTCTCGAAGGGGATGAAGAGCTGCACCCACTCGCCCTCGCGGCGCGCCACGTGGCTGTTGTCCACGCGCACGCGGGGGAAGAGCGTCTCGCCCTCCGAGTCCAGCCGCACCTCGAGGAAGTCGCCGAAGCTGGAGGGCGCCTTGTAGCGCAGCGCCAGGCCGCCGAAGTCACCCTGGATGCCCTTCTTCTGCAGCATGAAGCCACCCAGGTTGGCCATGCGCATCTTCGCGCTGCCCTGGTGCTTTGGATCGCGCTCGGACCAGCCCTCGTCCTTCCAACCCGCTTGCAGTCCACCGGCCCACGCGGGCTCGGTGAGCGGGGGGATGTTGTAGACGCCCGAGGGCGAGGACGGCGCGCCCTGCGAGGTGGCCGCCTCGGAGGTGTTCTGCTTGCAGGACTCCAACAGGGGCACGCACAGGGACACGCCGGCCAGCAGGGCCGCGCGGGCCCTCCTGCCATGCCTGAAACCCACGTTCCAGCCGGACCGCCGCATCACTCGCCGTCCACGTCCTTGCGGGGGATGATGCGGGCGGGGATGCCCACGGCCACGCTGTCCGGGGGCACGTCCTGGAGCACCACCGCGTTGGCGCCGATGCGCGAGCGGGCGCCCACGGTGATGGGGCCGAGGATGCGCGCGCCGGCTCCCACCCACACGTCATCCTCGATGACGGGGTAGCCGTCGTCCTTGGCGGTGCCCACGGTGTTGTTGCCGTAGAAGCGCACGCGGTTGCCCACCTTCGCGTCGCCGCCCACCACGGTGCCCAGGCTGTGGACGAAGTACACGCCGCTGCCCAGCTCCACGTCCTTGCCAATCTCCACGCCGAGCACCGCCGTCTGCGCCACGCGCAGCGCATGGTTGCCGAGCGGAATGCCCAATCCGAGCGCGGCCTCGCGCAGCCGCTGCAGCGCCAGCACCCGGTAGCCGTCCGAGGTGAGCACCATGGCGGCCACGGCCTTCAGGCCGGGCTGGCCGTACTCGGACTTCGCCACCTGCAGCGCATCCTCCTTGAGCGCCCGGGCCAGCTTGAGCACCTGGCCGGGCCGGCCGGCGGTGAGCG
Organism: Archangium sp.; assembly: GCF_036277355.1. Lineage (GTDB taxonomy): Bacteria > Myxococcota > Myxococcia > Myxococcales > Myxococcaceae > Archangium. The sequence continues at coordinate 88,345 of NZ_DASUNC010000131.1, forward strand.
CATAGCGCGCCACGTGCTTCGCGGCCTTCGGGAGCGAGCCCGCCTCGGTGCGAGCGCCGCGCAGGTACTCCATGGCGTACGTCACCGAGGTGCCCATGAAGGCGGCCTTCTTCAGGCCGGCCTTGTCCGCCAGCTTCGCCGCGGCCATCACCGCCTGCGTCACCGGACGGGTGGCCTCGGGCGCCACCACCGCGGCGGCCAGCAGCGGCCGGGCCAGCGGATTCATCTCGAAGAGGTAGCGCCACGGATCCACCTGCGGCACGTCCGCGTGCTTCGCCGCCACGCGCGAGTCGAAGATGCCGTAGCGGTGCGCGCGCTTCAGCCACTTCTCGAAGCTGGTGTGATCCGAGCCGTGCAGCACGTACGCCTCGGTGCAGAACTCGAAGCGGCAGCCGGCCTTCTCCAGGCGCACGCCCAGTTCAATATCCTCGGACTGGCCCAGGCTCTTGTCGAAACCCCCGGCGGCCACGTAGTCCTCGCGGCGGAACGACACGTTGCCGGTGAAGAGCTGCCAGCCGTGGGCGCGCCGCTTGGGGCCGCTCATGCTCGCGGCGATGCGGTTGTTGAGCCACGCGTACCACCGCTCGAAGAGCGGCATGTCGGAGATGGCCGGATCCGGACGGATGCTGCCGATGACGACGTTGCGCGAGCCCTTCGGGTGACGCGCCAGGTGCCTGGCGAGGAAGTCCTCGGCCACCTGCATGTCGTCGTCGGTGATGAGCACCACCTCGCCGCGCGCCGCGAGCACGCCGCGGTGACGGGCCGCCGCCGCACCGGCGTTGGCTTGCGTCTCCACGCGCAGGCTGAAGGGCAGCGTCAGCTTCTCCAGGTGGGGCGCCACGGGCTCGCGCGAGCCGTCATCCACCACCACCACCTCGAAGTCCGAGGCGGGCAGCGTCTGCCGGGCGAACTGGCCCAACAGGCGCTGGATGAGGTCCACGCGGTTGTAGGTGGCAACGACGACACTCAGCCGCGGGCGCGAGGCCACGGGCCGAGGTGGAACGGCGGCGCCAGAGGCGCCGTGGGCTGCGCTCATTTCTTCGGAGCTCCGGACGTGGGCTGGAGGGTAACGCTTCCGAGGAAGCGCTCCTTCCCAATCAGGTCCAGCGTACGGCGAGCGGAGGTGTAATCCGAAGTGCCGAGGGAGACGCACAGCAGCGCCCGCTCGGCCGCCAGGGCGACTTCCAGGCCCACGGGGTTGGCGACCACGGAGTCCAGCAGCACCACCACCCGGTCTCCCTGCTCCACGTAGGCCATCATCTCGGCCACCACGTGCTGGGCGGCGCCGATCTCCAGGCCCTCGGCGTCCAGGAAGTGCACCGGCGTGCTGCTCTGCTTGTTGGCCACCTCGAGGATGGCCTGCACCACCTGCATTCCGGAGCCGCCCTCGTGCGAGGGCACCACCACCAGCGACGACCACCGGCCGCGCTGGTTGAGCATCGCCCACAGGTGCAGCAGGGTGCTGGACGGGACGCTGCTGGTGCTCTTCTGCTGCTGAGGCGCTGGCTGCTGCTGCTCGACGACCTCGGCCGTCCCTTCCCCGGTGAGGGCAGGGGCGGACGGAGACGCAGGGGCGGGCTGCTGGCGGTTGCCTCGAATCACCGACAGCGGCTGCACCACGCGCCGCTGATCCGGTGGGTTCGGACCACCGCCCCGGGAGCCACCCTTGGTCTTCTTGTCGTGAGGCTCGAACATGGGCAAGGCCATGTTACCGCGTTGCCGGGCGTTTGGCATCTCGGAAGCGACGGGGCTCTGGCCCTGACTGTCGTATTTCCGTGGCCTCTTCGGTTTGCGGTGCGGTATCATACCAGATTTCCTACGGGGCTGGCCGTTTTCTCAGGCGCCGAGACTTCGTTTCGCAGGCGTTGGGCGGTCGGCCACGCATTCGTCACCGTGGCGAGCTTCCCCGCACACGTCGCGGCCATTGCCACCAGGATGGTGCCCAGCCAGCTGATGGTGCCCATGTCTCCGAAACACTGGTTGGTATAGGCCACAATCACCGACATCGCCACCAATCCTCCCGCGCGGGCTTCCGGCTCGTGCGCCCGGTGGTAGGCGCGGACGGTGAGGAACATGGCGATGGACACCCAGCTCCACAAGCCCGAGAAACCGATGATTCCTCCGAAAGCGAGCATTCCCAGGACGGAGTTGTGGGGGTGGTACAGGTAGTCGGCGAAGGCGTGGGAGATGTCGGGCAGTTTGATCTTCTCGAGGAAGGGATGCCCCCAGCCGGTGCCCAGGATGGGGTGCTGCTCCCAGGTGTAGACGACGTCGAGGTTCTCGATGTCGCGGTAGTCCATCTGCCCCTTCTGGAGGTTCTCGCCCTCCACCAGCGACTTGAAGACACCGACGATGCCGAAGATGCCGGTGGGGTTGGACCAGCCCACGGCGAGGTAGAAGGGGAAGAGCGGGGCGACGAAGAGGCCGGCGCGGGTGGCGTAGCGCTTCACCTGGTGCCAGGGGCTGACGGCGTACGCGGCGATGAGCGAGAACGTGAGGCTCACGTACGCCAGGCGCCGGTCGTTGTAGTGCATGCCCATGAAGATGACGGCGCACACCCAGACCATGCGCCAGAAGTGCTTGCGGAGGGGCTGCTCCATCCACGAGGCGATGACGCACATGAGGCCGGTGACGTAGAGCACCGTGTCCGAGTGCGTGGTGGCGTACTCGTGGTACAGGCCGCGGGGCCGGGCGATGGTGAGGATGAAGAAGGCGCCCATGAATGCCTTCACGCAGCAGCCCACGATGACGATGCGGCCCACGGTGCGGAAGTCCTCGGGTCCGCGCAGCGCGACGTTGAAGAGCGCCACCAGCAGGGGCAGCGACATCATCTGGTGCCACTGCCACTTGGCCACCACCGAGTTGCCGCCGTTGATGTAGATGCCCCACAGCTGCAGCCAGAGGATGGTGGCCGGCACGGCGAGCAGCCCGAGGACGAGCGGCCTGGGCAGGGGTGGCGTGGGCGGACCGTCGATGGTGATGCCCATGGCGCGCCGGTAGGCGTTGAGCCCGAGCAGCCCGACGGTGGCCACGTCGATGAGGGGCAGGGACATGCCCGGCTTGGTGAAGAGCAGCAGGCCGGGGAAGTAGAGGGGGGACTGCCAGTGGCCCTCGTAGGGCACCTCGGTGACGAGGTCCACCGTGACGGCCATGGCGAAGATGGCGAGCGCCAGCGTGCGGATCTTCTGCTGGCACACCCACCACCCGCCGATGACGGCCGCCACCGGCAGCATGGCGACGGCCGGAGCCAGGACGAGCAGCCCCAATGTCGCCAGCGCCAGGACGGCCAGCGACGCGTAGAAGACGAGGGGACGGGAGAGGAAGTCCTGGATCATCGTCCGGAGCGGGCCGAGCTCCCGCTATCAGCTCAGGGCTTGGGGGCCTCGCGGGTGGTGCGCACCCACTCGCCCTTCTTCTCCTCGGGGCGGCTGAGCATCAGCCACACCTTCCAGGCCACGTAGAAGGGCGCCCAGGCCAGCGCCGACAGGCCCGACAGGCCCATGCCGGACACCCACCAGCCGCGCATCACGTAGAGCACCAGCGACAGCACGCTCGCCGCCGCCACGTACGCGGACAGCGTCACGTGCCCCTGCCACAGCGACAGGGCCCCGGAGGCCACCGTCACCGCGCCCGCGCCCAGCACCACCCAGCTCAGCGGCGGCACCAGCAAGTCCATGGCCAGGTCCACCAGCACCTTGTCGCCCTTGCGCAGGCCCTCGGCGAGCAGCGGCAGGCCGAACTTGCGCGTCATGGCCATGCGCCCGCCGTCCCAGCGGCGGCGCTGCGAGCGCGCGGCCTTCTCGCTCGTCACCATCTCGCCCAGGGCCTCGGCCTCCCAGGCGTAGTGCACGCGCTGGCCCGCCTTGCCCAGGCGGATGCCGTACTCCAGGTCCTCCACGATGGAGAAGGCCTCGTGGGGCACCTGGCGGATGATGGCGTGGGTGAAGCACATGCCGTTGCCGCGCAGGCCGCACGAGACGCCCAGCCGCTCCCGGCCCAGCGAGCGCACCTTGTGGAAGAGCGCCATGGCCACCGCCATCAGCCGGGTGCGCCAGGAGGCGTGCGGGTTGAGCACGCCGTAGTGCGCCTGCACCGCCTGCGCGCCCGCCTCCAGCCGCAGCGCGAAGGCGTGCAGCAGGTTGGGCGTCACCTCGGTGTCCGCGTCCACCACCACCACCGCGTCGGCGAAGCCATCCGCGAGGCTCCGCTCGAAGGCGAGCTGCAGGGCGTAGCCCTTGCCGCGCAATTCCTGGTTGTGGCGCACCAGCACCGTGGCGCCGGCCTCGCGCGCCCGGTCCGCCGTGGCGTCCGAGCAGTTGTCCGCCACCACGACGATGCGCCGCAGCTCCACCGGATAGTCCACCCGCGACAGGTTGGACACCGTGCGGGCGATGCCCGCCTCCTCGTTGTGCGCGGGGATGATGATGTCGAACTTGAGCCGCGGCGCCACCTGGGGTGGTGCCTTCTTCTCCCCCGACAGGAGCGTGAGGAGCAGCAGGTACCCCGCGGCGAGCAGCACCGGCAGGGCCAGGAGGACGAGCAGCAAGTCGAGAATCATGGGGTGGACTTCACAGGGGGTGCTTTAGCGGGAGGAGGACTGCGTCTCGAACGAGGGGGCTTCCAGCTCCGCGAGGACGGGCAGGCCCAGTCCACGCCGGACCTGCCAGGCCTGCAGCAGCTGGCCACTGAGCACGTCCCGGGCGAGCGCCGCGAAGATGCCCAGCAGGAGGCCCGCGAAGATGCCGCCGATGGCGATCACCTTCGCGTTGGGCTTCACCGGCGTGCGGGGGAACTCGGCCGGGGTGAGCACGGTGTAGCGGTACTTGAAGGAGGCCTGGGAGATGTCGCGCTCCAGCTTCGCCCCGTCGATGCGCTTGCGCAGCTGCTGCATGATGATGGTGCGCGCACGCACCTCGTCCAGCGACACCGCCGCCTTCGGGTTCTCCGACACCGCCGGGAGGATGCCCATCAGCACGCGCTCCAGGCCGTAGGGGTCCGGCACCGGCTCGTCGGGGAAGGGCACCGCGCCGCCACCGAAGCGCGCGTACTCCTTCGTCAGCTCCTCCTCCTCGGCCTGCAGCACCGCCGTGTTCGGCGAGCCCTTGGCCCTCAAACCGTTGATGCGCTGTTGGATCTCCACGATGTTGGGGTGGTTCTCCCCGTACAGCTTGCGTTGGGCCACCAGCTCGGCGTTGAGCCCTTCCAGGCGCCGGTTGTGCTGCTCCTCGGAGTCCGAGATGGCCCGGCGCTTGGCGCGGATGAGGAAGCGCAGCTCCGCCAGGTGCTGGTCCGTGTTGAAGCCACCCACGCGCGGGTCACCCACCGCGCGGCGGCGTTCAATCATGATGGCCGAGAAGACCTTCTCGAACTCGAGGAAGGCCTTCTTGTAGTTCTCCGTGGCCAGCTTCTCGTGCTCCTCGAGGATGGCGAGCGCGTCGGTGATGCTGGCGTTGTCCTCGCGCTGGCGGGCCTCGAGGAAGCTCAGCTGGGCGGCGTCCACCAGCTCGTAGGCGAGCTGTGGATCCGGCCAGGTGATGCCGAGGGTGACCTTGCCATCATCGGTGTTCACCACGAGGGCCTTCTCCAGCATGCCCACCATGGCGTCCAGCTTGATGTCCTCGCTGGGGCGGCCGGACAGCAGGTTCATCACCGTGTCCTTGAAGCGCAGCAGCGGGGCGCGCGTGGCGTCCCAGCGGTCCAGCAGGTTCACCCGCTTGATGAGGGCCACCAGGTTCTCGCGCCGCATCACCGCCTTGGAGGCGGCGAGCGTCACCGAGTCCACCTCGCCCGCCGGGTGCAGGGGGTTGGGCGGATCCGGATCCAACGCCGGGATGCGGTCCGGGTTGACCAGCGCGGCGATGGTGGAGGCGCGCTTGGGCAGCAGCGAGGCCTGGGCGTAGTAGCTGCGCGGCAGGAACTTGGCGAGCGCCAGCCCCAGCGCCGCCACCACCACGAAGGTGGCCAGGGCCAGCAGCTTGTGGCGCAGCACCGCGTTCTTCACGAAGCCCGCGTAGTCGCGCAGCGCCTCCCAGTCGAAGATCTGGGCCTGCGCGCGCTCCACCTCGGGCAGCTCGTCACGAGGAGCCTGGGACATGACCGCTCTACGCCTCCTTCCGCGGGCGCGCCGCCATCACGCGCTCCACCTGCTGGCGCAGCTCCTCGGGGGTGAAGGGCTTGATGAGGTAACCGCTCGCGCCCGCCTCCTCCGCCTGCGCCCGGTCCATCGTCTGCGTGCGCGCTGAAATCATCAGCACCGGCACGTCCTGCAGGCCCGGCGTGGCGCGGATGTGCTCACACACCTCGTAGCCGGAGATGTCCGGCAACGTCAGGTCCAGGCACACCAGGTCCGGCGTCTGCTCGGCCAGGAGCTCCTTGGCCGCCTGTCCGCTGAAGGCCTCGAGGACGCGCGTGTAGCCGAGGCTCTGCAGCATGTCGCTGAGCATCCTGCGGAACATGGGCGAGTCCTCCACGACGAGGACGGTTGTTCCTTGCTGCTGCATAGAATCTCTCAGGCCTTTTTCTCAGTCTTCCATTTGCGTCCAAACCGATAGGACGAGGAAGGCGTAGAGGAAGTTGTACGCCACGAACAGAGCCACCGCCCGTTTTACGCCACGCACCGCGTTGCGCTCGCGCGCCGCCAGGCTCGGCAGGATGAGGACGGCGTATAGCACCGACATCAGGATGAACTTCTTCATGGCCTGGTGCGCCTAAAGCCTACCACGATCATAGCGGACCACCAATCCAACACTGGTGTACCACTGGACGGCTGGCTGGCTGCCGATGACCACGTGCTTCGTCCAGGTGTACACGCCCTTGCCCTGGGCGAAGAAGTAGCGCGAGAACGGCAGGGGCCACAGCGCCTCCACCTCGGCGCGCGCCTCGGCATCGTCCCGGTGGACCCCCGTGGTGAAGGGGTGGGCATAGCGGAGCTTCGCCAGCACCTTCGCCTCGCGCCGGCCCTTCCATTCCAGCTCCAGGCCCGCGTCGGCCCGGGGGATGAGCTTGGTACTCAGGGGATCCATGTAGGGCAGGTAACGCGCGCGCACCTTGGCCTTCACCGGCCAATGGTTGCCAAGGGGGATGGGGGTGTTGAGGGTAGCCTCCAGGGTGGGCATCGCCAGGTGGGTCGGCAACTCGTCTGGTCGCCGGGGGTAGACCCGACCCACCGCGATGCCGGACTCCAGGCTCAGGTCCACCAGGGGGGTGAACTGGTGCTGGATGCCGGGGGCGAACTGGAGGACGGAGTCGCGGTTGCCGGTGGAGAACTCCACGTCCCGGCCGTACAGCGACAGGGTGAAGTAGTCGCGCCGCGTGGCGCCATAGAAGGACTGGAGGCGCAGCTCGGGGTAGCGCTGCTGCGGGTAGGCCGCGCTGCCGCGCCGCAGGGGGCGCACGGGACCCTCCAGCAGACCGTTGACGACCCAACCGAGTGTACCGGCCACCGACAGGCGCTTGATGCCGAGCGACGTCCAGAAACCCGCCGCCGTCTCCGTGTAGACGTATGCACTGTCCGTGCGGCTCGTCGCGCCCACGGGGGTCGCCGGCAGGCCGATCTTACCGACGCCCGCGTAGTCCTCGAAGGGGAAGGCGCCGAAGGTGGTGGTGTGGACGGCGATGAGCGAGAAGTCGCGGCGCAGCTTGTAGTCCGCGCGCGTGTAGACGGACTGGAGGATCTCCAGCGACGGCTTGATGAAGGACTGGCGGATGAGGAACTGCGGCTCGTAGATGAGCTTGACGTCGAGGCGGTTGGTGTAGAGGTAGCCCTCGAAGCGCGGCACGAGCATCAGGTCCGTCACCACGGGGGAGGCGGACGTCTCGGTGAGCAGCTTCGTGCGGGCCACGGACTCGACGCGGGCCGAGGCCTTGTATTTGACGGCCGGGGCGGAGGCCACCAGCAGCCAGCCGAGGGCCAGTGCGGGCAGCGCCATGCGGCTACTCCACCACCAACACGTCGCCCGTCTTCAGGCGGAAGGTGGGCGCGGAGCCCTCGCTGCGGGTGAGGGCCTCGTAGGTGAAGCGGATGCGCACCGGCGTGGCATAGCCGGGCTCCTTGCGCAGCACGTAGATGGCGTCGTCGCGCGCGTAGTCGGTGAAACCGCCGGCCTCGGAGAGCGCCTGCAGGGGGCCGGAGCCGGACTCGAGCAGCTTCTTGCCCGGGTTGCGCACCTCGCCGAGCACGGAAATCTTGATGGGCTGGGCCTCGTCCACGATGACGGTGACGACGGGGTTGGCCACCAGGTCCTTGAGCTTCGCCTCCATGGCGCGGGCGAGCGCGGCGGGCGTCATGCCGGCGGCGTCCACGTCGTTGAGCAGCGGCAGGCTGATGCGGCCATCGTCGCGCACGCGCAGGCGCGAGGAGATGTCACGCTGGTTCCACACGTTGACGTTGAGGACGTCGCCCTTGCGGATGAGGTAGCTGTCGTCCTGCTGCTGGGTCGTGGGCTCGCGGTAGTCGTCCACCCAGACGAAGCGGCCCGGCTTGTAGCAGGCGGGCAGCAGCAGGAGCGTGGCCAGCAGGGACCAGCGGCGGAGGGCGTGGGAGGAGGGCAGGCTCATGGAGGGCTTCATGCGGCGCGGACCTCGTCGGAGGAAGGCGGACCGGAGGGAGGCGTGCCGGCGGCGGGCGGGGACTTGCGGCGGTTGCGCACCATGCGCACCACTCCGAGCACCTCGTCCTTGCGCACCGCGCCGGTGAGGAGGATGAGGGACACGTAGAGCAGGCCGTCCACGACGAGCCGGGCGAGGCCGCGGACGAGGTCGCGCGCGTCCAGCCCCAGCTGGCCCATCAGCAGGTGGGCGGCGGTGACGGCGGCGCACACCCCCACCGTCTTGCCCAGCACGGCGAGGCTCCGCGTGTCCCAGGCCTTCGGGCCGATGGCGTATACGAGGACGATGGTGACGACGACTTCGTAGAGGGCCAGGGAGGTGGCCGCGGCGCTCGCGCCCCCCGTGACGCCCCGCCACTGCATGAAGGGGCCGATGAGCACCAGGTTGAGCACCAGCTTGAGGCCCACGGCCAGCACGGTGGTGCGCGTCACCGTCCACGGACGGTTGGCCGCCATCAGCCAGCTGCCGCACACCGTGGCCACGTAGGTGAAGACGAAGATGGGGGCCAGCAGCCGCAGCACCGGCGCCGCCGGCAGGTAGGCCTCGCCAATGAGCAGCCGCACCCACGTCTCGGCACCCAGCGCCAGCGCGAGCGTCACCGGCACGGACAGCGAGACGATGCCCTCGAGCCCCCGGCGGAGGATGCGGACGAACTCCTCCTCGGAGCTCGCCGCCGCGCGGGACATCATCGGCAGCAGCACCCAGCCGAGGATGGGCGAGAGCAGCATCGTCATGCCCGCGATGCCCCAGACGGCGCCGTAGTAGCCGACCTCGGTGGTGTTCGCGAGGGTGCCCAGCACGAAGACGTCCAGCGGCCCGTTGCTGGCGAGCGCCGCGTCGTTGAGGAAGAAGGGCAGGGCGGCCAGCAGCGCCGCGGCGGTGGCGCGCAGGTCCACGTTCAGCCGCAGCCCGGCATGCTGGCGCGTGAGGCGGAAGAGGAAGACGGCCTTGAAGAGCTCCGCGCCGATGAAGGGCGCGGCCAGCCAGGGCAGGGGCGCGCGGAGCAGCAGCATCGCGGCCAGCCCGAAGCCCCAGATGCACTTCATCAGGACGTGGGCCACGGACAGGCCGTCCACCTTCTCGTGCGCATGCAGCAGCGCGGCGAGGATGGCGTTGAGGCGGAAGAAGAACTGGTAGACGCCGAGCAGCAGCGCCAGGGTGCGCACCTCGGGAGGCGCGCCGCGCATGTGCATCACCACGGCCAGGGCGCCCAGCAGCACCACCGCGAGGACCCCCTGCAACAGCAGGGTGCCGCCGAAGAACTCGTTGGCGTGCTGCTTGCGGACGGCCACCTCCTTGCGGATGTAGACGTCCAGGCCCAGCGCGCTGAGGATGAAGAAGGCGGCGGCGGTGCCAGTGGCCCAGTTGTACTGGCCGAAGCTCTCCGGCCCCATGAGCCGGGGCACCAGCACCTGCAGGCCAAATCCGATGACGTACGTCACCAGCAGCGACCCACCCAGCTTCAGGGCGTTGCGCAGGGGCGTGTGGGTGTCCACCGGCGCGGGCACGGCCCGCGGGGTGGCCGCCTCGCTCGTCTGGGGCGTTTCGATGACGGGTACCTCGACAGGAATGGCCGAGCGCAGTGAACGACACAGGTACACCCCCGTCAAATACACGGATACATGTCTGTAGAGCGGGCGGCCGGGCTTCTCACCCCCTGAGAAGGCCCTGTGGGGTGGCCGACAGGGTGACTGCCTGGCCGCCCGGCTTGCTGGTAGGAGGGCTCCATGGAGACGTTCGAGCCCGAGCCGATCTTCCCGCATGAGCTCCGTGATGCCTGGCCCGCGCTCTCGCGGGACGAGCGCGTGGAGAGCTTCAAGCTGGTGCCCCACGCCACGGCGGACGACTTCTTCCTGTCGCTGTCCGCGCCGGAGCAGGCCGAGCTCATCCTGGCCATGGCCCCGGGCGAGCGGCGCACGTGGATGCGGCTGCTGGCCCCGGATGACGCGGTGGACGTGGTGCAGTCGGTCTCCGCCGAGCACCGGGACGCCCTGCTGCGGGAGCTGGACGAGGCCACGCGCCGCGAGGTGCAGGTGCTCCAGGCCTACGAGGAGGACGTGGCCGGTGGGTTGATGAACCCGCGCTTCGTGCGGGTGCGGCCGGAGATGACCATCGACGAGGCGATCGGCTACCTGCGCCGGCAGACGCGCGAGAAGGTGGAGACCGTCTACTACGCCTACGTGCTGGACGCGCGGCAGCACCTGCTCGGCGTGGTGTCGCTGCGCCAGCTCTTCCAGGCCGCCCCGGACAAGCGCGTGGAGGAGGTGATGCGGCGCGACGTGCTCACCGTCACCGAGAACACGGACCAGGAGGCCCTGGGCCGGCTCTTCGCCGAACAGGGCCTGATGGCCATTCCGGTGGTGGATGCCGAGCGGCGGATGAAGGGCATCGTCACGGTGGACGACATCGTGCAGGTGGTGCAGGAGGAGGCCACCGAGGACATCCAGAAGGTGGGCGGCATGGAGGCGCTGGACGCGCCCTACTTCGAGGTGGGCCTCCTCGACATGCTGAAGAAGCGCGCGGGCTGGCTGCTGGTGCTCTTCGTGGGCGAGATGCTCACGGCCACCGCCATGGGCCACTTCGAGGAGGAGATCGCCCGGGCGGTGGTGCTGGCGCTGTTCGTGCCGCTCATCATCAGCTCGGGAGGCAACTCGGGGAGTCAGGCCACCACGCTCATCATCCGCTCGCTGGCGCTCTCCGAGGTGCGGTTGCGCGACTGGTGGCGGGTGATGCGGCGCGAGGTGCTGGCGGGGCTGGCGCTGGGGACCATCCTGGGCGTGGTGGGCATCGCGCGCATCCTCATCTGGCAGGCGCTCTTCCACACCTACGGCGAGCACGCCTTGCTGGTGGCGATGACGGTGGGTGCGTCGCTGGTGGGCGTGGTGACATGGGGCACGCTCTCCGGCTCCATGCTGCCCTTCGCGCTGCGGCGGCTGGGATTCGATCCGGCGAGCGCCTCGGCGCCCTTCGTGGCCACGCTGGTGGATGTGTCCGGGCTCGTCATCTACTTCACCGTGGCCGCCATCCTCCTGCGCGGCACGCTGCTGTAGCCGGCGAGGGGCTTCATGAACGAGAAGAGACCGTGGGGGTTGCTGCTCAGTGTGTTGCTGGCCGGGTGCGCGGCCTCGGAGCCGGCGCTGCGCGAGCAGGAGGCGGAGCGGGAAGCGGCCGGGACGTGCCTGACCGTCCTCTGTGACGAGGAGGTGTGCGGCTTCTTCCGCTGCGAGGACGTGGCCGACGCCATGGCCGTGAGCGAGGGAGCGGAGGCCGCGCCCGGCGGCGTGGTGCAGGTGTTCGACCTGCAGGGGCTGGGTGTGTACCCGCCCGGCTACAGCGGTTCACCCATGCGGTACTGGGGCCGGCCGCTGCCGCTGCAACGGGAGCAGGGGGCCGTCTTCATCATCCCCTGGAGGAACCACCACCTCCGCAACCTGCTGCCGAGTCAGAAGCAGCTCATCGAGGAGGCCAACAGGAAGCTGAACCGGCCTCACGAGAAGCACCACATCTTCCCGCAGGAGTTCAAGAAGTGGTTCGAACGCAGGGGTATCAACATCCATCAATGGACGATGTGGATCGAGACAGAGCAGCACCAGCGCATCCACTGTGGTGAGCGTGGTGGTCCCTGGAACGCGGCGTGGCGGCAATTCAAGGCGGCGAATGAAGAAACCGCGACGAAGGAAGAAATCTGGAAGCATGCCTGGGAGCTGTGTGTGCGCTTCGGCCTGATGGCTCCCCTGCAGCCGTATTATGGCAAGACGCAGTTGCCTCCCCCCATCCCATTCTGAGGAGAAGATGAAGTACTACCGGCTGGACTCTGTTTCGTACGAGAGCGTGCGCTACACGGGGGAATACAGGGCTGAGCGGAGATGGGGCCTGCCCGGGCTGCATTGCCCCACATGCGGTGGGGACTGCGTTGGCTTGGAGTTCTACCCAAGCGTCGACCTCTCGGGATTGCCAGCGGCGAAGCAGCTCGAAGACGCCTGGCAGGAAACGGACGTCGAGAAGTTCGAACGCTTGAGGCAACTGGTGAAGCCGCTGGCTCCGGCCTGGGCGCGTCTGGCTCCTGGAGCCAGCTTCGGTCCACTCACCGGCTCGGCGCATGGCCGCTTCGCGCAGCTCTACACGCTGGACGGCGACACGGTGCTCATCCGCCGCGAGGCGTTGGATGAGCTCCATGCGGAGGGTCTGCGGGAATTGAAGGGGGTCCGCACCGGCCTTCGCTTCAGGCAGAGGAACGCGCCGGAGTTACTGGAACTGGAGGTGGAGATGCATGGCCTCTTCCACCCGGACTGCCTGCCACCCGGCAAGGTCGACCCCTGCGGCACGTGTGGCTGCTATCGCTTCCCCCTGCCCAAGCAGCCCCTGCTCGACGGGGCCTCGCTGCCGGAGCACCTGGACGCATTCCGGCTGCGCAACTTCACCAACGTCATCGTCATCACCGAGCGCTTCGCCGACACCCTGAACCGGTTGGGCTTCGAGGAGTTCTCCTTGCGCGAGCTCCCCGTGCGCTGAGTCCCCTGCCTCGGGACCTGGCGTCTTGCCTCCGCCCTGACTAGCTCGCGCCGCTGCCGGTCAGCACCACCGGCACCGTCTTGAGGATCAGGTTGATGTCGTTCTTGAGGCTCCAGTGGTCGATGTACTGCATGTCCAGGTACATCCACTCCTCGAACGAAATCTGGTTGCGGCCGGAGACCTGCCAGATGCACGTCAGGCCCGGGCGCACCGACAACCGCCGCCGCTGCCACGCCGCGTACTTCTCCACCTCGCTCGGAATCGGCGGACGCGGACCCACCACGCTCATCTCGCCGCGCAGCACGTTGATGAGCTGCGGCAGCTCGTCGATGGAGTACTTGCGGATGAACCGGCCAATCCGCGTGATGCGCGGATCGTTCTTCATCTTGAAGACCGGACCCGTCTGCTCGTTCATCGCCTCCAGCTTCGCCTTCAGCTCCTCGGCGTTCACCACCATGGAGCGGAACTTGAGCATGTGGAACGTCTTGCCGTGCAGCCCCACGCGCTTCTGCTTGAAGAAGATGGGCCCGCGGCTGGTGAACTTCACCCCCAGCGCCACGCCAATGAGCAGCGGCGAGAGCACCGCCAGCGCCGCCGCCGAGCTGACGATGTCGAACAGCCGCTTGAGCGCCATCTGGTGCGGCCGGAACACATGCGTCATGAAGTGCAGGTAGCCGTCGGAAATCGCATGGTCATCCACCGGCCGCGCCCGGTCGAAGCGCATGTGGTACGCCGGCAGCGCGAAGGGCAGGCCGAACTTCTCGCACAGCTTCACCGCCGCCTGCATCTCCGCCGAGTGCTTCAGCATGTTGCCGGCGATGTAGACCTCGTCCACCGGCACCGTGCACAGGATGTGCTCCAGGTCCTTCACCGTCCCCAACAGCGGCGCCGGCGGCGCCGTCGAGGCCGTCTCGTTGCTGAAGCTCAGGAAGCCGATGACCTTGCGCCGGTGCTTGTCGTTCAGGTCCTCGCCCGTGAGCCGGCCCATGGCTCCCACGCCCAGGATGAGCACCTCGTCCAGCGGCTGCTCCTGCCCCGACAGGTTGCGGAACAGCTTCAGGCGCAACAGCGCCACCGACGGCCACAACAGCGGCGGGAACAGGCTCAGCGCGACGATCCACGACTCGGTCCCCATCACCAGACGCGTGACGAAGAGCACCACCGTCACCACCATCACCTGGATGGAGATGAGCGCCAGGTCATCCAGCCGCTCGCGGTCCGCGAAGCGCACGTCATAGAGGCACAGCGCCGTGCCCACCACCAGCCACGCCACCACGCCCACCCCGAGCAGCACCCACACATCCGTGCGCTCCAGGTGCAGGTCGTGCCCCATCATCGTCGTGGAGATGAGCAGCGCGGCCACCACCAGCACCACGTCCACCGCCAGGTTCAGCTTGGCGGCGAACCCCGGCGCGAAGCGCGAGGGCAGCGACTCGGCGCGCTTGGGGCTCACCACGGACAGCTTCTCCGTCGTCTCCAGCGCCAGGCCCGGCGGCGGCGTCTCGGCGGGGCCCAGCCCCGGCGGCGGCGTCTCGGCGGGAGCCAACCCATTGGGTGGGGTCTCCGCACCCGCGCGCGCGCTCGTCGATGGCGGCTCGCTCGTGGTCACGTCAACTTGAGATGCGGGTCGCATGGAAGCCTTCCCTGATTCAACGCCAACAGAACCGCATGATAGGGGCCCGCGACGTCCGCAAAAAGCCAGGGATCGCGAACTGTTAAGACGGCACACCCCCTTCGTTGCGCGTTGCGCAGCGTAGAAGGCTGTCCCGAAATCCGTCAACCCTCCCTGGATTTTTACATTTTGATTGTTGCTCCAAGTGGACACGGATTCGCCCCGCAGTCCCATCACACACGCGCCGCTCTTGTAGGGGCATGGGATGTGCAGGTCATGAAAAGGACGTGTTGGGTCCTCCACGGGAGTCACCGCCATGCCCACCTCCGAGCCGCCCGTTTCCGCCGCCGTGGTGCTGTCGCGCCGTGAGCTGGACGCGGCCCTGTTCGATCTGGATGGCGTGGTGACGCGCACGGCGCAGGTGCATGCCGAGGCGTGGACGCGCCTGTTCGACGCGTACCTGGCGTCACACGCGCGGCCTGGGCCCTTCCAGCCCTTCACCCCGGAGGACTACCAGCGTTACGTGGACGGCAGGCCGCGACTGGACGGCATCCGCTGCTTCCTCGGGAGCCGGGGCCTCACGCTGCCCGAGGGCTCGCCGGAGGACGGCCCCGAGACGGAGACGGTGCGGGGGCTGGGCAAGCGCAAGAATGGCTACTTCCTCGAGGCGCTGGCGCAGCGGGGCGTGGAGGTGTTCGAGGGCGCGGTGGGGCTGCTGGAGCGGCTGCGGGCGGCGGGCTTCCGCACGGCGGTGGTGTCCGCGAGCCGCAACTGCGAGGCGGTGGTGCGGGCGGCCGGGCTCGCGCACCTCTTCGACGCCCGGGTGGACGGGGTGGAGGCGGGCAGGCTCGGGTTGCCGGGCAAGCCAGCCCCGGACACGTTCCTGGAAGCGGCACGGAGGTTGGGCGTGCCCCCGGCGCGCGCCGTGGTACTGGAGGACGCGCAGGCCGGTGTGCAGGCGGGCAGGCGAGGCCGCTTCGGTCTCGTCCTCGGCGTGCGCCGGGCGGGGCCGGAGGGCGCGCTGGTGCGGGCCGGCGCCGACGTGGAGGTGGCGCACCTGGCCACCGTGAAGGTGGAGGAAGGAGAGCCCTGAGTGATGCGGCCGATACGGGAAGTGCCCTCGGCGCTGGCGCGGTGGGACGAGGTATCGCGGCGGCTGGAGGGCCGGCGGGTGGCCCTCTTCCTCGACTATGACGGCACGCTCTCGCCCATCGTGCCCAACCCGGAGGACGCGCGGCTGTCGGAGGACATGGTGTCCACGCTGGTGGCGCTGGCCCGGCACTACCCGGTGGCCATCGTGAGCGGGCGGGACCTGACGGTGCTCGAGGACTTCGTGGGGCTGACGGGCGTGTACTACGCGGGCAGCCACGGCTTCGACATCCAGGGGCCGGGCGGGCAGACCTTCCAGTTGGAGGAGGGCCGGGCGCTGCTGCCGGAGCTGGACGCGGCGGAGCGGGAGCTGGCGTCGGGCCTGGCGGCCATTCCGGGCGCGAAGCTGGAGCGCAAGCGCTTCAGCGTGGCCGTGCACTGGCGGCACGTGGAGGAGGCCCGGTACGCGGAGGTGGAGGGGCTGGTGGACGCGGTGCTCGCGCGCCACCCGCGGCTGCGCAAGGGCGGCGGGAAGAAGGTGTTCGAGGTGCAGCCGGACATCGACTGGCACAAGGGCCGGGCGGTGCAGTGGCTGCTGCGCGCCCTGGTCCTGGAGAGCCGGGACGTGCTGCCGGTGTACGCGGGCGATGACCTCACGGACGAGGACGCCTTCCAGATGCTGGCGGGGAGGGGACTCGGGCTGGTGGTGCGGGGCGAGGTGGAGCGGCCCACGGCGGCGGACTACGCGCTGGAGGACGTGGAGGAGGTGCGCCAGTTCCTCGAGCGGCTCATCACCCGGGCCGGAGGGGCGGTGCGATGAATGGGGAGCACTGGCTGTTCACCTACGAGGGCTTCGAGCCGGGCAAGGAGGGCTTGCGCGAGGCGCTGTGCACGCTGGGCAATGGCTACTTCGCCACGCGCGGGGCGGCGCCGGAGGCCGAGGCGGACGAGACACACTACCCGGGGACGTACCTGGCGGGCGGGTACAACCGGCTGAAGACGGACCTGGCCGGGCGGGTGGTGGAGAACGAGGACCTGGTGAACATGCCCAACTGGTTGCCGCTCACCTTCCGGCTGGAGGGCGGTGACTGGTTCAACGCGCAGGCGGTGCGGCTGCTGGAGTACCGGCAGGTGCTGGACCTGGCGCGCGGGCTGCTGCTGCGCACGTTGCGCTTCGAGGACAAGCGGGGACGGCGCACGCGGGTGGAGCAGCGGCGCTTCGTGCACATGCGCGACAAGCACCTGGCGGGGCAGGAGCTGGTGCTGGTGCCGGAGAACTGGAGCGGCCGGGTGCACGTGCGCTCGGCGCTGGACGGGCGCGTGGTGAATGGCGGCGTGCCGCGCTACCGGCAGCTCAACTGCAAGCACCTGCGGACGCTGGTGACGGAGGAGCTGGACGCGGAGACGCTGCTGCTCGAGGTGGAGACGGTGCAGTCGCGCGTGGAGGTGGCCGAGGCGGCGCGGACGCGGCTGTACGTGGAGGGGCAGCCGGCGAAGGTGCAGCGGGGGCTCGCCGTGGAGGAGGGCTACCTCGCGCACGAGCTCACGGTGGAGCTGCGCGAGGGCCAGCGGCTGGCGGTGGAGAAGGTGGTGGCGTTGTACTCGTCGAGGGACCTGGCGGTGTCGGAGGCGGCGATGGCGGCCCGGCACGCGGTGGAGCAGGCGCCCGCGCGCTTCGACGAGCTGGTGACCACGCACGTGCGGGAGTGGTCGCACCTGTGGCGCCGCAGCGACCTGGACCTGGAGGTGGCCGAGCCGGACCATCTCCACACCTCCTTGCGGCTTCACATCTTCCACCTGCTGCAGACGGTGTCCCCGCACACCATCGACCAGGACGTGGGGGTGCCGGCGCGCGGCTGGCACGGCGAGGCGTACCGGGGCCACATCTTCTGGGACGAGCTGTTCATCTTCCCGTTCCTCAACCTGCGGCTGCCGGCGCTGACGCGGTCGCTGCTGCGCTATCGCCACCGGAGGTTGCGGCGGGCGCGCGAGGCCGCACGCGAGGCCGGTTTCCGCGGGGCGATGTTCCCCTGGCAGAGTGGCAGCGACGGGCGCGAGGAGAGCCAGCGGGTGCATCTCAATCCCCGCTCGGGGCGGTGGGTGCAGGACGTGACGTGGCTGCAGCGGCACATCAACGCGGCCATCGCCTACAACGTCTGGCAGTACTACCAGGCCACCGCGGACACCGAGTTCCTCTACTTCTACGGGGCGGAGATGTTGCTGGAGCTCGCGCGCTTCTGGGCGAGCATGGCCCGGTGGAACCCCGAGCTGCGGCGCTACGAAATCCTCGGCGTGATGGGGCCGGACGAGTACCACACGGGCTACCCGGACCGGCCGGAGCCGGGGCTCGACAACAATTCCTACACGAACCTCATGGCGGTGTGGGTGCTGTGCAAGGGATTGGAGGTGCTCCCGCTGCTGCCCGGCGAGCGCCGGGATGAGCTGCTCGAGACGCTGGAGCTGGGACAGGAGGAGCTGGCGCACTGGGAGGACGTGAGCCGGAAGATGCGGCTGGTGTTCCACGAGGACGGCGTGCTGAGCCAGTTCGAGGGCTACGAGCAGCTCGAGGAGTTCGACTGGGAGTCCTACCGGGCGCGCTATGGCGACATCCAGCGGCTGGACCGGATTCTCGAGGCCGAGGGGGACTCGCCCAACCGCTACAAGCTGTCGAAGCAGGCGGACGTGCTGATGTTGTTCTATCTGTTCTCGGCGGAGGAGCTGGAGCAGCTCTTCGAGCGGCTGGGGTACCCGTTCAAGCCCGAGATGATTCCGAGGACGGTGGACTACTACATGCAGCGGGCCTCGCATGGCTCGACGCTGAGCGGGGTGGTGCACTCGTGGGTGCTGGCGCGAAGCGACCGTCCCCGCTCGTGGAAGCTGTTCAGCGAGGCGTTGCGGAGCGACATCTCGGACGTGCAGGGCGGGACGACGCCGGAGGGCATCCACCTGGGCGCCATGGCCGGCACGGTGGACCTGATGCAGCGGGCGTATACGGGCATCGAGGTGCGCGGGGACGTGCTGCACTTCAACCCCAACCTGCCCGAGGGGCTGACGCGGCTGAAGTTCCTGCTGCGCTACCGCAAGCACATGGTGGAGGTGGAGATCACCCAGGACAAGCTGGTGCTCAACAGCCGGTGGCCCGCGCCCGCGCCGCTGGAGTTCGCGCTGCGGGGCCAGCGCCACCGGCTCCTGTCCTGCGAGACGCGGGAGTTCCCCATCGAGAGACCCCCGGTCTCCCTCGAGTCGGAGCTGCACGGCGCGGGCCCGTGAGCGCATCTCCTCACGCCGTCAATTTCCCCTCGCCCTCCGGGAGAGGGACGGGGTGAGGGGGCCACGTGCCCCGGGTTGAATCCGTGGAGGCTCCCTCTCCCTCTGGGAGAGGGCTGGGGTGAGGGTCTCGAGACCGAGCGGGTGCATTTGAGGATCCGCCGCAGTGCCATTCTGCTAGATGGCCCATACGCCATGAGCTTCGTCGAGGAATGGGGCCTACGACTACCTGGAGAAGGTCCCCACCCTGCCCGCGCTCTTGCGCGTCAAGGTCCGCAATGCCGCGGAGGCGATTCGGGAGCGCCGGCTCGCCGCGCTCAGTGCCGAGGACCGCGAGAAGGAGATTCGCGACGTGTGGAACGCCGTGCGGACCGAGGCGGACCACCACAGGAAGGGCAAGCTGTTGGAGGACTTGATGGTCCTCCTCTTCAAGACCGTGCACGGCTTCACGCACGTCGAGACCCGGCGCAAGAGCAGGGATGAGGAGATCGACATCTTCATCCGCAACGAGTCCTCCGAGGCGTTCTGGGTGGGCGAGCAGTCCCAGTACGTCATCGTCGAGTGCAAGAACTGGTCGAAGCCCGTGGGTCCCAGTGAGCTCGTCGTCTTTCGCGACAAGATCGTGAACCGGGGAGGCCGCTGCCGCCTCGGCTTCTTCGTCGCCGTGGGGGGCTTCACGGAGGGCTTCTTCACGCGCTCGGCGACCTTCCGCAAGGACGACGTGCTGGTCGTTCCCGTGGGCCCGAACGACCTCGAGGAGCTGGTGCTGTCCAAGGACCGCAACGAGGTGCTCAAGAAGCTCCATGCCCGAGCGGTCATGTCGGGCAACGGTCACTGAGGCGGTGAGGGGGGAGCGAAGGCTCTCCTCACTCCTTCCCGGTCCCGCGGGCCCGCACCCGCTCGCCCGTGGTGAAGAACAGGCCCCCGGCCACGTGGTGCACGGAGCGGTGCTCCTCCGCGCCCTCGAAGTCGAAGCTCCCGTTCTTCCACACCGAGTCCTCGACCCACGCCGCCACCACCTCGGCGATGAACAGGTCATACTTGCGCTGCACGTCCGGCTCCGGGAGCACGCGGCACTCCAGCCAGCCCACGCACCCCTCCACCAGCGGCGCCTTCACGCGCGAGGCCGGCGCGGCCTTCAACCCATACAGCGCCCACTTGTCCTCCTCGCGCCCCGTCACCGAGCCCACCGCGTACACCTGCTCCAGCTGCGCGCGCGTGGGGACGCACAGCGTGAATTCTCCCGACGCGTCCACCAGCTCGCGGGTGAGGGTGCTCTCGGCGATGACGACGGCCACCTTGGGCGGCTCGAAGTCGAGCGGCATGGCCCACGCCGCCGCCATCACGTTGGTGCGGCCGTGGGCGGCACTCGTGACGAGCGTGGTGGGGCCATGGTTCAGCAGCTTGTAGGCACGGCGCAGCTCGAGCGGGACTCTCATGCCCGGCGGTGTATCACCACCGCACCGGCAGCGACTCGAATCCGCGGAAGAGCAGCCCGCCACACTTGATGCGCGGCAGCTTCGTCACGTCCAGGCGCAGCTCCGGCATGCGGTGCAGCAGCTCCTCGAAGGCGATCTCCAGCTCGCGGCGCGCCAGGCCCGCCCCCAGGCAGTGGTGCGGCCCGAAGCCGAAGCTCATGGACTTCTGCTGGTGCGGATCCCTCGAGATGTCGAAGTACTCCGCGTCCTTGAAGGCCGCCGGATCGTGGTTGGCCGCCGCCAGCCCCAGGAACACGATGTCGCCCTTGCGGATGGTCCGGCCCCGCAGCTCGATGGTGTCCACGGCGATGCGGTGCACGAAGGGCACCGGCGGAGCGAAGCGCATCATCTCCTCGATGGCCGGCTTGAGCAGCGCGGGCTCCCTGCGCAGCAGCGCGAGCTGCTCCGGGTGCGTGAGCAGCTCGTACAGGCCGTTGCTGAGCTGATCCGTCGTGGTGAGGTGACCGGCCGCGAGCAGCAGGCTCGTGTTGGCCACGATCTCCTCCGTCGTCATCCCGCCGCCCTGCTCCTGCGAGCGCAGCATGTGGCTCACGAGGTCGTTCCCCGGCTCCCGGCGGCGCTCCTCCACGAGGTTCGTGAGGAACTGGTTGATTCTCGCCTGGCCCTCGTTGGCCTGGCGGGCCACTTCCAGGATGTTCTTCGCCGCCCCCGTGCTCGTCAGCTGCGTCACCGCCTCGCCCCACTGCTGCAGGCGCTCACGGTCCTCGGGGGTGATGCCGAGCAGCTCCGCGATGACGAGCGGCGGCATCTGGTAGAAGAGCTCGGGCACCAGGTCCGCCTCGCGGCGGCCGCGCAGCTTGTCCAGGTGCGTCACCAGCGTGCGGTGGATGAGCGGCCGCCAGCTGTCGAGCACCTGCGGCGCGAAGGCCGCCGCCGTCTGCCGCCGCGGCTTCAGGTGGGCCGCTCCGTCCTTGCAGGCCATCTGCCGCTTGAAGGTGTCCGTCACCTCGCGGATGGACTCGGGGCTCAGCCCCATCATCTGGAACTGGTGCTCCAGCACCTTGCCCCGGTCCGCGCTCAGCCTCGAGTCCCTCAGCCCGTTCATCACGTCTTCATGGCGCGTGAGGAACCACCCGTGCACCACGTCCGACCAGTGCACCGGATCGTTCTCTCTCAATTCCTTGTAGAAGGGGACCGGATTGAGCAGGTTCTCCGGATCGACAGGATTGAGTTGAAGCTTCCGGGCCGCGCTCGCCATGGGGTTCCCTCCTCACATCCACCAGCAGTTACAGCTCTGGCGGGGTGTGCCTGAATCGCACCGTTGTCCAGGCTTGATATGCAGATGCCAGGCCAGCACGTGATGCAACACATTGGCCGACACCGCGAGGGTCGAAAGCTTGGGATTCCGGCGTCCTTCGCTTGTAGGACCGGGTATGTCTCAAGGAGCAAATCCGCTCGAATCGCATCCGCGGGGCAGGGTAGCCGGGGACTCCTGGGTCACGTGGCACCCAATAGGTGGGGAATTACCGGGGGGATGTCACGGGGCGTGCGCGTGGGGGCCTCGGAGGCCGAGCAGATCGGGCCGTGGTACAGGTTCGCGCGCATGGACACGGAATTGTTGAAGCGGGTGGTCATCCGCGAGGCGCGGCCCGAGGACGACGCGGCCATCGGCGAGCTGCTGGTGGAGGCATTCGTGACCCAGTACGCCCGGAAACTACCCGAGGTGGTGTACACGGACGCGCGCAAGCAGAGCCTCCGGGACACGGCGGGCAAACGCGCGGTGGCGACGGTGCTGGTGGCGGAATTGGAGGGGCGTGTGGTGGGGACGGTGGCGCTGTGGCCGCCGGGAGCACCCGGCTCGGAGGCGTGGCTGCCGGGAGCGGCGGACCTGCGGCACCTGGCCACCGCGGTGGAGCTCCACGGGCAGGGCCTGTCCGTCCCGCTGATGGAGGCGGCCGAGCGGAAGGCGCGGGAGTGGGGCGTGCCCGCCATCTGCCTGCACGTGCGCCGGGGCGCGGCGGGCGTGGCGCGCCTGTACCAGCGCCGCGGCTTCACCCGCGAGCCCTCGGCGGACCTCGACACGCCCAGCGTGTACCTCGAGGCCTACGTGCTGAGATTCCAGGACTGAAGCGAGTGCCCGCTCCCCCTCCCGCCGGGGTGAGGACGAGGAGCCCGCGAGCGCGTGCCTAGATTCAGGGCGAACGGGGGACCCTCATGCGCGCGCCGCCCATCTCCGACTACGCCTTGCTGTCCGACTGCCACTCCGCCCTGCTCGTGAGCCGTGGCGGCTCGGTGGACTGGCTGTGCTACCCGCGCTTCGACTCGCCCGCCGTGTTCGGCCGGCTGCTGGGCGCCGAGGCCGGACACTGGGTGCTGCGGCCGGTGAAGGGCCGCTCGCACCGGCGCTACCTCGAGCGCACGCTCGTCCTGGAGACGCTGCACCACACGCCCACCGGCATCGCCGTGCAGGTGGAGGCCCTGGCCCTGGGACGGGGCAAGCGTGGGCACGACCTGGGGGAGGGCGCGCCCGGCATGGTGCTGCGCCGGGTGATGTGCGTGGAGGGCCAGGTGGAGTTCGAGACGGAGTTCTGCCCCCGGCCCGAGTACGGCCTGGTACACCCGCTGCTGCGCGAGGTGGAGGGCGGTGTGCTGGCCCAGGGTGGCGCGGACCGGCTGCGGCTCTCCTCGCCGGTGCGTCTGCGCTTCGGCGACTGCCGTGCCTTCGGGCGCTTCACCCTGCGGGCGGGCGAGTCCGTGTGCTTCGCCCTGGAGCACCGCGCGTGGTGGGCGCCGCCGCCGCGGGCCTGGAGTCAGCAGGAGCTCCAGGCGTGGCTGCAGGACACGGTGGAGGGGTGGCGCAGCTGGTCGGACATGCACCAGAACTACGAGGGCCCCTGGCGCGAGCTGGTCCACCACAGCGGCCGCGTGCTGCAGGCCCTCACCTTCCAGCCCACGGGCGCCATCGTCGCCGCGCCCACCACCTCGCTGCCCGAGTCCGTCGGCGGCGAGCGCAACTGGGACTACCGCTACACGTGGCTGCGCGACACGAGCCTCACCCTCGAGGCCCTCTGGGTGGCCGCCTGCCCGGACGAGGCCTGGCGCTTCTTCGACTTCCTCACCTCGGCCCTGACGCAGATGCGCCGGGGAGAGGACTTGCAGATCATGTTTGGCATTGGCGGCGAGCGGGACCTGAGCGAGCGCGTGCTGCCGCACCTGCCCGGATGGCGGGGCAGCTGGCCGGTGCGGGTGGGCAACGGCGCATGGACGCAGCGGCAGCTGGACGTCTATGGCGAGGTGCTCGCGGCGGCGCACCGGCTGGAGCCGCAGTTGGGGGGACTCGACGAGGCCGGACGGCGATTCCTGTGCACGCTGGCGGACACGGCGGCGGACCGCTGGGCCGAGCCGGATCAGGGCATCTGGGAGATGCGGGGCGCTCCGCGTCACCACCTCTACTCGAAGCTGATGTGCTGGGTGGCCATGGACCGGGCGCTCGCGTTGAAGGGCATGCTGGGCGCGGGTGCGGAGCGCGTGGGGCGCTGGGCGCGGGTGCGGCGCGACATCCGCGCGGCCATCCTGGAGCACGGGTGGAACCAGGACGTGCGGGCCTTCACCCAGTCCTTCGACTCGGACGTGCTGGATGCGTCGGTGTTGATGCTGCCCATCAGCGGCTTCCTGCCGGCGAATGAGCCGAGGATGCGGGCCACCCTGGAGACGATCGCCACGGACCTCACGGATGACCGGGGGCTCGTGTACCGCTACCGCGCGGAGGACGGGCTGGTGGGCGAGGAGGGGACCTTCTTCCTGTGCACCTTCTGGCTGGCACAGGCCCAGGCCCTGGCGGACGAGGTGGAGCGGGCCCGGGAGACGTTCACGCAGGCGGTGGAGCACGTGAACGACGTGGGGCTGCTGTCCGAGGAGGTGGAGCCCGAGAGCGGCGAGCTGCTGGGCAACTTCCCGCAGGCCTTCAGCCACATCGGCCTGGTGAACGCGGCGTGGGCCATCACCCAGGCCGAGGAGCGCCGCGAGCGCAGGGCCCTGTCCCGGGCCAGGGGTCTCGAGCTGCTCGTTCCTGGATAGTTCCGTCCGGCCCGTGGGGGAGGGCGGCCGGCCGGGGATGTCATACTCCCCGGGTACGCTGGCCTCGCGCCGGTCGTCCCCGGTGCACCTCCCCATGTCCCGCTACCGCTTGTCGCACAGTGATGCCGTCGAGTGGCTCCGCTCCCTGCCGGAGTCCTCCGTGGATCTCGTCATCACCGACCCCGCCTACGAGTCCCTCGAGAAGCACCGCGCCATCGGCACCACCACGCGCCTCAAGCGCAGCAAGGGCTCCAGCAACCTCTGGTTCCAAATCTTCCCCAACGCGCGCTTCCCCGAGCTGTTCGCCGAGGTCTGGCGCGTGCTCAAGCGGGACTCGCACTTCTATCTCTTCTGCGATCCCGAGACGATGTTCGTCGCGAAGCCGCTCGCCGAGGCCGCGGGCTTCCGCTTCTGGAAGCCCATCGTCTGGGACAAGCAGCACATCGGCATGGGCTACCACTACCGCTCCCGCTACGAGCTCATCCTCTTCTTCGAGAAGGGCCGGCGGCGGTTGAGCGACCTGGGCGTGGCGGACGTGCTGCCCGTGCCCCGCGTCCACCGCGGCTACCCGGCCGAGAAGCCTCCCGCGCTCAGCGAGGTGCTCATCCGCCAGAGCAGCTCGCCCGGGGACGTGGTGGTGGATCCCTTCCTGGGCTCGGGCTCGGTGGGCGTGGCGGCGGTGCGGCTCGGGCGCGACTTCCTGGGCACCGACATCTGTGACGAGGCCCTCGACATCTCCCACACCCGGCTGCGCGCCGAGGGGGCGGTGCCCGAGGAGACGGAGGACCCGCGGGCGATGCGCCTGGCCCGCAGCGGATGAGTGGCCAGACGGGGGAGGGATTTTCCAAACCAATCCATATGGTTTTTCCGTGGAGGCTGGAGAATACCGCCCTTACTTGACTTCCCTGGAGTGATACGGGTATTCAAACCGTCCCAACACCAGGAGTCACGATGCGTCCAATGAAGGCAGTGGTTTCCGCCGCCCTGCTCACGCTGTCCGCGTGCGGGCCGGAGCAGGCCGAGCCAGTGGAGCCGCAGGGGGGAGAGACCCTTGGCACCACCTCGAACTTCCTCAAGGCCTCGGAGAACGCCGTTCCCGGCCAGTACATCGTCGTGCTCAAGGAGCCGGCGCCCGGCGTGGCGGCGGAGAAGGTGCCGGACGTGGCCCGGGGCCTGGCCTCGCGCTATGCCGGCAGCGTGGGCCGCACCTTCGAGCACGCCCTGCGCGGCTTCACCGTGAACATGTCCGAGGCCCAGGCCCGGGCGCTCGCGAAGGACCCCGCGGTGAAGTACGTGGAGGAGGACGCGCTCGCCCACGCCATCGAAGCCAGCACCCAGACGAGCCCGCCGTGGGGCCTGGATCGCGTGGATCAGCGCAACCTGCCGCTCAACGCCGCGTACACCTACACCAGCAGCGGCTCCTCGGTGCACGCGTACATCCTCGACACGGGCATCCGCGCCACCCACACCGAGTTCAGCGGCAACGCCACCGCGGACTTCACCTCCATCTACGACGGCAACGGCGCCAATGACTGCCACGGGCACGGCACGCACGTGGCGGCCACCATCGGCGGCAGCACCTACGGCGTGGCCAAGAGCATCTCCCTGCACGGCGTGCGCGTCATCAACTGCAGCGGCAATGGCACCACCTCGGAAGCCATCGCCGGCGTGGACTGGGTGACGGCCAACCACATCAAGCCGGCCGTGGCCAACATGAGCCTCCAGTACCCGGCCACCCAGGCCCTGGATGACTCCATCCGCGCCTCCATCCGCGCGGGCGTGACGTACGTCGTCGCCGCCAACAACTTCAACCAGGACGCCTGCCTGCGCTCGCCCTCGCGCGTGGCCGAGGCCATCACCGTGGGCGCCACCGACAGCGCCGACCAGCGCGCCTCGTTCTCCAGCTGGGGCACCTGCGTGGACCTGTTCGCCCCGGGCGTGGACGTGCTCTCCGCCTACTACACGGCGGATGACGCCACCACGTTCATGAGCGGCACCTCCATGGCCACCCCGCACGTGGCGGGCGCCGTGGCGCGCTACCTGCGCGTGGTGCCGGGCGCCACGCCCGCCCAGGTGCAGGACATGATCAACACCAACGCCTCGGTGAACAAGGTGGGCAACCCGGGCACGGGCTCGCCCAACCGGCTGCTGTACACGGGCTTCGTCGGCGAGACCTTCAGCAACGGCTCCGTGTACGCCGGCCTCGGCCAGGACACCTACGGCGACGTGCAGTACCAGGCCATCAACGTCCCGGCGGGTCAGGCCCGGCTCGACTTCTTCATGTCGGGCGGCACGGGTGATGCCGACATGTACGTGCAGTTCGGCTCCCTGCCGACGCTGAGCACCTGGTCCTGCCGGCCGTACGTGGGCGGAAACCAGGAGACGTGCACCTTCTTCAACCCGCCGGCCGGCACCTGGTACGTCATGGTCCGCGCCTACAGCCCCTACTCCGGCGTGAGCGTGGCGGGCGTGTGGAGCAACCCGCTGCAGAACGGCATGTCGGTCACCGGCGTCTCCGCGAACATCTTCGAGCGCCGCTACTACACGCTGGACATGCCGGCCGGGTACACGAACGTGCGGTTCGACACCTGGGGCGGCACGGGTGACGTGGACGTGCGCGGCAGGTCCGGCAGCGTGCCGGGCTTCGGCGCGGAGTGCACCTCGTCGGCCTCCGGAAACACGGAGAGCTGCTTCAAGGGCGGCGCGACGCCCGGCACGTGGTTCGTCGAGCTGAGGCCGAAGTTCAACTTCTTCAATAGCTCGACGTGGTCGTTCAGCAACGTGTCGCTCATCGGCTGGTACTACTAGCCAGCGGCAACCGCGCGCCGCGGGCTCACGGGAGGGGGTTCCTGTCCCACCTCCCGGGAACTCGCGGCGCGTGTGGATTGGACGGAGTAAGGTGCTCCCTCTACATTTCGGGCGGCCTTACACGTTGGGCCGGGGGAGCAACATCATGCGCGCGCTGCAGCTCGAGAGGTTGGACGGTCCCGAGGGTCTGAAGTTGGTGGACGTGCCGGAGCCCGAGGCGGGTGACCAGGTGCTCATCGACGTGGTGGCGGCGGGGGTGAGCTTCCCGGACCTGCTGCTGACCCAGGGCAAGTACCAGATGAAGCCGCCGCTGCCCTTCGTGCCGGGCGTGGACGTGGCCGGCGTGGTGCGCAGCGCTCCCGCGGGCGCGGGCGTGAAGGCCGGTGACAAGGTGATGGCCTTCACCCTGCTCGGTGGCTGGGCGGACGTGGTGGCCGCGGCGCCGAACATGACGTTCCGCATTCCCGAGGGCTGGAGCTTCGAGGCCGCCGCGGGCACGGTGATGAACTACCACACGGCCTATTTCGCGCTGCACAAGCGCGGCCGGTTGCGCACGGGCGAGACGGTGTTGATCCACGGCGGAGCCGGCGGCCTGGGCACGGCGGCCATCCAGGTGGCGCGGGGCTCGGGGGCCCGGGTGTTCGGCGTGGTGAGCACCGAGGAGAAGGCCGAGGTGGCTCGCAGCGCGGGCGCGGACCGGGCCTTCCTGTCCTCGGGTGACTGGGTGTCGCGGGTGATGGACGCGACGAAGGGCAAGGGCGTGGGCATGGTGTTCGACTCGGTGGGCGGAGACATCTTCGACCAGAGCCTCAAGTGCCTCGCCCCCGAGGGCCGGCTGCTGGTGGTGGGCTTCGCGGGCGGACGCATTCCCGAGGTGAAGGTGAACAAGCTGCTGCTCAACAACATCGACGTGGTGGGCGTGGCGTGGGGCGCCTTCGTCATGCAGAAGCCCCAGTACACGGGCGAGGTGGGCAAGGCGCTGGCCGGGCTCGCGGACAAGGGCTTCGTGGAGCCGCTGGTGAGCAAGGTGTTCCCCCTGGAGCAGGCCGCCGACGCCCTGCGCGAGCTGGAGTCCCGCCAGGCCACCGGCAAGGTGGTGCTGCGTCTCCGGGAGGGGTGAGTCCCGCGTTTGGAGGTAGCATCGGTGCCCTCTACCCATGGGGGATGCACCGATGCTCACCGGACGCATGATGGACTTCCCGCTCACGCTCACCCACTTCCTCGAGCGTGCCCGCACCTACTTCGGCCGCTCGGAGATCGTCAGCCGCCAGCCGGACAGGACGCTCCACCGCTACACCTACGCCGACTTCTACCGGCGCACCTGCAAGCTCGCCCATGCGCTCGCCCGGCTCGGGGTGAAGCCCGGCGACCGCGTGGCCTCGCTCAGCTGGAACCACCACCGCCACCTGGAGCTCTACTTCGCCGTGCCCTCCATGGGCGCCGTCATCCACACCCTCAACCTCCGGCTCCACCCCAACGACCTCGGCTATATCGCCCGCCACGCCGAGGACCGCGTCATCGTCGTGGACCGCTCGCTGCTGCCGCTCCTCGAGAAGTTCATCGCCGCCGTCCCCTCCGTGCAGCACGTCATCGTCATCCCCGATGACGGCCCCACCCCCGACGGCCGCCTCGACTACGAGAAGCTGCTCGCCCCCGAGCCGGACTCCTTCGCGTGGCCCGCGCTCGACGAGCGCTCCGCGGCGATGCTCTGCTACACCTCCGGCACCACCGGCAACCCCAAGGGCGTCCTCTACTCGCACCGCTCCTGTGTGCTGCACGCGCTCGCCCTGTGCATGACCGACACGTTCGGCATCGGCGAGCCGGATGCCATCCTCCCCGTGGTGCCCATGTTCCACGCCGCCGCCTGGGGCATGCCCCACGCCGCCGTCTTCACCGGCGCACGGCTCGTCTTCCCCGGGCCCCACCTCGACCCTACCTCCCTGTTGGATCTCATGGCCGGCGAGCACGTCACCCTCGCCGCCGGGGTGCCCACCATCTGGCTCGGCATCCTCGCCCTGTTGGATCAGGAGCCGAAGCGCTGGGATTTGCGCTCCGTGCGCACCATGGCCATCGGCGGCTCGGCCGCGCCTCCCGCGATGATCGCCGGCTTCCTCCACCGCCATGGGCTCGTCGTCACCCACGCCTGGGGCATGACCGAGCTCAACCCCGTGGGCACCCTCGCGCGCCCGCGCCGCCACCACGAGCACCTCCCGCAGGAGGAGCGGCTCGCCATCCGCGCCACGCAAGGCTTTGCCCTCCCGCTCGTCGAGGTGCGCCACGTGAGCGACGCGGGCAAGGTGCTCCCCTGGGATGGCTCCACCATGGGTGAATTGGAGGTGCGCGGGCCCTGGGTCGCCTCCTCGTACTACGGCGGCGAGGGCCCGGACCGCTTCACCCCGGATGGCTGGTTCAAGACGGGCGATGTCGTCACGCTCGACGCGGACGGCTACGTGCGCATCACAGACCGCTCCAAGGACGTCATCAAGTCCGGCGGCGAGTGGATCAGCTCCGTGGACCTGGAGAACGCCCTCATGGCCCACCCGGCCGTGCTCGAGGCCGCCGTGTTCGCCGCGAAGGATCCCAAGTGGGACGAGCGCCCCCTGGCCGCCGTGGTCTTCAAGCCCGGCCAGTCCGTCTCCAAGGAGGAGCTCGCCGCCCACCTGGAGAAGCGCTTCGTGAAGTGGTGGCTGCCGGATGACTACGTCTTCGTCCCGCAGATTCCGCGCACCTCCACCGGCAAGTTCCTCAAGACGAAGCTGCGCGAGGACTACGGCCACTACCTGCTCGAGAAGCAGCGCCAGGGCCACTGACGTCCTCCGTCACCGCAGGGGGCTTCCCGCGCGGAAGCCCCCCGGAGGACGGGGTCCTCGGGTGGAGGTCCGTTCCTCTCCCGCTCGTATCCCGGGAGTGAGTGCGCCGCGCACGGTCCGTGACAGGGCCGTGAGACACTCCTGACGCCGAGTTGACCCGGGCTCCCCGCGAAGCCGTGAGAGGTTGCGCTCGCACCCTCTCCCCCCGAGGAACTTCATGCAACTCGATCGCCGCAACTTCCTGCGTCTGTCCGCGCTCAGTGGATCCGCGCTCGCCCTGGGCCCCGCCTTCTGGCGCAACGCCTACGCCGCCCCCGCCCAGCCCGGCCCCAGCCCCTATGGCGCCATGTCCGGCTCGGCCGACGTCAACGGCGTCCGCCTGCCCGCCGGCTTCTCCTCGCGCATCGTCGCCCGCTCCGGCCTCCAGGTGGCCAGCACCGGCTACACCTGGCACGGCGCTCCCGACGGCGGCGCCTGCTTCCCCGTCTCCGGCGGCGGGTGGATCTACTCCTCCAACTCCGAGAAGTCCTCCGGCACCGGCGGCGCCTCGGCCCTCAAGTTCGATGCCGGTGGCGCCATCGTCGGCGCGTACCGCATCCTCTCCAACACCACCTCCAACTGCGCCGGAGGCCCCACCCCCTGGGGCACCTGGCTCTCCTGCGAGGAGTTCTCCGGCGGCCGCGTCTGGGAGTGCGATGTCACGAAGCCCTCGCAGGGCTCGGTGCGCTCCGCGCTCGGCACCTTCGCCCACGAGGCCGTCGCCGTCGACTCCGATGACTTCCGCCTCTACCTCACCGAGGACAGCACCAGCGGCCGCTTCTATCGGTTTACTCCGTCCGCCTATCCCTCGCTCGGCTCGGGCACCCTCGAGGCCGCTCGGGTGTCGGGAGATCCGCTCACCGGCGCCACCGTGACGTGGGTGGCTGTGTCCTCCACCAAGCCCGCCTCCCAGCAGACCAATGCCTCGCAGACCTCCGTCTTCAACGGCGGCGAGGGCTGCTGGTACGACCGCGGCGTCGTCTACTTCACCACCAAGGGCGACAACCGCGTCTGGGCCTATACCCCCTCCACCTCGCGCCTGGAGATCATCTACGACGACAACCTCTACCCGAACTCGCCCCTCACCGGCGTGGACAACGTCACCGTGTCCTCCGCCGGGGATATCTACGTCGCCGAGGACGGAGGAGATCTGCAGATCTGCATCATCACCCCGGGCCGGGTGGTGGCCCCGTTCCTCCAACTCGTGGGACACAACAGCTCGGAGATCACCGGTCCCGCCTTCAGCCCCGATGGCAAACGGCTGTACTTCAGCTCCCAGCGCGGCACCACCGGCTCCTCCAGCAATGGCATCACCTTCGAGGTGACCGGTCCCTTCCGTACGGCGTGACGGGCGTTCCCTCTCCCAGAGGGAGAGGGTGCATGCGGAACCCGAGACTGTGGCGGATCGCCTCAGTCTCCCGGTTTGCCTCACCCCTCCCTGTGGCGGAACGCCCCGGTGTCCCTCGTCTCCCGAGGCGGAGATGGATGGCACAGCCGTCGCAATGCCTCCCTCTGTCTCTTCCCGGAGGTCGGCGCGATGAAGGTCGGTACCAAGGTCATGTGGCTCGCGGTCGTGGTCGGCATCCTCATGGCCACCAGCGCCGTCCTCGTTCAGCACTGGAGCCCTGGCAACACCGCCCTCATGTCCCTCGGCCTCCTCCTCGCCCAGCTCGCCGCCCTCGTCCTCCCCCTCCATCGCTCCCGCGAGCTCACCTCCGACGCCAAGGTCATCCGCGCCCCAGAGGCCCGCTCGGCCCGCGGCTCGTCCCGCTCGTAGGCACAACCTGGGATCCGTGGCACCCTCACCCCGTCCCTCTCCCGGAGGGCGAGGGGATATTGAGGGCCCTGGATCCACGGTGGGGCTGTGCTTCTGTGCTTCTGTGCTGCCGTGGTGCTGTGTGGGGGGCTTCAGTCCGGCAGGTGGAGCCGGTGGTGACGCAGCGGCTTCGCCACGTTCTTCACTGGTGTCTCCGTCAGCTCGCCATAACGGAGTGATTGGATGACGGGATCCTGGCTGCCCTCCAGCGCCTGCTTCACCGGCTCCATCACCAGCATCTCGCGGAACCCCGCCAGCGATTGCAGCCGCGCCGTCTGGTTCATCCCCGTCGAGAAGCCCGTGTAGTCCTGGTTCGGCCCGAAGAGCCCGCACAGCGTCGGCGCCAGGTTGAGTCCCACCGCCACTCCCAGCCCCGGCATCCCCACCCGCTCGCAGATGGTCCTCACCTCCGGGTCCGCGCTCATCGCCCCCGTCGTGCGCTGGATGTCACACGCCGCCCGCACCAGCGCCTCGCACCGCTCGCGCCGGCCGCTCCGGAAGAACGGCGGGCCAAACAGCCCGATGATGCAGTCACCCACCATCTTGTCGAACACGCCCCCGTGCCGCCACAAGAGCTCCACCATCCGATCGCTCCACCGGTCCACGAAACGGCCGATGCGCGCCGGGCTCTCCAACTGCTCGCACAGCCGCGTGAAGCCGTTGAGGTCCGCGAAGAGGATGCCCACCTCCTCGTCCCTCCCCACCAGGTAGCGCGCCGCGTAGTCCGGCACCTGCAACAGCTCGTCGATGGCCTCCGCCGGGAAGAACTTCGACAGGTGCGTGCGCTCGCGGTTGTAGTCCACCAGCCGCTGGCTCAGCGTCGAGGCCAGCACCCGCACCAGGTCCATCGTGTGGCTGGAGAAGCCCTCCTCCCCCGACCACAGCAGGATGCGGCCCAGTTGCTCGCTCCGCACGTGCCCCGAGATGAGCACCGCCTCCATCACCCGCGGCTGCCCCAACACCCGCTTGAGCCGCTCCTCGCCCGGCTGGAGCAGCTCCGCGCCGTGCGCCCGCAGCAGCCCGTCCAGCTCCGCCGAGGGCTTGTCCCCCGAGTCGTGCTCCAGGTGCCCGTTGCGGTACGCCCGGTAGTGCAACACCGAGGGCCTCACCGCGTCCCGGTACACCAGCAGGAAGCCCGGCACCCGCACCCGCTGCGCCAGCGTCAACACCACCTGGTCCATGCCCGCCTCGAAGACGGGGTTGGCCAGCAACTGGTTGAGCCGGAGGATCAGCTCCTGCTTCTCACTCGCCGTGTGCACCAGCAGCAGCACCGTGTCGAGCTGCTCGGCCACCGTGTCCAGCATGCGCTCCAGGCGCTGCGCGTGCTCGGGCCGCGTGTGGTCTCCCACCAGGTACAGGCCGATGTGCCCCACCGTCTGGCCCATCACGTCCAGCGTCTGACTCACCACCGTGCCGTCCCCCTCGCGCCGCGTACCGTACGGCCCGGCGAGCAGCGGGCCCGGGAAGACGCCGCCGAAGTCCCCCGCGTGGAAGGTCTGCTCGGCCAGCTCCTCGTTGCGCGTGGTGACGGCGATGCCCTGTGCCCCCGTCTCCTTCAACACCTCGGGCAGGATGCGCTGGAAGGTCCGCGCCAGGGAGAGCTGGTCTCGGATGCACCCCTCGATGAGGTCGTCCACCGCGCGGTTGAGCGCGTGCAGCAGACGCAGCTCCTCGAGCCCGGCCTCGGCGGCCTCCGGCGTGGTCCGTGGGGAGCTCATGGCCGGGGTTGCAGCAGCTCGGTGGAGAAGTAGCGCTCCATCCGGTCCGGGAAGATCGTCACCACCTGTGCCTGCGGGCCCAGCCGCTTCGCCGCCTCCACCGCCGCCGCGTAGTTGAGCCCCGACGAGGGCCCCACCGGGAAGCCCCGGCGGATCAGCGCCCGCGCCGTGCTCATCGCCAGCTCGTCCGAGACGTTCAGCTCCACCAGCCCCGGCAGGTCCGCCTCGCGGTACAGCCGCGACAGGCCATCCACCACGCCCGGCACGCGCGAGCTGAAGCTGCAGCACTCGATGTCCGTGCCCATCCCCGAGATGGGCCGCGCCACGAAGGGCGTCACCGGGCAACCCGCCTCGGCGAAGGCCTGGTACAGGCCCACCACCGTGCCGCCCGTGCCCACGCCGCTCACCACCGCGTGCACCAGCCCGCCCGGCACCTGCGAGAGGATCTCCTGCCCCGTCCACACCCGGTGCGCCTCCGCGTTGTCCGGGTTCTCGAACTGGCGCGGCGCGAAGGCCTTGCGCTCCCGGGAGATCTCCTCCGAGCGGGCGATGGCGCCGCGGATGCCCGAGTCGCGCGGCACCAGCTCCACGTTGCCCCCGTAGGCGCGGATGGTGAGCACGCGCTCGCCCGTGACGCCCTCGGGCATGACGGCGGTGAACTTCAGGCCCATCTGCGCCGAGGCCAGCGCCAGCGCGATGCTCGTCGAGCCGCTCGAGGCTTCCACCACCTCGCCACCCGGGCACAGCTCGCCGAGCCGCCACGCCTTCTCCAGCATGTACCGGGCGATGCGATCCTTGGTGGAGCCGCTCGGGTTGAGGAACTCCAGCTTGCACCAGATGGTGGGGCCCTCGGCGTCGAGGCGGACGGGGACGAGCGGCGTGGGGGCGATTGCCTGCAGGAAGCGGCCATCCGCGGGCAGCGGGCGACAGGGGGGACGTGAGGTCATGGCGGGTCCGGAAGTCCGTCCCACATATCGTGAAACTCCCCGCTCCGGGAGTCTTCCTCCGGCATGACGCGCCGCTCCTCCGCTCGGACGCTCGCCCGGCTACGGCACGGGTGGAGTGCCTCCATCCGGAGCGGATGGCGCAGCAGGCACCGGGCCCGAAGACACGGGGCCAGAACCCCCGTCCTGTGGGGACGGTTCATCCACGGGAGCAGGCACGGCCGCATCCGGGGATGAGCCCGGACTGCCCGCGTCGAGCGCATCCGGGGGGAGTGGCTCGGCGCCGGGCTGACCATCGAATACGCGCCGGAGGATACGGCCATCCGTGTGGATGGCATACGTGACGCCCGTATCCAGCGACACGTACTGCAGTCCGCAGGACTCGAGGTCCTCGTCGATACGAACGAAGACGATGTCCCCCTGCCGGATGATCCGATAACGATGTGCTTCCTGCCTCTTCCAACACGGTTGCGTCTTGCCACCGGGAGGCAGAAAGTCATTGGCGGCGATCATGATGGCTCGAAGCACCGCTCCATCCAGCTCATACGGTTGACCGTCCGCGCTCAGCTGGACGGTGGAGCGCTCGAAGAACCGTGGGAACACGATGGAGCGGTCATCCTCCACGGGTTCCGGGCGGGAGAAGGGAAACCCCGCGCAGCCCCCGAGGATGATGGCGAGTCCAGGTATCAGGTGTTTCGTTCTCGCAGTTGGCTTCGAGGCAGACGAATTCGTCTTCTTCATCTGGGCGCGTGGCTTTCACGGGACAAGAGTGAGACGGGTCCTTCGAAGTGCCTCAGGCCAGGGTCGGTAATGCCTCCCGCCCAGTAGATTCGCTGCAGGACGTTTTCGAGCTTTGGGTTGGCAGTTGTTTTTTCCCGGAGCCATTCCAGGGAGAGTGCTCCACAAGTGCTGTCCCCTACTGCTGCGAACAGGAAGTACATGTTGTCATGGAGCAGGGTCTCTTCGAAGTCGCCGCGTCCCTCGAGCTTCAGTGTCATGCCTGATGGATTGGTGAATGCGGCGAACTTCTGGAAATCGGATTCCCAGACGACACCTTGGCGTGCGGCGTTCTGGAGTTTGAGCTCCAGTACCCATACCTCATGCTCACCCACAATGCAGATGTCGGGGATGATTGCTCTCTCGGGCAGGATGATTCTGGGCTCGACGAAGACACGTTCTCCTGGTCCAAGGAGCGCGCGGAGATGGAAGTAGAGGCTCGCCTGCAGGCCGCGCTCCGTTCCGAACAGGCCACAGTCGTAGTCCCTTGCGACGCCTACCTCCCAGGCTGCCTGCAAGGCCCGTTGCATTGAGTGACCGATTCTCTTTCGAGTGTCATTGGGTGGATGGGTCATGTTCCCGCCGGTTACCGTCTCTGTTGTGGACAGGGGATTTTATCGGGCTGTTACCCTGCGTCATGCGGAAGCGCCTACTTCTCCGGTCTACCGTGCTCCTGGTGCTCATGTCATTCGTGGCCGTGGCCAGCAGACGTGCACCCATCGAGAGGAACATCATCGTGACCGTCCTGCGTGTCGAGCGCCGTGCGAGCCGGCGCGGACGAAGATGCTGGGGTGGGAAGGCCGCTTCGAGTCCTGGCCGCTCTGGGTGCGGCATCTGCTAAGGTGAACCGGAGAGGTTCACCACCCTGGCACTACCACCGCCCCTCCCATTCCTCGTCCTTCTCTCCTTGTCCCTTGGGTTGCCCTCGGCAGCCCAGACCCCGGCCCGCGAGCGCCAGGAGCGGCAGCTCCTCCTCCCGGCCTACCCCAGTGAGCCGGTTCCGGAGGCGCGGGTGGCGGCCGGCATCGCCACCTACCTGCGCTTCGACTCCCCCATCGACAAGGCTTCGCTGGAACTCGAGGGCCGACCCGCGCGCTTCCGGTGGGTGGACGTGGGCGAGCGCCTCGTCGCGGTGGAGCCCTCCGTCGACCTGGGCGCCGAGGAGAAGTTGGTGATGCGGGTGCGCTACAAGGACGGCGCCTCCTCGGCGGTGGCCACGCTCGTGCTCGTCTCCCACCCCACGCTGGTGGACAAGGAGGTGGAGGTGGTGCGCCGCCCGCGCACCGTCGAGGCGTTGGAGTCGGTGCTGGCGGAGAAGGAGGCGCAACTCGCGGCGCTCCGGGCCTCGAGCGGGCCCGCTGGGCTCGTGTTTTCGGGGCGCCTCGGCCCAGAAGGGGTGCTGGCTCGGCGCATCTGGAATGCACCCGCAGATGCGCGGGGTGGGTTGAGGGTGCCGGGCGGAGTGGGGTATCGCGCCTGTTGCTGGGCTCTCGCCGTCGTCCGTGTGCGCAACCTTCCGGGACAGAAACCCTGGGTGCCAGGCGTGGCGCGGCTCACCCGCGCCGACGGTACCGCCGTGAAGGTGCGCTCCGTGGACATGAACAAGGCGCAGCTCGCGCCGGGCGAAGAGGGCCTCGTCACGGTGGAAACGGAGACGCCGTTCTGGAAGGCGGGCGAGGTCTTCCGCCTGGAGGTGCTGGACAAGAGCGGCGTCCGGCCCCTCCCCCTCCTCGACGTGGAGCTTTAGGAGACACGCCCCATGACGACAGAAGCCATTCACCCGGACCACCTCCAGCCCGGCCACTGGGTGGGGCCCTGGCTCATCGTCGCGGTGCTGGGCCGTGGAGGCTCCTCCCGCGTCTTCAAGGTGGAGCGCGACGGCCGCCCGTACTCCATGAAAATGGGGTTGCTCCCCCTCA
The DNA here is from genome assembly GCF_036277355.1 of Archangium sp. Classification (GTDB taxonomy): domain Bacteria; phylum Myxococcota; class Myxococcia; order Myxococcales; family Myxococcaceae; genus Archangium. Next base: position 125,779 of record NZ_DASUNC010000131.1, read on the forward strand.
ACCCATCCACCGAGGCGCTCACGGAAGCGCAGGACGTGGAGGAGACGAGCGCCTGGCGGCGCCTGGCGCGCGAGGCATCAGCCCTCTTCACCTACTCCTCCCACCCCAACCTGCTGCGCGTGTACGCGGTGGACTTCTGGCCCCATCCCACCCAGGGCTACCCCTTCCTCGTCA
>NZ_DASUNC010000132.1:0-19818 GCF_036277355.1 Archangium sp.
TCCGTCGAAAATCCGCAGCTTCAGCTCGTCCGCGTAGATGACCTCCAGCCGCCCGTCATCCTCGAAGTCGAACGTCGTCGACGTCGTCTTTCCCGAGCTGTACTCCTGGATGGGGAACGTCCACTTCACCGTCCCGTCCGCCCCGTACACCGTGTAGTTCCAGTCTCCCGCCAGGCCGATCTCCAGCTGCCCGTCCCCATCGAAGTCGCCAATGTTGGGCGCGCCACCGTGGCCCGCCTTGTCGTGCAGCGGCAGGTCCGTTCCCGTCAGGTGCACCTCGCGCGTCCACAGCAGCGCGCAGTTGTCGTCCAGCAGGCTCACCCGGCCGTGCGTCGCCTCCAGGCTCTTGCCCACCACGACGATCTCCCCGGCCGCGTCCCCATCGAAGTTGCCCACGGCGGCGAAGCCGTGCGGAATCTCCGTGTTGGCACACTTGAGCGTGCCATCGTGCCGGTACACGGAGCGGCCGTTGACCACCTCCTGCTTGCCGTCCTGGTCGAGATCCACCGCGAAGGACACCGGGCCGGTGAACAGCGCGCCGCCCATGCCGTCCGAGCCCACCCACTTCAGGACGCCCGTGTTGCTGTAGACGCGGTTGCCGTCGAGGATCTCCACGGCGCCGTCCCCATCCAGGTCCGCCAGCGAGGGGCCGCCCCACTCGTTGTAATCGTTCGCGTCCGGGGACGAGCGGAACTTGAAGGTGCCGTCGTTCTCGAAGCAGATGATGCCGCGGCCACTCTCGGGGATGCCGCAGATCTCCACGGCGCCGTCGCCGTCGATGTCACCCGCGGCGAGGCTCGCGGCCGGCTTCACGCGATAGGCCGGGTTCTCGACCGTCCACAGCTCCGCCCCGGTGCTGCCACTGACGGCGCGCAGCACGCCGTTGGCGTTGCCGTCGTAACCGTTCCGGTAGGCGGTGTTGTAGAAGTCGCCGTCGAAGGTGCTGAAGACGATGTCCGGAGTGCCATCCCGGTTCACGTCCACCACCACCGGCTGCATCATCACCTGCTTGTGCGTGGGGAGCACCGGGCTGCCCGTCCAGGCCCACTGCAGCTCGGGCTGGAAGTTGGCCGTGAACGGCGGCTTCACCTCGCACCGCTCCGCCAGATTGCCCGTGCCGCGAACGGTGGGCTGCTGCTGCGAGTCCGTGGTGTTGCACGCGCTCCCCGTGGCCAGCGCTACCAGCGCCACGAAGAACCGCCCACGTCCCTCACCCCTCCACCGCGCGAACCCCTGCGTGCCGCGCTTGAGCTTCATGTCTGCCTCTCTCCTTCTGCCTTCGGGTCTGGCCTGAATCACACCACCATCCAGACGACTTTGACGGTGCGGCCCCGGCTGGATCCCGAAGCGGAAACCGGAAGAACCGTGAATACCGACACATGCGGAATAGCACACTGTTCGGATTCATGTCCGTCAGAATTATCCATTCTGGATAGACAAACATGCTGCGAAGGAGTGCCAGACCCGACAGGGACGCAGAAAGGCAGACATCTGCCGACTCAATGATTCTCAGACAACAAGAAGACGAGACTCGCCGGAAAACAAAAAGCCCCAGGTTCCGGAGAACCCGAGGCCTTTGTCTGGGTGACACGGGCGAAGCCTACGCCGCCTTGGACGGCTCCGGGGACATGTAGTCCTCGATCGGCGGGCACGAGCACACCAGCTTGCGATCGCCCAGCACGTTGTTCAGCCGTCCCACCGACGGCCAGAACTTGTGATCGGCCACCCACGGCGCCGGGAAGGCCGCCTGCTCGCGCGAGTACGGACGGTTCCACTCTGGCGCCGTCATCACCCGCGCCGTGTGCGGCGCGTTCTTCAGGACGTTGTTGTCCCTCGGCGCCTTGCCCTCCTCCACCTCGCGGATCTCCCCACGGATGGCGATCAGCGCGTCGCACAGCCGATCGATCTCCGCCTTGGACTCGCTCTCCGTCGGCTCGATCATCAGAGTGCCCGCCACCGGGAACGACACCGTCGGCGCGTGGAAGCCGTAGTCCATCAACCGCTTGGCCACGTCCTCCACCTCGACACCCGCCGTCTTCTTCAGGTGCCGCAGGTCCACGATGCACTCGTGCGCCACCCGGCCCCGCTTGCCGCGGTAGAGCACCGGGTAGTGCTCCTGCAGCCGCTCGGCGATGTAGTTGGCGTTGAGGATGGCCAGCTTCGTCGCCTTCGTCAGGCCCTCGGCGCCCATCATCGCGATGTACATCCACGAGATGACCAGGATGCTCGCGCTGCCCCACGGCGCCGCGGACACCGCCCCGATGCCGTCGCTGCCGCCGGTCGCGATGACCGAGTGCCGCGGCAGGAACTTCACCAGGTGGCTCGCCACGCAGATGGGACCCATGCCCGGGCCGCCACCGCCGTGCGGGATGCAGAACGTCTTGTGCAGGTTGATGTGGCACACGTCCGCGCCAATGTTCGCCGGCGACGTCAGCCCCACCTGCGCGTTCAGGTTCGCGCCGTCCATGTACACCTGCCCGCCGCGCTCGTGCACGATGGCGCAGATGTCCTTGATCTCCTCCTCGAACACGCCGTGCGTGGACGGGTAGGTGACCATCAGGGCGGCCAGCTTCTCCTTGTGCTCATCCGCCTTGGCGCGCAGATCGCCCAGGTCGATGTTGCCGCTCTCGTCGCACTTGACGACCACCACCTGGTAGCCCGCCATCACCGCGGTGGCCGGGTTGGTGCCGTGCGCCGAGGACGGAATCAGGCACACGTTGCGGTGCCCCTGGCCCCGGTTCTGGTGGTACGCGCGGATGACCAGCAGGCCCGCGTACTCGCCCTGGCTGCCCGCGTTGGGCTGCAGCGACACGCCCGCGAACCCGGTGATGCTCGCCAGCATCTGCTCCAGCTGCTCGAAGAGCACCTTGTAGCCCGCCGCCTGCGAGCTCGGCGCGAACGGGTGCAGCTTGCCGAACTGCGGCCACGTCACCGGAATCATCTCCGCCGTGGCGTTGAGCTTCATGGTGCACGAGCCGAGCGGAATCATCGAGTGCGTGAGCGACAAGTCACGCGACTCGAGGCGGCGGATGTACCGCAGCATCTCCGTCTCGGAGTGGTAGCTGTTGAAGACCTGGTGCGTGAGGTACGGGCTGGTGCGGCGCAGGCCCTCGGGGATGGTGCTCTGCACGTCCTTGCCCAGCTCCTCGAGCGTGAAGCCCAGGGGCTTGCCCCCGGCGAACACGGAGAGGATGGCCTCCACGTCGGACGGACGGGTGGCCTCGTCGAGGCTCAGGCCGATGGCCCGCTCGTCGATGCGGCGGAAGTTCATCCCCTTGGCCTCGGCGGCCGAGAGCATTCCGCGGATGTGCGGCGGCGCCGTCTCCACCCGGAGGGTGTCGAAGACGTTCTCGTAGTTGGCGCCGTAGCCCAGCTTGCGCAGGCCGCGCGCCAGCAGCACCGTCAGGCCGTGCACGCGCTCGGCGATGGCCTTCAGGCCCCGGGGCCCGTGGTACACCGCGTACATGCTGGCCATGATGGCCAGCAGCACCTGCGCGGTGCAGATGTTGCTCGTGGCCTTCTCGCGGCGGATGTGCTGCTCACGCGTCTGCAGCGCCATGCGCAGCGCGCGCCGGCCCTGGGCGTCCTCGGACACGCCGATGATGCGGCCCGGCATGACGCGCGTGTACGCGTTCTTCGTGGCGAAGAAGGCCGCGTGCGGACCGCCGTACCCCATGGGCACGCCGAAGCGCTGGGCGCTGCCCACCGCCACGTCCGCGCCGAACTCGCCCGGCGGCGTCAGCATCGTCAGCGCCAGCAGATCCGTGGCCACGATGAACAGGCCGTTGGCCGCGTGCACCTTCTCGCCGAAGGCGCGGTAGTCGTGCACCACGCCGTCGGTGGCCGGGTACTGCACCAGCGCGCCGAAGTACTTCTTGGCGCCCAGGTCCACCGTGCGGTGGTCCCCCACCACCACCTCCACGCCCAGCGGCTGGGCGCGGGTGCGCACCACTTCGAGCGTCTGCGGGTGGCAGGTCTCGGAGACGAAGAAGGCGCCCCCGTTGTCGTCACCCTTGGTGTGCAGCGCCAGGGCCATGGCCTCGGCGGCCGCGGTGCCCTCGTCGAGCAGCGAGGCGTTGGCCACTTCCATCCCGGTGAGGTCCATCACCATCGTCTGGAAGTTGAGCAGCGCCTCCAGGCGGCCCTGGGCGATCTCCGCCTGGTAGGGCGTGTACTGGGTGTACCAGCCCGGGTTCTGCAGGATGTTGCGGAGGATGACGTGCGGGGTCTGGGTGTCGTAGTAGCCCATCCCGATGAAGGACCGGAGCAGCTGGTTCTTCGACGCGATGGCTTCCAGCACCGCGAGCGCGTCGTGCTCCGAGTGGGCCACCGCCATCTTCAGCGGCTCCTTCGAGCGGATGGCAGCGGGCACCGTCTGGTCGATGAGCTCGTCCAGCGAGCCCACGCCCACGGCCTTCAGCATCCCGTGCAGCTCCTTCTCATCCGGGCCGATGTGCCGGTCAGAGAACGATTCCTGGTATTTCCAGTTCAAGGACATAGTTCGAGCACTCGCAGTGCGGGTGTGACGAAAAGACCCAGGTAACACCCAGGCCTCTTGCGTTCATTCAGACCCGGGGGACTTCAGGAATTCTTGAGCAGGTCCCCGTACGCGGAGGCGTCCATGAGGCCGGCCAGCTCCTTGCTGTCCGAGGGCTCGAGCTCGATGATCCACCCCGCCCCGTAGGGGTCGTTGTTGATCGCCTGGGGGTCGTTGGTGAGGGCGTCGTTCACCTTCACCACCTTGCCGGAGAGCGGGGAGTAGAGCTCCGACACGGCCTTGGTGGACTCGATGGCGCCGAACTGCTTGCCGGCGGTGACGGTGGCGCCCACCTTGGGCAGATCCACGAACACCACGTCACCGAGCGCCTCCTGGGCGTGGGACGTGACGCCCACCACCACGCGGTTGCCCTCGATGCGGGCCCACTCATGCTCCTTCGTGTACTTCAGGTTCTGCGGAATGTTGCCGGCCATGTCCGTGCTCCTCGGGTAGGGCTGCTCAGGGCTGGGGACTGCGTCAGGACTTCTTCCAGAAGGGGGTCTTCACCACGACGGCGGACACCGGACGGCCGCGGACCTCCACGTCGAACGTCGAGCCCTCGGCCGCCAGCTCGGCGGGCACGTAGCCGATGCCGATGGGCTTCTTCACCGAGGGGCCCAGGGTGCCGCTGGTCACCTCGCCCACCCGCTGCCCGTCCTTGAGGATGGGGTAGCCGTGGCGGGGGATGCCGGCGCCGGTCAGCTCGAAGCCCACCAGCTTGCGCTTCACGCCCTCGGCCTTCTGCTTCGCCAGCACGTCGCGGCCGATGAAGCCGCCCGCCTTGTCCAGCTTGCAGATCCACCCCAGTCCGGCCTCCAGGGCCGTGTGGGTGTCGTCGATGTCGTTGCCGTAGAGCGCGTACTTCATCTCCGTGCGCAGGCTGTCGCGGGCGCCGAGGCCGCAGGGCTTCACGCCGTCCTGCTGGCCCTCCTCGAGGAGCGCCTCCCACAGCTTCTCCGCGTCGCCGGGCGCGCAGTACAGCTCGAAGCCGTCCTCGCCGGTGTAGCCCGTGCGCGAGATGAGGCACTGCACGCCGGCCACCGGGCCCTCGGTGAAGCGGTAGGTGCCCACCTTGGAGAGGTCCGCCGGGGTCATCCGCTGCACCAGCGCCACGGCCTTGGGGCCCTGCACGGCGATCTGCGCGAAGTCGTCGCTGCGGTCCACCGGCTTCACGCCCTGGGCGTGCGCCTGCATCCAGGCGAAGTCCTTGTCCTTGTTGGACGCGTTGACGACGATGAGGATCCGCTCGGCCGAGAAGCGGTAGGCCACCACGTCATCCACGAAGCCACCCTGCTCATTGAGCAGCCCGGCGTAGACGGCCTGCCCGTCCGCGCACTTGGAGAGATCGTTGGTGATGAGCCTGTTGGCCGTCTCGAGGGCGCCGGGGCCGGTGAACTCGATCTCGCCCATGTGCGAGACGTCGAAGAGACCGACGGCATTGCGAACGGCCTCGTGCTCGGCGATGACGGAGGTGTATTGCACCGGCATGTCCCAACCGGCGAAATCCACCATCCTGCCGCCCAGCCTGCGATGGGCCTCGTTGAGGGGCGTACGCCGGGACATGTTCTTCTCTCCTGAGGGGGGTGAAAAAACGGCGCGGACTATAACCGCGCACCTCCCTCAATCAAGGCTCTCGGGGACCCCCCTGAAGCGTTCTAGACTGCTCGCGTCATGAAGATTCGTAATCGTTTGAATCCGTCCAACCCCTGCTTCTCCTTCGAGTTCTTTCCGCCGAAGACGGACGAGGGCACGGCCAACCTGTTGAGGACGCTGGAGGACCTGGCGCCCCTGGAGCCGGGCTTCGTGTCCGTCACCTACGGCGCGGGCGGCAGCACCCGCGACAGGACGGTGGAGCTCGTCACCCGCATCAAGCGCGAGACGGGCATCGAGGCCATGGCCCACATCACCTGCGTGGGCCACACGCCCGGCGAGCTGCGCGAGGTGCTGCAGCGGCTGAAGGACGCGAAGCTGGAGAACGTGCTGGTGCTCCGGGGAGATCCGCCCCAGGGCCAGACGGCCTTCGAGCCCGCGCCCGGGGGTTTCCGTCATGCCTCCGAGTTGGTGCGCTTCATCCGGGAGGAGGATTTCAACTTCTGCCTGGGCGGGGCGTGCTATCCGGAGGGCCACGTGGAGACGGCCTCGCGCGACGACGACCTGCGTCATCTCAAGGAGAAGGTGGACGCGGGCCTGGACTTCGTCATCACCCAGCTCTTCTTCGACAACGCCTTCTACTTCGACTTCGTGGAGCGGGCGCGCCGTATGGGCATCAACGTCCCCATCGTCCCGGGAATCATGCCCATCACCAACTACGAGCAGGTGCAGCGCTTCACCCGCATGTGCGGGGCCACCGTGCCCATGCGCCTGGGGCTGCAGCTCGAGCGGGTGAAGGATCAGCCCGAGGCGCTGGTGCAGCTGGGGGTAGCGCACGCCACGGTGCAGTGCATGGAGTTGCTGTCGCGCGGCGTGCCCGGCATCCACTTCTACACGCTCAACAAGTCACCGGCGACGCGGATGATCGTGAGCGCCCTGAGGGCCCGGACATGAGTGGACCTGGATTGAACGTCCCGCGGAGCGATCCGCGGTGGCTGGCGCTTCGGAAGCTGCGCCCGCCCGCGTTCATGTTGATGAACGTGGGCATCATCACCATCGCCTACGCCCTGGCCATGGGGGCCGTGCTGAAGGGCTGGCTGCCGGTGCCGGCGGATTTCGCCACCGCCCTGCGGGGGCAGACCGAGTGGGAGGCTCCGCTCAAGATGCTCGGGTCCATCGTGGCCGGCTCGCTGAGCATCGTGGGTGCGTGGAGCGCCTTCAACCTGCGCAGGTGGGCGCTGGTGATCGTGGGCGCGATCGCCGCCATCACCCCGCTCACCCCCGTCTGCTTCCTGGGCTTCCCCTTCGCCCTGTGGGCAATGTGGGTCCTCAGCATGCCCGAGGTGCGCCAGCGCTTCACTTGAAGTCCACGAGAGTTCCCGGCAATCCCTTCACGGCGGGCTTTCACTCCCGGGCCGCCGGACCTATTCTGCGCGCGCAACCGTACTGCTCACCGGGAGCCGTTCCTTGCAGCACCACTACGCGGACATCAATGGAGTCACCCTGCACTATGTGACGTACGGTGCGGGAGAGCCGATCCTCTTCATCCATGGGTTCCCCGAGTACTGGGGGGTCTGGAAGAAGCAGCTCAACGAGCTGGGCAAGGATCACTTCGTGGTCGCCCTGGACATGCGCGGCTACAACCTCAGCTCCAAGCCCAAGGAGGTCGAGGCCTACCATATCAAGCACCTCGTGGAGGACATTCGAGGGCTGATCCAGCACCTGGGGCTGAAGAAGATCTCCATCGTCTGCCAGGACTGGGGCGCGCTGCTGGGCTGGAGCTTCCTGCTGCGCCACCCGGACCTGGTGCACCGGTTCGTCACGCTCAACATCACGCACCCCGCCCTGTTCGATCGCGAGCTGCGCGAGAACCCCCGCCAGCAGCTGGCGGCCCAGTACATGCTCGTCTTCCGCTCGCCGCAGGCCGAGCCGCAGATCATGGGCGACGACTTCGCCTGGCCCAAGCAGGCCGTCTTCAATGACGCCCGGGCCCACGGCGCCATCCTGTCGGAGGAGGACACCTCCGAGTGGATCGCCGCCTGGCGGCAGCCGGGCACCATCACCTGCATGCTCAACTACTACCGGGCGGCGAAGATGGGGCCCCCGGACGGCGAGGGCCACCCGGGCGGCAGCAACCTCCTGGAGGGGCTCAAGCCGGAGCAGTACGTGGTGCAGACGCCCGTCCTCCTCATCCACGGCGAGCAGGACACCTACCTGCTGCCGGACGGCCAGCGCGGCCTGAAGGAGCTCGTGCCCAACCTGACCATCCACCGCATCCCGGATGGGACGCACTGGATCGCCCTGGAGAAGCCGCGCGAGGTCAGCCAGCTCGTGCGCGACTTCGTCCGCTCGTAGCCCCGCCCCGATGAGGAGGAGGAGTTCCCGGTTGTGTTGACGAGGGAGGACCGCCGCGATCTCGGCTGGCTCGGCCTGTGGGTAGCCGTGTACGGCCTCGCGTTCGCGCCGGTGCTCCACGCCGTCTACGGGCATGGGGGAGCGTTCTCCTCCTCCGCGCCCACCGCCCGGGTCCACGTCTCCTCCCCTGCCCCGCACGACGAGCGCACACCGCACTCGCACGGCCCCGCGGGCAAGCACGGGGAGCACCCCCCCAAGTCCGCCGGTCACACGCACGGGACCGGCAGTGTCGAGCACCTCCAGGCGGTGGCGCTGCCCTCGCTCGCCCTGCCCCCGTTCCGGGTGTTCTGGGTCGACATCGGCGCCCGGCACCTGGGACAGGAGCGCGCCCAGCCGGGTGAGCCGCTCCGCCCGACCGCGATGCCCCAGGCCCCGTAGGAGACACCGACGTTCCACGCCGGTCCGTCTTCTTCGTCCCCCCTGCTCGCATCGAGGTCGTTCCCCCATGCCGTCTTCTCGCGCGGCCCCCGTGGCCGTGATCGCCGCATTTGTGTCCGCTGTTCCCGCTTCCGCCCAGGAGCCGGCTCCCCCCGACGCTCCCGTGCTCGCCACCCCGGCCGAGCCCACCCCACCGGAAGCGCCCTTGCTTCCCCCGCCTCCGAGCCCCCCGCCCGCCGAGCCCGAGCCGGAGGGCCTCTCGCCCCGGCCACCCGAGGAGTCCTCGCGCATGCGGACGACGGTGACGGCGCGGCGGCCCTTCACGGCGGCCTCGTCCACCACGGTGCGGGACCGGGACTTCCTGCTGCGCCCCCACCCACGCCCGGCGGACATCCTCCAGGGGGTGCCCGGCTTCTACGTCGTGCAGCACGCGGGCGGCGGCAAGGCCAACCAGTACTTCCTGCGCGGCTTCGATGCGGACCACGGCACGGACGTGGCCCTCTCCGTGGACGGCATCCCCGTCAACATGGTGAGCCATGGGCACGGCCAGGGCTACGCGGACCTCAACTGGGTCATCCCCGAGCTCATCGAGCGCGTGGAGGTGCGCAAGGGCCCCTCCTTCGCGCAGGACGGGGACTTCGCCACCGCGGGCGCGGTGAACCTGGTGACCCGCCGTGACTTCGAGTCGAGCCAGCTCACCGTGGGCGGCGGCTCGTTCGACACCTGGCGCGGGCTGTTCATCGCCGCCCCCGAGGTGGAGGGCTGGAGCCCCGTGGTGGCCGGGCAGGTGTATGGCACCCATGGCCCCTTCCTCAATCCCGAGAAGCTGCAGCGCTACAGCCTCTTCAGCCAGGTGACGCGCCACGTGTCCCCCACTTCCACGGTGGCGCTGTCACTCACCTCCTACGGAAGCGGCTGGAACGCGAGCGGCCAGATTCCCCTGCGCGAGGTGAACGCCGGCAGGCTGGACCGCTTCGCCACGCTGAATGGCGCCGAGGGCGGCAACTCGCAGCGGCACAGCGCCCAGGCCACCTGGCGCACCCTCACCCGTGACGGCGAGGTGAACGTCATGGCGTACGCCGTGCAGTACCGGCTCAACCTCTACTCCGACTTCACCTTCTTCAGCCGCGACCCGGTGAACGGGGACATGATCGAGCAGGACGACCGGCGCACGATGCTCGGCTTCCACGCCTCGTACCGCTTCCGGCGCCAGTGGGCCGGCATCGGCTTCGACACCACGCTCGGCACGCAACTGCGCAGCGACACCATCGAGAACGGGCTGAGCTACGACAAGGACCGCGAGCGGCTGGAGCGCGTGGTGGACGCCAGCATCCGCGAGGGCAGCCTCGGGCTGTACGCCCAGGAGGACATCACCTTCACCCCCTGGCTGCGCGCGGTGCTCGGCCTGCGCGCGGACTCCTTCGGCTTCGACGTGGAGGACCGTCTCGAGGACCTGGCCACGCCCGGCACGAAGAGCTCCGGGGTGGAGCAGGCCGCCCGTGTCTCCCCCAAGGCGAGCCTCGTCCTCTCCCCGCTCCCCAATACCGACGTGTACCTCAACTACGGCCACGGCTTTCACTCCAACGACGCGCGCGGCGTGGTGCGCCAGCCCGAGCCGGTGACACCGCTGACCCGGGCGCGAGGGTACGAGCTGGGCGCGCGCACGCGGCTCTTCGAGCGGCTGGACGTGGCGGGCTCGGTGTTCCGGCTCGACCTGGACAGCGAGCTCGTCTGGGTGGGCGACGAGGGCACCACCGAGGCCCGCGGCGCCACCCGGCGCGAGGGCGTGGAGGCCGAGGCGCGGCTCAAGGTGCTCCCGTGGCTCTTCGCGGACGCGGACATCACCGTCACGCGCGCCAACTACGTGCGCAACGCCGGCAACGGGGACGCGGTGGCGCTGGCGCCCACGCTCATCCTCTCGGGAGGCGTGTCCGCGCGGCACCCGGGGGGGCTCTACGGACGGCTCGGCGTGCTGCACCTGGGCGACCGCCCGGCCACCGAGGACCGCTTCCTCACCGCCGAGGGCTTCACCCGCGTGGACGCCACACTGGGCTACCGGGGCTCCTTCTACGAGGTGAACCTGAGCGTGCAGAACCTGCTCGATACGGCCTGGCGCGAGGCCCAGTTCGCCAACGTCTCGCGGCTGCCCTCCGAGACAGGCCCGGAGAGCTGCCCCGCGGGAACCCGGCCCTCGGGCGACGCGGACGCGTTCGAGGGGTGCGAGGATCTCCACTTCACCCCGGGCGCGCCCTTCAACGCCCAGGCGAGTGTGAGCTTCTTCTTCTGAGCAGGGAAGATCCGGCGCTAGTACCGGGCCTTCTTCTTCGGCGCGGGGGCGGGCGGGGCCACGAGTGTGGACTCGTCGCGCCCCAGGCGGGCCTGCAGCCAGTTCACGAGGTTCGCGGCCCGGTCCTGGTCGTCCGGCCATTCGTCCACGAGCTCGGCGCGAGAAGCCGAACGCGAAGGGAGCCAGCATCAGGGTGAGGCAGCCCAGGTTGGCGATACGCATGGCCCCATCCTAGCGCGCCACCCGGGAGAAGCCTCTTCGCTACCCCACCGGGCGAGCGAGCAGCCTCCCCAGACACTACAGCGTGGCCTTCGCCGCCTCGAGCGTGTTGCGCATCAACATGGCGATGGTCATGGGCCCCACGCCCCCCGGCACCGGCGTGATGAACGAGGCCCGCTCCTTCGCCTTCTCGAACTCCACGTCCCCCTTGAGCTTGCCGTCCGGCATCCGGTTCATGCCCACGTCGATCACCACCGCTCCGGGCTTGATCCACTCGCCCTTGATCAGCTCCGGCACGCCCACCGCGGCCACCAGGATGTCCGCGTTGGCCACCTCGGCCTCCAGGTTGCTCTTGCGGTGGCACACCGTCACCGTGGCGTCCGCCGCCAGCAGCATCAGCGCCATGGGCTTGCCCACGATGTTGCTGCGCCCCACCACCACCGCCCGCTTGCCGGCCGGGTCGTACCCGATCTCCTCCAGCAGCCGCATGATGCCGAACGGCGTGCACGGCCGCGGCGCCGGCTTGCCCACCGACAGCATGCCCGCGTTCATCGGGTGGAAGCCGTCCACGTCCTTCTCCGGCCTCACCGCCGAGATGATCCGCTCCGCGTCGATGTGCTTGGGCAGCGGCAACTGCACCAGCACGCCGTGCACCGCGGGATCCTTGTTCAGCTTGTCCACCAGCGACAGCAGCTCGTCCTGGGTGATCTTGTCGTCCGGGTGCAGCTCCCAGGAGTTGAAGCCCACCTCCTCCGCCGCCTTCTTCTTGCCGGTGACGTAGATCTTCGAGGCGGGATCCTCTCCCACCCGGACCACCGTCAGTCCCGGCACCAGGCCGCGCTCGGCCTTGAGCTTCTCCACCTCCGCCTTCACCTCCGCCCTCACCCGCGCCGCCACCGCTTTTCCGTCGATCAACTGGGCCATAGCGCGGCGGACTCTATGCGAAACTCCCCCCCGGCAAGGGAGTGTAGAGACCGTGGCACCTGGAAAAGTTCTCGGAGCGATGCTTGGACTGGCCCTGGGTCTGTTGATCGGCGGACCCCTGCCCATCGTCCTGCTCGTGCTCGCCGGGCTCCTGGTCGGCCACCAGGTGGACGAGCTGAACCTCCTGCCCTCCGGCAAGGCGGAGCCGGAGAAGAGCGGCAAGCCCGTCGACACCCGCTCGCCCCAGGAGCTCGCCGCCCAGGACCACTTCGCCCGCCACCTGTGCGCCCTCTTCATCGAGGTGGCCCGCGCCGATGGAGACGTGGTGCGCGACGAGGTGCGCGTGGTGCGCGAGTACTTCGAGCAGCGGCTCAAGTATGGCCCCGAGGCGCTCGGGCTCGTCCGCCGCTACCTCAAGGAGCACCTCGCCCGCCCTCCGTCCCTCGAGCACGCCACCGCCGCGTGCCGGGACGAGCTCCCCTCCTCCGAGCGCCTGCTGTTGCTGGACGCCCTCTATGGCCTCGCGCTCGTGGATGGCCACCTCCAGCGCGCCGAGCAGGACACGCTGCGCCGGGTGTCCCAGGGGCTCGGACTGTCCGAGGAGGAGTTCCGCTCCGTCACCGCGCGCCACTTCGGAGATGGACAGGTGCACTACGCCCGGCTCGGCCTCACCCCCGAGGCCAGTGACGCGGACGTGAAGCGCGCCTTCCGCCAGCTCGCCGCCACCCACCATCCGGATCGCGTCGCCCACCTCGGCAAGGGCGCCGTCGAGCAGGCCTCCCGCCGCTTCCAGGAGATCCGCGAGTCCTACGAGGAGATCCTCCGGCTGCGCGGGAAGTGAGCCACGTGGGCGCCGTTGCCCCCTTCGACGCTCAGGCCTGCTTCCCCCGCCCGGTCATGTCGAAGAAGGAGGCCACCACCATGTAGGGCGCCGGCTCTCCGTCGCGCTGCACGGGCTGGGCATTGACGAGCAGCCAGATCAGGGAGCCATCGGGCCGGTGGATGCCCATGATCACGTTCCGCACCGGCCTGCCCGTGCGCAGCGCCACCATCGCCGGGTGCTCCTCGCCGGGGAAGTCCGAGCCATCCTCGTGGATGGCCCGCCACCGGGGATCCATCGAGGTGCGGCCCGACAGCTGGTCCACGGACAGGCCGAGGATGTGCTCGGCGCTCGCATTGGCGGTGATGATGTTGCCCTCGTTGTCCTGCACGACGATGCCCTCCCAGAGCGCGGCGAGGATGGTGCGGCACAGGGACTCCCCCTCCATGAGCGCCAGCGCCTCGGCGGCCGCGGCCTTCTGCTGTCCGGGCCACGCGGGGGTCTGGCTCCGGGCGTCCACCCCCTCCTCCTCCACCCGGCGCGGCAGCTCCACCGTGAAGGTCGCGCCCTTGCCCGGCTCGCTTCGCACGCGGATGTGGCCGCCCAACCGGGCCACGAGCTGCTGGCTGATCCACAGCCCGAGCCCCAGGCCGCCATAGTGGCGCTCGGAGACGGCCCGCTCGAAGCGCCCGAAGATGCGGGCCTGGTCCTCGGGGGTGATGCCGATGCCCTCGTCCCGCACGCTCACGCACACCCAGTCCCCCGGCAGGGCCCAGGCGCGGAGCTCGATGGGCCGGCCCTTGCCATACTTCGCCGCGTTGGACAGCAGGTTGGTCAGCACCTGCTCCAACCGCGAGCGATCCCAGTACCCCGATAGGGGGGACTCCAGCGCCAGCGACACGCGACAGCCCGCCTGCTCCAGCTCGGGCCGCAGGCGCCCCACCACCTCCTTCACCAGGGCCGGGAGGTCCATCTCCTGGCACACCAGGGCCAGGCGCCCGGAGGTGAGCCGTCCCACGTCCAGGAGATCATTCACCAGCCGCCCCAACCGCTCGCCCTGCCGCTGGCAGTTGGTGATCCACTTCGACAGGCGCTCGCGCTGGCCCAGGGCCTCGGCCTGGCGGGAGAGGTTCTGCAGCCCGAGCTTCAACGCGGTGAGGGGCGTGCGCAGCTCGTGCCCGGCGATGCCGAGGAACTCGTCGCGCAGGGCCACGGCCTGGCGGGCCTCGTGGTAGAGCCGCGCGTTGTCGAGGGCGGTGGCCGCATGGGCGGCGAACTCCCGGGCGAAGGTGCAGTCGTCCTGGGTGTAGACGCGATCCGGCGAGCCGAGCACCAGCACGTTGGTGACACGCTGGTGCGAGGAGATGGGGACGAGCATGACGGAGCGCAGGGCGAGCCGCTGGCGCACGTGCCACCACTCCGGACCCTCGTTGCCTTCCCAGAAGCCCGGCTCTTCCGTCTCAGGGATGCTCCGGGGCAGTCCCGTGCGGATGACGTCATGGAGGGGATGCGTCTGGGAGGCGTGGAAGTGCTGGAAGGCCCGGGCGAGCAGCGGCTCGAGCGCGGGCTCCGCGTGCGCCATGGACAGCACGCCGAGGGAGCCCTCCTCCCGGGAGCCGAGGAGGACGGCCATGCTGGCGAGCCCGGGAACGCACAGCCGGACGAGCATCTGGAACGTCTGCTCCGGCTCCAACGAGGAGGCCAGGGCCGCGCTGCTGTCCGCCAGGAAGCGCTGGGCCTGCATGGCGCGCGTGCGCGAGGTGATGTCGAGGAAGCTGGCGATGGCGCCGCGGGGCTGGTGTGCTTCATCGAGGAGCGGGGCCGCGGACGCGAGCAGCGAGGTGTGCCGCCGTCCCCGCACCTCGAGCTCGAGCTCCATGCAGGACACCTTCTCGCCGGTGGCGGCCGCCCGCTGCAGGGGCATCTCCTCGGGCCGCAGCTCCCGGCCCTCCCGCAGGACGCGCACGCCCTGGATGCGCTCGGACTCGGGCGCGCTGAGCGACACGTTGGTCTCCAGGGGGACCTCCAGCAGGCGCGCGAACCAGGCATTCTGCTGGACGTGCTGGCACAGGGGCTCCCTCGCGATGCCGACGCCCACGGGAAGGAGCTCCAGCAGGGTCTGGAGCTCGTCCTTCTGGCGCCGCAGCTCGAGGGAGAGTGCGTCGGCGCGCCGCTCCGCTTGCTGGAGGCGCTGCTCCAGCTCGCGAAGCCGGTCCGTCTCGAGGGCCCCCTCCGGCCGGGAGGCTCGCGCGAACGGACGCGAGCGGCAGGCGGAGCGGAGCCGGTACGTCTCGCACCGCACCGACAGGACATGGCCCCGCGAGTCGAAGACGGGCTCCAGGTGGGCCCGGAAGAGCGTGGATCCCTGGGGCCCGGACTCTTCCTGGGGAGGGAACTCGAACTCGAACCACCGGCCTTCCTCGCGCTGGAAGGCCAGCTCCATCTCTTCACGCCAATGCCGGACGAGCCGCGGGGGCATGCCGAGCTCCGCGTTCGTCCTTCCGATGAAGGAGGCGGCGGGCAGCCCGGTGACTTCCTCCACCCCGCGGTTCACATAGAGGTGGCGCAGCTCGCGGTCGAAGTGGGCCACGATGAGGGGGGACACGCCCTGGATGACCGAGCCCTCCGGCGGGGGCTCCACCATCCGCCCCCGGAGGAACCGGGTGCGTCCCAGGCGCTCCTGCTCCAACGAGAGCGCCATCCAGCGGGTGCGGCCATCCGCCGAGCGGGCACGGCAGCGCTCCTGGATCCGCGCGCCCCGGGCGGCGGCCCGGCATCCGGCGAGGAAGAGCTCCCGGTCGGGCGCGAACACCGTGCCGGAGAGGAAGCGCTCCTCCCCCAACCACTGCTCGCGAGGGAAGCCGAGGTTCCGGGCCTGCTCGTTCACCGACAGGCAGCGCAGGGTGCGCGCATCCGCCTCCCACTGGATGCTCCCGTCTCCTGCGAGCGGGCCTTGCCGGGCGTAGCGGGTCAGCATGAACGACTCCCCCTGTTCCTTGAAGAAACCGGGCGCTTCCGCCCCCTAGTCCCCCCTCTGCCCTCCCCCGTGGCGCCTCGGAGGCCGGAGCACCCGAGGCAGCGCCTTGCCCGCAGGGTAGATGAGGAATACCGCCGTCACCAGGGGGCCGGGCCGTTTGAGCACGAACATCACACGCTCTCCGTCGAACACCCGGGAGGGGTGCCACTTGTAGGTCCAAGCGCTCCACTCCAGTCTCGAGCACGAAGCGAGAAGAACGATGCCACAGTGGATTCAGGCCGGCCTGTGGGGAGGACTCGCGGGCAGTGCCCTGCTGCTGGGCGCGACGGAGGACTCGAGCAGTGGCCTGGCCATCGCCGTGGGGGCCCTGCTCGATGGCATCCCCGAGTCCATCGTCATCGGCGTGAGCCTCCTGTCGGGCAGTGGATCCGTGAGCCTCGTGGCGGTGGCCGCCGTCTTCCTCTCCAACGTGCCCGAGGGCCTCTCCTCCGCCTCCGGCATGAAGAAGTCGGGCCGCTCGAAGGGGTACGTCTTCGGCGTCTGGGGCGGCATCGCGCTCGTCTCCGCGCTGGCGTCCCTGCTGGGCTATGTCGTCTTCCGCGACGTCGCTCCGGGAATCATCGCGGGCACCATGGCCGTGGCGGCGGGTGCCATCCTCGCCATGATCGCCGACACGATGATTCCGGAGGCCGTCGAGGGAAGTCACAACCTCACCGGCCTCATCACCGTGCTCGGCTTCCTGGCCGCGTTCCTCCTCGGCCGCGCGGGGGGCTGAAGCGTCAGCGCGCCGCGTGGAGCGCCTGCTCGAGGTCCCCGAGGATGTCCTCGAGCGCCTCCAGGCCGACGGAGTAGCGCAGCAGTCCATCGCCGATGCCTCGCTGCAGTCGGATCTCCCGGGGCATGGCCGCGTGCGACATCAGGGCCGGGTACGACAGGATGCTCTCCACCGCGCCCAGGCTGACCGCCACCAGGGGAAGGGTGACGTGCTCGAGCACCTTCCGTGCGCGCGCTCCCGAGCCGACATCGAAGGACACGATGGCCCCGTATCCCTGGGACTGACGCTCGTGGATGGCGCGCCCGGGATGCTCCGGCAGTCCGGGGTAGTACACCCGCGTCACCGAGGGCTGCCGCGTCAGCCAGTCCGCCAGCTGTCGTGCGCTGCGCTCGGCGCACTCCATGCGGGCCAGGAGCGTCTTCATCCCGCGCATCAGCAGCCAGGAGTCCTGCACGCCCAGCACGCTGCCCAGGCCGTTCTGCAGGTGCTTGAGCTTGTGGCCCAGCCGCTCGTTGGACACCACCGCGAGCCCGGCCAGCACGTCGCTGTGGCCCCCGAGGAACTTGGTCGCGCTGTGCACCACGATGTCGATGCCCAGCTCGATGGGGCGCTGGAGGCACGGCGTCATGAAGGTGTTGTCCAGCATCGTCAGCAGGCCGTGCTTCCGGGCCCACTCCGCCACCGCGGCGATGCCGGTGATCTTCAGCGTCGGGTTGGATGGCGTCTCCAGGAACACCGCCCGCGTGTTCGGCCTGCGCGCGGCCTCGAGCCTGTCCAGGTCCGTCGCGTCGACGAAGGTCGTCTCGATGCCCATCCGTCCGAGGATCGTCGTCAGCAGCCGGTACGTGCCGCCATACACGTCCTCGGAGCAGATGACGTGGTCCCCGTTGGACAGCAGCATGAAGGCGGTGGAGATCGCCGCCATCCCCGAGGAGAAGGCGAAGCCCCGCGCACCCCCCTCGAGCTGGGCGATGGTGTCCTCGAGCGCCTGGCGCGTCGGGTTCCCCGAGCGCGTGTAGTCATGCTCCGGGGGATTCTCGAGCGAGGCGTGGTGGAAGGTGGACGCCTGGTAGATGGGAACGCTGGAGGCACCGGTGCGCGCGTCCGTCCCCGAGACGGTGCGGACGACCCGCGTGGCCAGCCTCCGGCCGGTGCCGGTGGTACAGGGACGCTCCTTGGGATGAATCATGACGCTTGAACCTCCTTCCGGGCGGCCTCGAAGGCCTGCCACAGATCGGCGATGAGATCGTCCACGTGCTCGATGCCCACCGAGTACCGGAGCAGCCGCTCGTCCACGCCCACCCGGCGGCGCATCTCCTCCGGGATATCCGCATGCGTCTGCACCGTGGGGTACGTCATCAGGGACTCCACCCCGCCGAGGCTCTCCGCGAAGGCGATGAGCTGGACGTGACGCAGCACGGGCTCCACGAGACGCGCGTCCTTCAGCTTGAAGGAGAAGATGCCCGTGTTCCCCGAGGCCTGCCGCTTCTGCAAGGCATGGCCCGGGTGGCTCTCCAGGCCCGGGTGGTAGACCTGCTCGACGAGCGGATGCGCCGCCAGCCAGTGGGCGATGCGCAGCGCGTTCGCCTGATGGCGCTCCATGCGCAGCGCCAGCGTCTTCATCCCGCGCATGAGCAGCCAGCTGTCCTGCGGCCCCAGCACGGCGCCCATGGAGTTGTGCAGGAACGCCACCTGCTCGGACAGCGCCTTGACCCGCGTCACCACCAGGCCCGCCAGCACGTCGTTGTGTCCGCCCAGGTACTTGGAGGCACTGTGCACGACGATGTCCGCGCCCAGCTCGATGGGCCGCTGGAAGAACGGCGTCATCAGCGTGTTGTCCACGATGGAGATCAACTCGCGGGCCCGGGCCCAGCGGCACACGCGCTCGATGTCGGTGATCTTCATCAGCGGGTTGGTGGGCGTCTCCAGCAGCACCGCCTTCGTCACACCGGGCCGGAACGCGGACTCGAGCGCGTCCAGGTCATGGGTGTCCACGTAGGTCGCGGAGATGCCGTACCGGGAGAGCACCTTCTCCAGCAGCCGGTACGTACCGCCATACAAGTCCAGCGACACGAGCAGGTGCGCCCCCTGGCCGAACAGGGAGAAGACGAGCTGGAGCGCCGCCATGCCCGAGCTGCACGCGAAGCCGGCGTCACCCGACTCGAGCCGGGCGATGGCCTCCTCCAGGACGGCCCGCGTGGGGCTCTTCGTGCGCGCGTAGTCGAACCCCGTGCTCTGCCCCAGGCGCGGATGCCGGAAGGCGGTGGCGTGATGAACGGGAAAACTGACCGCGCCCGTCACGGAGTCGGAAACGGATCCAATCTGTGCCAGCAGGCTTTCGAGCTTCATGTTCATCTCCTTCCCCGCACGTTCTGGGCGAGGCGCAGGATGTCGGCCAACACACCGGCGGCGGTGACATCACCGCCCGCGCCGGCTCCGCGGACGATGAGGGGGAACTCGCGGTAGCGCTCGGTGAAGAAGGACACCATCGCCTCCGCGCCCTTCAACCCGGTGGCCGGGTGCGCTGCGTCCACCGCCACCGGGCCCACCTTCACGCGGGGACCTCCGGGCGCGTTGGGAAGTATCTGGGCGAGGTAGCGCAGGCTCCTGCCCGCCGCGCGGTAGCGGGACACCTGGGCGCTCACGTCCGCGTCCAGCGAGCCCAGCGTGCGCAGGAAGGTCTCCGGATCCTCCTCCCGCAGGTGCTCGGGTGGGACGAGCGGCTCCACGGCAACGTCCTCCAGCTCGAGCTCCAGCCCTAGTGGACTGTCCGACAAGTTTTTCAACATAGTCGAGACCACAGGGTAGGTTGGGTGGAGGAAGAGACCGGATAAGTTGGGTGGATGAGGAGACGACCGCCGCATCTCCTCCACCTTTCGCCTGGGGAAGTGGCCTA
>NZ_DASUNC010000133.1:0-22069 GCF_036277355.1 Archangium sp.
TAGGCCACTTCCCCAGGCGAAAGGTGGAGGAGATGCGGCGGTCGTCTCCTCATCCACCCAACTTATCCGGTCTCTTCCTCCACCCAACCTACCCTGTGGTCTCGACTATGTTGAAAAACTTGTCGGACAGTCCACTAGGGCGTCCCCGCCGGGCCGAAGGGCAGCTCCAGCGCGAAGGTGGCCCCCTTCCCCGTGCCGTCGCTGTGGGCCCTCAGCGTGCCCCCCAGCTCCTGGGCCGCCAGGGCGCTGGAGTGCAGGCCAAAGCCATGCCCGTCCTCGCGGGTGGTGAAGCCGTAATGGAAGATGCGGGTGAGCAACTCCGGCGACATGCCCACGCCATTGTCACGGACCTCGATGCGCACGACGCCGTCCGTGGGACCCTCCAGCGTCACGCCCAGCCGCCGCTGCTCCACGGGCAGCATCTCCATGGCCTTGCTGGCGTTGCCGAGCAGGTTGACCAGGATCATCAGCACCTTGTGCCGGTCGGTCATCACCGGAGGCAGGGCCGCCAGGCGCCACTCCACCTGGACCTCCTCGAGGGAGAGCCCCGTCGAGCTGATGCGCAACGCCTCTTCCAGCAGCTCCGCCAGGGAGACGGACTCCTGCATCTGGGGGCTCCGGGCATGGCGCTGCTGCATCCGGACGATGGTGGCGATGTGGTCGGTGTACCGGCTGACATCCTCGAGCAACTCGCGCAGCACCTGTTGCTCGTCGAGCAGGTGCAGGCTCAACTTGCGCAGGAAGGGCACGACGTTCCTCCCGCGCTCGTCCTGGGTGAGGAAGCGGGCCAGCTGGGGTTGGTTCTCCTCGAGCAGCCCCACCACCCGGCCCACCTGCTCGATCCGCAACCCGTCCAGCCGCTCCCGGGCCACGTGCGCCGAGGTGGTGACGCTGTTGAGCACGTTACCCACGTTGTGCAGCACGTGGGTGGCCACCTCCGCCATGCCCGCGCGCCGCGCCGTGTCCACCAGCCGCTGGTGGACGTCCTTCAGCTCCCGCGTGCGCTCCTCCACGCGATGCTCCAACCACTCGTTGGCGTGGCGCAGGGCCTCCTCGCGCCGGTGGACCTCGTGGGCCATCCGCTGGAAGGCCTGGGCCAGTTGCCCCAGCTCGTCGTCGCGGGAGGTGTCCAGCTCGACGCGGAAGTCCCCGGCCTCCACCTGCGTGGCCGCCCGGGTGAAGGCCAGCAACGGACGGGTGATCTTCCGCCGCAACACCAGGGACATGATGACCAGCTCCACCAGCAGCGACACCACGCCGAAGAGCGGCACATAGCGCGCCGCGTGGAAGGCCGCCGAGGACACCTCGCGCCCGGGCAGCACCGTGACGAAGTTCCAGCCGGGCCCCGCCAGCCTCGCCACCGCGATGTACTCGTTGAACTCCGGCAGCTTCAGCAACGTCTGCCCGGGCTGGCGGCCACGGACCCGCTCGAAGATGGTGCGCAGGTGGTCATCGGCCCACCCCGCGTCCAGGACGTTGGAGACGGCCGCGCCACTCTCCCGCTTCAGCTCGGGGTGGACGATGATCTGGCCGTCGTCGCGGAAGATGAGGTTGTACGCACCCGGGAGCGAATCATGGGCGGTGCGGGCCATCAGCTCGTCGAGCAGCACGTCGTGGCCCACGGTCGCGACATGGCGGCCCTCCATGTCCAGCGGGGTGACGCCCGAGACCATCCACCGCTTCGACGGCACGTCCTCGAAGATGCCCGTCCAGGCCGTCTCCCGCCGCGGGTTGTTCCCGGGCTGGCTGAGCGTGAAGAACTCGCTGGTGACGAGCGGGAAATCGGCCGGAAGCTTCTGGCACCCGTCCGGATCCTCCGGCCAGAACACGACCTCGGCGCCCTCGGGCAGGATGACGTAGGTGTCGGTGAAGCTCGCGCGCAACGCGGGCCCGTACTGGGCCACCACGTCATGGGCGGCCAGCAGCCGGCGTTGGAAGTCCGCGTCCACCGTCACCCCCCGGCGCACGAAGACGCCCGGCATCCGCGTCCCATCGAACCCCTGGGGCCGGTTGCGGATGGAACCATCCTCCAGCCGGGTGAACAGGCTGTTGAAGCGGGGCGCGGGATCCTCCTGACGCCAGGCGAGGATGCGCTCCTCCAGGGCCTTCACGAGGAGCGCATGGTTGTGCTCGGCCAGGACGAAGACGGACTGCTCGCGCTGGCTGCGCTCGGAGACGTAGTGCACGAGCCGGAGGAAGTTCTCCGTGCGCGTGGAGCGCAGGATGTGCAGGTAGCTGACGAGCGTGGTCAGGACGATGACCAGCGCGACGCGGGCCCCCATGCTGAGCAGGGTCGCGCGGGCGAGCGAGGAGCGGAAGTCTGGAGAGGAAGCCTGCGGCATGAGTCGGTGTCCAGGACTCCGGCCGGAATGCCCTCACTCCCCGAGGACGACCCCCCTGTGCATGTCCGGCCGGCGGCGCTCCGACTCTACGCGAGGACCCGGAAGGGCGGCACACCATGCCCTCCCGTCACGTGAACAAATCGCTGAGAGCCTAGAAGCCGGACATCCTGGAGCGATTTCCCCGAAGCTCTTGAGTCACGACGAACCTGCGCCGGAATCGGGTCAGCCAGAGCCCCATGGCCAGGAACAACCCCGCCGATGCGGGCTGCGCTCCCGAGGAAGCACAGCTCAAGCCCCCGCCGATGGATTGCGCTTGTCCGACGAGGATGGTGAAAACGCGCTCGTCGGAGTGCCGCTCGCTGGTGTTACCTGCCTCATCCGTGGCCTCCGTGGTCAGTCTGTGCTCGCCAACCTCCAGCGGGACGGGCGGCCTGAAGGTCCAGTTTCCCGACTCGTCCGCCAGCGCGACACCGCTCTTCCTTCCATCGATGTAGATGGTCACGGTGCTCTTGGGCACGGCCTTCCCGGAGATGGCGGGAGTCCCCGTACTCACGGTGGCTCCATCAGCAGGTTCCACGACGTCTGGGGAGGGGGGCGGACGGATGATCACGGTCCATTGGTAGATCGCGGGAGAGGGGTCCACGTTGCCAGCACTGTCCCTGGCACGTACCTGCAACGTGTGCTCGCCGTCCGAGAGCTTTGTGAAGACAGGTGTCGGCCCACACGCAGCGAAGGAGCGGGCGTCATCGAGCCGACAATCGAAATCCGTAGCACCACTGGGAGACCCGAACTCGAATGCGGCGAGACGCGAGTTGCTGCTCTTCGGTGGTGCACTGATGATTTCGGTCTCTGGAGGCACCGTATCCACAGTGAAGACGTTGGAAGCAGACGGGGAGCCCAGGAGACCCGCCGGATTGGTCGCCTTCGCGGATACGGAGTGGAAACCATTGCTCAACCCAGTCGAGGTCAGCAATGACCATTGACCCTCCATATTTGCGGTCACCGCGCCAATCAATGCACCATCCATGAAGACCTGCACGGTGCTTAAGGGATCATCGACCGTTCCGACAATGGTGGGGGTCGGCGTGCTCACCATGTCCCCGTCCGCGGGGAGCAGAACGCGCGTCACCGGAGGAGTCGTATCGATGTTCCAGTCATATCTGGTGGCATTGCCTCTGTTCTGCGCGGCGTCCACGGCACGAACGAAGAAGGAGTAGATGCCATTACCAAGGCGGGTATAACTTTTCGGGCTGGCGCATGAGGAGAAGGGTGGCTCTCCGGATGTCTCTGGTGCACCCAGCGCACACTCATAGCTCACGGCGTCTACCGCGGAAAACTCGAATGTCGCATTTGTGAGATTGGTATTCACGGCTGGGGCGGATGTGATGACCATATCCCCTGGTGGCACCGTATCCACCGTCCACGTGCGGGTGGCTGGAGAAGAGTCCACACGGCCCCATGCGTCAATAGCCCTCACGGAGAAGATGTAGGTGCCGTCGCCAAGGCCACTATAGTGCTTCGGGCTGGTGCAGGTAGCGAAGGGCTGATCCTTGTCTGTCCCTGGCGCATCCAACTCGCACTCGTATCTTGCTCCTCCAGAGAAAGTGAATGTGGCAGTCGTGGAACTCGTGGATGAAGGTGGAGCCAAAATGATGGTTGTATCCAGAGGCACCACCTCCCAGGTGTACGTGGCTGGAGCCGACTCATTGCCTACAAGATCAATGGCTTTTACGAAGAAGGTGTAAATGCCAAAACCAAGACCATTGTAGCGCTTGGGGCTATCGCAATCCGAGAAGACCGGGTCCTTGCCTGTCCCTGGTGAATCCAGAGCACACTCGAATCTCGCCTCCATGTCAGTGGACGAAAACGAGAAGGTAGCATTCGTATCGAGTGTTACAGGTGGTGGCTTCGGGTCTCCTATGTCAATTCCAGGAGCCGTGGCATCGACAGTGAAGCTGATGGTACTGGAAGTATAACTCGGCGGAGTACCTGTTCCAGTGGGGAGTGCTGTCGCCCTGACGTACACTTCATAAGTGCCATCCCCGAGGACAGGAGAGGGGGCGTAGAGCCAAGGGGAAGTTGAAGAGGTTCCAGACGGGAACATGACGCCGTTGATGAACACCTCATAGTTGTAGGGTCCCGACGAGCAGCCTCCAGACGCGTTCGTCACACAAATCTCGATCCTTGGCCCGCCATCATTGCTCACCGTCGACTTATCGGCTGGGCTCAGGACGTACGCCTTGTTGGGTTCAAGCGCGAAATCGACTGCTGGCTCTTCGGCCACTCCATAATAGGTGTCAGGCTCGGCCAGAGCGGTGGCAGAGGACAGCCCCACGGCCAACAGCGCCACCTGGAACCATGTCTTCATCGGTTCATCCTCCAACAGCGCCGTGCCAACCCTACTCGGGCCAGACGATTTCAATTTCCACCCGCCGGTTGTTCTCCCGGCCAAAGGCGGTGGCATTGCTGTCGATCGGCCGCTCATCGCCATAGCCCTTCGCCGCCACCCGCTCCGGTGCCACGCCGTTCTCGATGAGGAAGCGCCGCACCGCTTCCGCCCGGGCCTGCGACAACCGCAGCTTGGACTCGCGGCTCCCCCGGTCGTCCGTATGCGCTCCCACGACGATGAGTGGGAACTCCGGGTGCTCGTTGATCACCTTCGCCAACAACACCAGCATCGCGTCCGAGCGGCCTCTCAGCAGTGAGTGTCCAGGCTCGAAGAAGATTCTCGACGCCAGCTCCACCCGCGTACGGCTGAGGATGATGAGCGGCATCTCGTGCTTCGGGCACCCGTAGTTCTCCTGCAGGCCCGCCACGTTGGGACAGCTATCCAGACGGTTGGCCACTCCATCCTTGTCCGTATCAGTCTCCGGGCAGCCCTTACGCTCCTCCGGTCCCGCCAGCTTTGGACAGTCGTCTACGTCATCCTCCACCCCGTCCTTGTCGGCATCCGGCTTCGGGCACCCTTCGTGATCCTTCAGGCCTGGTTGCTCCGGACAGCGATCCTTCTCATCCGCCACGCCATCCTTGTCGTCATCCGGCATCGGACAGCCCTTCCACTCGGCTTCACCCGGCTCTCCGGGGCACGTGTCCAGAGAATCCTCGATGCCGTCGTTGTCCGTGTCCCGCCACGGGCATCCATTGCGATCCAGCGAGCCCGACACCTGCGGGCACAGATCCGACGCGTTGCGCACCCCATCCCCGTCCTCGTCCATGTCCGGACATTCCTCGTACTTATGCGGCAGGTCCGGTGCACAGTTGACGGACGACTCCCCTTGCAACCTGGAGGGCGTGACGCCGCCAAAGGCCGTCCCCACCATCACGCGGAACAAAGGCGTTCCCGGAGCCGGGCCCACGCCCAGCCCTCCCATGGCGAACACCTCCATCGACGGGTTCATCAGGTATCGGGTCCCGAGCAGCAGCTCCACCGAGTTCGGCTGGTTCACCAGCGGGACACTTCCCCGCACGTCCAGTTCCCACCGCAGCCGCCGGCCCACCGTGGCCACCGCGGCCCCAAAGCGCAGCTCGTTTCCGATGGGGGCCTGCGTATAGACCGCGTTGACCGAGGTCTCGAGCAAGGGCCGCGCCATCATCTGCGCATCCAGCGCCACGCGAAACCAACCGAAACGCCGGCCCACCATCACCCGAGGGACGTAGCTCACCCCCTCGTCACGCGCGAGGAGCGAGGCGCTCCCCAGTGGCAGACCCACGCCCAACCCCAGCGCCAAGTCCAGGGGCCTTCCATCCAACTGGGACAGCAGCGCCACGCGAGCACCGAGCAGGGGCGTGCCCAGTCCTTGCCCATCCCGCGGTGCGATGCCCTCGGCGCGCAGGTCGTCACCTCGCTGGAACGCCACCAAGGGCACCTGCGCTCCCAACTCGAACCAGCGAAACGGCGCCCATGCGGCTGCCAGATGGGTGGTCACCCGGTTGCCGACGATCTCCAACCGCTCGCCACCGCGGGCGAACACCAACGGCTGGTGCTGGTAATGCCCCGTTGACGACAGCCGCAACTCGCCCTCCGGCAACAGCTCCCCCGTTCCCACCAGCAACGAGCCCGCGGCTCCCGCATTCAAATCCAACCGCTCCAGCTCGAATGCCGGGAACGCCCTCGGCTCGCCCGCGAGCGCCGCGCTCCCGGACAGAAGAAGCCCCGCCAGCCATATGCCCATCACGGGCCCACAACGTCTCATGCATGCCCCAGCTTTGATTGACCTGGGCTCGCGCCCATCTCTGTTCTCCAGGCCCTTCTCGATGAGGTGTCAATCGAAGCGGAGCGAAGCCTCGAGCCTGGCGGGGAACCCCTCATATGGCTGGTACAGGTTTTTCCACGTCCCCATCAAGACGAAGACCCGTCAACTCGCGCGGCCCCCCTTCTTGATTGTGAGCGTTCTGACTTTCAGCCCATGCACCTGATCGGCGGCACACACTTCCACGAAAAATTCAGGCGGATGCAGAACAAATGCCCTGCACCTGCTTGCTCTCCCAATCCACTGCATGTCAATGAATTCCATCCATGCAGGACACACAACCCGTCTTCCCCTGATTCCCGACGGAAGCGGAGGCGTGTCCCTCGCATGAGTAGAGCCGCGCGCGTGTGCCAGGAGTGGGGGAGGCGGGAAGACGCAGCGCAACCGGGAGTGTCATGCCTCGAATCCATTCAGGTGCCTCACCTGGAGGAGCAGCCCCTGCCCGTGGCGGTCATGACAGACTTGAAGTCTCCTGCATTGCCCTCTTCCTGGCCTGCACGGCCTGCACGGCGGTGAAGCTCGAGCCCTGTGACACGCCCCCGCCCTTCCACGTACGCATCGAGACCTCGGAGCGCGTCAACCCGGATCCCCGAGGGCGCTCCATGACGACGGTGGTGCAGATCCTCCAGCTCAAGGACAGCACCCGGCTGGAGAACGCCACCTTCCAGAAGCTCTGGAACGGTCCGGAGAAGTTCCTGGAGGATGACCTGCTCCACGTGACCGAGCTCACCCTCGCGCCCGATCAGCACGTGGAGCGTTGGATTCCGAGGGATCCCAAGACCCGGTTCGTCGTGGCCATGGGGCACTTCCGGCAGCCGCTGGGCTCCGCGTGGCGCACGGTGGTGAAGCTTCAGCCCGTCCCCAAACCCCTGTGCCGGGAAGAGCCAGAGGGCGGCGAACACGGCCCCCGCCCCATGGACGCGCAATTCCTCATCAAGCTCCAGGGCTACCAGGTCGACCTCCTGCGCGATGAGCCCCAGGTGGAAGCCTCCACTCCATTGCAGCCACAGCGCGGCCCGCGGCCGCCACACGACGGGAGCAAGGCATGAGATTCCCACAGCGTGTCGTCTGGTCGGAGGGGATGTTCATGAATCCCCACCACCTGCAGCAGCAGGACCTGTACCACGAGGCCCTGCTGGAGGCCCGGCTGGGATTGATGTTCCCCCACATCTGGGGCGTGGCCTCCATGGAGTTCGACATGGAGGCGCTGCGCTCGGGCACCGTGCAGTTGCTGCGCTTTTCCGGGGTGCTCCCGGACGGGCTCCCCGTGGCCTTCTCGCGCGGACAGGAAGAGGCGCCGCCCGCACGTCCGGTGGAAGGCTACTTCCAGGACTCGGAGCACACGCTGGACCTGTACCTGGGCATCCCCTTGGAGCGTCATGGGGTGCAGAGCTACGGCCCTGGAGGCCGGGCGGGTGCCAGCCCCCGCTTCACGCCCAAGAGCCGCCCCATCAGCGACCTGAATGCGGCCACCGCGGTCGTCCCGGTCTATTTCGCTCAGCGCAACGTGCGGCTGCTCTTCGATTCCGAGCCACGTGACGACTTCGCCGCCATCAAGATCGCCGAGCTCGCCCGCGACAAGTCCGGCAACCTGGTGCTGGTGGACAACTACGTCCCGCCGTGCCTGCGCGTCGACGCGTCTCCCTATCTCCTCAACGAGCTGAGGCTGTTGCTTCGGTTGATGATTGCCAAACAGCGAACGCTCTCCTCGCGGCGCCGGCATCGCGACGAGTCCGTCCTCGAGTTCACCGCCTCGGACGTCACGCTCTTCCTGGAGCTCAACGCCCTCAACGGCATCATCCCCTTGCTCATGCACGTGCTGGAGGCGGGCAACCTGCAACCCCAGCAGCTCTACCTGGCGCTCAGCCAGTGCGCGGGCCAGCTCTGCTCCTTCTCTCCGGAGGCGGACCCGTCCACCCTGCCCACCTTCCAGTACACCAACCTGCGCGCCACCTTCGAGGAGCTGTTCCGGCGCATGAACGAGCTGCTGCGTGCCGTGGCCCTCGAGCAGTGCCTCACCGTGCCCCTCGAGCTGGGTGCGGACCGGCTCTTCCGCGGCAACCTCTCGGACGAGCGGTTGGAGCGCTGCGGCCAGTTCTTCCTCACCGTACGCAGTGAGCTGCCGGAGCAGGTGGTGTCCGAGCAGCTCCCCAAGCTCATCAAGCTGGCCTGCGGCTCGGAGATCCGGAACGTGGTCCACGCCACCTCACAAGGGGTGTCCATCAAGGTCACCCACCGGCCTCCACCGGAAATCCCCCTCCAGCCGGGCACGTCCTACTTCGCCGTCTCCACCCAGGACGCCCATTGGAAGAACGTGATGCGCGAGCGGAACCTGGTGCTCCACCTGCCCCACCCCTTCGACGTCAGCCACACCAGCCTCGAGCTGCTCGCCGTGCCAACGCTTGGCCGTTGAGCCCGTCTCCGCCTTGGCCCCGGGGGAACCATGGATCGCGTCAACGAGACCACGAAGGACTGCTTCGACGTCATCATCCAGCTCCGCAACGCGGAGGCGGCCGCGGTGCCGCCGCCCGAGATTCTCAACCACCGCCTGCGTGGCGTGGTGGACGAGGTGCTGCGCCGCGCCACCTCGCTCGGCTTCAGCCACCAGGATGCGCAGGACATCACCTACGCCCTGGTGGGACTCATCGACGAGGTGATTCTGGGCAAGCCAGAGGACTACCGGCAGTTCTGGATGAGCAACCTGCTGCAGCTCCGCTATTTCGACGAGAACATGGCGGGTGACGGCTTCTTCGACCGGCTCAGCGCCATCCGGAAGGATCCGCACCGGACCGAGGTGCTGCGCGTCTACTACACCTGTCTGCTGTTCGGCTTCCAGGGGCGCTACCGTATCCGCGGCGGAGAGCTGGAGCTGCTCACGCTCATCGACGGCGTGAAGAAGGATCTGGAGCGCGCCAGCCCCTTCGACTTCGACGTCCTCTCGCCCCACGGGGAGCGGCCCTCCGAGCGGCTGACGGCGGCGAAGCGGCGTGCCTCCGTCTTGGTCATCTCCATGGGAGCCATGGTCCTGGCGCTGCTCGTCTACAGCGGCCTGTTGCTGATGCTGGATCGCAGCGCATCCCAGATGCTCCACCAGATCGAGCTCCACCTGAACTCCATCGCCAGGGAGGTTCCGTGATTGTCCCCATCCTGACCGCGATGGTGTTGGCCCTGCTCTGGGCCGCCGTCATCGCGCTGAAGCTGACGCCTTGGATTGGCATCACCGCCACGGGCCTGGCTGTGCTCTTCCTGGGGGTCCGGGCCCTCATCCGCCGGCGGCGTGCCCGCAGGGCGGCGGCGGCGAAACTGGAGGAGGACATCACCGCTCAGGCCGAGGAGCAGGCCCGGACGGTGCGGCCGGATCTGCAGCCGGAGATCCAGGCCATGAAGTCCGAGTTCTCCCGGGCGATGTCCGCGCTGAAGACGTCCAAGCTCGCCCGCGGTGGCCGGGATGCGCTCGCGGTGCTGCCCTGGTACCTGATGATCGGCCCGCCTGGCACCGGCAAGAGCACGGCCTTGCGCAACTCGGGGTTGAAGTTCCCCTACCTCTCCAATCGCGGAGCCGGTGGCGTCCGCGGCGTGGGCGGTACTCGCAATTGTGACTGGTGGCTCACCAACGACGCCGTCTTCCTGGACACCGCTGGCCGCTACACCACGGGCGAGGAGGACCGGAACGAGTGGTTCGCCTTCCTGGACATCCTCTGCCGCTACCGTCCCCATCGCCCCATCAACGGCCTCGTCATCACGGTGAGCGTGAATGACCTGATGACCGAGGATCCCCAGGCGGCCGGCGAGCTGGGCCAACGCATCCGCGAGCGCGTGGATGAAGTGACGGCCCGCCTCAAGGTCGTGGTGCCCATCTATGTGATGATCACCAAAAGCGACCTGCTCACCGGCTTCATGGAGATGTTCGCGGACCTGCCGCGCTCCGAGCGGGGGCAGATCTGGGGCTTCACCGTGCCTCTGGAGTCGCAGGAGGAGGCGCCCTCGGAGTTCCTGCTCAAACGCTTCGACGAGCTCACGTCCGTACTCGAGCAGCGGGCCGTGCGGCGCCTCGGGCAGGAGCGCCGGTTGGAAGCGCGCGAACGCATCCACCAGTTCCCCCACCGCTTCGACGCGCTCCGGAGGAACCTGGCGGAGTTCGTTCAGCCGCTCTTCCTGGAGAATGTCTTCCAGGACACGCCCGTGATGCGTGGGGTGTACTTCACCAGCGGAACCCAGGACACCCGCCCGGCCGAGCGCCCGGCACAGGGCGGGGCGGCCGAGGTCTTCGGCTCCAGCCGCGGGGCGGCCGAGTCCACCGAGGGCCGGAGCTTCTTCCTCTGGGAAGTCTTCAACAAGGTGATGTTCCAGGACCAGAAGCTCGCGGTGCGCAGCTCCATGGAGGAGATCCGCCTGCGCAAGCAGCGCTACACCCTGGCAGCGGCCTGCCTGGCCTCCGCGGCCCTGGTGCTGGTCCTCCCCGCCATTTCCTACGTGAAGAACCTGGAGATGCTGCGCACCGTGCGGGACAGCATCACCACGGTGAAGCTGGAGATCAACGACGACATCAGCCGCGTCCAGGAGCTCAGTCCCCTCCAGCAACAGCTCGCGATGCTGCACCAGCACCGCGCCGGCTCTCCCCCCTTCTGGATGCGCATGGGCATGTACCAGGGGGACAAGCTCTACCCGCTGGCCCAGTCCTTCTATAACAACCAGCTCAAGGGCATCCTGCTCGGACGCCAGCATGGCCGCATCCGGCAGGCGCTGGAGCAGTTCGCGGAGAACCAGGATCGCCCGGAGTGGAAGCCCAGCTCCGACTCCTACGGGCGCCACTTCAATGACCTGAAGCTCTACCTGCTCATCACCTGGCCGCGCAGCACGCGCGAGCCCGCGCTGGACGAAGAGCACCAGTCCTGGATCGTCCGGCAGATGGTGTCGCATTGGACGGACGTCAAGGGCAAGGACTGGGAGATAAGCCTGGAGCAGGCCGTCACCCGGCACGCGGAGACATACATCGCCATGCTGGCCGCGGATCCGCAGGCCATGGGCTTCAAGAGGGACGAGCGGATCGTGCGCTACGCCCGCCGGGCGCTCAATCGCGTGCCGCTGGCGACCCTGCAGCTCGAGCAGCTCGTCTCCGAGACCGAGGGCGAGTTTCCGGCCCTGTCCTTGGGGGACATGGTGGGCGCGGTCCCCGAGATGAAGGCCGGCCGCAAGGTCCGTGGCGCTTACACCCGCCGGGCCTGGGAGGACAAGATCCGGCTGCGGCTGGACTCCGCCTTCCAGGACACCCAGCGCTGGGTGCTCAACCGCGACTCCCGTCAGGACGAGGAGGCCCTGCGCGCCGAGCTGCGGACGCGCTACTACCAGCAGTACATCCAGGAATGGTCTGACTTCCTGCTCTCCATCCAGGTCGAGGCACCCGGTGACATCGACCAGACCGAGCGGCTGCTCACGAGCCTCACCCGCGGCAAACCGGCCCCCTATGGCCGGCTCTTCCAGACGCTCGCGCACAACGCACAACTCCAGGCACCCGACGAGCCCGCGGAGACCACGCTCAAGGATTGGATCTCCAAACCCCTCGAGGCCATCGAGGCCAAGAAGGTAGAAGGCAAGGACAAGAAACCACCGCCTCCCCCCCTCGCGGCACTGATCGATCCCACGACGTCCTTGGGGGATCGGGAAGTGACCGCGCGGGACGTGGCGCGGCACTTCTCCCCGCTGGTCAGGCTCGCCGCGGCCCGGGGCTCCTGCTCGGAGGATGAGGAGGAGTGCATGTCTCAGCTCGACTTCTACCAGGAGCGGCTCAAGCTGGTGCTCACCACCATTCTCGAGGTCCGTGACAAGCCAGGTGAGTCCGGGCTCCTCATCGAGAAGATCAAGTCCACCCGGAACGATGTCGAGAGACTCATCGCCTCGCAGGAAGGTGGGCAGGCCGTGCTCAGCAAGCTGCTCCTCCCTCCCTTGCGCGACGTGCGGGACATCATCTTCCGCGATGTGGCCGAGAAGAAGAGCCTGCTGTGGTGCGAGGAGGTGGCGCAGCCCTTCATGAACCTGATGGCCAGCCGCTACCCGTTCAACAAGAGCTCCCTGATGGATGTGCCCCTGGCCGAGCTCGCCGAATACATCCGTCCCTCCAACGGCGCGGTGAGGCGCTTCCTCAAGACCCAGCTCACGGAGGATGTCGTTCCCAACGGGCGGCGGCTGCAGTTCGGCACTCCCGGCTCACACGCGATGTACAAGGATGAACTGCTGCTCCATGCGGAGCGGGTGAACACCCTGGCCACGGCGCTGTTTCCGAGCGACGAGATGGATCCACTCGTCCGCTTCCAGATTCGCATCCGGGCCGGCACCTCTCCGGATTCCTCCCCCTCGGACATCGCCTCCATCAAGTTCATCATGGACGGAACCGAGGTCCCCTACCGCAACGGTCCCGACAACATCTGGCATCGGATGATCTGGCCGGGACAGGCGGGAGAGCTCGGCGCCACCATCGAAGTGGTGGATTCACAGGGCAATGAGTCGAAGCTCCACGGCAAGGGAGAATGGGGTCTGTTCCGGCTGTTGGAACGGGTCAAGAGCATCGAGCCCAGCCCGGATGGACGTTTCTTCACCGCGACGTGGGAGGTGAAGGAATTGCGTGGCGCGTTGGTCTCCATCGACATCCGCCCCGAGCGTCTGGCGAATCCGTTCTTTGGCACCTCCGGAAACAACACCGCCAGGCTGATGCAGCTCTTCCGGGATCCCCATCTCCTGCCTCCCCTCGGCATCGCCCGGAATGGCAAGAACTGCCCCCAAGCGGTCAGCACCGGCACGGAGCCCTGAATGAGTGTGTCCGCCACGCCAAGACTCGGGATGGTGGGAAAGGCGCCCTGCCAGGCCGACTTCCTCCGCATCCAGGCCTCCAGCCCGCTGGCGCACCAATTCCTGCACTGGCTGTCCGCGGGGGTGGAGGCAGCTCGCGCCGCCCGGTGCGGGCTTCCCTCGGGGACTGCGTCCTTCCTGTTCACCGTGCCCGGGGAGCGAAACGTGCTGGCGGGGGTCTTCTCACCGAGCGTGGATGGCGTGGGACGAGCCTTCCCGCTGGCGGTGTTCACCGAGCTGGCGGCCTCCGCCCTGGCGCTCCGCCTCTCCCTGCTCCCCCTGGCGCTCCGCCCGTTTCTGTTGGCCTCGTCCGAGCTCCTGCGGGCCTCCGCGTCGATGGACCTTCCAGAGCTCACACGCCAGGTGGGAATCCTGCCACCCCCTGACATGGAGGACTTCGTCAGCGCGGACCGGCAACTCCAGGAGCTGCTCGCGGGACGGAGAGGCGTGGATCTCCTGGCCCCCCTGAGCCACCCCGAGGAGGCGCTCGACAGCACCTACTACGCCCTGCACACCTTCCGCGTGGCGTGCACGGGAGAGCGCCACCGGCAGGACACCCCGGCCCACATCATCCTGGAATGCCCCCTGGTCAACGGGCTCGGTCCCGCGGTGTGGCTGGAGCTGGCGGCGAAGTTGCTGCGCTGGACGTCCACGCCTCCCGCCTTCGCCTGGTCCGATGGCGCGGAGCCCCGCCTCCTGCTGTGCCTGGGCACCACCGCCCCCGAGCTCTTCCTCCACCTCGCCCGCCCTGGCTGGGATGGATCCCACCTCTGGCCATTGCGCACCACTCGCGCCGCGGCCATCGAGCACGCAAGGCGCTCCCTGTCCGAGACACAGCGGCGCCACATCGACTCGCCCACCACGCCCCTGGAGGCGCTGCTCCACGCCCTCTCATGACCGATCGCTCCCCGCCCCCTCCGCATTCCAGCCGGCCTCCGCTCTCCCACTCCTCTGACGATGCCATGAGCACCGAGAAGAACAGCCTGAAGGGCAACAGCCTGGCGGTAGGGGCGGAATCCGCTTCCGCCCTGCTCGGCGACCTCCTGGCGGAGGCCCGGCTCGGGCCCGGAGAGGAGGGCTATGACGTCACCCTCCGTGGAGCCCAGGCATTCCTCACCGAGATGCTGGTGGGCCACCGGGCTGAAGAGCGGGTGGACAAGGAATTGGTGGATGCGCTGGTCGCGGAGATCGATCAACGTCTGAGTGAGCAACTCGACGAGATCCTCCACCACCCGGGCTTCCAAAGGCTGGAGTCCACCTGGCGCTCGCTGAAGTTCCTCATCGACCGGGTGGACTTCCGCGAGAACATCCGGGTGGAGGTGCTCAACGTCTCCAAGGAAGCCCTGCTCGAGGACTTCCAGGACACGCCCGAGGTGGTGAAGAGCGGACTGTACCGGCTGGTCTACTCCAATGAGTATGGAGCCTTCGGTGGCAAGCCCTACGGGGTGGTTTGCAGCTGGTTCGACTTCGGCCCCGGCCCCCAGGACATGGAATTGCTGCGCAAGTGCTCGGCGGTGGCGGCCATGGCGCACGTCCCCTTCCTCTGCAATGCCAGCCCGGAATTCTTCGGTGGGCAGAGCTTCCTCGAGCTGCCCGCCCTGAAGGATTTGAAGTCACTCTTCGAGGGGCCCCGGTACGTGCGCTGGCAGTCGTTCCGCAACAGCGAGGACGCGCGCTACGTGGGCCTGTGCCTGCCGCGATTCCTGCTGCGCCGCCCCTACGGAGAGACAACCCTGCCCGTGCGCGCCTTCAACTACAGCGAAGACGTGGTCGGCCATCATGAGCGTTATCTGTGGGGGCCCGCCTCCGTCGCACTGGCCA
Organism: Archangium sp.; assembly: GCF_036277355.1. GTDB lineage: Bacteria > Myxococcota > Myxococcia > Myxococcales > Myxococcaceae > Archangium. Next base: position 15,257 of record NZ_DASUNC010000133.1, read on the forward strand.
CCCGCGTGGCGGACTCGTTCGCCCGATACCGCTGGTGCCCCAACATCATCGGCCCGGAGTCCGGCGGCGCCGTGGAGAACCTCACGCTCCACAAGTACGAGGCCCTCGGTGAGCTCCAGGCCAGGGTTCCCACCGAAATCTTGCTCACCGAGCACCGTGAGTACGAGCTGAGCCAGGAGGGTTTCATCGGGCTGGTGTTCCGCAAGTCCACGGACAACGCGGCGTTCTTCTCGGCCAACTCCGCCCAACGCCCCAAGCTCTTCGGCGACACCCCCGAGGGCCGCGAGGCGGAGACCAACTATCGGTTGGGCACGCAGCTCCCCTACATGTTCATCATGTGCCGCCTGGCGCACTACATCAAAGTGCTACAGCGTGAGCAGATTGGAAGTTGGAAGGAGCGCTCGGACCTGGAGCGCGAGCTCAACCAGTGGCTGAGCGACTACGTGACGGACATGGAGGATCCCGCTCCCACGGTGCGCGCGCGCCGGCCGCTGCGCAGCGCACGGGTGACGGTGGAGAACGTGGAGGGACAGCCCGGCTGGTACCGCTGCAATCTCCGGGTCCGGCCGCATTTCAAATACATGGGCGCGTCTTTCACCCTGTCACTGGTGGGCAAGCTCGATAGGGAATGAGCCCCTGGAGATCAACGACCATGTCCACACACGGGCTCCTCTCTCGTCTGGAAAGCGGCGACATGCACCCCTCCCGGCGGGAGGATCCAGTCGAGGCCATCACCCGGCACCTCCGGGTTCTGCTCAACACCCGGAAGGGTGAATCCGTCTCCTCACCTGGCTACGGCATCCTGGATTTCAACGATGTCGTCCACACGTATCCCTCGGCCATCCAGAGAATGCAGGCCTCCATCCAGGCCGCCATCCAGGAGTACGAGCCACGCTTGAGAAACGTGGTGGTCATCCACACGCCGCAGGCTGGAGATCCTTCGGCCCTGAAGTTCGAAATCACCGCACAGCTCGCCACGAAGGGCTCCAGCCGCGTCCTGTATTTCCGGACGCGTCTGGGGGCCGGAGGCAGGGTGGAGCTGTGGTGAAGCGCGAGGCTCGCACATGTTCAGCAAGTACTATCTGAGTGAGCTGACCTACCTGAGGGAGATGGGCCGGACGTTCGGCCTGGCCAATCCCGCCACCGCGGGTCTGCTGGTGGAGCGCGGAGCGGACCCGGATGTGGAACGGCTGTTGGAAGGTTTCGCCTTCCTGACGGCGCGCATCCGGGAGCGGGTGGAGGACGACATCCCGGAGATGGTGCACGTCCTGTCGGATCTGCTCCTGCCGCACTACCTGCGGCCGATCCCCGCCTGCACCATCCTCGAGTTCACGCCCCAGCAGAAGGCCCTGCGGGGACGCGCGCATGTGCCCGCCGGCGTGGAGGTCGCGGCCCAGCCCATCGACGACACCTCCTGCATCTTCCGCACGACGTCGGACGTGGAGCTGCTTCCCCTGACGCTCGAGGGCGCCCACCTGGACAAGTCCTCCACCACCCATCCGGTGCTGCGCCTCTTCTTCCAGACGCAGGAGCAGGGCCGCGCCGAGGTCTTCCAACCCGGTGGCCTGCGGCTGTTCATCCACTCCGAGCTGGCCACCAGCTCCCTCATCCTCCTGTGGCTGCTGCGCTACTGCCGCAAGGTGCAGGTGCGCTCCGGCACCGGTCCCGGCATCCTGCTGCCGCCAGAGGTCATCCGTCCCGTCGGCTTCGACCGGAAGCTCAGGATGCTGCCCTGGCCCCGCGTCTCCGAGGGCTACCGGCAGCTCCAGGAGTACCTCACCCTGCCGGAGAAGTTCCTCTTCTTCGAGGTGGGACAACTGGAGGAGGCCGCCGACGTGGTGGAGGACCGGTTCGAGCTGGCCTTCCACCTCGAGCGGCCCCCGCCCCTGGAGGCCAGCATCACGCGGGACATGTTCCGGCTCCACTGCACGCCCGCCATCAACCTCTTCTCCGCCTCGGCCCACCCGCTGCGCCACCACACGATGGATCGCGAGCACCTGTTGCGCGCCGCCGAGAAGGATCCGCGGCACTCGGAGGTGTACACGGTGGACCGCGTCACGGGCCTGCAGGCCGGGCGCAACGAGCGGCGCCTCTACCGGCCCTTCTTCGGCTTCGAGCACGCCTCGGGCGAGGACGCGGAGCCGGCCTTCTACCGGCTGCGCCGGGCCCCCTCCCCCATCGACGATGGCATCGACACCTTCCTGGCGTTGGAGACAGCACGGGACGTGGTGCCCTCCCTCTCCAAGGAGACCCTGTCGGTCGAGCTGACCTGCACCAACCGCTCACTGCCGGGCCGGCTGCAGGTGGGCGATGTCTGCCTGTCGACCTTCACCTCGCCCTCGTTCGCGCGCTTCAAGAACATCACCCCGGTCAGCCGTCCGGCCCGGGCGCCCCTGGGCACCGAGCTGCACTGGCGGCTGCTCTCGCACCTGGCCATCAACCAGCGCTCGCTCGCGGACGCCTCCGTGCTGCGCTGCCTGCTGGAGCTCTACAACTTCCACGCCCTCGCGGATGACCTGACGGGGCGGGCCAACCGGCTGCGCATCAATGCCATACGCGCGGTGGAGGTGCGCCCCGGCACCCGGTTCCTCGAGGGCGTGCCGATACGCGGCAACCGCACCACCGTGGAGCTCGACGAGACGAGCTTCATGGGCGCCGGAGACACATTCCTCTTCGGCTGCGTCCTCGACGAGCTGCTCGCGTCCAACGTCACCCTCAACGCGTTCAACGAGCTGGCGCTCCGGCTTCAACCCTCGCAGATGGAGTACTCGTGGCTGCCCCGGAACGGAACCCAGATGATTTTGTAGAGGCGGACGATGCCCTGCGTCCCCTGGCCAACCGGCTCGGGTTCTTCCCGCTGGTGGCGTACCTGGAGCGGCTCACCCATGGCGCGGCACGCGTGGGCGAGCTGGGCCCGGTGAGCCAGGAGCGGATCCGCTTCCGGCATGATCCTGCCCTGGGCTTCTCCTCGGGGGACGTCAGCGACGTGGCACTGCGGCAGGTGCCCGCCCAGGAGGACGAGCCCAAGGCACGGCGCCCGCTCTTCGAGGTGGTCACCACCTTCCTCGGGCTCACCGGCTCCGTCAGCCCGCTGCCCATGTACGTGTCCGAGGCCGTGGCCCAGGAGGATCCGGATCGGCCGGTGCGGCGCGAGATGCTGGATCTGTTCCATCACCGGCTGCTGTCACTGCTGTACCGGCTCGAGTCCCGCTACCGCGTCACCAGCGAGCTGACCTCCACCTGCGACGACGACTGGTCGCGCCGCCTGCTGACCCTGGCCGGCTTCGACACCTTCGAGAAGCCCTGGTCCGGGAAGCTGCCCGTCTGGAGGCTGATGCGGCTCGTTCCCATCCTGGCCAGCCACATCCGCACCGCGGAGAAGCTGCAGCTGGCGCTCCAGGACGTGCTGGAGGGTGAGCTGGAGGGTGCTCGCATCACCGTGCACCAGTTCCAGGGCCGGTGGGTGGACATCGATGCGCGTCTCCAGCTCGGCGAGGCGTACCACCAGCTCGGGCGCAACACGCTGCTGGGTGGCCAGGCGTATGACCGGATGGGGCGGTTCAGGATCGAGATCGGCCCGCTCCCGCCCGATGTCTGGCGCCGGCTGCTGCAAGAGGGAGATCTCTACCCGCTGGCGCGCGAGGTGGTGGCGCTCTGCGTGAGGGATCCCATCGAGTACGACTTCGAGCTCTTCCTCAGCGAGAGCATCAACCACACCTACAACCTCTCGTACACCGAGCCCTCGCGGCTCGGACGGGACACCTGGCTCGGCACCAACCTGCAGAACCGGGTGATCGTGCCCGGCTCCCCTTGAGCACCCCTGCCTCTGGAGAACACCCATGCGCCTTGCCTTCATGACGCCCTGTTTGTGCTGGCTGTTGCTCGCCGCGGGGTGCGCGGCCCGGCAGAAGCCGGAGCTGTGCTTCCACGAAGTCACCCGCGAGAAGCGCCCCGTCCTCTCACCCGAGGAGTGGTTCGCACTGCTGGTGCACGGCTACTCCCCCGAGCAGCGTACGGCGCCCCAACCCACCCTGGACTGCTCGGGCTCGCCCGTCGTGTGGCAGGAGCCCGTGGCGGATGCCTGTCGTGAAGCCGGTCCGGAACCGGAGCCCCTCCCGGCCACGGAGCAGCTCACCGAGGACGATCTGATCCTGGAGACCGTGCGCTCGGATCTGCGTCTTGTCTGGGTGCTCACACGGCGTTTCGCCAATGGCGAGGCCCTCGGGCCCGTGGGGTTGGTGGAGCGGACGGATCAGGGGCTCATCGTCCGGGCGCTCGGGAGCCTGCGCTCATTTCCCCAGGGCGCGAAGCTGCAACTGAAGCGGAGCGGAGACGTGGAGGTGCTGGTCGCCGAGGGAGATCAGTGCACGAATGAGTCACCACCGGTGTGCCGCCGCTTCGCCCGCCTCCTCCCGCTGCGCCACGGCCGGTTCTTCGCGGAGTCCGTGGTGAGCAAGCAGGGTCAGTGCCTGGGCCCCACGTGGTTTCCTCTCAGCCGGGAGCAACTGCTCGATCTACCTGGCGGCCTGCAACGGAAGGTGGAGCTGACGTCCAACCTGCGCTTTGGCCCCGAGGGCATCATCATCGACGAACAGGTGATGATGCATGACATGGATCCCCACTACGCCTCGCTGCCGCCCATGCCCTACCGGCGTGCGCAAGCCGAGCGGAAGCTGACGGTGGAAAACAATCGGCTGGTTGGGACGGAGCCCTCGCTCTGGGTGAAGCTGCTGGAGCATGAGCTGCAGGCGGGCGCGACCCCCCTGAAGACTCCGGTACTGCAGGCCACGCCGGCCAAGCCGTAGGACACGGGAGGCAGCCATGGTCGCTCGAGCACTCGTTCATGAACTGGGGCAGTCGTCGCTCTTCACATTCGAAGTCGGGGGACTCGCGGTCCCCCTGCGCGTCGTGCGCTTCTCGGGTGCCGAGGGACTGTCCAGTCTCTTCGAGTACCAGGTGGAGCTGGCCTGCGAGGATCAGGAGATCGACTTCGCGGACGCAGTGGGCAAACCGGCGCTGCTGACGCTACAGGGCGACCTTCGCCCGAAGCTCCTCAACGGCATCATCAGCCGCTTCGAGCAGATCAACGAGATGCCTCGCTACGCCATCTACCGGGCCACGGTGGTGCCCCTGGTGTGGAGGCTCAAGCACCGCTTCGACTGCCGGATCTTCCAGGCGATGGACACTCCGGCCATCCTCAAGAAGGTCTTCGAAGCGGCCTCCGTGCCAACGGACCAGGTGCGCTTCACCCTGACGGGCAGCTACGAGCCCCGCGACTACTGCGTGCAGTACCGCGAGTCCGACTGGGCTTTCGTCAGCCGTTTGATGGAGGAGGATGGACTCTTCTATTTCTTCGAGCATGAGCAGGACAAGCACACCCTGGTGATTGGGGATGGGGCGGCGGCCTTCAAACCGATTGACGGAGTGGACACGCTGCCCTTCCGCCGGGACGCGGGCATGGTGGTCACGGAAGACCACGTGAACCACTTCCGCTTCTCCGAGGAGGTCCGCCCCGGCAAGGCCACCCTGCGTGACTTCAACTTCAAGAAGCCAGGGTTGAACATGCAGGCGGCCAACGGAGCGAAGGTCGATGCGGACCTGGAGGTGTACGACTACCCGGGGGAGTATCAGGATCCCTCCCAGGGAACGCTGGCCAAGGGCAGTACCATCGCCAGGGTGCGGCTGGAGGCCCTCCAGGCCAGCAAGCGTCTGGCGCAGGGCAGAAGTGACTGTGAGCGATTTCTGCCAGGGCGGCTGTTCTCCCTGACCGAGCACTCACGGAGGAGCCACAATGGCCGTTATCTCCTCATCGGGGTGAGCCATCAGGGCAGCCAGCCACAGGTGCTGGACGAGGAGTCCCAGGGAGGGGGGTTCAGCTACTCCAACGCCTTCACCTGCATCCCGGAGGAAGTGCCCTACCGGCCGGCCCGGGTGACTCCGAGGCCCCATGTCAGGGGAGTGCAAACCGCGGTGGTGGTGGGACCCAAGGGAGAGGAGATCTACGTAGACAAGTGGGGCCGGGTCAAAGTGCAGTTCCATTGGGACCGGCAGGGAACGCTGGATGAACACAGCTCATGCTGGGTACGGGTGAGTCAGCTCTGGGCCGGTGAGGGATGGGGCGCCATGTTCATCCCTCGCATCGGCCAGGAGGTCATCGTCGACTTCATCGAAGGTGACCCGGACCGGCCCCTCATCATCGGCCGTGTCTACAATGGCAACAACCTCGTGCCCTACGAGCTGCCAGCGCACAAGACCAAGAGCACCATCAAGTCCAACTCCTCGCTGGGCAAGGAGGGGTACAACGAGCTGCGCTACGAGGACAAGAAGAGCCAGGAGCAGATCTTCATGCACGCCGAGCGCAATATGGACGTGCATGTGAAGAATGACTCGTTCGAGAACATCCTCCACGACCGTCACCAGACCATTGGATGCGAAGGCGAGAACGGAAAGGCCGGTGATCAGAATGAAATGGTCTATCGGGACAAGAACTTGAAGGTACACCGCCACAGCCAGGAGCACATCGGCGGGGACATGATGCTCCTGGTGGGAGGCATTGATGGCGATGGGAATGTGGATGTCGTCATGAAGTCCAACCGCATGGAGCTGGTGCACAAGGACAGCCATCTGCACGTCAAGCAGAACCTGAATGAGAAGGTGGACGTCACCCGCTCACACTACAGTTGCGAGTGATTTACCTGCTCTGAGAGGTGCGCTTGCGGTAGTGACAGAGCTTGGCAATGGCTTGGTGACGGCGTCGCCAGAAGCTCCAGTGGAGCGTGAAAGTGCCTGGGGGTTGCCACGATTGAAGCAGAC
>NZ_DASUNC010000134.1:0-3240 GCF_036277355.1 Archangium sp.
CCGCCGCCTTTCCCGTGAGCTGCCCAGACTCCGGGCCAGTCACCAGGGCATCGCTCGTGCGGGCAACGGCATCTTCGTCCGCTACATCGAATATGGGGAACGTCAGCTGCGGTGGATGGACGCCGAGCTGGCCGCCGCCACGCGCCTGGCAACCGCCGCCTCCCAGGTGGAGGACCCGGACATGCAGCTGGCCCTGCTGCGCCTGGCGGGCCCCCGGCTGGAGGCCGCCATGCTCGGCTCCCTGCTGCTGGCCGTCTGGTTCGACTTCCTCCTCCTCACCGACGACGCGCTCTCCCGCCGCCTCTACAGCGTGGAGTGGTTGTACGTGGACATGGAGCGCTTCCAGATGCTGCTCGAGCCCGCCCTGACGGCGCTCTCCTCGCTCGAGCCCGCGCGGGTGGAGGCGACGGCGGAGGACATGCCCGCCCTGGTGGGCCATCTCACCCGCGAGTTCGAGACATTGCGAGAGACCGTGCGCAAGGGAGCGGAGACCCTCCAGAAGATACTGGTGCTCAAGGAGGCTGCGGAGGCGCTCACCCTGGTGTCGGCGCTGAAGTTCACCCTGCCCGCGCTGCGCGCGGCGGCTCCCGCTACGCTGGGCATGGGTTTCATGGTGGGCTCGCACGGCGTGATGATGGGCACGCGCCTTGTCCTCTCCGCCGAGTGGGTGGAGATGATGCAGCGGCTGGTACGGGCCGGCGTCCTGTCACTTCCCGCCGTCAGCGCGGCGGTGCGCATACAGGCCGGCCAGGTGATGATGGCGCACGGGGAGCTGCCGCGCGGCGTGCGCGAGGCCCTGGGCGAGGGGCCGGAGGTGCGCGGCATGCGCGTGACGGACAGAGCGGGGGCTGGCATGGCCGAGCCACCAGGGCACCACGTCATGCCTCAAGAGTTCCGCGAGTGGTTCGAGAAGCGCGGCTTCACCGGCGAGATGGACATCAACAAGTTCTGCGTGAAACTGGAGCAGGCACACCATCAGGCCATCCACGGTGGGGGGAACTGGAAGCTGGGGCGCACCTGGCCCGACGAATGGAACCGCATGATCATGGACGCGCTCTATCAAGCCGAAGCCAAGGCGGGCCGGATGTTGACGCGGAACGAGGTCCTGGACATCGTCGCATACCGGATGAGGCGCTATAACATCCCAATGGAGTTCGCTCATCGGAGAGGGCGATGAGCGGCGGACAGACGTGGCAGGGCAACTGGAGGGTCCGCCTCTATGAGCGAGTCCGTGAACGCGGTTATGATTCGCTCACCTCCTTCGCGAATGCCCGCCCCACCGCCTCACTGGTGGCGCTGGCCGAGGAACTTGGCGAGGCGGATGTGGCCGGGGTGCAGGTGCTGAACGGGTTGCTCGCCGAGGCGGAGCAGCGCAAACAGGTCACGCGCTTTGTCCGCGACATGCTTGTGCGCGAGCTGTCCGAGTGTCTTCCCGAGGGCTGGCCGCCCCTGCTGGATGACGCCAATCGTTTCAAGGTTGCCAAGGCACTCGGCTCGTGGTTCGCCGATACCCCAGAAACTCATAGAGCCCGTGTCGATAAGGCCAGCGATGCGCTCCTGGCCACGCCACCGCCGCCCGGATGGCGCCCGCTCGGCCCCGACGACGAACTGCTCGTCACCCTCCTGTCCGACGAGGAAGTTTGAACTTCATCCGCTGGAGAGGGCGATGAGCGACGGACGTGCGTGGCAGGGCAACATCAAGGCGCGCCTGTACGAGCGGGTCCGCGAGCGGGGTTACGATTCCCTCACCGCCTTCGCCGAGGCTCGCCCTACGGCCTCGTTGGTGGAACTGGCCGAGGAGCTGGGTCCAGACGATATCGCCGGGGTGCAGGTGTTCAGCGGGTTGCTCGCCGAGGCGGAGCGGCGCAAGCAGGTCACTCGTCTGGTGCGCAGTGTCCTCGTACGCATGTTGTTCCAGAGCCTCCCTGAAGGCTGGCCGTCCGTCATGGACGACGCCAACCGCTTCAACGTCGCCAAGGCACTCGGCGCGTGGTTTGGCTACACTCCTGAGTCCCATGAGGCACGCGCCGAGCATGTGATGACAGCGCTCCGCGCCACACCTCCGCCGCCCGGATGGCGCCCGCTCAGCCCCGACGACACGCTGCTGCTCACGCTCCTGCCCGACGAGGAAGCTTGAACTTCATCCGCAGGAGAGGGCGATGAGCGACGGACGTGCGTGGCAGGGCAACATCAAGGCGCGCCTGTACGAGCGGGTCCGCGAGCAGGGTTACGATTCACTCACCGCCTTCGCCGAGGCCCGTCCTGCCGTCCCGCTCTATTTATTAGCCGAGGAGCTTGGCGAGGATGACATCGCCGCAGTGCAGGTATTCAGTGGGTTGCTCGCCGAGGCGGAGCGTCGTAATCAGGTCACACGACTGGTGCGTGATGTGCTCGTGCGCGAACTTGCCGACGGACTCTCCAGCGGTTGGCCACCCGTGATGGACGATGAGAACCGTTTCGAGGTCGCCATGGCGCTTGGGCGCTGGTCCGCCTACACCCCAGAAACGCATAAGGAGCGCGTCCGGCGGGCAGGAGATGCACTCCTCGCCACGCCACCTCCACCCGGATGGCGCCCGCTCGGCCCTGACGACGAACTGCTCGTCACCCTCCTGCCCGACGAGGAAGTCTGAAGTCCATGGCTGGAAGCGAAGCCGCTGCCAGCCTCCGGCAATTGGGCATCCCACGGGTAGACTGGAGGCCCGCCAACGGAGGTGCTGATGACGTCCTGGTCGCTGGTGCTGCTGCTCTCCCAGGCTCAAAGGCCTGACAACCTCCCCGAAGAGGCCACGAAGCCAGGGAGGTTGGCCCGGGCAGGAAGGCTCGGGAGCCGTCACTCGCAGGGGCCTGGGGGTGGAGCATGCGCGCTGACCCGCCCGCGGTGAGGTGCACGGGGCTGCTGCTCGCCCTCGCCCTGCTGTCCAATGCCTGCGCACCGCTGACGCCACCGCCCGGCCGGGCAACGCACCTGCGCTACTCGCACGGTGAGGGCGCCACTCCCGCGTGGGCGCAAGACCCGGGTGAACCGCCCACGCCCGAGCCCGAGGGGACACAGCGGCTGCACCGCCGCCAGCAGGCACGGCAGATGATGACGGCGGTGGGCCCGGGCGATGCGGACACCCAGGCACGGGGGAGCGCCCTGGCGTCCCACCTGGCTTTGCTGGGGGCCGTGGACGAGGTGTCCGCCTCCACCCGCCGCCTTTCCCGTGAGCTGCCCAGACTCCGGGCCAGCCACCAGGGCAT
>NZ_DASUNC010000135.1:0-14160 GCF_036277355.1 Archangium sp.
GGGACCCCTGTCGCTGAGAGCAGAGGCTGCCTGGCCGATTGGCTACGCACGAAGAAGATGGGCGCCTGGCGCGCTTGAAGACCCGGCGGTGGAGCGAGAAGCGGATGAGGTTTTTCTGGTTTGCGTCTTCGCGACGTCCACGGACGATTGGTGTTCGAGTAGCACGTACAGCAGCAGCGGCTGGCCCGTGCGCATCCGTGCCGTGAAGAGCAGGTCGCTCTCGGTCTCGCGCAGCTCGGGGTCCACCACGCTGCCGGGCTCTCGCCGCAGGGACGACCAGTCCACCTCGGAGACGACATGCGCGGGCAGCACGGCGCGCAATTCAGCGGCGGCCCGCTCGGGGTGGCCGAAGGTGTACCGGGCGAAGAGATCATGCGGTCCAGACATGTCGGACCGCGCTCAAGCACGCGGCGGGCCAGGGACCTGTCTCAGCCCGCGCGCACCACGGCCCGCGCCTTCTCCATCATGCGCCGCAGCGGCGCCTCGCCCGCCGTGCGCGCCAGCGCCTCGTCCCACGTCACCCACTGCGCCCCGAACGACTCCGCGGGGTCATGCGCCAGCGCCTCGGGGTTCTCCGCCACCACCAGGAAGCGCACGTCCAGGTGCAGGTGCTCCGGCTCGCCCTTGCGCGCCGCGATGGTGTGCACGTCCACGTCCAGCGGACTCGGCGCCCGCTCGTGCAGCCGCACCCGGCAGCCCGTCTCCTCGCGCGCCTCGCGCAGCGCCGTGGCCTCCATGCTGCCCGCGTCCGCCTCCTCCGCGTGTCCTCCCGGCTGCAGCCACCGGTGCACCTTGCCGTGGTACACCAGCGCCACCCGCTCGCCCGACGGATCCACCACCACCGCACTGCCGGTGAAGTGTCCCCGCTCCTGGGACCGCGAGAAGGGCTTCTCCAGCTCCGTGGCCAGGGCGCGCATCTTCGCCAGGTCCTCCCGCTCCTTGTCGTCCGAGGGAACGTGGCGGGCCAGCAACTCATTCAGGGACGTCAGGGGGCTGCTCATGAGGGGCGGATTGTGCCCACTTCGACGGCGGGCGCCAGGACGATATAGGGTGCCCCTCATGGCCCGTATCCTCGTCATCGACGACCACGACACCCTCCGCGAGGGCATGGCCGTCACCCTCACCCGCTCCGGCCACACCGTGACGGCCGCCCGCTCCGGCACCGACGGTGTCTCCGCCTACAAGAAGACGCCCTTCGATCTCGTCGTCACCGACCTGAAGATGGACGGCATGGACGGCATCGCCGTCACCCGGACGCTCAAGGCGCATGACCCGGCCGCCGTCGTCATGGTCGTCACCGCCTTCGGCACCATCGAGACGGCCGTGCAGGCCATGCAGCAGGGCGCCTACGACTTCATCACCAAGCCCTTCACCCCGGACGTGCTGCGCGCCAAGGTGGAGAAGGGCCTCGAGCTGTCCTCCGCCCGCCGCCAGGTGGAGCGCCTGTCCGCCCGCACCGAGGCATTCGAGGCCGACGCCGCCCTCGCCCACGGCAACCTCATGGTGGGGGACAGCGAGCCCATGCAGCGGCTCGTGGGCATGGTGCGCAAGGCCGCCGCCACCGACGCCACCGTCTTCGTGCGCGGCGAGTCCGGCACCGGCAAGGAGCTCGTGGCGCGCATGCTCCACCAGCTCTCCCCGCGCAAGGACGGGCCCTTCGTCGTCGTCCACTGCGCCGCCCTCGCCGAGACGCTCCTGGAGAGCGAGCTCTTCGGCCACGAGCGCGGCTCCTTCACCGGCGCCGTCAAGCGCAAGCTCGGCCGCTTCGAGCTCGCCGACGGCGGCACCCTCTTCCTCGACGAGATTGGTGAAATCCCCCACTCCGTCCAGACGAAGCTGCTGCGCGTGCTCCAGGAGAAGGAGATCCAACGCGTGGGCGGCGAGGAGACGCTCAAGGTGGACGTGCGCGTGGTGAGCGCCACCCACCGCGACCTCCAGGCCGAGGTGAAGGCCGGCCGCTTCCGCGAGGACCTCTACTACCGGCTGCACATCGTCCCGCTGCAGATTCCGCCCCTGCGCGAGCGCCCCGAGGACATCACCGCGCTGGCGCGTCACTTCGTGGCCAAGCACGCCTCGCGGGTGAACAAGCGGGTGAAGAGCCTGGAGGACAGCGCCCTGCGCGCGCTGGCCCGCTACGCCTGGCCGGGCAACGTGCGCGAGTTGGAGAACGTCATCGAGCAGTCGCTCGTCTTCGCCGAGGGCGAGACGCTCGCGGCCACGGACCTGCCCACGCACCTCACCGGCACCGCGCCCCGGAGCGACTCGGGCCTGCCCGTGCCCATGGGGGACCGGCCCCTGCCCGACATCCTCGAGGACCTCGAGCGCCAGCTCATCGCCCGCGCCTACGAGAAGGCCGGCGGCGTGAAGACGGAGACGGCCCGGCTGCTCGGCATCAAGACGTCCGCGCTCTACTACAAGCTGGAGAAGTACGGCTTCATCGCCAGGAGCGAGCGCCCCGAGGAGAACTGAGCGGGCTCCGGCAGGCGGGCACACGGCGGGTGGCGGAGCGCCTCATCTGGCTGTAAAAAAGGAACCGTCCCCTCGAAAATCTACCGCCCCCCCGCTCCCATCGTGGTTTTCCGTCATTCCCCCGTGACAGCCCTGGCCCACCCGTGCGCGAAGTCCCCGGAACCTCTCGGGTTTCGCGGGCACCCCACCGCCCTGTCGCGGCGGGGCCCTGGCATCCGGCTTGCTGCGGGGAGGGGATTGATGAAGCGCGTCCTGCTGCCCCTGCTGCTGTGTCTCTCCCTGGGTACGCCCGTCTGGGCGGCCTCGGGCGTGGACGCGCTGCGGCTCGAGGCCCGGACGGCGCGGACCCAGGTGAGAGACCTGCGAGACAGGCAGCAGGTGCTGCGCTCGGAGCTCAACACCCTGGCGGGCCGCATCGAGCAGCTCAAGTCCGAGCAGAAGGGCCGGCTGGTGGCGGGCCCGGAGCTGGAGACGGCGCTGCGGCAGTCGCAGGAGCTGTCCGGCCAGCTGTCCGGGCTGGCCCAGTCGCTCGCCGGGGCCGAGACCGAGGCGGAGCGCCGCAACCTGGCGCTGCACTCGGCGCTCTCCGAGGAGCTGGCCCGGGTGCGTGCCGCCTGGGACGCCACCCCGGACCGCGAGGCCCGCTCCAAGCTGATCGCGCGCATGCGCGACCTGCGCGCCGAGCGCGATGCCCTGCGCTCCGCCCTGCCCGCCTCCCATGAGCCGGCGCTGGACCGCCGCGAGTCCAGCGACGACCCCGAGGATCTGCTGGAGCAGGCGGACGTGCTGCGTGACTCCGAGGACAAGGTGCGCCAGCGCTTGAAGGCCCTGCACGGCCGCATCACCGAGCTGCGCGAGGAGCGCGAGCTGGACCGGCGCATGAGCGACTTCCTCGGCGAGGAGTCCATGTTCGACGAGCAGGACCGGCACATGCGCCTGCGCTTCAACGCGTCCACGAAGTCCATCTCCGTGGAAGCCTCCCAGCGCAGCGGTGGAGGCCTGTTCCCGGAGAACGTGTTCTCAGGGGGCGCCCAGGGGGATGCGGCCCCGCCCTACCCGTCCAATGGCGGAGGCTCGCCGGTCCCGGGGACACCCGCCTCGCCGGGAGGGGGCGGCGGAGAGATGGGGGAGCAGGTCCAGTCGCCCGTCTACCGCGCCTCGGACAACCGGCCCCAGGTGGGCACGGTGCGCGCCCAGGCGCTCGCCAGCGGCAACCCGGAGGACCTGCGCGGCCTGGAGGCGGAGGCGGCCCGGCTCGAGTCGCTCGCGCGCGAGCTGGACTCCCGCGCGGACTCGCTGGAGCGCCGGGCCCGCGAGCTGCGCTAGTCCAGCAGCCGCACCTTCACGTCCAGCTTCACGTTGGCCTCCAGGCGCACTTCCCTCGAGGGCTTGCGGCCCTTGCCCCGCACGCCGAGGCTCATGGAGGGCGCGGTGATGAAGGGCTGCAGCTCCGCGTCCGTCACGTCCAGCACCAACACCGGGTTGGGCGCCTTGAGGTTCAGCGAGGCGATGTTCTTCTTGGAGGCCACCAGCACCTCCTGGTCCCCCGTCTTCGCGTAGAACTCCAGCGTGTCGAGGAAGGAGAAGTCCTGGTCCGAGGGGGAGAGCACCTTGAGCTCCAGGGACTGGAGCTTCACCGAGGACACCTGCTCCTTGGTGACGCCCTGGTTCTTGAAGTCCTGGTTCTGGTCGAAGTCGAGGTTGGAGAAGCTGCCGATGGCCGGGAACGCATCGAGGACGGTGGAGATGCCCGTTGGATCTCCGGCCACGGTGGTCTCTCCCTTCACCTCGGCCAGGAAGCCGGGGGGGCCACAGGACACGAGCGCGAGCAGGGCACAGACGGAGAGTACGGAAGTGAGTCGCATGACACCCACTCTACCGATCGTCCGGGCGCGCAGTCATCGCCCCGCCCGGCCGGCTGCCCTCTCGTGGACAGGGCATGCGGACAGTGCACGGAGTATGGTGCGCCCGTTGAGACGGCTCCTCTCCGCGCTCGTGGTGTCTTCCCTGGCGCTCGCTGGTGGCGCGCATGCCGCCGACGTGGAGGGACAGCTGCGCGTGGCGGGCCGGCTGATGCTGGACGGCAACGCGCCGCGCGACTTCTACCAGGGGGACTCGCCGCCCAACACCACGGACGCGGTGCTCAGCCTGCTCGTCACGGCGGAGGGCCGCTACACCGCGGACCGCTGGCAGCTGGTGGGCCGCTATGACGGCGGAGGCCGCAAGTACGTGGCCTTTCCCAGCGAGGACGTGCTGGTGCAGGCCGCCGCGCTGGAGGGCTCGCTCGCCGTGGGCGAGACGCTGGGCGTGGGCGTGGAGGGGCGGGCCAAGGACCGGCGGGGCGGCAGCCGCGCGTACACGGACCTGGCGGCGTCCGCCTTCCTCGAGCACGCCCCGGATGCGCGGCTCTCCCTGCGCCTGCGCGCCGGAGCGCACCGCTTCCTCTACCGGCCCGACTTCTCCGCCAGCTTCGGCAGCCCCGAGGTGGGCTTCCTCGCGCGCTTCCGCCTGGACAAGCGCCACGCCTTCACCGTCACCGGCGAGTACGGCCAGCGCCGCTTCAGCACCTCCCAGCGCTACCCGCCGGGCACCACGCCCGAGTGGACGGGACGGCGCCAGGACGGCGTGCTGCTGGCGAGCGCGGGCTACAGCTACAAGGGCCCGGTGGCGCTGGGGCTCTCCTACTCGTACCTGGAGACGAGCTCCAACAGCTATGGCGAGTCCGTGCAGCGCCACCGGCTGAGCGGCACCGCGGGGGTGCGGCTGCCCTGGAAGCTGACGCTCATGGCCCAGGGCGCGCTGGGCCTCAACGCCTACCCGGACGGCGTCTTCCTCTCGCCGGAGATCACCCTGCTCGACGACGAGGAGGCCCAGCACATGCTGTCGCTGAAGCTGGCCCGGCCCCTGAGCGAGCGGGTGGACGTGGAGCTCTCCTTCGCCATGTACGGCACCGAACTGTCGCGCAATGGCCTCTTCTACTTCCGCCAGGTGGGCGGCGTGGGCCTCACCTGGCGGCCGTAGCGCGCCTCACTCCGGAGCCGGGTTCAGTCCAGGCCGGACAGCCGCTCGTCGATCTCCTCGGCGAGGCTGGCGTGGCTCTGGGCGAGCGCCGTGTCCCGGGCGCGGGTGAGCACCTCGCGGGCCTTCTGCGTCTGCCCCGCGCCGGTGTAGGCATCCCCCAGGGACACCATGGCGGCGGCGTACTGCGGGTCCAACCGCACCGCCGTCTCCAGGGCCTGGGCGGCCTCGGCGTACTGCCTCAGCTCCAAATAGGCCTTTCCGAGGGAGAAGTGCGCCATGGGCGCGTCGGGGAACTCGGCCGCCATCTTCTTGAACTGCTCCAACCGGGCGTTGCTCATGGGGCGGTGATAGAGGAGAGGCATGTCCGTTGCCAAGGAAGACGTGCGCTCCCTCGCCGAGGCCGCCCGGGCAGCCTCCCGCGTGCTCGCCACCGCCCCCACCGGCCAGAAGGATGAGGCCCTCCGGGCCATGGCGCGCCACCTGCGCGAGGCCCTCCCCACCCTGCTCGCCGCCAACGCGCTGGACATGACCGCCGCGCGGGCCGCCGGAAAGGGAGGGGCCTTCCTGGACCGGTTGCTGCTGGACGCCTCGCGGGTGGAGGGCATGGCCCGGGCGGTGGAGTCGGTGGCCGGCCTGAAGGACCCGGTGGGCGAGGTGACGGAGGAGTGGGACCGGCCCAACGGCCTGCACGTGCGCAAGGTGCGGCTGCCGCTGGGGGTGGTGCTGATGATTTATGAGGCCCGCCCCAACGTGACGAGCGACGCGGCGGCGCTGTGCCTCAAGAGCGGCAACGCGGCGCTGCTGCGCGGGGGCAGCGAGGCGGCGCACTCCAACGCGGCCATCGCCTCGGCGCTGGCGGCGGGCCTCACCGAGACGGGACTGCCGGCCGCGTGCATCCAGCCGGTGCCCCCGGGCGAGCGCGAGACGCTGCTGGAGCTGCTGAAGCTGGAGGGGCTGATCGACTTGTGCATACCGCGGGGCGGCGAGGGCCTCATCCGCTTCGTGGCGGAGAACGCGCGGATTCCGGTGGTGAAGCACTACAAGGGCGTCTGCCACGTGTACGTGCACGCGGCGGCGGACCTGGACATGGCCACGCGGATTACCGTCAACGCGAAGGCGAGCCGCCCGGGGGTGTGCAACGCGGCGGAGTGCCTGCTGGTGGACCGGGCGGTGGCGGAGCGCTTCCTGCCCCAGGTGGGCCGGGAGCTGGTGGGCAAGGGGGTGGAGCTGCGCGGGGACGCGGCGACGGTCCAGGTGCTGTCACGCGCCGGGGTGGCGGTGACCCCGGCCTCGGAGGAGGACTGGGGGCGGGAGTTCCTGGACCTCATCCTGGCGGTGAGGGTGGTGGACGGGGTGGACGACGCACTGGGCCACATCGCCCGATACGGGAGCGAACACACGGAGGCCATCGTCACCTCGGACGAGGCGGTGGCGGGACGCTTCACCCGGGAGGCCCAGGCGAGCGCGGTGGCGTGGAACGCCTCCACCCGCTTCAACGACGGGGGCGAGCTGGGCCTGGGGGCGGAGATTGGGATTTCCACCAGTCGACTGCACGCTTTCGGGCCCATGGGGTTGCGAGAATTGACCAGCCAGAAGTACGTCATTCTGGGACAGGGGCAGGTGCGCTAGGGTGCCCCGGACACGTATGGCGACCAAGAAGAAGACGACCACGAAGAAGCCCGCGGCGAAGAAGAAGAGCGCGCCGTCGCTGGCCACACGCACCAAGACCGCGGCGAAGAAGGGAGCGGCCAAGAAGCTGCCCGCGCGGAAGAAGACGACCAAGAAGAAGGCGCTGACGCCGGGAGGCGCGGCCCCGGGAGCTCCCGCGGAGAACCCGCGCGCCCATGCGCTGGCGCGCAAGATTGGCACCCTGCTCTCGGACAAGAAGGCGCTGGACATCGTCATCCTGGATGTGCGCGGGATGACGTCCTACGCGGACTATTTCGTGGTGGCCTCGGGCGAGAGCGACCGGCAGGTGTCGGCCATGGCCGAGCACGTGCTGAAGAACCTCAAGGAGACGGAGAACCTGCGCCCCATCGGCCACGAGGGCATGGACACGGGCCAGTGGGTGCTCCTGGACTTCGGCGAGGTGGTGGCGCACCTCTTCTTCTCCGAGGCGCGCTCGCACTATGACCTCGAGGGCCTCTGGGCCGACGCCGCGCGGGAGAAGGTGGCCTGAAGGTCCGGCTCCTCTCCATCGGCAAGGACCGCTCGGGCCTGTATGAGCCCGCGGTCCAGGAGTACGCCTCGCGCCTGGCCCACTACACCCGCTTCGAGCTGATGGAGCTGCCCGAGGCGGGGGGAAAGAAGGGCAAGGCGCCGGACGCCAAGGCCGCCGAGGCCGAGGCCATCCTCGCGCGCCGCAAGCCGCAGGACCTGATTGTCGCGCTCGACGAGCGGGGCAAGCTGCTGGACTCGGTGGAGTTCAGCCGGTACGTGGGCCGGGCGCAGGATGGCGCGAAGGATCTGCTGCTCGTCATCGGCGGGGACGAGGGCCTGGACGAGCGGGTGAGACAGTCCGCGGACCTGGTGCTCTCGCTGTCGAAGATGACGCTGCCGCACCGTCTGGCGCGGGTGGTGCTGGTGGAGCAACTCTACCGGGCCTTCACCCTTCTCAAGGGCGAGCCCTACCACAAGTAGGATGGCACGCGGCATGTTGAGTCCCAACGACATCAAGGAGGAGTTGAGCCTCGCGTATGTCCGGGCCATCGCGTCTCGAGCCGGGTTCTCCATTCGACCTGGACAC
The DNA here is from genome assembly GCF_036277355.1 of Archangium sp. Classification (GTDB taxonomy): domain Bacteria; phylum Myxococcota; class Myxococcia; order Myxococcales; family Myxococcaceae; genus Archangium. The sequence goes on from NZ_DASUNC010000135.1 coordinate 8,237, forward strand.
CCTGCGCGACCTGCTGCGCAAGGTGGCTCGTGAAGAGGAGCTCGTGTCATGAACACGGAGCAGCTCCTCACGCTCGGAAACCGGGTGGACTACCAGAACGTGCGTTCCTACCTCGAGGCACACGGGTGGAACCGCATCCCATCGCGCCGTCTCCAGGCCGCCATCTATCGCAGTAGCCGGGCTCCCGCCGTGGAAGTCCAGGTGCCGCTGGACCGTGATCTCATCGATTACGGCGAAGCGATGGTGGCGGTGGCGCGACGCATCGCCGAGCACGAACAACGCCCGGCGGAGAGCATCCTGCGAGACCTGCTGCGGCCCAGGAGGGATCTCCACCGCTTCGCCCTGGAGGGCGCGGAGACGCAGGATGGAGGTATCCACCTCGAGAATGGGCTGAGCCTGGTGAACGGAGTCCGCAAGGCGCTGCTGTCCAGCGCCTGCAGCATCAAGCGACCCGGGACGACCTTCCACCCGCGCATGAGCCTCGCGGATGCCGAGGCCTTCCTGAGGGAATGCCGTCTCGGACAGACGGAGGTGGGGAGCTTCGTCCTGACGGTGGAGGCGCCTCTGGATGTCGCGCCCCACCGGTCGGTCCAGGAAGAGTCCTTCGGAAGGCGCGCATCCCTGCTGCTCCTTCGCTCCGTGGGACACGTGGCTTCGGCGGTCCGGGCGGGCGAGCCCGGAAGGGTGCTCGAGCCCGCTCAGGGAGAGCCCGTGGTGAGCGCCAACCTCTGCGAGGCGCTCGTCGAGATGATGCCGCCCGATGAAAGCGCCGACCTGCGGCTGCGCAGCTCCTGGTCCCCGCTGCTCCCCGTCGAGCCCCAGGTGCCGTCCGAAGTCCATGTGGATCGGAACATGTACGAGGCCATCGAGAAGCTGTCCCATCAGCTCCGGCCATCTCGAGGGGCCCAGCCCAACCAGTTCGTCGGCAGGGTCGTGGAGTTGATGGGAGAGCCGGGCGAGCAGGGGCAGGTCGAAGGCGCCGTCGTGCTCCAGGCCCAGGTGGAAGACGAGTTGCTGAAGGTCCGCGTCCTGCTGGGAGCCGCCGACTACCGTCAGGCAACCGCGGCCCATCTCACCCAGCGTTACGTGACCGTGAGGGGCATCCTTCGCCGAGGCTCACGCGTCCACCAGCTCGAACAGGCCTCCCATTTCGAGCTCGTGGGTACCTAGCGGGCGAGCGGGCAGCCTGAAGGGACTCCCCTCCCCCGGCGCCGTCAGGCACCGGACGCCACGCGCGTCCGAGGGCACATGAACTCGCCCGCCCCTCACGTCCGTGTCATCGCCTCGCCCCAGTCGTGGGTGGAGGGTGAAGCCATCCGCCAGCTCGAGGCCGCCTCGCGGCTTCCCGGCATGCGCTCCGCGGTGGGCCTTCCGGACCTGCACCCGGGCAAGGGTGCACCGGTGGGCGCCGCCTTCGCCTCCGAGGGCCTCTTCTATCCCTTCCTCGTGGGCAACGACATCGGCTGTGGGATGGGCCTGTGGGAGTTGGACCTGCCCGCGCGCAAGGCGAGGCCCGAGCGCTGGGCGGCGCGCCTGGACCTGGATGGGCCGTGGGAGGGCGACACGGACGCGGTGCTCGCCAGCATGGGCGTGAAGCCCTGCGGCTTCGAGGCGGCGCTCGGCACGGTGGGCGGTGGCAACCACTTCGCCGAGGTGCAGCGGGTGGACGCGGTGCACGACGCGGAGACCTTCACCGCGCTGGGGCTGGGCACGGATCGGCTCCTGCTGCTGGTGCACTCCGGCTCCCGCGGGTTGGGCGAGGCCATCCTCCGGGCCCACGTGGACCGGCATGGCACCGGAAGCCTCGTGGAGGACTCGGCCGAGGCGCGGCAGTACCTCGCGCGGCATGACCACGCCGTGGAGTGGGCGCGGGCCAATCGCGCCACCATCGCCGGAAGGATGATGCAGGGCATCGCGGCGGCGGGGCGGCGGGTGCTCGATGTCTGCCACAACAGCGTCACCCCGAAGCAGTACGAGGGCCACACCTGCTGGCTGCACCGCAAGGGCGCGGCGCCCTCGGACCAGGGGCCGGTGGTGATTCCCGGCAGCCGGGGCTCGCTGAGCTACCTGGTGCTGCCCCTGGGCGATGGCGCGAACCACGCCCACAGCCTGGCGCACGGGGCCGGCCGCAAGTGGACGCGCACCAGTGCCCGCGAGCGCATGCGCGAGCGCTTCACCCCCGAGGCCCTCACCCGCACCTCCTTCAAGAGCCACGTCATCTGCGAGGACCGCGACCTGCTCTTCGAGGAGGCACCTCCCGCGTACAAGGCCATCGACCGCGTGGTGCAGGACCTGGTGGACGCCGGGCTCGTCCGGGTGGTGGCGACGCTGGCCCCCGTACTCACCTACAAGACGCGCACCCGGCGCGAGTAGGGCCACCCCCTGCCCGTAGGCACATGCGCACTGCCCGTGAGCACATGAGCAGATCCGCGCCCATTTCCCCTCGCCCTCCGGGAGAGGGGAAATTCGGTCACTTCCCTGAAGGGGATTAAAGTCACATCCCCCATGCTCCCGCGCCTGCTCCTGCTCGTGGTGATGACGTGTGTCACTGGCCTCGGGTGCACACGCACCACGCCCTCCTTCTGCGGCCAGCCCGATGACCCCCGGTGTCCCGAGGACTCGGTGTGCGTGGAGGAGCGCTGTGTCCCCCGAGACCAGCTCCCGGCCTGTGCCCTCGGCCAGACGCGCTGCGAGGCAGCCTGCGTGGACACACGCAGCGATGCCTCCCACTGTGGCGCCTGCGGCACGGCGTGCGCCGAAGGACAGGTGTGCAGTCAGGGCCGGTGCACGGACGCCTGTGCCTCCGGGCTGACGCAGTGCGAGCGCGGCTGCGTGGCGCTCGAGTCGAGCACGGCCCACTGTGGCACCTGCGGCACGGCCTGTGGCTCCCGCGAGTCGTGCAAGGGGGGCACCTGCGCCTGCGAGCCTCCGCTGACCGCATGCAACGGCACGTGCAAGGACCTCGGCTCGGACGGAGACAACTGTGGCGCCTGTGGCAACGGGTGCGGCTCGGGCCTGTGTCAGGAAGGCGAGTGCGTGGACTCCTGCGCCACGGGACTCCGCCGCTGCGGCCAGGGCTGCGTGGACGTGCAGTCCGACCCCTTCAACTGTGGCACCTGCGGCACGGGCTGCGGCTCCGGCGAGGTGTGCGTGGGAGGCCGCTGCCGCCTCGACTGTCCCGTGGGCAGCGTCGAGTGTGACGGCACCTGCGCCAACCTCACCCGTGACGCGCGCCACTGTGGTGCCTGCGGCAGGGCGTGTGGCCCGGGCCAGGTGTGCACCCGGGGCGCATGTGCCTGTCCGTCCGGCCAGGCCGAGTGCGATGGCCAGTGCGTGGACCTGCGCACCAGCACGCAGCACTGTGGTGCCTGCGGCCGCGCCTGCGCCGTGGACGAGACGTGCACCAACAGCCGCTGCCAGTGCACGCCCCCCCTCTCCTTCTGCGCGGACGGCTGCGTGGACCTGAGCTCGGACACTCGCAACTGCGGCACCTGCGGCCGGATCTGCGGCACCGGGCTGGTGTGCTCGAACGGGCTCTGTGCCAACCGTCCGTGAGCCCCGGGGCCCACCAGCCGAGCGCCCGCGCCCCCCTCGCATCCCCCCCACTCCACCGCCGGAAACCCACCCTTAGGTTTCCGGCATGAAGCCCAAGCACAAAGTCCTGCTCTGCATCCTCGATGGTTGGGGCGTCCGCCTGGAACGCGACGACAACGCCATCGCCCTCGCCGGCACCCCGCGCCTCGACGCACTCACGAATGGCACCCCCTACACGGAGCTGCAGACGTCCGGGCTGGCCGTCGGTCTCCCCGAAGGGCAGATGGGCAACTCCGAGGTGGGCCACACCAACATCGGCGCCGGCCGCATCGTCTACCAGGACCTGGTGCGCATCAACCGGGCCTCCGAGTCCGGGGAGCTCGCCTCCAACCCCGTCATCCGCGCCGCGCTCGACAAGGCCAAGGCGGACGGCAAGGCCTTCCACCTGCTCGGGCTCGTCTCCCCCGGCGGCGTGCACTCGTCCATGGAGCACCTCTACAGCCTCCTCGAGGCGGCGCACGAGCGGGGCGTCCCCCACGTCTACGTCCACGCCTTCACCGATGGACGCGACACCCCGCCCCAGAGCGGGCTCGGCTACGTGGAGGAGCTGGAGAAGTTCCTGCGCGAGACGCGCACCGGCCATATCGCCACCGTGGGCGGGCGCTACTACGGCATGGACCGCGACAAGCGGTGGGACCGGGTGCACCTCGCCTACGAGGCCATCGTCCACGGCAAGGGCCCCAAGGCCCCCGATGCGCTCTCCGCCATCCGCGCCTCCTACGCGGAGAAGGTGACGGACGAGTTCATCAAACCCACCGTCATCTCCCACGGCGACGGCACCCCGGTGGGCCGCATCCGCGACGGCGACGTGGTGCTGTTCTTCAACTTCCGCGCGGACCGCGCCCGCGAGCTGACGCGTGCCCTCGCCTTCGACGACTTCAAGGAGTTCGACCGGGGCGGCCTGCACGTGGGCCTGTACGTGTGCCTGACCCAGTACGACGAGACCTTCGGGCTGCCGGTGGCATTCGCGCCGGACCAGCCGAGTGAGATCTTCCCCGAGGCCCTCGCGCACGCGGGCTGGCGCCAGTTCCGCACCGCGGAGACGGAGAAGTACGCGCACGTCACCTTCTTCTTCAACGGCGGCCGCGAGGTGGTGTACCCGGGCGAGGACCGGCACCTGGTGCCCTCGCCGCGCGACGTGAAGACGTACGACCTCAAGCCGGAGATGAGCGCGCGCGAGGTGACCCTGGAGCTGGTCAAGCGCATCGAATCGGGGGCCTACGACTTCGCGCTGGTGAACTTCGCCAACCCGGACATGGTGGGCCACACGGGCCTGCTGGAGCCGGCCATGCGCGCTGTCACCACGGTGGACGAGTGCCTCGGATTGCTGGGGCAGGCGTGTGCCCGGCACGGCTGGGTGATGGCCATCTCCGCGGACCACGGCAACTGCGAGCAGATGCGCGACCCCACCACCGGCGAGCCCCACACGGCGCACACGCTCAACCCCGTGCCCTTCCACCTCATCCACCCGGACTTCCGCGGGCAGAAGCTGCGCCCCGGCATCCTCGCGGACATCGCCCCCACGCTGCTCCAGGTCATGGGACTGCCCAAGCCTTCCGAGATGAATCGGCTAGGCTTGCTCCCATGATCAAGCTCTACCAGTTCCACCCCTCCGGCAACTGCTACAAGGTCCGCCTCCTGCTGCACCAGCTCGGGATTCCCTTCGAGACGGTGGAGATGGAAATGGGTCCCAACGGGACGCGCTCCCAGGAGTTCAAGGCGAAGAATCCCATCGCCAAGGTGCCCACCGTGGAGCTCGAGCCGGGCGTGTTCCTCGCCGAGTCCAACGCCATCCTCTGGTACTTCGCCGAGGGCACGCCGTTCATCCCCACGGACAAGCTGGAGCGGGCGCGGATGCTCCAGTGGATGTTCTTCGAGCAGTACAGCCACGAGCCGTACATCGCCGTGGCCCGCGCGTGGATCGCCTTCTTCGGCATCCCGCCCGGCAAGGAGCGCGAGCTCGAGGAGCGCATCCAGAAGGGCTATGCCGCCCTGGACGTCATGGAGGGCGAGCTGTCCAAGCGCCCCTTCTTCGCGGGCGAGCGCTACAGCCTCGCGGACATCACGCTCTACGCGTACACGCACGTGGCGGAAGCGGGACGCTTCGACCTGACCCGCTACCCCGCCATCCGCGCCTGGTTCGAGCGGGTCCAGTCCCAGCCGAGGCACCTCCGCATCACCGACGCCGTGCCCTAGTGGACTGTCCGACAAGTTTTTCAACATAGTCGAGACCACAGGGTAGGTTGGGTGGAGGAAGAGACCGGATAAGTTGGGTGGATGAGGAGACGACCGCCGCATCTCCTCCACCTTTCGCCTGGGGAAGTGGCCTA
>NZ_DASUNC010000136.1:0-45154 GCF_036277355.1 Archangium sp.
TGGATCGCCTCGCCTCCCTCTGTCTGCGTGAGGCCGCTCGACGCAAGCGCAAGCTCGTCGACTCCGACATCGCCCGGAGCGTCCTCGACCGCCAGGTCTCCTCCTCCTGATGCCTTGCACCCGGCGGGCCGCCACTCTCCCGGGTGGCGGCTCGTCGCCTTCCCATCACCCGCCGTGGCGCACCACCACCGGCGTGATGCCCATCACCCAGCTCGCTCACGCGCCCATCAACCAGCTTGCGCGTCAACAATGCACACCCGGCTGCGCGGGAATGATGTTGTTGCGTGTTACCGCGCACGCTTGTTGATGGAGACGTGAGCACGCTTGCTGATGGCCACACCCCGACGGGTAGCCGATCCGATGGGATATCCGACGGGGCTGACAGTTCCCGGGCCCGCCGCTCTCAGCGGCGTCAATCGAGGGGCGCATCAAGAGCGCCCGTGCTTCGGCATAAGGACCTTGGCGGTCATCCCCGCTGACGTCCTGCGGTTCCAACCCACTCGGAGAAGGGCGTCAGGCGAAAGTCTGGCGCTCTTTTCTTTTACCCAATGGCCCTGCGCTTCCTTGTCCTCTTGCTGCCGCTGTGCACGTCCTCGAGGGCATGGTTCGGATGGCTCAGGTGGGGTGGGCACTCAGCGCCTCGCGAGGCCGGTTGAGCCCGTCTCGCAACCGGTGCGCTTCGCCAGGCCGGGCAAGGGGGAGGCGCAGTTCCTGCCCACTATTCGCCGTCACGGACTGCCTCAGGGACAGTTCTACCGCGAGAAGACCGCTGCCTAGCTTTCCGTTGCGGTGCGATTCGGAGCAGGTCGCATCGGGGGGCGGGGTGCGCCAGGGCATCGTCATCCGAAGCATTCGCCATCAGTTCTTTCTTGGAGGGGTTTCCATGCTGAATCTTTCGAAGATTCTCGATGAGCTGACCGAAGAGCAGATGGACCGCGTCCTCGAGTTCAAGGCCGGTTGGGGCACCAGCAAGAGCAAGAGCAAGAAGAGCAAGAGCAGGAGCAAGAGTCGGAGCAAGAGCAAGAGCTGCTCCTGGAAGTCTGGCCACAAGTAGAACGGGCTGAAGAACAGGCTTCAGCCCTGGCGCACCACGCCCTTGTCCCGGTCATGACACCGCAACGTCTCTATGTGTTTCCGGAGTACTTCGAGCTCCACTCCTCGAGCGAGGGCTCGAGTCTCCCCGGTGGCTCGGATGCGAGCACCGGCGCAAGCGCCGGCGAGCGCTTCATGGTGGTGGACACGCGCGCTCACCAGTACTGCTACCTGGTCAACAGCGTCATCAAGAGCTACCTGGAGCTGTTCAGGAAGCCGCGGACGGAGGCGGAGGCGCTGGAGGAGCTGGCGCGCCAGGCGGGGTGTCCACCCGAGGCCATCGCCCCCACGGTGCGCACCTTCTTCCAGCGCATGCGGCGCGCCGGCCTGCTGCGCTCCGCGGGGGCCGACCTCCGGGAGGAGTCCACCTGGACGCTCACCCCCGGGCAGGTGCTCGGTGAGTACCGCGTCGGAGCGCTGATCGTGGAGAAGTCAGACGTGGCGCTCCATCACGCGCGGCAGGTGGGCACCGGGATGTCCGTGGTGCTCAAGGTCTTCATCCTGCAGGGTCCCAGGGCGGACCGTGAGCGCGAGCTCTTCGAGCGGGAGTTCTCCTTCATGGCCGGGCTGGCCCCGCATGAGAACGTCTGTCGCCTGTTGGCCTTCCACCCCGGAAAGCCCTGCTACGCCGCGCTGGAGTACGCCGGCGGCAACTCGATTCGTCACGCCATGGCGGAGTCCTCCCTGTCCCTGCCGGAGCGGGTGCGCATCGGGACCGAGGCGCTCGCCGCGCTCGCCCACTTGCACCGCCACGGCTTGCTGCACGGCGATGTCCACTCGCGCAACTTCATGCTGACGGACGAGCACCGGGTGAAGCTCATCGACTTCGGCCTCTCGCGGCGCAGCGGCGACCCGGAGGAGGAGGCCTCCGTCCCCCATGGCGGCCTTCCCGCCTTCATGCCCCCCCCGAGCGCATCGAGCCCGGCTCGCTCAGCATCAGCAGCCGCCCGGGTGACATGCGCTCGGAGGTGTTCCAGCTGGGGGTGTTGCTCCACGAAATCCTCACGGGCCACCCGCCCTTCGCGGAGAGGGTGCTGTGGAGACGGCTGGCGCAGGCCATCCGCGGCCAACCCGCCCCCCGCGCGGTGTGGACTCCGGAGGGCGAGCGCATCCCGGCGGCCCTCGCCGACATCATCGAGCGCGCCCTCGCCAAGGCTCCGGAGGAGCGCCTCCCCAACGCCGTGGAGCTGCTGGAGGGCTGGCGTGCGGCCTGGCGGCGCGGCGCGCGGCCCGTCCGGGCCGGGGAGCCCGTCCGCCCATGAGCCTCGGGGAATGGCTGCGCCGGGCCCGTCTGAAGGTGGACCCGCAGTTGAGGAGCAACGACTGCGGAATCAGCGCGGTGAAGACGCTCTGCGAGCGGCTCGGGGTCCCCATGAGTCGCGAGACCATCGCCGCCGCCCTTCCTCTGGACGCCGAGGGATTGCGCCTCGACAGCCTCAAGGCGTTTCTCCAGGAGCACGGCTTCGGGGTGCGCACGCAACCGCTGGACGTCAACGATGCCGCGGGGCTGGAGAGGAAGCTGGGCGAGCTCGCCCCGTGTCTGGCCACGGTGCGCGTGCGGGCCACCGGACTGCTGCACTACGTGGTGGTGGACGGGGTGGAGCGGGGGCGGCTGCGCATCCTCAACCCCACCCACGGGCAGGTGGAGCGCTGGACGGTGGCCGACTTCGTCCGGCGCGTGCACCCCGTCCAGGTGCCCCTGACGCAGGAACTGTGGCGCGGCCGCATCCGGGGCCAGGTGATGGAGGAGCTGGGGAGGTACGGGCTCCAGCTGGACACTCCTCCCAGCGAGGCCGAGGTGGGGGCGCTGTACAACAAGCTGCTCTACTTCGGCTACGTGAAGCAGAACTTCGGGTTGAAGGACGAGGCGGCCGAGCGGGCCTTCCTCGCCGACCTGGTCCACCACCAGCAACTCTCGTCCGTTCCCCAGCGCTTCCGCGCGGTGGAGGGCAGTGAGGAGCGGCGGGTGCTGGCGACGCCCGTGGTGCTCGTGGTGCGGCCGCCGGCCTCGAGGGCGGAGCGGCAGGTGCCTGACGAGCCGCCGGCCCATCCGCTCTGGCGGCTGGTGAAGGAGGTCGGCGCGCTGCGCGGTATCTGGTACCTCTTCCTCCTGGCCGCCGTGCTCTCGTCCGTGACGACGCACACCGCCGTCTTCGTCAACCAGTTGCTCGTCGACGAGATCATCCCCCAGTTCGACTTTGGAGTGCTGACCACCTTCGTCCTGGGCCTGGGACTCTTCAGGCTGTTCGACATCCTCATGGGGGTGTACACCCGGTACGTGGCGGTGCACCTGGGATTGGAGCTGGACCGCTACTTCCTGCTGCGCTTCGGGAAGCGGATGCTGACGGGGAGCATCCAATACCTGCGCTCCTTCACGCGGGGGGACCTGCTCGAGCGCGTCAGCGACAGCCTCAAGCTCAAGAGCTTCTTCACCAGCTACTTCTCACGAATCGTCGTCAACGCCTGTGTCTCCCTCAACGCGCTCGTCGTGCTGTTCGTGCTCAACTGGCGGGCCGCCGCGCTCGTCCTGTTGACCCTGCTGGTGCTGGGCGCCCTCCTCCTGGCGGTGACGCCGGTGCTCCGGCGGCTGGAGAGCGAGCGCTTCCGCAACAAGGCCGACCTGCTCTCCTGCCTGGTGGAAGGATTGGAGGGGGTGCAACCCATCCGGGCCTTCAACCTGGAGGCGCACTTCAGCGCGCAGCTGGGGACCCAGGCGGGGCGCTACCTGGAGACGCAGCGCAAGGGGAAGCTGCTCGACCTCGCCAGCACCGCGGCCGTCGCCCTCGTCACCACGGCGGCCTCGCTGCTGCTCATCCTGCTGTGCGCCCGCGGACTGATTGCCCAGCAGGCGATCACGCTCGGACAGCTCCTCACCTTCATCGCCCTGTCGGCGAAGATCTTCTCCTCCTTCACCACGCTGCTCGAGGAGAACCTCTCGCTGCAGGAGAACCTCGTGATCCTGAGGCGCTACTTCGACTTCGGCGAGGGTGGAGCCAGCCGCGCCCCGCGCGCGCCAGAGGAGGACGTGCGGGTGGAGGTGCTGGAGGCGCGGGGACTCGCCTATCGCTACCCCTCGGGCCTCTCCGTCCTGGACGGGGCGGACCTGACGCTGCACAAAGGGGAGAAGGTGCTCCTGATGGGGGCCAACGGGAGCGGGAAGTCCACCCTGGTGCGAGTGCTGGCCGGGCTCCAGCAGCCCTCCAGTGGGACGGTGCTGGTCAACGACGTCCCCCGTGAGCTGCTCGGCGAGCGGGCACTGCGGCGACGGGTGGTGCTGGTCTCGGCGGAGGACACCCTCTTCAACGAGACGCTGCGCTTCAACATCACCTTCGGCCGGCGCCACAGCACGCGGCGCATCGTGGAGCTGGCGAAGCGAATCGGCTTCTACGACTGCATCGTCCAGCACCCGGACAACCTGGAGCGGCTCATCGAGGAAGGGGGGCGCAACCTGTCCACCGGCCAGCGGCGCAAGGTGCTGGTGCTGCGCGCCCTGCTCTCGGAGGCGGACGTGCTGATCTTCGACGAGATCTTCCGGGGGATCGACCAGGAATCGAAGGCCGCCATCGCCAGGTTGCTGGGGGAGATTGGCGATCGGGCGATGCTCTTCATCTCGCACGAGCCCGTGGAGGGGCTGCAGCTGAGCAGCAAGGTCCTGCTGCGCGGCGGGCGCATCCAGGAGGCGGGCGAGGAGGGCATGACGGACGGCACGTCGGCCCGGGAGGTGGCATGGGCGGCCTCGGCCATATAAGGGGAATGTTCGCGCTGCTCGTGGGGTGCTTCGGCCTCGGGGTGGTGCTCTTCGCGACGGTGGAGGTGAATGCCGTCGTGCACGTCCGTGAGGGGGAGGTGCTCTCCTACCGGCCCCGCTCCGTCCACAAGGCGCCGTACGAGGTGCGGGTGGTGGCCCAGTACGTCCGTGAGGGGCAAGCCGTGGAGGAGGGCCAGCTCCTGATGCTCCTGGACAACGAGGAGGTCGCCGCCACCGCGCGAAAGGCGGAGGCGGACTCCCAGGCCCTGGAGGAGGAGCTGCGGACGGTGGTGGAGCAGATTGACAACGCGGGCGAGCAGGTCGTGCACCACCGCCGCCAGCTCACGCTCCTGCGGCAGAAACACGGGGTGGAGGAGGCCCAGGCCCGCCAGAGCCTGGACGCGCTCTCCCGCCAGCTGGAGCTCGCCCGGGAGAAGCAGGCGCTGGCGGAGGTGAAAGCGGAGCGCAGCCGCGGGCTGCAAGAGCGAGGGCTGCTCTCGAAGGAGGAGCACGAGGCGGACTACCGCGGCGTCCTGGAGACGAAGAGCGCCGCCGCCGAGTTGTCGAGGCTCCGGCGGGAGCAGGAGGCGGCGGGGCTCAAGCTGGGGGGCACCTACCGCGGCGAGCTCACCCGCGTCGAGCTGGAGCTGCTCGGCGCGGAGGCGGCGCGGCTCTCGCTGCTCGAGCGGGCCAACAAGCTGCGGAGGGAGCTGGAGAAGCAGCGCGAGGAGAAGGAGCTGCGCGGCCGGCTCGCGGCCAGGCGGGAGGTGCGGGCGGACATCCGTGGCACCATCCGCTACGTCTACAATACGAAGGCGAGCAGCGACCGGCTCCTCGCGGGAGAAATCCTGGTCGAGGTGGCGCCCGTGCTGGAGGAGGGGAGCGCGCTGTATGCGAAGTTCAAGCTGACGCAGGACGAGGTGAAGCGAGTGCTGGCAGGCCAGCCGGCGCACCTCAAGGTGGACGCGTTTCATTTCCATCGGTACGGGGTGCTCAAGGGGCAGGTCCGCTACGTGTCCCCACCGAACGATGCCAATGAATTCTTCGCCATCGTGGACCTGCCCCCTCCACACCCGTTCGAGGTCCGCCCGGGCTACAAGGTGCGAGGCGAGATTGTCACCGGGCAGCTGCGGCTCTACGAGTCCGTCCTGGCGAAGCTCTTCGACCGCATCGAGAGGTAGGGCTCTGGGCTTGCCCCGGTTAGGTGGCCAGTAGGCGCCTTCACTCCTCCCCGCAGCTGCAGTCCTGGCAGCCCTCGTCGGCACAGGCACCGCAGGTGGAGGACACCTGCCTGCGCAGCGCCTCGCGTGCGCGGAAGGCACGCACGGCCGCGTTGCCGCGGGAGAGGCCCTGCTCGGCGGCGAAGTCCTTCACCGCGATGCCCTCCACCTCCACGCGCTCGAGCGCCCGCGCGTACTCCGGCTTGAGGGAGGTGGCCAGGCGCGTGACGCACCCGCAGGGGGTCTGGCGCTGAGAAGCATCAGGCACGCCAACCTCTTCGGGCTCCCGCGCGAGCGCCTCCAGCGCGCGGGAGGCCGCCTCGTGCCGCCGGTGCTGGTCCACCAGGGCGTTGCGCAGGGCGCGGTAGAACCACCTCAGGACGGCCTGCTCGTCCTCCAGGAGCGGAAGCCGCGTGAGTGCGCGCACCAGTGCCTCCTGGAGCACGTCCTCGGCGGCGGCCCCGCCCCCCATGCGCTTGCGCAGGAAGCCGAGGAAGGTGCGCCGGTGGGCGAGGAGGACGTCCGCCACGGCCTCGGCGGACAGCGGGGGGGAGACGGGCGCCAGTTGGGGTGCGGACATGCCGGCCTCCTCAGTGCGCCTCGTGAGCGTGGGGCGTCACCACCACCTTGCCGCGGCTCATCTTCATGCCGCAGTGGAACTCCACCTCGCCCACCTTCTGCGGCGGCAGCTCCACGGTGACGGGCTGGTGGGGCGGCAGCTCCTCGCGGATGCCGAGGGTGGGGAACACCACCTCCTTCGTGCAGGGGGTGTACTCGGTGCGCAGGAAGGTGAGCCGCACCCGCTCCCCCTCCCGCACCTCGATGCGGGCGGGGTTGTAGCCGCGCTCCACGCGCACCTGGACCTCGCGGGGCGTGGGCGCCTCCCCGGCATGGGCGTTCATGGGCGGCAGCACCCCCACGGCAGGCGAGAGGGCGAGCAGGGCGGCAATCAGGGAACCAGGCTTCCACATGGGGTACCTCCAGGGTGGGTGTGTCCAGCACCCGGAGAGACGCAGCCGCTCCCCGGGAATTACACCCCGGGGGCGGCGGCCCGGCTCAGGCGGGGCGGAAGTGCCGCAGGCGCAGGGAGTTGGCCAGCACCGAGACGCTCGAGAGCGACATGGCGGCGCTGGCGAGCACCGGGGAGAGCAGCCAGCCCGTCCACGGGTAGAGAAGCCCCGCGGCGATGGGAATGCCGATGACGTTGTAGACGAAGGCCCAGAAGAGGTTCTGCCGGATGGTGCGCAGCGTGCTCCGCGCCAGCCGCAGGGCCCCGGGCAGCCCCACGATGCCGCCGCGCAGCAGCGCCACGTCCGCGGCCGCCACGGCGATGTCCGTGCCACTCCCGATGGCCACACCCACATGGGCTCCCGCCAGCGCCGGGGCGTCGTTGATTCCGTCCCCCACCATGGCCACCGTCCTCCCCTTCTCCCGCTGCTCGGCGACCAGGCGCGCCTTGTCCTCGGGCTTCACCTCCGCGTGCACCTCCTGGATGCCGAGCTCGCGTGCCACGGCGGTGGCCGTCCCGCGCCGGTCCCCCGTCACCATGGCCACCCGGATGCCCATGCCCCGCAGGGCCTCCACCGCGCCGCGCGCGCCGGGCGCCGGCCGGTCCGCCACCGCCACCAGGCCCGCGAGCTTCCCGTCCACGGCCACGAAGGAAGGCGTGCGCCCGGAAGCGGAGAGGCGCTCCGCCTCCTCCTCGAGTGGCTGGGTGGACACCCCCACCTGCCGCAGCCAGGCCTCGGTGCCCACCCGCACCTTCCGGCCGTCCACCTCGGCCTCCACCCCGTAGCCGGCCTCGGCCCGGAAGCCCACGGGCTGCCGCGGCGTCACGCCCCACTCCCGCGCGCCCTCCACCAGCGCGCGCGCCACCGGGTGCTCGCTCTCGCGCTCGACGCTCGCCACCCGCGCCAGCAGCACCTCCTCGCCCTCTCCCGAGATGTCCACCACGTCCGTCAGCGTCGGCCGGCCCTCGGTGAGCGTCCCCGTCTTGTCCAGCAGCACCGTGTCGATGCGGCTTGCCGCCTCCAGCGCCGCCCCGCCCTTCACCAGCACGCCGAGCTCCGCCCCGCGGCCCGTGCCCACGGCCACCGCCGCGGGGGTGGCGAGCCCCAGCGCGCACGGGCAGGCGATGACCAGCACGGCCACGAAGCGCTCCACCGCCGTGGCCAGGCCCGCGGCCGTGGGGTCCACGGCCAGCCACACCCCGAACGTCACCGTGGCGATTGCCAGCACCACCGGCACGAAGATGCCGCTCACCACGTCCGCCAGACGGGCGATGGGGGCGCGCGAGCCCTGGGCCTGCTCCACCGCCTCCACGATGCGCGCGAGCGCCGTGTCGCCCCCCGTGCGCGTCACCCGGAAGGTGAGGGCACCGCTCTGGTTGAGGGTGCCGCCGAAGACGGGCGCCCCCACCCCCTTCTCCACGGGCATGCTCTCCCCCGTCAGCATGGACTCATCCACGGCGGACTGCCCGCGCACGACCTCTCCATCCACGGGGACCCGCTCCCCCGGACGCACCAGCACGAGGTGCCCCGCGGTGAGCGCCTCCACGGGCACGTCCCGCTCCACGCCGTCCTCCACCACGCGCGCCAGCTTCGGCTGCAGCGCGACGAGCCCCCGCACCGCATCCGCCAGGCGCTTGCGGGCCCGCGTCTCGAGCAGCTTGCCCAGCAGCACGAAGGTGAGGATGGCCCCGGCCGCCTCGAAGTAGAGGTGCGGCACCATGCCGTGCTCCGCGTGGGGGAAGAGGCCCGGTGCCACGAGCGCCACCGTCGAGTAGCCCCAGGCGGCGCCCGTGCCCATGGCCACGAGGGTGTTCATGTCCGCGGCCCGGTGCCTCAGCGCCGCCCACGCCAGGCGGAAGAAGCGCCGCCCCGGGCCGAAGACGACGGGCGTGGCCAGCAGGAATTGCAGCCACCGGCCCCACGTCCCGTCGCTCCCGGGGATGGCCCCGTGGGACATCGCCACCACCAGCAGCGGCACCGTCAAGGAGAGGGCGAGGAGGAAGTCGCGCTTCAGGGCGCGCCGATCCTTCTCCTCCGCGGCGTCCGCGGCCTCCGAGCGGCGGGCGGACGCGCTGCCCTTCACGAGCGGCACCTCGGGGACCTCGTACCCGGCCCGCTTCACCGCCTCGGCCAGCCGCGAAGGCGACGTCAGGCTCGGGTCGTACGTCACCTTCGCCCGCTTGAGGGCCAGGTTCACCGACGCGGAGGCGACGCCCGGAACCGCCCCCAGGGCCTTCTCGATGCGCCGCACGCACGCGGCGCACGTCATTCCCAGGATGGGCAGCTCGTCGCTCGCACCGGGCGCGGCCCCTCCCTGCATGGGTTGGAGTTTCTGGACCGGGGTCTGCATGCCTTGCACTCCTCTGGTTGCGCAGCGGCGAAAACCGCCGCTCATGCCCCGGCAGACGCGCCCCCTCCCCGCCCATTACAGCCCGGCGAGCGCCCCCCCTCCCGTCGCGGTGTAATGCCCGCGCCCCCCTTTACGTCTCCAGCGCTCGAGAGCCCCGAAGCTGGAGGAATCACAGATGGAGAAACGATGGACGCAGGGCAGGCGGATGGCCGCCCTGCTGGGACTGACATGGGTGGCGGGAGGAGGGCTCGGTGCATGCGCCTCGCGGACGCGCCAGGTGGCCCCCCCGCCCACCTCGGCCGCCTCCGCCGCCGCACCGGAGGCCCCGGCCGCCGCCGTCGGGGTGGCACTCGGCGAGGAGCCGCCGCTGCCGGGCGAGCCCACGGGGGACTGGCAGGGCCTGGCCGAGCCGCGGCCCACGACGGAGGGGAGCCCCCATGCGCACTAGGCACCTGCTGTCCCTGGGGGCCCTCGCGGGCCTCGTCGGCTGCGCCACGCCCTACCACGCCGCGGACCTCGCCCGGGTGCGCGAGCTGACACGCGCACCGCTCCCCTCCGCCGTCAACGTCCCCCTCCCCCAGGCCCCGCGGACGGAGGAGGAGGTGGCGCCGCTGCTCGCCCAGCCCCTGACGGCCGAGAGCGCCGTGCAGGTGGCCTTCCTCAACAACCGGGCGCTGCGCGGGGCCATGCGGGACATGGGCGTGGCCCGCGGCGAGCTCATCCAGGCGGGGCTGCTGCCCAACCCGGAGGTGGAGTTCGATCTGCGTGCCACGATGGAGCCCGGCGCGCCCCTGCAGCAGGACTACTTCATCGGGTTCGACCTCACGCACGCCCTGCTGACGCCGCTGCGCACCGCGGTGGCGGGCGCCGGCATGGAGGCCGCGCGCTACCGGGCGGCCGCCGCGGTGGTGCAGCTGGCCTACGACGTGCGCAGCGCCTTCTACGCCCTCCAGGCAGCGCGGCAGCGCCTGGAGGCCTCCACGCGGGCGCTGGAGGCCTTCGCCGCGGGGCGCGAGGCGGCGCGGGCCCTCTACGAGGCCGGCAACGTGCCCGAGCTCACCCTGGCCAGCCAGGAGGCCGCCTACGAGTCGGCCCGCGCCACCACGGCGGAGCTGGAGCTGGCCGTCCTCGAGCAGCGCGAGCGCCTCCACCGCCTTCTCGGCCTGCATGGGGAGCAGACGCGGTGGACCGTCGCGAGCGGCCTGCCCGAGGCCCCCGAGGCGGCGGCCCCGCCGGAGCAGCTCGAGCGGCGGGCCGTCGAGGCGAGCCTCGAGCTCGGGGAGATGCGCGCCCGGCTGGACGGACTCTCCCGCCGCACCGCCCTGGAGCGCACCGCGGGCTGGGTGCCGGAGGTGCAGGTGGACGTGCACGCGGAGCGGGACGGGGACACCTGGGAGGTGGGTGGCGGTGCCAGCCTGTCCCTCCCGCTCTTCGACCGGCGCCAGGGCACGGTGGCCTCCGTCGAGGCGCAGTTCGACGCCCTCTCGGAGCGCTACGAGGCGGCGGCGACCGGCATCCGCTCGGCCGCGCGCGAGGCGCGCAATCGCCTCCAGATGGCCCAGGCCCGCGCCCGTCAGTACGGCGGCGTCATCGTGCCGGCGCGCCGGCGCGTGATGCAGCAGGTGCAGCTGCAGTTCAACGCGATGCAGGTGGGCATCTTCCAGCTCCTCCAGGCGCGCCGCGAGCAGCTGGACGCCGAGCTGGCCCACGCCTCGGCGCTCCAGGACTACTGGACGGCGCGGGCCGCGGTGGACGCGCTCCTGGGCGGGCAGCGCGTGGGACTTCCCCTTCAAACCCTTTCCACTCCCGGCACGCCCGCCGGTGAGGCCGGAGGACACTGAATCATGGACCGTCGTTCTTTCTTGCAGTGGAGCAGCCTGGCCACCGGAGCCGCCCTGCTGGGCCGGGCCGGCGTGGCCCACGCCGAGGTGACGCCCGGCCCCCACGCCCCCGCGGAGCTCCCGCCCTTCCAGCCCCGCCGCGTCGTCGCTCCGGGTGGGCAGCCAGGCGTCGTCACCCCCAATGGCGCCACCCTGCCGTGGAAGGTGGTGGGCGGCGTCAAGGTGGGCCACCTCATCGCCGAGGAGCTCGAGCACACCTTCGCCCCGGGCCTGTCGGCCAGGGTGTGGGGCTACAACGGCCGCTCCCCCGGGCCCACCCTCGAGGCGGTGGAGGGAGACAGGCTGCGCCTCTACGTCACCAACCGCCTGCCCGAGCCCACCACCGTGCACTGGCACGGCATCATCCTCCCCAACGGCATGGATGGGGTGGCGGGGCTCAACCAGAAGCCCATTCCACCGGGGGAGACGTACGTCTACGAGTTCGTCGTGCGCGAGCCGGGCACGTACATGTACCACCCGCACTACGACGAGATGACGCAGATCGCGCTCGGCATGGAGGGCATGTTCATCGTGCACCCGCGCACCCCGCGTGGGCCCCGCGTGGAGCACGACTTCGCGCTGATGACGCACGAGTGGAAGCTGGACGTGGGGGCGAAGCGGCCGGACCCCAACGAGATGAGTGACTTCAACGTCCTCACCTTCAACAGCAAGTCCTTCCCCGCGACCGAGCCGCTGCTGGTGCGCACGGGCAGCCGGGTGCGCATCCGCCTGGGCAACCTCTCGCCCATGGACCACCACCCCATCCACCTGCACGGGCTCAACTTCAAGGTGACGGCGACGGACGGGGGCTACGTGCCGGCCTCCGCCCAGGTGCCGGAGACCACCGTGCTCGTGCCCACCGGCGCCACGCGCGTCATCGAGTTCGTCCCCACCGAGCCCGGGGACTGGGCCATGCACTGCCACATGACCCACCACGTGATGACGCAGATGGGCCATGGGCTGCCCAACATGGTGGGGGTGGACACGCGCAAGCTGGACCGGCGCATGAGCCGGGTGGCTCCCGAGTACATGACGATGGGGACGACGGGCATGGGAGGCATGGGGGAGATGGAGATGGCCCTCCCGCCCAACAGCCTTCCCATGCGGGGCGCCCACGGGCCCTTCAGCTACATCGACATGGGCGGCATGTTCACCGTGCTCAAGGTGCGCGACGACCCGCGGCCCGAGGACCGTGAGGGTTGGTACCAGCATCCCGCCGGCACCGTGGCGGGACCCGCCGACGCGGCCCGGATGCGCGCGGACGGCATCGACCTCGCCTGACGCCATTTCACGCGTGCGGCGCCTGTAATTCGCCGGGCGCCGCCGCGTTTTCCAGGTGCGGGGACGGAAGAGCTTCCGCCCCGCTCACCCGAAAGGAAGACTCCCATGAGCAACTCGCAGCGAATCACCCTCGCCGTCTCCGGAATGACCTGCAACTCGTGCGTGCGCCACGTCACCGATGCGCTGCAAGGCCTGGAGGGCGTGGGAGCGGTGGAGGTGCGCGTGAAGGAAGGCAAGGTGCACGTGCAGCACGACCCGGCCTCCGCGCCGCTCACGGCCATGGTGGAGGCGCTTCGCGACGCCGGCTACGAGTCCACCCCGGCGGTGTGATGTCTCCGCGACGAGCGCCAGGCGGCGGGCCCCGCGTGTCCGGGCTTCCGTCTGGCGCTCCTTCCCCTCCCGAGCCCCATGAACCTCATCATCGGAAGTGGCATCGCAGCCGTTCGCGCAGTGGAGGCGATGCGAGGCGCGGCCTACGAGGGACGCCTCGTCCTCGTCTCCGCCGAGGACAGCCTCCCCTACGAAAAGCCACCGCTCTCCAAGGGATTCCTCCTGGGCCGGACTCCCCCGGACGAGCTCCTCATCCAACCGGAGTCCTTCTACCGCGACATGGGCGTGGAGCTGATGCTCGGCCAGAACGCCGAGTCGCTCGACACCCGGGCCAGGCAGGTGCGCCTTTCGGATGGCCGCCGGCTCCACTTCGAGCAGTTGCTCATCGCCACCGGGGCGAGCGCGCGACGGCTGCCCGTCCCCGGGGCGGAGCTCGACGGAGTCCTCACGCTGCGCACCCGTGCGGATGCGGAGGCCCTCAAGGAGCGGCTTTCCCGCACCCGGCACCTGCTCGTCGTCGGAGCGGGCCTGGTGGGCCTCGAGGCGGCGGCCTCCGCACGGCAGCTGGGCATGGACGTCACGGTGGTGGAGTCCAGTCCCGCCCCCCTCCAGCGCCTCCTCGGGAGCTCCAACGTGGCGACCCAGGCGGTGGAGGCGCTCCACCGCGCGAACGGCGTCACCGTCCTGACGTCGACCCGTGTCCACGCCTTCGAGGGCAAGGAAAGCGTGGAGCGTGCGCGCCTCTCCAACGGCGAGACCCTCGCCTGCGAGCTCGTGCTGCTCGCGGTGGGAGTGCAGCCCAACACCGGCTGGCTCCTCGGCTCCGGTCTCCTCCTGGACGACGGCGTGATGGTGGACGACCACTGCCGCACCCGGGTGCCCGGCATCTGGGCCGCGGGCGACGTCACACGTGTGCTCCACCCTGGCGAAGGGAGCGCCCTGCGCCTGGAGAGCTACGGGAGTGCACATACCCAGGGGATCGCCGCGGGTCAGGGCATGGCCGGCAGGCCCACCCCGGCCCTGGTGCTGCCGGGGGCGGGCTCGGAGCAGTATGGTGTGCGGCTGCAACTCGCGGGGCGAGCGGAAGGAGCCGACCAGGCCGTCGTGCGCGGCTCCCTCCCCGACCGCTCCTTCGTGTGTTTCTTCCTCGCAGACCGGAAGCCCATCTCGGCCTTCGCGATGAACAGGCCTCGCGAGATGATGGCGGCGCGGAAGCTCATCCAGGCAGGCCTGCCCACCCAGCCCGAGCTTCTCCAGGACGAGCAGTGTTCTCTCGCGCCAGGTGCGTGAGCTCCCCCTACAGCCGTGCGCGCAGCGCGTCCACGTGCCGCTGGAAGTCGGGAACGTGGGCATCCTGTTGCTCGCGGCCCAGGGCCACGCCGCGCTCCAGGAACGCGAGCGCCTGGGGAAGCCGCTTCTCCCGCAGGTGCCAGTAGCCCTATCTGGCGGTCTTGGCACCGGGGGCCAGACGAAGAGTCACGAAGAGCGCCAGGGCATGCCCATCCGATCGCGCCAAGGAATCATCGGCTCGTGCCAGGGGGCGGAACCGGCTCGGGCCCCCAGGACAGGCAAGCGGGAGGGCGAGCGCCCCCGGTGGCCGTCCGCCGGGCAGGGTTGAAGTCCCCGGAGTGACCGTGTACACCCCCACGCCCCACCCGTGAGCCAAGAGACTGGAATGAGCGTTGGACACCCGAGCGAGGCCCGGCGTGAGCACACGCCCGGAGTGCTGGGCAACCGCATGGCCTTCGTGGACGTCCTGCGGGCCATCGCCATCCTCACCGTCCTCTTCCACCACCTGCCCTCGGGCCTGGGCCATCACTTCGGCAAGCTCGGCGAGTGGGGCGGCCGGGGCGTGGATCTCTTCTTCGTCCTGTCGGGCTTCCTGATCGGCAGCACCTGCCTGGAGCGGGCAGCCACCTCGGGCGAGCGCGGCCAGGGCAAGCAGGCCAAGGCGTACTGGCTGCTGCGCTCGGCGCGCATCTTCCCGCTCTACTTCGTGCTGCTCGCCGTCTACGCCCTGGGGCTGCCGGGTTTCAACCCGGAGGCCGCCTCGGTGCTGCGCGACTGGTGGCGGCCCTACGTCACCTTCACGTCCAACTACTTCGGCCAGAACACGCTCGAGCTGGGCATCTTCTGGTCGCTGGCCATCGAGGAGCAGTTCTACCTCGCGGTGGGTCTGCTCATCCTCGTCTGCTCGCGGCGCCGCGACACACTGGCCTCGGCGTTCCTCGGGCTGTCCCTGGCCGCCATCGCCGTGTCGCTCGTGTACCGGCACGAGCTGTTCACCCTGCGCGGCGACGGGGTCATCCCCGACAACCTCTACGTCTTCAAGCTCTTCCACAGCACGCTGTCGCGCATGGACCAGCTCGCCGTGGGGCTCATCACCGCCGTCGCCTCGCACGCGTTCAATGGCTGGACGTGGGCCCGCTCCGAGCGCCAGGTCCGCCTCTCCACCTGGGCCGTCATCGCCCTGTGTCTGGGCGTCCTCGTGTACTTCCCGCACCGCCCCGTCGTGGGCTTCCTGGTGATCGGCCTGGTCTTCGGCGCGTGCCTGCTCTGGGTGCAGCGGCCCGCGGCGCGCATGCTCACCCTGGGCCGCTGGGAGGCCCGTGCGCTCGCGCCGCTGACGTACATCGGCAAGCTCAGCTTCGGGCTCTACATCTTCCACCCCATCACCCGCACGTGGGTGGACAGGCTGCTCCCCACCTCCGCCCTGCCCGCCGACTCCGCGCTGCGCGCTGTCGTCCTCCTGGCGGTGTGGATCGCGGTGACCACGGTGCTGGCCGCCGTCAGCTACCAGTTCTTCGAGGAGCCCCTCCTCTCCGCCGCGCGCCGCAGGTCGAAGCGCATCCTCCAGCCCCCCACGGAGGCGAACCCCGGCGCCGCGGCACCGGGACGCGTCGCCGAGGGCGAGCTCTCGGCGGGAGTGGCCGGGCCGCCCGCTTCCTGAGCCCACGTCACTCCGTCGAGGACCCGGAACGCCCTGGCGCCCAGATGGCGCTGTGGGCCTCCGGCGCGTCGGGCGACGCTTCCGCCGTGTAGAAGTAGGCCGCGACCGCGGCTCGGCCCCGTCCCTCGGGACACTCCAGGGGAGACGGGTGGCCATGCCAGTACGTATCGCCGTGCGCCATCACGACCAGCCGATCCAGGAGCGGAGCGATCTTCGTCTCGCACCGGGTGAGGTCGGCATTCCACAGCTCGAGGTCACCGCCCCAGGCCGCTTCCCAGCCGGGGTTCAGGTAGTAGAGGACGGTGAGCCGCCGTGAGAGCGCACGGAAGCGGTCGCGGTTGAAGTCCGCGTGAAGCGCCAGATGGCCTCCCCGCAGCGTGAGGTGCAGCCCGGCGCCCCGGAAGTGCGGATCCGCGATGAGCCCTTGAACGCCGGTGAGTGTCTCCAGGAAGTCGAGGAACGACATGCTCGACAATTCCGAGAGCAGGTGCCGGAGCGCTCCATGCACCCCCTCGAAGGCCTTGCGCTGGAGCTGCCCCAGGCGCGCCGCCTGTTCCTGGTGATCTCGCCGCTTCCAGTGGGCCTCGGAGGCGCCCGGGAAGACCTCCGCCAGTCCGGATGCGAGCCGCTCTCCCAGGAAGCCATCGATGACGACATGGGGATAGGGCCGTGCGGCGCCGTAGCCGTCACGGTGGGCCAACGCGAGCGAGCGGAGCGCCGTCCGGGAGAGGAAGAAGCTCGGACCCAGCAACGGGCCCTCTTCGATGGTCGCGACGCTCACTCCCGTCCTCCCTGCCTGGGTTGCAGTCCCTCGATGCTATCGCGGCTCGATGAACATCGGCATGCCATCCCGGGCCCCCAGCGTGCCGGAGGCATCGAGCCGGAGCTGGTAGCCGGGCGCCAGGCGCATCTTGAAGCGGCGCGCCAACATGGCCGTCATCAGGTGTGTCTCGAAGAGGGAGAAGTTGTTCCCCAGGCAGATGCGCTGGCCCGCCGCGAACGGATGGTAGGCGTGGGCATCTCGCGCCGCCTCTCGCTCGGGCAGCCAGCGGTCCGGGTGGAAGCGCTCCGGCTCCTCCCAGAAGCCCTCGTGCCGGTGGGTTGCATAGGGGAACAGCAGCATCCGCGAGCCCGCCGGAATGCGCACTCCGTCCAACGTGTCCTCCGCCACCGCGTCCCGTACGTACATGGGCGCCGCCGGATACAGCCGGAGCACCTCCTTCACCACCTGGAGCGTGTACGGCAGCTTCTTCAGGTCCTCGAGCGCCGGCGGGGCCTCGCCCAGCACCGCGTCCAGCTCGGCGTGCAGGCGTGCCTCCACCTCTGGATTCCGGGCCAGCGCGTACCACAGGAACGAGAGCGTGCGGGCCGTGGTCTCGTGCCCCGCGAAGAACAGCGTGATGCCGTTGTCGAGCAGGATCCGGTCCGCCATGGTGGCCCCCGACTCCTCGTCTCGCGTGGTCATCATCTTCGTGAGCAGGTCATCCGGCCACTGGCCCTCGGGCAGCGAGCGGCGCTTCGCGATGAGCCCGCCGATGTACTCATTCACGGCCCGGCGCATCCGCTGGTAGCGCAGGTTCTCGGGAGTGGGCACCCACTCGGGCAACGGAATGAGCTTCCGGTCGCGGTTGGACACGTAGGCGATGAGCGTCTCCGCCGCGTCCTTGAAGCGAAGCAGCGTCTCGTCCGAGTCCGTGCTGAACACCGAGTGCAGGATGACGGTGGCGGTGATGAGCATCATCTCGTCGAACATGTCGACGGGCTGGCCCGAGCGCGGAGCCGACCGCAGCCGCTCGATGTAGCGCGCGGTGTCCGCGATGAACACGGGGTAGTACTTCTCCACCCCGCGCGGGGTGAAGAACGGCGCCATGATCCGGCGCTGCTGGCGCCAGTCCTCCCCCACCGCCGTGAGCACCCCATCGCCGAGCATCAGCCGGCGGACTCCGTCGTAGCTCGGGCCCTTCTCGTAGTTCTGGCGGTGGGTGACCGCGATGTGCCGCACGTGCGCCGGGTGCACCACCAGGAAGAACGAGCGATTGCCACCCAGCCGCACCCGCGCCAGGTCTCCATGGTTGCGCCAGATGTGCATCATCAACCCGAGGCTCCCCAGCCGCCGGGCCGTCTGGAACAACTCGAGTTTGGAGGGAGCGTATTCACCCGTGGAGGGAGGAGTCATGGTGCGCCACCCTACCCCACCCCGGCGCCTTCGAATCCCGCGGGTGCTAAGCTCGCACCTCGATGCTGGCTCCCCTCCCCGCGCCCCAGACTCCCGGTGAACCGTCCCTCCTGCTCCCCCGCTCCTTCTGGAAGGACTTCGCCCGGAAGCATTGGGACCGCGAGCCCGTCCTCTACCGGGGCCTCTTCGCGGCGCACTTCCCCACCCTCGACGAAATCTTCGCGGCACTTGTCGAGGCCAGCGCGCGCTGCAACCGCGGCGAGTACCCGCCCCTGCGCATCCTCCGCTTCTTCATCGAGCACGAGGACGGCCCCAACGGGATGCCGTACTACTCGATGGTCTTCCCGCTCACCCCCCAGCACCTCCCCCTCCCCGAGGACGTGAATGCCGAGGGGTACATCGCCCGCATCTCCAAGTGGCTCGGCGGCAAGCGCTTCGGCATCACCCTCAACAGCACGCAGTGCTTCCACTGGGGCCACTGGCTCCAGATGCAGAGCTTCCTCACCGGCTTCCGCGAGCAGCTCGGCGTGCCCCTGGGCGGCGGAGACTCGGCCGTCTTCTTCGGCAACTACCGCTACACCCCCTTCGGCATCCACAAGGACGACCTGCACGTCTTCTACTTCGTCGTCGAGGGCCAGAAGACGATCAGCCTCTGGCCCTTCGACGCGCTCTCCCAGCGCGACGAGGTCCCCAAGGATCCCGACTTCATCCACCGCCCGGGTGGCATCGTCCTCAAGGACAAGGCCGAGGAGGAGAGGCTCCTCTCCCAGGCCACCCTGCTGCGAGGCCAGCGCGGGGATTTGATGTACTGGCCCGCCTCCTACTGGCACCGCGCCGAGCCCTCCGAGGGACTCGCCGTCAGCGCCTCGCTCGGGGTGAGCTTCCGCTCCCCGTTCTTCGCCCAGATGGGACCCGTGGGCGGCCAGTGGCCCGAGCGGCTGCGCCCCACCGAGCTGCCTCGCGGGCCCGGCTGGAAGCTTCCCGCATCGCTGCGCAAGTCCCTCCAGCAGCAGAGCCAGCGGCGCCACGTGCTCACCGTCGAGCGCGAGCGCACCGCCGAGTGGGTCCGCTTCCTCACCGGTGGCACCATGGAGGGCACTCCACCCGTGGCCACCGAGCCGCCCCTCTCCTCGAAGGAGTGGATCCGCGCCGAGCCCTCGCGCCCCATCGTCGGCGTCCCGCTGCCCGGCGGCCAGTGGATGGTGTCCGCCCATGGCCACTCCACCGTCCTCTCCCCGTCCCCCACCGTGCGCCGCCGGCTCGAGCGGCTCCTCACCGCCCTCGACAGTGGAAAGCCCCAGAGTATGGAGGCACTCGAGGACGCCTTCTTCTCCCGGCTCACGGCACGCGCCTTCAGCCGCAAGGCCTTCCGCGCGCTGCTCGATGACCTGGTGCGCTGGCGCGCGGTGCGGCGCTGTGAGCCTCCTCGCGCCCGCCGCTGAGCCGCGCTGGCTTCATTCCCCTCTCCACAGCGGGGGGAATACGAGCGTCGGCGTGCCACAGCCCTCGGCGGTGGGGAAGAACACCAGGTCCGAGCCGGCACCTCGCAGCGTCCGGAACGTCTCCAGCACGGGCAGGCTCAGCTCCACCGGCGCGATCCGGCGCACGCGCCGGCCCTGATCGACTTCCCACCCTCCCGCGATCATCGCCACCACGCCGGGACGCGGCATCGTGGTGAACGTCTCGATGCGCGCCACCAGCTCCGTGTAGCGCTCGGGGAGTGCGTCCCCGCGCGGCACGACGAAGAGGTTCACCGGAGAGGGCGCGGGTGGTGAGCCCTCGTAACGCAGGCCCCGGCCATTCGGCTCCACCCCGAGCCCCGCCGCCGTCCCCGCCGAGTGGAGGAAGCCCCGCAGCCGTCCCTCCTCGATGAGCCGCAGGGGGCGCGTGGGAATGCCCTCGTCATCGGTGCTCCGCCGCTGCGTCCCGCGCGGGTGCTGGGGGTCGTCCTCCACGCTCAGCACCGAGGGGAAGAGCTTCTTTCCCACCGCGCGCGCGAGCGCGGGAGTCGAGGCCACCACGTCCCCTCGCAGCATCCACGCCAGCGCCGCGACGAGCGGGGCCGCGATGGCCGGCCGCAACACGAGCGGCAGGCCCGGGTCCACCGCCTCCGTGGGGCCCTCCAGCGCCTCGAAGGCTTCCGCGAATCGTCCCCGGAGGGACTCCAGCTCCCACGGCTCCCCGAGTGGCGCGGCCACGGCGTCGACGATGGCGCCTCGCCCGGTCTCGCAGCGCACGAAGGCCTCCTCCCGGGAGGACACTCCGGTGAGGAGACCGTCTTCACCCCGCACGAGCGCGCTCCAGGCGGCCGACTGCGTGACCACCACCGCCTGCACCACGGCGCCGGGTGGCACGACTTCCCGAGCGAGCCGCTCCGCGGAGTCCCTCGCTCGCGCGCCCGAGAGCTCTGGTAGCGACAGGGACACGGGCCCGGCGGGAGCCGGCACCGGGGGAAGCATGGAGCGGGGACTCGGGCCCAACCGCTGTGCGGCCGTGGCCAGCACGCGTCCCAGGTCGTCGGGTCCGCCGATGGGCAGCACCGCGAAACCGGAGCGCTCCTCCCGCCATACCCGCGCCGCCGCCGATACGGACTCGCCCCGGCTGAGGACGGAGACGCCCGTGCTCACCTCGTACTCCAGCGTCAGCCGGCGGCTCGCGGAGAGGAAGAGCTCGGCACCCGTGGGGGTCTCCGTTCGTGTGAACGCGTCCAGCGCGGATCGGGCCACATCGGCCAGCGCGCGCAACTCCAGGCCCGCGCATACGTTCGGTCCGCTCTCACCGCGCTCCTCACCGGAAGTCACCGGCATCTCGTTCTCTCCACGGGGACAACATCATGCCCTACACGGTGGCCCGCTCGCTCCCTCGCCCTCCGGGAGAGGGTGGGGGTGAGGGTATCCGGGCCCGTTCTTCAACCCGTGGCCCGCGGTGTGGGCATGGGGTTCAACCCGGGATCCGTGGCACCCTCACCCCGTCCCTCTCCCGGAGGGCGCGGGGTAATTGGCGCGGGGTAATTGGCGCGGGGTAATTGGCCACGCTTCTCGGACCTGACTGAAGGGGGTTAGAAAGCAGAGAGGAGGCGCTTCATCTTGCGGGACTGGTTCGTCGAGCGGCGCGAGGTCACCGAGGTCGTCCACCAGCGCTCGGGACTGCGCGTGCTCGCTCCCGTCTGCGAGCGCGGCTACGCCGTCCGCCGCGATGTCCCCGAAGGTCTGGAGCAGCTCTGGACGGAAGTGGCCGGAGGTCCGCTCCCTCCCGGCGCCCTGCCCTCCGAGCTGCTGGACCCGGCGCGCGCTCTGCTCGAACCCGAGCCCTCCCCACCGGACGCCACCGTCCTCTCCGACGTCGCCCGGCGGCTCGTGGACACCGCCCGGGCCGCGGGCGCCTCGCACCTGGACGTCCTCCTGCGCGAGGTGGACCAGCGCATCCTCCTCGCCGGTGAGCAGCACCATGCCGAGGACCGGCGGCACCATGCCCTCCTCGAGCTCAAGGTGTTTCACCCCACCCCGGGCGGCCTCGCCGAGCTGTGGCGCTGCGCGGCCTACCCCGATGGCCAGGCCCTCCGCGCCGCCCTGCCCCAGCTCGAGTCCCTCGTGGAGCGCATGGCCCGGCAACTCCAGCACACCACCCCGGCCGTGCCCTGCCCCACCGGACTCCTCCCCGTGGTGTTCCCTCCCGGCTCGGCCTCCGGTTCCTTCTTCCACGAGGTGTGTGGCCACCCCCTCGAGGGCGATGTCGTCGCACGCGGCGGCTCCTACCTCGCCCGCCGACTCGGGCAGCGCGTCGCCGAGCCCTTCGTCTCCGTCTCCGACGACCCGACCGATGGCCGCGGCGCGCTCGCCTACGCCTGCGATGACGAGGGCCACCCCGCCCAACCCGTCCCCCTCCTCCACGCCGGCCACGTCGGCACGCCCCTGCTCGACACTCGCAGCGCGAGGGCGCTCGGCTGTACACCCAATGGACACGGCCGCCGGGTGGGCTTCAAACACCCGCCCCTCGCCCGCATGGCGCACACCCGCGTCGAGCCGCACCAGGGGGACCTCGAGGAACTCATCGCGAACATCCCCCACGGGCTGCTGGTGCGCCACCTGCTGCCGCGGCACATGAACCTGCTGTCGGGGGACTTCAGCTTCTACATCGTCGAGGCCCAGGAGCTCCGCGACGGACAAGCCGGGCGCATGGTGTCCCCCGGCATCCTGAGCGGCAACGGCCTGGACGCACTGGCGAGCATCGACGCGGTGGGCGCGGACTACCAGAACCTGTTCGCCACACGCGGTTGCCGCAAGCTCGACCACGGCCCGCTGCCCGTCTCCTTCGGGCAGCCGACCGTCCGCTTCCGCCAGCTCCACGTCCAACCCTGGCGGTGAATCAGCCCGGGCGGTGCATCCCGCCAGGGCTCCGGCTCACTCCGGATAGCACTGCGAGTTGGACTCCGGGAACGGCACCGGATCTTCCGTCTCGTCCACCGGGGGAGGCTCGCCACCGGGGAAGGAGAAGACGCGGCCGAACGACACGCCCTCGCGGATGTCCTGTTCCACGGGCGGGATGACCCACGGCCGGGGGAAGTCCCCCTCCTCCGAGGTCACCGTGTCGATGAACGACACCCGCAGCTTGTCCGTCACGTCCTTCTTCGGGGGCAGCACCACCGCGTAGTAGCCCAGCGAGCTGATGGCTCCGTCCTCCGGAATGGCCATGTAGCCCATGGGCGACTGCCCGGGGATGCCCTCCTCCGGCGGCGCCCACTCGATGGCGAGGAGCTTGCCCATGTTGGCCTCGGCGGCGATGCCCTCGGCGGGAATCGTGAAGATGTCCAGCTCGTAGCTGGGCGCGTAGACCCACAGCAGCGCCACGCCGGCCGTCTTCTCCGGGTTCATCAGGTCCGCCACCGTCGTGGGCGTCCCCATGTCCGTCAGGGTGTTGGCCACCGCCTGGAGCGCACCGGCGTCGCCCACCATCGTGGCCACCTGCAACTGACACAGCGTGGAGTGCGGGACGATGGGCCGCAGGGTCGTGGTCGGGTAGTACGTGCCCGCGGGAGCCGTCACGGGCGGCGGCGGCGCCTCTGGATCCATGTACCCCTCGCCGAGCACCACGCCCCGCTCCGGCGGAGTGGCCCGCGCGGTGTACGCCACGGTGTTGCTGGAGGGCACGCCCGACAGCTGCCAGGAGCCCGTGAACGAGCCCACCGTGCGGCCTCCCACGCTGTTGTCCGGAGCCAGGACGCTGATGCCCGCCTCCGGCACCGACGAGTACATCAGGAAGGGCACGCCGTCGTAGAGCGCGGGCGGCGCGCCGTCCTCCGGGTGCTCCGGATCCGACGGCCAGTTGGCCAGCAGGAAGAAGAAGGCCTCCGGGTCATACACCACGCCCGAGAGCGTGCTCGTGCGGCCCGGCAGGTTCGTGTACGGCGACGGCGGCGGCGGCAGCTCGGGCTCGGGCACCAGGGAGCAGCCCACCAGGGAGCCGGCGAGCAGAACGCTGGAGAGGAAGTGAGAAACCCTCATGTCGGTCCTCATGGCAATCAATTGCGCGGCAGGTTGTGCGAGGTGGGCGGCTTCAGGGCGTGGCACCCGTTGGCGCAGTTGCCGTAGGCGTTCGGCGTGATGTGCACCGGCTGGAACTCCAGGTCGAAGTACTCCGTGCCGTGCGCCCCGGGGTGGCAGCCATTGCAGGACTTGATGCTGGGCCGCAGCGTGCTCTCGCGCGTCAGGTGGCACAGGGTGCAGTCCGCCTTGTCCTGCTTGTACTTGCGCGAGCCCATGTGGATGCGGTGCACCGCGTCCGGCAGGAAGCCGATGGACTCGTCGTTGTGGCACGTCTTGCACGTCTCCACGTGGTCCACCGAGACGCCGTGGTGCACGTTGGTCATCGAGTTCACGCCGTTGTGGCACACCTGGCAGTTGCCCACCGTGCCCGGGTACGTCGTGGCCTGCTCCTGGCCCACCTGGAAGAAGAACGAGTCGAGCCGGTTGAGGCGCTCGCCCATGAAGTAGCGGTGCCCCTTGAGCATGATGGAGTAGGTGCCCGGCTTCGCGTTCGTGGGCAGCTTCACCGTCAGCCGCGTGGCCGGGTGGATGTCACCGCCACCGCCGTAATACTGGCTGCCCGGATCCAGGTAGTACTTCGGCTCGCTGCTCTGCGGGAACGCGAAGTAGGGCAGCTCGTACGTGCCGTTGACCACCTGCAGATCCTGCAGCGGGCCGATCAGCTTGTAGCCCGCCTCCGAGGAGCTCGCGTCCCGGAACGGGAAGAGCATCGAGTCGTTGAAGTACAGCAGGCCGTTGGACATGTCGCCCATGTACTCGTTGAAGCTGGGCAGGGTGTCGCGCGGGTGCAGCGCGTTGCCGTCCCCGTCCAGCAGGGCGATCTGGAAGTCCACCGTCTCGCCCGGCACGTGGAACTTGCCGTTCTGCGGCGGGGCGATCTTCACCGTCTGCTGCAGGCCGAAGCCACAGGGCACCGTCTGGGTGTCATCGGGCAGGCCGTCCGCGCCGAGCTTGTAGCAGGTGGGCGCCCGCTCCTGCTCCTTCACGAAGTTGACCGGGAAGAGGAAGGGCTCGTTGGGCAGCAGGCTCCAGGTGATGCGGATGACACCCTCGCCCGTCAGGTCCGGCATGCGGAAGGACTTGAACGGGTTGGTGGAGCCCACCATGGACACCTTCACCACCGTCTGGTGCATGGGCGGCCCGAACAGGTCGGACAGGTGGACCGTGGTGTCGCCCGGGTACTCGGGACGCCCGATGCCCATCACCATCCAGCTCACCCGGGTGCGCCCCGTGGTGGAGTTCTCGGCGAGGAAGTCCGTGCGCTTGTAGGTCTCCGACACGCGGATGTTGCCCGACGCGTCCAGCACCTCCAGCTTGAACTCGTCGTCGGTGGAGAGCATCCACGCGGCGTTGTCGAAGTACGTCTCGCGCTGGAAGAGGCCGCGGTTGTTGAGCGTGCGCCACTCGTCGCGGCTCATCGTCATCCCGCTCCAGTCCAGGTTCTTGAAGCGCGACTGCTTGCGGATCCACTTCGCCGGCGCGGTCCGGTCGTTGAAGTCGGTGTGCTGGTTGAAGACCGAGTGCACCACCGAGAACTCGCGCAGGAAGTAGAGCGCGCCCGGCGTCACGTTCATCTGCGCGAAGGGCGGGATGGGCGGAATGGGGCCCGGAGCGAAGGCCATGTCCGGCCGCTCGCACGTGGCCGGGTAGTTGAAGAGGCTGGGATCCAGCGAGCTGCCCAGCGCCACCGGCTCGCCGTTGGGCAGCATGGCGCAGCCGTTGTAGCCAAGCAGCGACAGCGAGATGGCTCCCGAGGCCGAGCTCGAATAGGGATCGAAGGCCTTGGCGCCACGGCCACGCGTCCCTTCCGAGTCCTCGACCCGGAAGACGTCACAGCCCGAAGCGAGCGCCACAGCGCAGAGGAGGAGGGTTTTCTGGAGACGATTCATTGGGGGGGAGACGAATCCTGCGCGCTCCGCCACAGCGGCATGGCGGAAAGAGACATTGGCCCGGCGGTACGACCCTACCAAGCGCCTCGCTGTAAAGCCAAGAGGCCCACCCGGAGGCACACGGACCGTTTCAGTCGGGAGCGGGCCCCTCCACGGGGTGGCCCAGGCGGAGCGCGATCACACCCCGCCGGTACTCGTTGGTGAGCCGATCCGCCTTCACGTGGACCTCACCGGAGAAGTCCAGTGGATGGGCCTTCGGCCGCTGGGCCTCGGCCATCACACGGTCCTGCTCGAGGATGGCCCGCTCCGACTTCACGAAGATGTCCGGGAACATCTTCAGGTTCGGGTGGTACGAGGAGAAGTAGAAGCACTGCATCTTCTCCTCCGACCACGGTGAAGCGATCGCATACACCGTGTGCTTGAAGAAGAGCGTTGGCTTGAAGGTCAGGCGCACCGCGAACGGGTACGTCACCTCGTACGTGAGCGTGGTGCGATCCACCTTGGGCGGCGCGCCCCCGATGGACGGCGCGAGCGCGGGATAGGTGATCTGCGCCCGGACCCCGTGGGGCAGCCGCTCCACGTCATAGGGTGGCACCTGCTGCTGCGCCGGATTGCCGAAGGTGCCCTCGTGCACCCAGGACAGGTGCGTGACGTCCAGGACGATCTCCAGCATGCGCCCCGCCGAGACATTCCAGTCCAGCAGCGGCAGCGCGACGGTGGCCACGCTGCCGTCCTCCAGCTCGGGCCAGTCGGGCAGCGGCGCCGCGGGCTCGGCGGCCAGGCACACCCAGATGAGGCCGTAGCGCTCGGTGGCCCGGTATGACGCCACCGCGGCCCTGGGAGGAATGGGCACGGAAGGCTGCGAGGGAACGTGGACGCACCGCCCATCCTGGCCGTACGTCCACCCATGGAAGCCGCAGCGCAGCCCCTGGCCCACCACGGCTCCCTGCGACAGGTCCGCGCCACGGTGCGCGCAATAGCGCTGCGTCACCGCCACGCCCGGACCCGTGCGCCACACCACCAGCTCCCTGCCCAGCAACCGCGCCGGGAGGGGACGCTCCTTCAGCTCATGCGAGAAGGCGACGGGGTGCCAGTACGCCGAGAAGGCTTCTTCGTAGGAGCGCACGCCGGTTTCCATCCCTCACCGCACGCTCAGGCCAGCGCGAGCGGAGCGATCTTGCTCTCGATCTCCTCGAGCAGGAAGTTGATCTCCTCCAGCTCGTCGAGCTTCTCCGGCGCCGCGGCGGGGGCGGCGGCCTGCACGGGGGTGGACTCAGCGGAAGACGCAAGGGCGACAGGAGTGGTCTCTTCGGCGGCCATGGGGGGCTCCTGGAAGAAAGCTGTGAACTCAGTGTAAATCGAGATGTTCGTGCGGATAAGGTCTTCCTGTCAACCAGGGAAGCCCCACTTTTTCTCAACATCTCAATCCGTGAAGCCCATGAGCCAGCCCTCCGCCGCCCTGTCCTCGAAGCACGAGCAACCCCGAGGGGAGGGCCTCGCCGCGATGCTCGGCGGGAGCCTGTGGCTGCTGTTCTATGGGGCGTCGGCGCTCGCCGGGCGGGAGCTGGGCGAGGGCCCCCGGGACGTGAATGACTCGGGGTTGCTGCGGCTGGGAGCCGCCGCGTTCAGCGGGGCCCTCCTGGCGCTCGGCATCGGCCTGATGGGGCTGAAGGCCCGGCTCCAGGGGCGGGCCCCCCGGCTGGGACTGGCCTCGACGGTGATGGCCGCCCTCGCCATCGCCCTGGGCACCGTCAACGTGCTGATGCTGACGGGACTGCTGGGGCCCCCCCGGTTCATCGGCGGCCTGGCCGCACTGGGAGTGCTGGGTGTCTGCACGGGCGCCGTGCTGCTGGGGCTCGCCACCCGGCGGGAGCAGGTGCTGCCACGCTGGGGAAGCACCCTCCTCGCCGTCACGGGCCCGCTCACCGTGGTGCTGATCGCCACCTCCGGCCTGCGGTTCGGATCCATCCCCGGCTACGTGCTGGATGACCTGCCGTTCGCCATCGCCGGCCTGCTGTGGATCACCGCCGGTGTGGCCATGCGCTCGTAAGCCCGCGCCTCGCTATACTTCCACCCGCCTTCCGCCCCCCCGCTCCGGATGACCTCCCCCTTCGACCGTCTGGCCGCCGTGCTTCTCGTGACGTGGAGTTGCGTGGCCGGGGCCCAGGAGCTGCGCGATGCCCGTCCCGGCGTCACCACGGGCCAGGAAGTGCTGCGCTCCTTCGGAAGGCCCACCCGCCGCACGCCCACGCCCAAGGGCGGAACCGTCCTGAGCTACCAGCGGACCGCCGCCCCCGAGGGCACGCGCGGCGCCTTCTTCACCCTCGACGCCGAGGGCCTGCTCCAGCGCATCGACGTCATTCCCAAGCGCCCTCCCACGCGCGCCAGCCTCGAGAAGACCCACGGGCCGGAGTGCTCCGAGGACACGCCCCCGGAGCGCCCCTGCTACGAAGTCCAGCGCACGCCCCGGGGCTTCGCCCTGAACTACGCGCGGCTCGGGCTGCTGGTGAACTTCGAGAAGAAGCGGGTGAAGTCCCTGACGTACGTGGCCCCCGCTCCGGAGCCGGAATCGGAATCGGAATCGGAATCGGAGTCCGAGCCGCTGGCGTCCACGCCAGAACCCTCGTCCGGCTCCGGCACGGCCTCCGGCGAGCTCGACATGTCGCTGCGTCCCGCGGCCGTCGAGTCCTCCGAGCCCGAGTCCGAATCGGAGTCTGAATCCGGGGCCGGGCCCGAGTCCGCGCCCGCGGAGCCCCGGACGCTCGCCTCCGCGCCCACCGCCTCCGAGACCGCTCGCGAAGCCGAGTCGCTGCAGCGCACCACCCTCGCCATGGGAGGCCGCATCCTCCAGCAGGGCTATGTGTCCGGCTCGCGGCTCGGCCCGGATACGCGGATGCGGCCGAGCATCCCCGCCCTGGTGGACCTCTACCTGGATGCCACCCCGGGCAGCAGCTTCCGCGGCTTCGTGGTGGGACGGCTCGTCTATGACCCGTTGGACCAAGGCCTGAGCGGACCGCGGGTGATCCTCGACCAGCTGTGGCTGCGCTTCGATGTCGCCAGCCGCGTGTTCTTCACGCTGGGACGTCAGCAGATCAAATGGGGCAGCTCGCGCATCTGGAACCCCACCGACTTCCTCCAGCGCCCCAACCCGCAGCCGCTCGAGGCTTTTGATCTGCGCACGGGCGTGGACATGCTGAAGGTGAACATCCCCTTCGAGCCGCTGTCCTCGAACCTCTCGCTCTTCGCCACGGCGGACCTCAACGGCCCGGCGGGAGATCCGTTGCGCTATGGCGGCGCCGTGCGCGCCGAGGTGGCGGTGGGCACCAGCGAATTCGCCGCCTCCGCGGCCTTCCTGCAGGGACGGCGTCCGCGCTTCGGCCTGGACTGGTCCATGGGCGCGGGGCCGTTCGATCTCAACGCGGAGCTCGCGCTGGTGCAGGACACCACCGTGGGCCTCTGGCAGCGCACCGCGGACGGCTTCGAGCCGCGGGAGTTCGGCGGGCCCAAGCTGCTCGCCAGCGCGGGGGTGAACACCCAGCTCCGCTTCGCGGATGTCTACCGGCTCGGCCTGCGGCTGGAGGGCTTCTACAACTCGCTGGGGTACGAGGATCGCTCATACCTCACCTGGCTCATCGCGCAGGACGACTACCAGCCGCTCTTCTTCGGCCGCTACTACGCCATGGGGCAGCTGTCCTTCACCCGCCGCAGCATCTACGTGCCCACGCTGAACTTCACCGTCCTGTCGAACGTGCTCGACCGCTCCTTCTACGGACGCGTGGACTTCATGGTGGTGCCCATCACCGAGCTGAAGGTCTTCGCCTTCGTGGAAGCCCCCTTCGGCCAGCGCGGGACCGAGTTCCGCTTCGTGCCCGACCCCGCGATCGCGCCCCTCCCCGCAACGGGGCTGAGCCTCTTCCGCGTGGGATTCAGTGTCCAGATGAGGATGTAGAAGGTCCCCGACCATGGCCTCCCCGAAGAACCTCGATGCCCTGTCCTCCGCCGAGAAGCGCGCGCTGCTCAAGCAGCTCCTGGAGCGAGGCAATCCCCCCGCCGCTCCGGGCGCCGGCACCCCGGGCACCGGTGACCTGACGCTCGCGACGGGGCCCGTGCGGCGCCCCGCGGACGAGGCCCCCGTTCCGTCCTTCGCGCAGGAGCGCATGTGGTTCCTGCACCAGCTCCAGCCCGGTGCCGCCACCTACAACGTGCCCGAGGCCGCCGAGCTGAACGGCACCGTGGACGCGGGCGTGCTCGACGCGGCGCTGCGTCACCTGCTCGCGCGGCACACGGCCCTGCGCGCCACCTTCCCCACCTCCGAGGGCCTTCCCCGGCTCGCCTTCCAGGACGTGCCCGCGCGCGTGCTGGAGGTGGAGGAGCTCGCGCCCGAGGCGGACGGTGAGGGGCTCGAGGCACGCATCTCCCGCCGCCTGCGCGAGGAGGCCACGCGCTCCTTCGACCTGGAGCACGGCCCGCTTTACCGCTTCCGCCTGTTCCGCGTGTCCCCGCGGCGGCATGTCCTGCTGCTGGTGGTCCACCACATCGTCTTCGACGGCTGGTCCATCAACGTGCTGATGCGCGAGCTGGGCGAGGTGCATGCCGCGCTCGCCCGCCAGCAGGAGCCCCGGCTGCCTCCGGTGGCCATCGAGTACTCCGACTTCGCCGCGTGGCAGCGGCTGCCCGCCGTCTCCGCCCGCGAGACCGAGCTGCTGGACTACTGGAAGCGCCAGCTCGCGGACGCGCAGGCCCTGCTGCAGCTGCCCATGGATCTGCCCCGGCCCGCCATCCGCTCCACCCGCGGCGCGGAAACACCGCTGCTCCCGCTGCCCGCCGCGCTCACCGAGTCCGTCCGCGCCTTCTGCCGCGAGCGCCAGGTCTCCCCCTTCATGGTGTTCCAAGCGGCGTTCTCCGCGCTGCTCCACCGCTACTCGCAGCAGACGGACTTCTGCGTCGGCACGCCCGTCTCCGGCCGCACCCACCCGTCCGTCGAGGGGCTCGTCGGCCTCTTCGTCAACACCCTGGTGCTGCGCACCCGCGTCGCGCCCTCCAGCACCTTCTCCTCCCTGCTGGCCCAGGTGCGCACCACCACCCTGGAGGCGCTCGCCCACCAGGACGTTCCCTTCGAGCGGCTCGTCAGCGCCCTGGGCGCCGAGCGCAGCCTCAGCCACACGCCCCTCTTCCAGGTGATGTTCGACCTGTACCGCGTGGAGCACTCGCTGGCGGATGCGCTCTCCGCCTCGGGACTCCAGACGCGGCCGGTGCGCGTGGACACCCGCGCCTGCCAGTTCGACCTGTCCCTCTCCGTCTACGAGAGCAGCCGCGGCTTCAACGTCTTCCTGCGCTACTGCGAGGACCTGTTCACCCCCGCCACCGTGGAGCGGATGCGGGGCCACTACGTCCAGCTCCTCACCCACGCGCTGCGCGAGCCCCAGGCCCGGCTGGACACGCTGCAACTGCTCACGCCCGAGGAGCGCCAGGCCGTCCTCCACCACGCCCGCCCCTCCACGCGCGACTGGTCCCTGGACACCTGCCTCCACGAGTACCTGCCGCTCCACGCCCGCACCGCGCCCCAACGCGTGGCGCTCGCCTTCCGCGGAGGCCGGTGGACGTATGGGGAGCTCGAGGTCCACACCAACCGCGCCGCCCACCGCATGGTGTCCCACGGCGTCGGCCCCGAGCGCATCGTCGCCGTCCTCAGCCCTCGCTCCGAGGGCCTGATTCGCGCCCTCATCTCCGTCCACAAGGCCGGCGGCGCCTACCTGCCGCTCGACGCGCAACTGCCCGCCGCCCGCGTCGCCCAGTTGCTCGCCGAGAGCCGCGCGCCCTTCGTGCTTCCGCTCGGTGACACCGGGGCCCTGCTCTCCGAGGCCCTGGCGCTCCTCCCCGAAACGCAGCGGCCCCATGTACTGTCGCTGGAGGCGCTGGACTCCGAGAGCCCCGAGCCCCTGCCCCGCCGCGCCACGCCGGACAACCTCGCCTACGTCGTCTTCACCTCCGGCTCCACCGGCACGCCCAAGGGCGTCATGTGCGACCACCGGGGCATGCTCAACCACGCCCTGTGGCTCCAGGAGGACCTCGCCCTCACCCCGGACGACGTCCTGTCCCAGACCGCGGGCATGGGCTTCGACATCTCCATCTGGCAGATGATCGGCCCGCTGTGCTTCGGCGGCGGCACCTACGTCTTCGACGACGACGTCATCCGCGAGCCCCTGAAGCTGGCCGCGGCCCTCGTG
This sequence comes from Archangium sp., assembly GCF_036277355.1. Taxonomy (GTDB): domain Bacteria; phylum Myxococcota; class Myxococcia; order Myxococcales; family Myxococcaceae; genus Archangium. The sequence goes on from NZ_DASUNC010000136.1 coordinate 31,697, forward strand.
GAGGCCGGCTCCACCGTCCACCAGATGGTGCCGCCCGTCTTCCAGAACTTCCTGGAGGAGCTCGAGGCCGCCAACGTGCACAGCCTCGGCCGTCTGCGCTGGCAGCTCCTCGGCGGACAGGCGCTCCCGTCCTCGCTGTGCCGCACCTGGTTCGCGCGCTTCCCGCACATCGGGATGGTGCACGCCTACGGCCCGGCCGAGTGCACCGACACCGCCACGCACCACTACATGCGCACGCCGCACGAGGCCCCGGCGGGCACCTGGTCGCCCATCGGCACGCCCAAGGCCAACCTGGAGGTGTACCTCCTCGACGAGGCCTTCCAGCCCGTGCCCGTGGGCGTGGTGGGAGAGATCTTCATCGGCGGCGTGGGCGTGGGCCGCGGCTACCTGGATCATCCCGAGTGGACCGCCGAGCGTTTCGTGCCGCATCCGCTGAGCACCCGGCCCGGAGAGCGGCTCTACCGCACCGGAGACCTCGCCCGGCTGCGCGCGGATGGGCTCTTCGAGTTCGTCACCCGCGCCGACTTCCAGGTGAAGGTGCGCGGCGTGCGCATCGAGCTGGCCGAGGTGGACGCCGCGCTCCAGGCGCTCCCCGAGGTGCGCGAGGCCGCCGTGCTGGCCCGCGAGGTGCGCCCTGGCGAGAAGCTCCTCGTGGCCTTCGTGGCCCCGGCCCGGGCCGGCACCAGCCCCGCGTCCCTGCAGCAGGCCCTGGCGCGCTCGCTGCCCGGGTACATGGTGCCCTCCCGCTTCCTCCTGCTGGAGGCCCTGCCCCTCAACGCCAACGGCAAGGTGGACCGCAAGGCCCTGGAGGCCCTGCCCCTCGACTCCGCCGAGTCCCAGTCCTCCGGGGAGCCGCCGCGCGGGCCCGTGGAGGAGCTGCTCGCTCAGCTCTTCCGCCAGGTGCTCGGCGTGGAGAAGGTGCACCGCGAGGACAACTTCTTCCACCTCGGCGGACACTCGCTGAGCGCCACCCGCCTGGTGGCCCGCATCCGCCAGTCCTTCGACGCCGAGCTGCCGCTCCCCGCCTTCTTCGCCTCGCCCACCGTCGCGGGACTGGCGCGCGAGCTGTCCCAGCTCCAGGGCACCAGCGCCCAGGGCCTCCCCGCCCCCACGCCGCGTCCGGAGGGCTCGCCTCCCGTGCTGTCCTCCGCGCAGGAGCGGCTGTGGTTCATCCAGCAGCTCCAGCCGGACTCCAGCGCCTACCACACCCCCGAGGCCATCGAGCTCACGGGCCCCCTGGACCTCGAGGCCCTGCGCCAGTCGCTGCGCTGGCTGCTGGAGCGCTACCCGGTGCTCCGCCTGTTCATCCCGTCTCGCGAGGGACAGCCCCACCCCGTCGTCCTGCCCGTGCCCCAGGAGCCCCTGCGCGTCGAGTCCCTCGAGGGACTGCCCGACGCCCGGGAGCGGCTGGCCTCGCGGCTGCGCGGTGAGGTGCACCAGCCCTTCTCGCTGGAGGCCGGCGCCCTCTACCGCTTCTGGCTGTTGAAGCTCGGCCCCGAGCACCACGTGCTGCTGCTCGTGTTCCACCACCTGCTGGTGGATGGCCTGTCCCTCAACCTCCTGCTGCGAGAGCTGGCCGAGGCGTGGTCCGCCTTCCACCAGCGCCAGCAACCCGCGCTCCCGCCCGTGCGCCTCCAGCACGCCGACGTGGCCGCGTGGCAGCGCACCGCGCCCGTGCTCGCCCGCGAGGAGACGCAGCTCGGCTACTGGAAGCGCCAGCTCGAGGACGCCCCGGGCCTGCTGCAGCTCCCCACCGACAAGCCCCGCCCGGCCGTGCTGTCGCACCGCGGCGGCTTCGTCGGATACCACCCGCTGCCTCCCGCGCTCTCCCAGGCGCTGCTCGCCTTCTGCCGCCAGCACCAGGTGACTCCCTTCATGGTGCTGTACGCGGCCTTCGCCTCGCTCCTCCACCGCTACAGCGGCCAGGAGGACTTCTGCGTCGGCATCCCCTCCTCGGGCCGATCCCACCCCGCCACCGAGGACGTCGTCGGCCTGCTCGTCAACACCCTGGTGCTGCGCACCCGCATCGGGCCGTCCACCTCCTTCGCCGAGCTGCTCTCCCAGGTGCGCGCCACCACCCTGGAGGCCATCTCCCACCAGGACGTCCCCTTCGAGCGCCTCGTCGGCGCGCTCGGCGTGGACCGGACGCCCAGCCACTCGCCCCTCATCCAGGTGATGTTCGACCTCAACCGGGTGGACAACCCGCTGGCCGGGGCCTTCACGAACCTCCAGACGCGCTCGCTGAAGCAGGAGCTGCTCAGCAGCCTGTTGGACCTGTCCCTCAGCGTCGTCGAGCGCCCCGAGGGCTACGAGCTCTTCATCCAGTACAGCACCGACCTCTTCGAGGCCGGCACCGTGCAACGCATGCTGGAGCACTACCTGCGCCTGCTGGGGCACGCCGTGGCCGAGCCCCGGACGGCCGTGGAGGCCCTGCCGCTGCTGTCCCCCGCCGAGCGCGAACAGGTGCTGTTCACCTTCAACGACACCGCGCGGCCCTTCGACATCGAGGCGACGATCGCCTCGCTCTTCGAGGCCCAGGTGGCGCGCACCCCGGGCGCTCCGGCGGTGGTGGCCCCCGAGGGCACGCTCACCTTCCGCGAGCTGTCCGAGCGGGCCTCGCGGCTCGCGGCGCACCTGGTGGCCGCGGGCGCCCGGCCCGAGACCGTGGTGGGCCTGTGCCTGGAGCGCTCGCTCGACGCGGTGGTGTCGCTGCTGGCCATCTTCATGAGCGGCGCCGGGTGTCTCCCGTTGGAGGCCTCGCATCCCGCGAGCCGCCGCGCCGCGCTGCTGCGGCAGGCCCGTGCACGGCTCGTCGTCTCCCGGCCCGCGCTGTTCGACGGCGTGGAGATAGGCGTGCCCATGGTGGATCCGGTGGCCGTGCGCCAGACGGTGCTCCCGTCCTCCACGCCCTGGCCGAGGGCCCGCCCCGAGAACCTCGCCTACCTCCTCTATACGTCCGGCTCGACGGGTGAGCCCAAGGGCGTGGAGCTGACCCACCGCAACGTCGTCCACTGCTTCGCGGCCTTCGATCCGTATTACGAGACGCAGCCGGGTGACTGCTGGGCCTCCTCCGGAAGCCTCTCGTTCGACATCCACCTGGAGGAGCTGCTCTTCAGCATCACCCGCGGCGCGCGCACCGTGCTGCGCGAGGTGGGCCCGCTCGGGCTGGGGCGCGACCTGGTCCAGCACGGCGTCACGCACGTCGTCATCACGCCCTCCTCGCTGGCCACCGCGCTGGAGGAGCCCGGTGCGCTGGAGGCCTTCCGCTCGCTGAAGGTGCTCGTCACCGGCGGCGAGGTGCTGCCCGACCCATTGGTACGCCAGCTCGCGCTGACGCGGACGAAGCTGGTCAACACGTACGGCCCCACGGAGACGAGCATCAACGTCGTCGCGGGACGCATGCGGCTCGGCGAGCCCGTGCGCCTGGGACGCCCGCTGGACCGCTGCCGCATCTACGTGCTCGATGCGCGCGGCGAGCCCGTTCCTCCCGGTGTGCCCGGTGAGCTGTTCATCGGCGGCACGCCCCTGGGGCGCGGCTACCGCGAGCGCCCGGAGCTCACGGCCGAGCGCTTCGTGCCCGATGCCCTCTCCGGTGACCCCGGCGCCCGCCTGTACCGCACGGGCGACCGCGTCCGGTGGAACGAGGATGGGACGCTGAGCTTCCTGGGCCGCACGGACTTCCAGGTGAAGGTGCGCGGCGTGCGCATCGAGCTGGAGGAAGTGGAAGCCGCCCTCCTGCGCCAGCCCGGCGTGCGCAAGGCGGCCGTGGTGGTGCGCGGCAGCCAGAAGGACGCGCGGCTGGAGGCCTTCCTCGTGCTGGAGGGAGACGCGGCCCGCGAGGTGACCCGTCTCCGCGAGGGGCTCTCCGCGTCGCTGCCCGAGGCGATGGTGCCCTCGCGCTTCGTCTCGCTGCCCGAGCTGCCCTTCACCACGAGCGGCAAGGTAGACCGCAAGGCGCTGCTCGCCCTGCCGGTGGACGCCAGCGAGGCAGCCCCCTCGGGCGAGGCCCCGCGAGGCCCCGTGGAGGAGCTGCTCGGCCAGCTCTTCTGCCAGGTGCTGGGCGTGGAGAAGGTGCACCGCGACGACGACTTCTTCGAGCTGGGCGGCCACTCGCTGAGCGCCACCCGGCTGGTGGCCCGCATCCGTCAGGCCTTCGGCGCCGAGCTGCCCCTGGCCGCCTTCTTCTCCGCTCCGTCCATCGCGGGACTGGCGCGCGCGCTGTCGAAGCTCCGGGGCACCGCCGCCGAGGATCTCCCCGCCCCCACGCCCCGCCCCGCGGGCGCTCCGCCGCTGCTGTCCTTCTCGCAGGAGCGGATGTGGTTCATCCAGCAGCTCCACCCGGACTCCGGCGCCTACCACATCCCCGAGGCCGTCGAGCTGACGGGCCCGCTGGACGAGGACACGCTGGAGGCGGCGCTGCGCTGGCTGTTGGAGCGTCACCCCGTGCTGCGGCTGGCCGTGCCGTCCCGCGAGGGACAGCCCCAGCCCGTCCTCCAGCCGCTGCCCGGCCGGCTCCTGCTCGCCGAGGAGTGGAACGGAGCCGCCACGCCGCAACGGCTCGCCCACTGGCTGCGCGAGGAGGTGCACCGGCCCTTCTCCATGGACGAGGGCCCGCTCTACCGCTTCCGGCTGCTGCGCACGGGCCCCGAGCGCCACGTGCTGCTGCTCGTCTTCCACCACCTGCTGGTGGATGGCCTGTCCCTGGACATCCTCGTGCGCGAGCTGGCCGAGGCGTACCGGACGCTCGGCCAGGGCCGCACGCCCTCGCTGGCACCGGTGCGCCTGGACTCCAGCGACATCGCCGCGTGGCAGCGCACCGCGCCCGTGCGTGCGCGCGAGGAAGCCCAGCTCCAGTACTGGAAGCGCCAGCTCACGGGCGCGCCGGGACTGTTGCGGCTCCCCACCGACAAGCCCCGTCCCGCCGTGCTCTCGCATCAGGGCGGCTTCACGGGCCACCAGGCGCTCCCCTCCGAGCTCGTCCACGCCCTGCGCGCCTTCTGCCGCCAGCACCAGGCCACGCCCTTCATGGTGCTGTACGCGGCGTTCGCCACACTCCTCCACCGCTACTCCCAGCAGACGGACTTCTGCGTCGGCACGCCCGTCTCGGGCCGCTCGCACCCGGCCACCGAGGACACCGTCGGCCTGCTCGTCAACACCCTGGTGCTGCGCACCCGCCTCCAGCCCTCCGCCTCCTTCGCCGAGCTGCTCTCCCAGGTGCGTGCCACCACCCTGGAGGCCATCTCCCACCAGGACGTTCCCTTCGAGCGCCTCGTGCAGACGCTCGACGTCCCGCGCACGCCGAGCCACTCGCCCCTCTTCCAGGTGCTGTTCGACCTGAACCGGGTGGAGCACGCCCTCGCCGATGCGCTCCCGGGCCTCCAGGGCCGCCCCCTCACGGTGGAGTCCGCGAGCAGCCCGCTCGACTTCTCCCTCGGCATCCTCGAGGGCCCCGATGGCTACCAGCTCGCCATCCGCTACAGCACCGAGCTCTTCGAGGCCGGCACCCTGAAGCGCCTGCTGGGCCACTACGTCCAGCTCCTCACCCACGCGCTGCGCGAGCCCCACGCGCGGCTCGACACGCTGCCCCTGCTCACGCCCGAGGAGCGCCAGGACGTCCTCCACGCCGCCCGCGGCGCCACGCGCGACTGGCCCCTGGACACCTGCATCCACGAGCGCTTCTCGTCCCACGCCCGCACCGCGCCCCAGCGCGTGGCGCTCGCATTCCGAGGCGGACAGTGGACGTATGGAGACCTCGAGGCCCACACCAATCGCGCCGCCCGGCGGCTGGTGTCCCAGGGCGTCGGTCCCGAGCAGCTCGTGGCCGTCCTCGCTCCTCGCACCGAGGGGCTCATCCGCGCCGTCCTGTCCCTCCACAAGGCCGGGGGTGCCTACCTGCCGCTCGACGCACAACTGCCCGCCGCTCGCATCGCGCAGTTGCTGTCCGAGAGCCGTGCGCCCTTCGTCCTTCCGCTCGGCGGCACCAGTGAGCTGCTCTCCGAGGCGTTGGCCCTCCTCCCCGAGGCGCGGCGTCCTCGCGTGCTCTCCCTGGAGGGACTCGACGCCGAGAGCCCCGAGCCCCTGCCCCGCCGCGCCACGCCCGGCAACCTCGCCTACGTCGTCTTCACCTCGGGCTCCACCGGCACGCCCAAGGGCGTGATGATCGACCACCGGAGCCTGCTCAACCATGCGCTCGGGAAGCAGGAGGACCTGGGCCTCACGCCGGAGGACAGGCTGTCCCAGACGGCGAGCATGGGCTTCGACATCTCCGTCTGGCAGATGCTCGGGGCCTTCTCCTTCGGCGGCTCCACGTACGTCGTCGACGACGAGGTGGTCCGCGAGCCGCCGCGTATGGCCGCGGAGCTGGACGCCTGTGGCGCCACCTTCCTCGAGCTGGTGCCGTCCGTCCTCCAGTCCATCCTGGAGGAGGGCGACGCCGCCCACGCGCCCACGTTCCGCCGCCTGCGGTGGATGCTCATCGGTGGGCAGGCGCTTCCGCCCGCGCTGTGCCGCACCTGGCTGGAGCGCTACCCGGCGGTGTCCTTCGGCAACGTGTACGGGCCGGCCGAGTGCACGGACACCACCACGATGCACCTCCTGCGCACGGCTCCTACGGGAGGCAGCACGCCCATCGGCACGCCCCGCGCCAACCTGGAGACGTACGTCCTCGACGAGTCCCTGCGGCCCGTGCCCGTGGGCGTGGTGGGCGAGCTGTTCATCGGCGGAGCGGGCGTGGGCCGCGGCTACCTCGGCCGTCCCGAGTGGACCGCCGAGCGCTTCGTGCCGCACCCCTTCAGTGCCCGGCCCGGAGAGCGGCTCTACCGCACGGGAGACCTCGCCCGGCTGCGCGCCGATGGCCTGCTGGAGTTCGTCACCCGCGCCGACTTCCAGGTGAAGGTGCGCGGCGTGCGCATCGAGCTGGCGGAGCTCGAAGCCGCCCTCCTCGCCCTGCCCGAGGTGCGCGACGCCGCCGTGCTGGCACGCGAGCTCCACGGCGGAGAGAAGCAGCTCGTGGCCTGGGTGGTTCCCGCCGGGCCCGGAGTGGAGAGCACCGCGCTCGCCCGGGCCCTGGCGCGCTCGCTGCCCGCGTACATGGTGCCCTCCCGCTTCGTCACGCGGGAGGCCCTGCCCCTCAACGCCAACGGCAAGGTGGACCGCAAGGCCCTGGAGGCCCTGCCCCTGGACGCCTCCGAGGCCCGGCCCACGGGTGAGCCACCGCGCGGGCCCGTGGAGGAGCTGCTCGCTCAGCTCTTCTGCCAGGTGCTGGGTGTGGACACGGTGCACCGCGACGAGGACTTCTTCCGCCTCGGCGGCCACTCGCTGAGCGCCACCCGGCTGGTGGTGCGCGTGCGCCAGGCCCTCGGTGCCGAGCTGCCCCTCGCGTCCTTCTTCGCCTCGCCCACCGTCGCGGGACTGGCGGCCCTGCTCGGCAGCGAGCCCCGTCGGGAAGCGGAGTGGAAGCCGTCCGGACAGCGTCCCGCGCGCCTCCCGGCCTCGCTGGTGCAGGAGCGGCTCTGGTACGCGCTGCAACTGCCCGAGGCCCCGCCCTTCGTGGTGGTGTCCGCGCTCGTGCTCGAGGGCCCGCTCGACGTCGCGAAGCTGGAAGCGGCGCTCGAGGCCGTGGTGGACCGAGACGACACGCTGCGGACCACCTTCACCCAGGAGGCGGGGACCGTCTTCGCCCAGGTGAACCCGAGGAGCGCTCCGGTGCTCACGCGGACGGACCTCTCGCACCTGCCGCCCGAGGAGGCGCGCAAGGCGGCGAGCGCCATCGCGACGCGGCACGACCACCAGCCCTTCGACGCACTCCGGGGACCGCTGTACCGCTTCGAGCTGGTGCGGCTGGACGAGGCGGGCACGCGGCATGTGCTCGTCACGGCGGTGAGCCACCTCGTGCTGGACGGCATGGGCCTGCAGGCCCTGCTGGGTGAGTGGGCGGAGGCGTACCGCGCGGCGATCGCCGGACAGCCCTCGCTGCTGCCTCCCGCGGCCGTGCAGTACGCGGACTTCGCGCTCTGGCAGCGCCGGCCCGAGCAGCTCCGCCGGCTCGACGAGGGCCTCGAGTCCTGGAAGCGGGCGCTGGCGGACGCGCCGCCGGTGTTGGATCTGCCGCTCGACTTCCCGCGCCGGGCGCCCGCGCTCAACGCCAACATGCGGCCGGTGCGGCTGTCCCTGCGCACTGGAGACGTGGCCGCACTCAAGGCCCTGGCCCGGCAGGAGGGCGTGTCCACCTTCACCGCGATGCTCGCGCTCATGCAGGCGTGGCTGCACCGGCTGAGCGCCCAGTCGAGCGTGGTGGTGGCCTCGCCCTTCTCGGGCCGCCTGCTGCCGGGCACGGAGCGGCTGGTGGGCTACTTCGCCAACGTGGTGCCGCTGTGCACCGATGTCTCGGGCGAGCCCTCCTTCCGCGCGCTCCTGAAGCGGGCGCACGGCACCGTGGTCCACGCCACCGCCCACCAGGAGGTGCCCTTCAAGCGCATCGCGGACGCCGTCCACCCGGACGCGGACCGCTCGGCGCCGCCGCTGGCCCAGGCACTGCTGCTGCTGGACACGCTCGGGGCTCCGGCCTTCGAGGGGCTCGGCGTGTCCACGCTGGAGGGAGAGAGCATCATCCCGGCGTACGACGTGGTGCTGCATCTGGTGGAGAAGCCCGAGGGCCCCACCTCCGGCGTCATCGCCACCGACAGCGCGCTCTTCACGCCGGAGACGGCCGAGCGCATGGCCCGCGCCTTCGAGCAGCTCTTCTCCGAGGCGGTGCGAGCCCCGGACGTGGCGCTGTCCCGGCTGTCGCTCCTGTCCTCCGCGCAGCGGGCGCGGGTGCTGGCGGCGCTCGACGGCGGGCCTCAGGACATCCCGGCCGGGGCGTGCATCCACACGCTCTTCGAGGCCCAGGTGCGCCGCTCGCCGGACGCGCCCGCGGTGGCCCACCACACCACCACCTGGAGCTACGCCGAGCTCAACGCCCGCGCCAACCTGCTGGCGGCCCGGCTCGTCGCGCAGGGGCTGCGGCCCGAGGACCGGGTGGGCGTGATGATGGAGCCCACCGCGCAGGCCATGGCCGTGCTGCTGGGCATCCTCAAGGCGGGCGGCACCTATGTCCCGTTGGATCCGGGCTGGCCGGAGCCTCGCAAGCGCGCGGTGCTGGAGCGGGCCGGCGTGCGCCGCCTCTGGGTGGACGCGGAGGCGATGGAGACGCACGACGACTACGCCCCCGTGGTGGAAGTCCCCGAGCAGCCCGGGCACGTCCCGGGCGAGCTCGTCCCCGGGCCTCGCGAGGTATCCGACGCGCAGCTGGCGTACATGATCTTCACCTCGGGCTCGACGGGTGAGCCCAAGGGCGTGATGGTGGAGCACCGCTCGGTGGTGAACCACAACGTGGCCATCGCGAAGCGCTTCGGGCTGCGGCCGGGAGACCGGATGCTGCAGTTCGCCCCGCTGAGCTTCGACGCGGCCGCCGAGGACCTGTACCCGCCGCTGGTGGTGGGAGCCACGGTGGTGATGCGCAGCGGGCTCGTGCCGGCGCACGCGATGACGCCCTACCTGGAGCAGGAAGGCATCACGGTCATCAGCCTGCCGCCCACGTACATCGAGGAGTGGGTGCGCGAGATGGAGGCGCAGGGCCAGCGCGTGCCGGCGAAGCTGCACCTGCTGGCGCCGGGCGGAGACGTGCTCAAGCGCGAGACGTTCGAGTCCTGGGTGCGCGTGGGAGGCGCGCATGCCCCGTGGGTCAACGTGTACGGGCCCACCGAGTGCACCATCACCTCGGCCACGTGTGACATCCCGGGTGCCGAGGGCGTGGGCACGGCGCCGACGTTCCCGATTGGCCGGCCCATTCCGCGCGTGCGCGTCTACCTGCTCGACGAGCACCTGGAGCCGGTGCTGCCGGGCCTGCCGGGCAAGGTGTACATCGGCGGGGCGGCGCTCTCGCGCGGCTACCTGAGCGCGCCGGACATGACGGCCGAGCGCTTCATGCCGGATCCGTTCTCCCACGAGCCCGGTGCGCGCATGTACAGCACGGGGGACCTGGCGCGGCTGCAGCCGGATGGACGCCTGCGCTTCCTGGGGCGGGCGGACCACCAGGTGAAGATCCGCGGCTTCCGCATCGAGCTGTCGGAGATCGAGACGTGCCTGCGGCGTTTCCCCAAGGTGGAGGAGGCGGTGGTGATGGCGCGCACGGGAGCCACGGGGATGCAGCAGCTGTGCGCCTGGGTGCAGGCCCCATCGGCGGTGCGGGCGGAGGCACTGCGCGCGCACGTGGCGGCGCTACTGCCCACGTACATGGTGCCCGCGTCCTTCGTCGTGATGGAGCGGCTGCCGGTCAACAACAACGGCAAGGTGGACCGCAAGGCGCTGCCGGCTCCGGAGGCAGCGGCCCCCACGGCCCCGGCCCCCGCCGAGACCCCGGCGATGGGAACCCTGGAGATGCCCATCCGCTCCACGCTGGAGATGGCGCTCCAGCGTTTGTGGAAGGAAGTGCTGCAGCGGCCCGAGGTCAACGCCGGAGACAACTTCTTCGAGCTCGGCGGCGACTCGCTGCTGGCGATGCGCCTGCTGGGACGGTTGGAAGAGGAGTTCGGCATCCCGGTGCCGCTGGCCACGCTGTTCCAGTACCCGGTGCTGCGTGAGACGGCGGAGGCCCTGCGCGAGCAACTGGAAGCCGGACCGCCGCCCACGAGCATCGTGCACCTGTCGGGAGCGGAGACGCCGGAGGACGCCCCGGCGCTCTTCTTCCTGCACGCGGGAGACGGAGAGCTGCACCACTACTACCCGCTCATCAAGCGGCTGGGCCGGAAGTTCCGCCACTTCGGCATCCAGGCACCGGAGACGCTGGCGGCGCGTCCCTTCGCCACCTTCGACGAGCGCATCGCCTCGTACGTGAAGGACATCCGCGCGGTGCAGCCGCACGGGCCGTACCGGTTGCTCGGCTATTCATACGGAGGCTGCGCGGCGTTCGGCGTGGCGGCGGCACTCGAGGCGGCGGGGGAGAAGGTGGAGTTGCTGGCGCTGCTGGACACCTTCACGGCGCTCGCCACGCACGCGCCCCAGCAGATGGAGGGCGTGCGGCTGATGGCGCAGGAGTTCGGCGTGCTGGACGAGACGCTGGAGGGCGAGCTGGCCGGGATGAGCCTCGCCGCCCAATGGGAGCGGGTGGCCGAGCGGGCCCGTGACGCCGGAGTCGTGGCGCCGCACTTCGACGGCAAGCACCTGGCGCGCGTGTGGCACGTGCTCGGCGAGGTGCTGGTGCCCCAGGTGCAGCGCTGGACGGTGCCGGCGCTCCACGGCCGGGTGATGCTCTTCACCAGCGAGGAGTCCCGCTCCATCCGCGACGAGACGCTCGGCTGGGACCAGTACGTGAAGCGGGAGCAACTGGACCTGGTGCCCCTGCCGGGAAGCCACGTCGGGAGCATCCACCCGCCGCAGGTGGACGCCATGGCGGCACGGCTGCGCGCGGTGCTCGGAGTGAGTGGGGAGTGAAAGAAGGCACCGCCCCCGGCTGCACAGGCCGCCCTTCCCTCATGCCGTGCTACGGAGTCTTGAACGGCACGCTCCGCCTCCCTGTAATACCGCGAGGGGCTCTTCGCGAGCTGAGCCCATGCCAGGAGGCGCCGAGTGCCCAGAGGGGTGGCTTTGCTGACATGCATGTTGCTCGTGGGGTGCAGTAGCGCACCCCGGAGCGCTCTCCCTGCCACTGCACAGACAAGGTACTGCGTCTACGTCCCGAGCAGCGGCTTCGAGAAGGCAGAACAAGGTGGAGCATCTGCCGCCGTGCCTGCGCCGGGAGCGAGGCAGCCGACGGCTCCACTTCTCCCTTCCCGGCCACCGCTGCGAGGGATTCCGGGCGGAGGCACAGGAGATGGGGTCCCCCGCGGCATGCTTCGCCCGGTGCCGCAAGGCGGCACGACCGCGGCAGGAGCAGGCACTGGCGCTGCGGTAGGAGAATCCCTGGTGACGAGTGGCGCGGTCGCCGCGGCCGCAGGCAGTGTTCTGCTGCTTTGCTTCACCATCAAAGCGGTTGTGGACGGTGAGCAGACCCCTATCGACGTCGCGGACAAGTTCTACGGCACGCACTTCGGAGATGTTTCTGGATGGGTTCAAGGCCGGTATTCCCCAAAGGACTCTGCGACTCCGAGCACCATCGAGATGGAGATCCTCATTCACCATGCGCCTGATGGCACGGTGTCAGTAGAGACAAGCGCGCCCACGCCCCAACCTGAGTCGGTGTCTTCTCCCCGCGCTCCGCCCAGTGAGTGGCCAGATACGGAATCCGCCAGAGAAAGCAAAAAGAAACGCGGCCGTCTCTATGCGGCCTACAGAAAGTTCAATGAGGCAACCAACCTCTACTACTCTGGCCGGACCAGCATGGTCGTTGACCTCAGCCTGCCCCTTGACCTCCAGGCACAGTTGGCCATCAGGCTCCGAGACAGGAATCATCACATTGACGAGAACCAAGAGCCGAGGGGTGTTTCATTCGATGATGCACAACTTGATGTGTTCGACGTTGGAGCCGCCATCGACTACGCTCAGAGGTATGATGACCCTGCGTATTGGCGGATTCGCGGAAGAGAGCAGCAACTGATAGACTTCAGTGGAGGCGCCCAGTCCGACACTGGCAAGCCCCATCGAACCGAGAACATCGTGCGCGCAGTGTCAAAAGACAACCCTCGGGGCAGACGGCTTCATGATGCTGCCACGATTCGCTGGGGCGAACTTCACCGTTACACAGGGTACTAGGGCATGCAGCCAACGCATAAGCCAGGTTCATTTTGGAGAATTCCCCTCCCAGACGGCTCCTTCGGCTATGGAAGGGTTCTCGAATTGCATTTTGATGCCTTCTACAATCACAGGACCACCAGTCCAGACTCGGACCTGGACAGGATCGCATCCGAGCCCGTTCTCTTCAGGATCATGGTCAAGCATCCCTACCCGAAGTCATGGGAGCTCATTGGGTGGAGAGAGATTGAGGAGCGCCTGACGCAACCCATTGTCCAATTCAGAATGGAAGTGGGCCCACTCCGGCGTTGTTGGATTTTCGACACCCTCGGCAATTCGAGAGAGGCGACCCCCGAAGAATGTATCGGGCTCGAGCCAGCGACTGTTTGGGAACCGCACGGTGTCGAAAGACGTCTGCTTGATGCCTTCATGGGGCGTCCCAACGCAGTACTAGAGCGCATCAAGAGGGAGTTGAGTCAGTAGGGGGCCTTTACTCGCAGGGGGCGCCGCGCTCCCGAACTGAAGAAGCGCGGCATCCCACTGCTCACCGTGGATGACGCGGCGTGACGCATACTGCGTATTCCGGCCATTGCGATCACTTGTTCCGGACGAAGCCGATCACCGATTCCGGCTCAAGCCGATCACCAGTTCCGGGCGAAGCCGATCATCGGAGCGGAGCGACGCTGGTGCCTCTCACTTCTCCGGCTTCGGCTCGGTCGTCAACTTTCCATCCCGCTTGCGGATGGACTC
>NZ_DASUNC010000137.1:0-84035 GCF_036277355.1 Archangium sp.
CACGGGAGCGAACACCGCCGAGCGCACCCCGACGGCGATGCGCACCGTGCCCTTGCGCAGGGCCTGCCAGTGGAAGAGGCGCTCGCGGTCCTTGAGGCCCGAGTGCAGCACGGCCACGTCCGCGCCGAAGCGGCTGCGGAAGCGGCCCACGAGCTGCGGCGTGAGGGCGATCTCCGGCACCAGCACCAGGCTGCCCTTGCCATGCGCGAGCGCCCGCTCCACGGCGCGCAGGTACACCTCGGTGACGAGCGCCACGGCGAACTGCTGCACGTCGGGCTTGGCCTCCTTCTCCATCTCGGCCTTGGTGAGCCCGGGGGGAAGCGCGCTCTTGATGACCTCGCCGAGCGGGTAGCGGTAGTGCTCGGCGGCGAAGCGCAGGAGCGCGATGAGGTCCGGCGGGAGGGCGGGCGAGTCCTCCAGCACCTTCATGATGGGCTTGAGCTTGACGCTCTCGGCCTCGGCAGGAGGCGTGGCGGGCCCGAGGAAGAAACCGAGCGACATGCTCCGGCCGAAAGGCACGAGGATGCGCTGGCCCGGGGAGAGCCGTCCGGAGAGGCCCTCGGGGACGACATAGGTGAACTCGCCCCGCACGGGACGGCCGACTGCGACGGAGGCGAGGTTCGAGGGGCTCACGGCGACCTGTGAACCACTGTAGCGGCGCTCCCTGACACCGGTAGTTTCTGGCCGGAGTGCTCACCGCGGACATATCCGTGGACACAGAAGGCCACACCCCCAGTGGGGGACACGCCGCAATGGCTCCGGAAGGGAGGAGGGGAATCCGGGCACCTCTTGCCAAGAAGGGAGTCCGTGGTGATGATTCCTCAAGTCACTTGGAACGACGTGACCTGACACATCACCCGGAGCCCATCTTCCATGGGAATTGTTCTGACGGATGACGAGGCCCGCCTGAGCCAGGCCGTCGCCTGGTACTGGCGGGCCCTGGACCAGCCCACCAGCCGGTTGGAGGGATTCCATGCGCTCGTGAGCCGGATTCTGGCGGACAACGGTCTGCCAGACGCCCGTGTCCACGCGGGCCAGGGACTGGCGCTCCCCGGCTTCTTCCTGCCCTCGCGGCCATGGGACATCGTCGTGATGCATGACGGAAGGCTCGTCGCCGCACTCGCCATCCGGGCACGGACAGCGCAATCGCTGGAGAACGGCTTCGTCGCCCTGGGCGAAGAGGCCCTCTGCACGGGCAAGGAGATGGATGCCTTGTGCCGGAGACAGGCATTCGGGCCCGGTCTCCGGCCGTGGTTCGGCTGGCTCGTCCTCCTGGAGGAAGGCTCAGCCCTCACGCGGCCAGCGGCCGTGGCCCCCACCCTCCTCCAGGTCGTCCCCGAGTATCGCCACAGCACCCATGCCGAGTGGTACGGACTGCTCCTGCGCAAGCTCGAACGCGAGAGGCTCTTCGATGCCTGCGCGCTCCTCCTGTGCCCCGAGGATCGGCAACAGTCAGGCACCTACCGCGAGCCCACGCGCGACCTCGGCGGCATGCGGTTCCTCGCCCATCTCGCCAGCCATGCCGGTGCATTCGCGGCTTGTCTCTGACCCTCCGTCACTACGGAAGCCCGTAGACGTACTTGATGGGAGCCAGGGCTCTTCCCTCCACGTCCCACGGCCAGAACACCGTGTGCACTCCGCCCTGGGGAGCGCCGTCCCCTTCACTCAGTTGGATGGAGTGAAGCACATACAAAACCATCTGGCTCTTGTGGCGCCTGGCGAACTCCACCTCGCCGCTGGTCAGGAAGACACTGGCGCCCGCCAGGTCGAGCAGCACCTGCTCCGTTCGGCGCGTCGGCACGAAGCGCGTCGTCAGGCCCGTCCAAACCAGCTCGACGCGCAGGCGCGCCTCGGACGCCCCCAGCAGCATGCCCGCGACCTCGTCGCCCCTCGCCTGCACCTGCGCCCACGCGGCCACCACGCGCGCAACGGCAGCGCGTGCTGCCGGCGTGTCCGCGAGCGTGTTGGCGGCCGGAGCCGCATCGGGCTTCGTAATCCCGCGAAGCGCAGAAGCGACGGTGCGTACCTTCGCAGGAGAGACGAGAGCTACGAGGTCTACGACCGCATCAAGGAGCGCCTGCATCAGATCCCCGCGAAGAAGGCCGCGTCGGTCACTTGGAGCGTCGGGATGACGAGCGTGCGATCGAGATAGCGGTTGCCGCACTCGCACGACGTCTCGGAGACGAACGAGCACGCGTGGCACGAGGCTGCGTGGAGCGACGCGTCCGTCCTCGGGTTGTGCTCGGCGCACAGCGGGTCGGACGCGCAGACCTTCGCGCGGTCAAGGGCCTGCCGCAGCAAGCGCCCGAGATTCTCGGGCTTGCCGAGGTCGACGAGCCCGCCGAGCGTACCATCGGAGTCGGCCGCTGCCGTGTAGATCAAGATGCCAGCCTGCGACTTGCCGCCTTCGGTGTCGGCGTAGACACGCTCGCGAATGCTCGCCGCGTTGTAGCCGCAGTCGAGCGCGAGCTCGCGGATGAGCAGATGGGCGATCGTGTGAAGCAGCGCGAAGCGCAAGCCGGGGAAGCCAGGATCAGGATCGAGCCCGCGTCGCGCACGCCAGCCACGGTGCCCTCGGCGCAGCTCGGCTTCCTGCGCTCGAGGACCGGACCCCGCAGCCCAGTTCACGAGCGCCTCCTCTGAGAACTGCAGGAAGATGCCCTCGCCGTGGACCTGCGTGGCGGGCACCCAGTTGGGCGCGGTGCGCCCGATCGGAGCGCGTGGCGCACGCTCCGCTCCACCGCCCTCGTTGGGCGACTCGACGCGCGTGAAGCCGAGCAGCGCGTTCACCTCGCGCAGCCGCTCTAGGAGCAGCACGCGCGAGAGGTACGGCTCGAAGCCCGCGGGCACGTCGGTCTTCTTGCTCATGAAGTGCGGGTAGTCGGTCGGCGGCTTCGGCGACGTGAGCACGTCCCACTCGGGGCCCTTCAGGTCGAGTTCCTCGTCGCCCACCGTGCCGCCGCGATGGGCCTTGATGGCCTCCCAGACTTGGTCGCCCGTGAAGGCATCGATGCCGGGAAGCTGCGCCGACTTCTTCAGGGTCTTTACGACGGCCGCCGCCTCGACAGCGTTCTCGACGTCCTCGAAGAACGTCCAGCCGTCGGCGACGAGCTGCGCGAGCGGGCTCCCCGTCTGCGGGATCGCGAGCACCGAGAGCGTCACCGGGAACCAGCCATTCGTTGCCCCGAGCAGGATGGCGCGCGGGACTTCGGCGCAGCCGTCCTCGAAGCGGTTGAGATGCGGGTGACGCCCGCGACAGCCCGGCAGGTTATCCTTGCCGACCTGCCCGAAGGCTTGCGCCATGCTCTTGGCGGCGCTGCATGAGTCGCAGCGCACCCACAGGTTCTCGGTCTGGAGCGAGGCGCCGCTCTCGAAGAAGCGCAGCGTGCCCTTGCAGCCGCTCGGCCCTCCGTGAACGAACCAGTGCCACGGGAAGTCGTCGAGATGGCCCTCGCGGCACGCGAGGAGGAAGCGCGCGGGCACCGCGTCGGCGTCGCGAGGCTTCTGGTCACCGCGTGAGCCGGTGCAGCCCTTGTGGACGAAGCGCGTCCTCTCCGGGCGGTAGCGGTTCGCCTTCAGATCGAAGAGGCCCGCGTCGAACGGCGAGAGCAGCCCGCACTTCACGCAGCGCATCCAGCGCGGGAACGGCTTCACCGGTACCCCGACGAGCGCCTCGGCCGAGAACGGCTCGACGACGTCACTGTCGGTCAGCGGCGGCATGCGCAGCGACTCGACCTGGTCACCGAGCACGCGGCGCACATTGGTCAGCAGCCGGGCCTCCTGGATCGGCTGGCAGCGCCCCAGCTCCCAGCGGTCGATGCCCATCGTGACGACGGAGAGGTTTGGCAGATCGATCAGCGCGCCGGGCCCGTAGGTCCACAGGAGCTGGCTTGGGCGAACTTCGCCCACCGGGGTCTTACTCATGGCGACTCCTCCACGTCCGTCGCATCATCGTCAATGGGGCGCGGACACCAGACCGGATCTTGGTTCGAGCGATCGTCCTCCATCACGAGGTTCACGCCGGGCTCGACCTCTCGCATCGACATGGGGACGGTCCACGTCGACCACGGACGAATGCCGGGCGCTTCGAGCAGCGCGTACGCGGTCGGGCCAGCGCCGTACTTCTGGTACACGAGTACACGCCCGGGCACCGCCGCCTCCTTCGCCCACTCGTCGGCGCGACTCTTCATCTCGGCAGTGGCGAGGCCCTTCTTCGCCGAGTCCTTGGTGACCTCCCACGTGCGCTCGGTGACCGAATCGATGGTGGAGACCATCTCCGGGCGACTTGGGCTGTTGAGCGCACCCGCGCCCGGGTTCGGAGCGAACGGCTCGAAGCGGTTCCGCATCACCGCGAGCATCGCGCCGGTGAGCCCACGGTCCATCGCGCGCGGCGAGAACGGCGTGACCGACTGCGCCTCGACGTGTTGGTAGAACGTCGCGTGGTAGTGCTCAAAGGTCTCGTAGTGCGAGAGGTCGCGAGGCCGCGCCCACGTGAGCACCGCTGCGACGAGACCGGGGAACGCACGACCGACGCGGCTCGTCGCCTGGATGTACTCGGCCGTGCCCTTCGGCTGGCCGTTCACGACCATGACGCCGAGGCGGTTCACGTCGACGCCCACGGAGAGCATGTTCGTCGCGAGGACGACGTCGATCGGCCGGGGCGCATCGGACGCGCGCTGGTTGACGAACTTGCCCTTGGTCGGGTCGAACGCGCCGTCGAATGGGATCTCGAGCTGGTCGAGGTACTTCGGGATGTCGGCGTTGCTCACGCGCGACGTCAGCTCGGCGATGGTGGTGACGCTCCGCTGCTCAAGGCCGGGGCGCTGTACCAGGCTCATCTTCACGCGGTACGAACGGGTCTGGACGTCATCTTCGGCGAGGCGCTTCATGCCGCCGAGCTCGCGCAACGAGTTGAAGTAGCCGACGAGCGTCATGTATGGGTCGGCGATGGGGCCGAAGGCGTCGAAGAGCCCCTGCGCGGCCGTGAGGAACGCAGTGTACGTGCGGATGAGCACCGCCGGCCTTGAGCTGCCGGGCGAGCAGATGCCCATGTACCGCCGCCCCGGCTTGCTCGCGACCGAGCGCTGCACCGAGAAGAAGTCGTCTTCGACGTCGAGCGCCTTCGGCGGGAAGATCGCGAGGCGCCGCATGAAGACGTTGCGCACCTGCTCGCCCGCGCGCCGGACCGTCGCCGTCGATGCGACGACCTTCGGGCGCACCTTCGTCTTGCCAATCTTCCACGAGCAGAGGTCGTCGACGGCGGTTTCGTAGAGCCCGACCATCGTACCGAGCGGACCGCTGATGAGGTGGAACTCGTCTTGGATGATGAGGTCCGGCGGGCGCACCGCGCGCACCGGCTTCACCTTCGCGGCAGCGTGAGGCTTCTTCGCCTTGTGCCCGCCGCCGCAGTCGTGGCCCGGCCAGAGCAGACCGTGACGCTCGCACTCCTCACGCACGTTGCCGAAGAGCGTTCGCACCTCCGCGCGCCACGCCATCATCGCGAACTTGTCGACGGTGGCGATCATCATCGTCGGAGGCCGGTGGTAGATCTCCTCGTCGACGAGCTTCACCGGTAGACCAGGATGCGCGTTGGTACTCGACTTCGCCTTGCTGAAATCGCAACGCGAGAGCTTGTCGCCGCAGTAGATGGCCGTGCGCCCGGCGGTCTTGTCGACCTCGATGTCGCGTCCGGGTTGGATCTCCGAGCCACACCACGGGCAGCTCGTGAGCTGCGCGGGCGACGCGACGCCTGCGCGGTTCCGGTCCTTGTCGCGGATGGCTTCGATGGCTTGGTGCGACGCCTCGGTGGTCCCTGGCGTCACCTTGTTGCCGACCCACAGGCCGAGCGTGAACGGCTCCGCGCCCCACTTCGCGACGTCGCCCGTGCGGATGACCTCCATCGCGCAGAGCAGCGTCGCGGCGCGCTGGAACTGCTGCAGCGTGAGCAAGCGCAGCGTGTACCGCATGATGACGGTGAGCCCGCGGCTGCCATCGAGGTTCTCGACGACGCCTTGCAGGCGGCGGATGCCCATCGCGAAGGCGGCAACACCGAGATACGCCTCGGTCTTACCACCGCCCGTCGGGAACCAGAGGAGGTCGGCGAAAGCCTCGGCGGGGCTCGTGCGGTCGGGGTGCTTCGGATCGGCGAGCGACGGAATCGACAGCAGCAGGAATGCGAGCTGGAACGGGCGCCACGAGCGGTTCTTCCGCACGTCGACGGACTCGAACGTCAGCTCCTCGCCGCGACGTTGCCTGAGCGCGTAGATGCCTCGGACGCGCTGGCGGGCCATCGCGCGGTTGGCGAAGCGGAACGCATCCAGCGCCTTCGGGTCTGCGAGGAGCACCTTCAGCCCCGCGCGCAGACGTTCGAGCGTCGTCTTGCAGCGGTCGAGTGCTTCGTTGGCCGGGGCGTCGTAGCCGGAGATCTCCTTGCCGACACGCGCGCGCTGGTCGTCGATCCACACAGCGTAGTCGTCGACGAGCGTCTTCAGCGCCTCTTCAAGCTCGGCCTTGTCGAGGTCGGCGAGCGAAAGCATGTCGAGCCAGCCCCGCTGGACCATCTTCTTCATCGCGGGGCGGTCGTCGGGATCGAGACCCGGCGTCTCGGTAACGGGCACTTCGTAGCTCGGGATGACCTCCGTGCGGACCTTGAGGGCGCGCATCGGATCGTCGTTCGGCGTCTCGGCGTGGACGGCCACGCCGTGGCCCACGGCGAACTCCACGCGGCGCCGGTAGATGAGCCCAAGGTGGTAGCGCTCGGCGTCGTCCACGACGACATCGTTACTCGGGCGGCGCAGGAACACCGGCGTCCCAGCGGCATCGCCCGAGCCTCTCACGCTCAGCTCGGGTTGGAAGAGCCATGCGCTGTCTCGGTTGGTCTCGGGCTCAAGCTGGCCGTTGACGAGGAACAGCGTGACGAGGCGCTCGCCCTTGGCGTTCGTGCGCACGGCGCCCTGGATGCGAACCTCATCCTGCTTGATGTCGGGCACGAGCGGCTGGATGGGGCCGTCCTTCAGCGTAAGGGTCACGCGACCGCCGCGCGGCGTGCGGCGCCACACCTTCACCTTGGTCGCTTCGACCTCACCGGTCTCACGGTTCTTTCGCGGTCGCGTGTACTCGTGATCCTCCTTTGGAACACGGGTGTAGCTGCCCCAGCGCGCGGTGATGTCGAGCGTCTTCACGCCAGGACCGACGCAGAACGTGAGCCCCATGCTCGAAGGCACGAGCGACTGATTGTTGGTCGTGTCGATCTCGTCGAGCGTGTCGTCCTCGGGCTCGACACGCCCGCTCGCGCGGTTGAACTCCGCTCCGGGTTCGTGGAGTGGGGCGTCGTTCTCCTGCGCCGCATCGTCCTCTTCGTCGGCGGCGACCGCAGGCTCGACCTTGGTACCCGTCGTCGCGTCGCCCGGCATGCGCGGAGCGAGCTTGCCGACGAGATAGCGGTCGCGGACGCTCATGTCGATGATGAGCTCCTCGGGGCCGTTGGCCGGGCCGAGCAGGTCGTCGCGCGTCGCCAGCTCGAGTAGCTCGCGCACGTAGGCGGCGCCTTGGATGAGCGGAACATCGGCCGACGACGAGACGCCGTCGCGCGCGAGGACGTTCGCGAGGTCCTCGGGCCGCAGGCGCGAGATCAAGCCCATCGGCAGCGTGAGCCCGACGTCGGCGAGCGAGCCCTCCTTCTGCACCGTGTGCAGCTTGTCGAAGTAGAGCGTGGTCGATTCGAGGTCGTCGCGGATGCGCAGGATGCGCCCCACGCGTTTCAGGGTTCCGGCCGCATCGACGACGACAACCCAGTGGCCTGGGGCGAGCGCTCCTAAGCCGCCCCGCTCACCGCCGAGCCGAACGACGAACGGGCCGAGCGGCGTCGCCTCCTTGGCGAGCCATGCCTGTGCGTTCGGTGCAGTGGTCGTCGTCATGCGTTGCCCCTCATTTCGCTACAGCTCCACACGCGAGAAGTGCGGGTAGATCCGGTAGAACTTCTTGAACACCTCGAAGGGGTTCTCGCCCATGTCGGACTTCGGCAACTCGAAGCCCATCACGGCTTCGGCGTTTCCGTTCGACTCCATCGTGAGTCGTTCCAGCGTCGAGAGCGCAGGGAGGTCTAGACGATGCGGAGCATCGGTCGTCGTGTAGAACTCCCAGCTCTTCACCAACTCCTCTATGCCCGTGTCGTCCTTCGGAGCGACCACCAACGCGGCGGTGACCATCGCCTGACCGTCGGCATAGTGCGTCGCGAGCGCCCAGACGATGCGGCGATCGCGGAAGCTCAGCGCCTCATTGTCGACCGCCAACTTCAGGGCGCGGAGCAGGCTCGGGCCGTACTTCTTGAAGCTCATGCCGTCGGCAGTGAGGCCGCTCGGGAACAGCGCACCCAGGCGCTCCTTGAAGCGCGAGAGGCGCCATTCCTGGATCGTCGGCTTCACGGCCCGGTCCTCCGACGCTTCGCCTTCGACCTCGACGGAGAGGTCCTTGGGGTCGGGCTTCCCGAGAGACATGGGGTTCGCGTTGAGCGTCACGCGGAGTACGCTGCCGATCGGGACGGTGCCGATGGTCCGCGCAAAGCGCTCGATCTGCGTCGTGATTCCCTTGGGCTCGGTGTAGTCGAACCAGATGATCGCGGGCGTCTTAAAGTCGGTCTCGTCGAGGTAGTCCTCAAGCGTCTTGTGAATGCACTCGATGGACACGATCGGTCGGTTGAAGACTTGGCGCTTGTGGACCTGCTCCTCGGTCTCGATGCACGTCATCTTGGCGATGCCGAGCCGAGCGTGGACCAGCCGGAAGTCCTCAAGGAACGGTCCGCCGAGACCTACGTAGTGGTACGTCTCAAGGCCGAGCTTCGGCGCGAGACGCGTCAGGAGCGAGAGGAACAGCTCTCGATCCACAGCCTTGTTCGGCCGCAACCTGTACGGCAGTGAAGAACCGGCGCTCATCGGTCAGGCACCCCGCTTCTTGGCCTTGGCGAGCGCCAGATCGAAGCACTTCTCACCGACGTCGCCGGGCCTCGCATTCTCGTCGTCAAGCAGCGCCTTGCCGACGATGCGGATTTCTTCGGCGGGCTTCGAGAACGTGACCCTTCGCGACGAAGGCATCTTGTTCGAGGGCTCGGGGAGAACCTTGTTCTTCTTGGGGTTGAACTCAACACCCTCGTCGTCCGACTTCTTCGCGGTCTTGCGCTGCGCGACGGCCTCGATCGCCTTGCGGAGGGGCATCGGTCGCGCGTCCTCCCAGTGGCGCGCCTGCTGTTGCTCCGAGCTGGCCTGGTTCTTCCACTGGTTCGTGTAGTCGATCCAGACCCGCATGCCCTCTTTCATCTTCACGAGGGATTCGAGCCAGACGTTCGACGACGTGTCGAGCGCACGCTTCGTCGTCGTCACCGGGAGCTTGTCAGCGTGCTTCGAGCGGAATTCGATGATGCCGGTGATGATGGCGAACTGCGGGTGATAGAGCGGGATGCCATCGCCCCATCCCGTCAGGCGACTCTTGTCGCCGACGATGACTGCGCGGTCGTTGCAGAGCACCGTCCAGCCAGCAGTTGCCGACGAGCGATCCCGCTCAAAGCCCGCGTCGTCGTCGTCCTCATTGCCGAGGGCACGGCTGGTGTTGCGACCGACCGTGATCGAGACGACGACGCCATCGATCGTCTTGCGGAAGACGAACGGCGCGGGTCCGTCCTCACGCTTCGACACGAGCACCTCGACACGCACGGGTTCCACGGGCTTGTCGTTGAGTTCCACCCTCAAGCCCCACTGGAGGAACATCGTGAAGTGCTCGGAGATGGCGGTGCGGACCTTGTTCTCGAACGCCTCGTTCTCGAAGTGGCGCGCGACGCCTTCGTAGAGTTCCTTGACCACGATTCTCGTGCCGAGCTGCGAGAGCTTCTCGCTCGCCTTCGTGGGCTCATTGATCGGCAGCGGGTCCCAGTTTTTCGCCTCGAGCCACTCGGAGGTGATGGGCACCTCGAACGTGTCGTCACCGTGCCGGGTCCGCACCAGCGCGTCCTTACCCATCTTGAAGATTGCGCGCTTCATGCCGACGCCGTACATGCCGATGGTCTCGGTGTCGGAGTCGCGGTCATCGTCGGGCTCGCGGCCCATCTTAAACGCGTAGTTGATGGCTACGTCGCGGGGGATGCCGCCACAGTTGTCCTCAATGGAGAACTGGTCCTTCGCCAGCTTAATCTTGACGAAGTGCTTTGCGTAGTCGACTTCGTTGCCATTGGCGAGCCGAAGGGCGCCGTCGAGGCAGTTGTCGACGAGGTCGAGAATGGCGTCGTCCAGGCTGATGTCGCGCGTCAGCATCGACACGAAGAACTGCTTGGTCGGACTCGCCTGGGCTTTGTCTTTGCTTTGTTTCATCGGCTGGTCTTCCGTGTGCTGGCCTTCTTCGCCGAGGAGGCTGCTTTCGTCTTCGAAGTCGTGGCGTTGGATGCAGGTGCCGCTGCAAGCGCGAGCGCACCTTGTTCTGCGGGCGCAGCCTTGGCGCGGCCCTTCGTCGCGCGCGGCTTTCTGGCAGGCGCCGACGCTTGTTCCTCCTCGTAGCGCTGACGATTCAACTCCGCGAAGCGGCGAAGTACCTCGGTACGCGCGGCGTCGGAGATCGTGAACCGTATGCGGTCGTTCTCCGCGAGGTTCAGCTGCTCGTAGTAGCCGTGCCCAAGGTCCAGGTCGTCCCAGCCGTAGGCACGCGCGACGGCCGCATCGATCTCGCGATGCATCTCGCGCAGCCGCTCAATGCGAGAGTTGACGTCGCCCAAGTCGTGGAAGCGGTTGTACAGCTTTGTGAGCCCGATCAGACGAGCCGGATCGGTCATCACCTCGCGTCGCGCCTGCAAGTACTCGCGCCCGAGCTTGTCGAGCTGGGGCAGCACGTCGGGCGACAGGAAGGGGAACGTCTCGACCGCGTCCGAAGGCGAGAAGTTGAGATCCAGCTTCAGCCGCGAGGACTGCTTCCAGACCCATGCGTCGACCGGCGACGAGTTGAAGAGAGCGGCGTAGGCGTAGACGTAGACGTCGTCCACAGCGAATACGACGCACTTCTCGTGGAAGACGACGTCATTCGCAACAACCGACGGGTTGAAGTACTTTCCGACGCGACCCGCCACAAGAACTTGCTCGCGCGGACGCGACGCCGAGTTCCAGCCTTCCGGGTGCTGCACGAAGTGGTGCCCGCGCCCAATCGCATGGTAGAGCGCCGGACGCTTGTCTGCGTACTGCCACCATCGTTCCGGCAACGGTCTCCGCAGAACGAACTGACCATCATCCCCGCGCCGCTGCCGCTCGGGCTTCACCCGCTCCTCGATCCACTGCCACGGGGCGTTATACTTCTGGGCCTTTTCCTCGGGCCAATCCCAGAAGCTGATAACCCAACGAGTCGGACGCTGCTCCGGGCTGGATTTGAGGTCGTCCCCATCAAGGTAGCGGAAAACGACTTCCGCGTTCTTCGGGTCGTCGCTGAGCATGCGCTCTGCCTGTTCGTCAGTTAGAACGAAGCCCATGCCGAGCACGATCGAGCCGATGAAGGAGTGGTCCTCGCTCGCCCTCAAGCGCTTGGGGCTCCATTCCTCGCGGTCGGATAGATAAGCAGAGATGAACTTGACGGATCGACCAAGGATCGAACGCGCTCCATTCCACTCGCCCTTTCGCACGTGAACGCGACTCGTGACGACGTTGGCCTTCCCCGGCCAAGGTTCGTTCGGATATGCCGCATGAATCGTCGCGCCTACGCCAACCATCGCTTCGAGTCCGACTTGGCGCGTGTCGCCTTCGGCGATCGTGTTGACGGCGAGGAGGCCAAAGCCACCTCCATGCCGAAGGAGGCTCCACGCGCGCAGGAAGAAATAGGCGACGAGGTCAGCGGAACCTCGACGACCTTCTGCGATGTGACTCACCAGCCAGTTGCGGTATGCGTCTCCCGTGACTCCGGTGATGCGCTTCCCTCCAAGGAACGGAGGATTGCCGACGATCGCATCGAAGCCTGGCGTGTCCCTTTGGAAGACATCCGGGAACTCCACCGGCCAGTGGAACGGGTGCCGAGACTTCCCGTCGACCGCGTCCTTGGCGAGGTATTTCGTGGCGCGCACGCTCAGGGCCTCGGAGGCGCGCTCCTCGCCTTTAACGACGCGCTCGGCTTCTGCTGCGAGCGCTGCCAAGCGCGTCTCGACGACCTCTGCTCCATCGGCGGCGACCACCACGCCGATGAACGCGTCGGCCAGCAGTTCGGCGGCTTCGAGCTTCTTCCGCGCGTCGGCGTCGAGCGTCGCCATCGCCTCGACGTCGCGGATGTCGCGGATGGGGATCTCGTGGAGTTTGCTCCGTAGCTCGACCGCTTCGGCGACCGCGCGCTCAATGGCCCTGCCGAAGAGGCGGCCCTGCTGCGTGGCCGACGGGTCGAGCGTCAGCTCCGTGAGTTGCTCAAGGCTGTTGATGCCGAGCAGGCTGTCGCCGCAACGGAGGTTGTGGTCGAGGAAGCCGAAGGGGCGCCCCTTCGAGAGCGTAACGAGCCAGAGCGAGAGCTTCGCCAGCTCGACGGCGAGCGGGTTCAGGTCGACGCCGTAGAGGCAGCGCTCGGCTACGATGCGCCGCGCGTTCTCCGCGCGGATCTCGGCGCCGGGCGGCATGCTCTCGACGCTGGTGCGCGGCTCGTGGACCTGGCCAGTGAGATCGACGACGCGGCCCGCCGCCTCCTCAATGGCCCACGCCTCGACGAGGCGCGCGCTCAAGAAGCGACACGCCTGCACGAGGAACGCGCCGGAGCCCATCGCGGGATCGCAGACCTTCAGGTCGAGGAGCCGGTCGGGCGTCTTCAGCTTCCACTCGGCGCGCGGGTCGCCCTTCGAGGGGCCGTCATAAACGAGCGGCGTGAGCGTCTCCTCGACAATACGCTCCGTGAGGCGCTTGGGTGTGTAGTGCGTGCCGGTCTCGCGCCGGTCGGTGCCGAGCACGACGACGAACGCACCCTTCGGGTGGACCAGCGGGCAGCCCCACGGATCGGTGCGCAGCAGCCGCACGTAGGGCTTGAGTCGGTCGCGGAGCTTCACGTCGCCGCGACACACGGAGAGCAGGCGTGCGTTCTGCTGGGCCTCAACCTCGCCGGCCAGGGCGTTCTCGATGGCCGACTCCGAGCGCTTCGAGCGCTCGACGAGCAGGCACGTGACGGCGGCTTGACCATCAAGGCGCGCCGATTCCAGTTCGCCGAGCGTGACGCGCGCGTCCTTGGCCTGTGCGCCCGCTTCCAGCTCAAGGGTCACATCCTCGACGCGCGTGACAGTGCGTTCGAGCAAGCCCTCGTAGACATGGCCGATCTGCTCGACGTCGAGCGCGCGGTACGAGAGTGTGCGCCCCTCAAAGGTCTGGATGGCTTCGAGGAGGAGCAGCACGGTGCGGTCGTCGATGGGCAGCGGCTCGGCGCGATGCTGGCGCCACGACGTTCCCTTCAGCCGTCCTTCGAGGAACGGGAAGCGATCGGGATCGAAGAGCGAGCCGCCCATCGCGGCCAGGCGCAGCGTCGGGTGGTCGATGCCGCCGAAGACGGCGCGGAACACGGCCAGGAGGCGCGACCAAGCCGCGCGCCGCCGCTCAAGGATCTCGTCGCTCTCGGCGCGGAGCTGCATGCGTAGCGTCGAGACCGCGTAGAACGAGTCGTAGCGGGGCTCGCCCAAGAGCAGGAGCCCGCGCTCCTCGGCGGCGAGGAGGAACACGAGCCGCATCATCACGGTGAGCCCGGCTTCGTACAGTTCCTGAGGCTTCACGTCGCGGAGCAGCTCGCGATTGCGATCTTGGTCAGCGCGGTCCAGCGCCTGCACCAGCACCTCAATGGCGCGGCGAACCTGGTCACCAAGGGCGTCGGTGACCTCGTCCTGGTGCTTCAGCGAGCGCTCGAAGAGCGCCGGGAGCCGGTCCTGCTCGGGCGCGAAGAAGCGGCGCACACCGAGCAACGACGCGAACGCGCGCAGCGTCACCGGCTCCTGCCCCCAGATGCGCGCGTACCAACTCGCGAAGGTCGCCACCTGGCCGGTGGGCGCGTGGACGAGCATCCAGCGCTCTCCGTTGGTCACGAGCCCGAAGGGTTTGTTCAGCGCACGCAGGTGCAGCGCCATGCGGTCGCCGGGCGAACACGAGAGACCACCGAACTTCATCGACGCCGAGAGGTCGGTGTCGGGCGGGAAGACGTGGATGGGCGCGGTGGGCGCGTCGCCGTGCGTCGGGTCGACCAAGACGAACTCGGGCGCGATCGTCGTGTCGTGTTCCGGTAGCTCGACGACAGCAGACACGGGAACGGCATTCCCGCCCTTGAGCAACTGGTCGTCGGCCTCAAGCGCGGTGCGCAGGACCTCATCGATCCAGGCAGCGTGCAGTTTGTCGAGATCGGCGTCGTCGACGTCCACCGCATCGCGCCACTCCTCGTAGGCGCTGCGCAACCGCTTGGCGCACGAAGTGTCCAGCTCTTCGAGCCCCTGCGGGAACACCTCGCGGAGCACTGGCACCGCGAGAAACGGGCCCGAGACCTCAAGCAGGTTCAGCCACTCGTGCTTGGCGCTCACGACTTCCTCCGTATGGCCAGCGACTCGGGCACCAGGAGGATCACCGAGACGGGAAACGTGTGGTCGACGAGCCCGGTGTGGCGCTCTTCGATGGCGAGGCGCTCGCGTTCTCGCTCCTCGGGAATGCGGCGTAGGCGCGCCTCAAGGGCGAGCCGATCGCGCCGGAGCTGCGTGCGCTCGTCCTCGGAGAAGAGCGAGAGCTGCTTCGGCTCCTCCTTGTTCAGCTCGGCCGCAAGGTTCTTCGCGAGGTCGTCGAGGAGCTGGGTCATGTCCTCGATCTCGCGGCGCTTGCGCGTCTCAAGCGTCCCGCCGAGCACCTTGAGGCGGTCCTTCGAGCGAGTGCCGACGGCGCTCAGGAGCGCATCCGTGTGCTTCTGGAAGCGGGTGCGGAGCGCGTCGAACAGCGAGTCGGAGATCGTCCCCGGCGCCGACGAGTCGAGCCAGGCACGCAGCTCGGTCACGCGGTCTTCGCGCTTGAAGCTCGCGTCGCGCAGGTATCCGCCGGCCTCGGTCAGCTCCTCGTGGAGACGATGGTGGTTGCCGCCGGTGATGACGAGGCGCGACACCACGGCCACGGCGGGGCCGTCGAGCTTCGCGTCGGGCAGCGTCCGCACCATGACGCGATTGAGCTTCTTCACGTCGTCGCGTGCCCACACCTCGGCGCGCAACAGACGAAGGCTCATCTGCACGAGCGGGTGGTTCAGGTGGACGAGCACGACGTCGTCGCGCCCCTTGGCGACATCGTGGTCGAAGGTGATGGGCCGGATACGCTTCGTGTACGGGTGCTCAAGGCCGTCGAGGCACCGCGACCACGAGCCCGCGAGTGCTGGCATCTGGAACACGCGCGCGCCGGGCACATCGGGCAGCGTCGCCGGTGCGAGGTCGGGCTTGTCGGTGAGAGCCAGGGCGACACGCACGACGCGCTCAATGCGATCGGGCGTGAGGTGCTGCTCGCTGCGCGTAGTCGTGAGCCGCTCGTGGAGCTTGGCGATGCGCTCGCGCAGCTCGCGCTCGGCCTTCACGTAGCGGCGCGCGCGCTCAATGCGCTTCTCGGCGAGGCCGGTGTCGAGCTCGCGACGGCGACCCTCAAGGAGCGCCGGCAACTGCGGGGCGATGACCGGGTTCACGCTGCCCATGTCGGCGCGCATGGCGTCGAGCTTGCGGAGCGCGCGCAGGATGTCGTCGCCGTGCCCGCCGTTCGCGTCGACGGGGTGCCAGATGACGACCTCGCTCTGCTTCTGTCCGTGACGGTCGACGCGGCCGTTCCGCTGTTCCATCACGTTCGGGTTGTAGGGGATCTCGATGTGGACCAGCAGATTGCAGTGGTTCTGCAGGTCGATGCCCTCCGATGCTGCGTCGGTCGCGAGCAAGATGCGCACGGGCGATTCGCGAGGGTCGGCCTGGAATGCAGCCTTGATAGTCTCGCGCTCCTTCGGGTCCATGCCGCCGAAGATCAGCGCGAGGCGGTCACCACCGAAGTCCCGGCTGGCGAGGATCTCGTGCAGCCACTTCTGCGTCGCCCGATACTCGGTGAAGAGGATGACGCGCGCGTTCGACCACTCGCCCTTGGGCTGGAGGTGTTCCTTCAGCCATCGCACGAGCGCTTCGGCCTTCGAGTCGGGCCGGTGGCTTGCCTGCTCTGCCCATGAGCGCAGGCGTTCGATGAGCCGCTTCTCTTGGTCCGATAGCGGACGCAGTCGACGGCTCGCCTCTTCGATGGCCTCGGCTTCGGCCGACTCGCGCGTGTCGTCGTCGGCATAGTCCTCTTCGGTCTTGGCGATCGCGCGCCGAAGGATGCGCTCGTCGAGCCCCGACGTGCGGCGCGCCTCGCCTTTGCCCTCGATGGTCGCGGTGTGCCGCGCGAGCGTCGATGAGAACGCGGCGGGCGACGACGCGAGGCGCTTGCGCAGGAGCTGATGGACGAAGTGCGACGCGGCACCCTCGCGGTCGTCCTGCTTCTCACGGCTGGCGATGTATTGCTCAAGGATCTGGCGGGCCTCGCGCTCTTCGGCCGTGTACTCGACGTTCAGCGCTTCGAGGCGCCGCACGGGGTAGAGCCTCTTGCCCTTGGCGTCGACGAGATCGCTCTTGAGGCGGCGCACCATCACGCGTGCGAGCTGATCCTCCGGCGGGAGGATGTTGCGGGAGAAGCGCTGGTCGTCGAGCAGCTCAAGGAGAGCGGTGAACGACTCGGTGTAGCCGTCGTGCGGTGTCGCGGTGAGGAAAAGCTTGTGCTGGAAGTGGGGCGCGAGGAGCCGGACGAGGCGCGTGCGCAGGCTCTCGACGGCGTACTTGCCGACGGTCGGCGCCACGTTGTGGGCCTCGTCGACAACGAGCATGTCGAATCGGCGCGGGAACGTGGGCTGCGGTGGGAGCACGTCGCGCAGCAGGCGGATACCTTCGCCTTGCTTCGCCCAGTCGATGGAGGCGATGAGCCTCGGGAACGAGGTCCACGGGTTGGCGTGGAGACCACGCTCCCGTCGCGATCGCTTCACTGAGTCGGTGTCGACGATTCGGAACTCGAGGCCGAACTTCTCGGCCATCTCGGCACGCCACTTCTCCTGCAGCGACGACGGGCACAGCACGAGGATGGTCCGCGCGCGGTGGCGCAGGAGCATCTCCTGGATGACGAGCCCCGCCTCGATCGTCTTGCCGAGACCGACGTCGTCGGCGATCAGCAAGTTGGTGCGTGCCATGTCGATGGCGCGCACGAGCGGGTCGAGCTGGTAGTCCTCAATGCTCACGCCGCTGCGGAAGGGCGCTTGGAGGTAGCCCCGATCGGCGTTCGTCGCCGCGCCCCAGCGGACGGCGTCCAGGAAGGCTTCGAGCTTCGAGGGGTCGTCCAGAGCAGAGAGCGTCGGCAGGCCCGCGCGCTCAATGACATGGGCGCCGGGCTCGAGCTCCCAAAGAACCTCGATCTCCTCGCCGAGCGCGTCCTCGTCGATCGACGCGAGCTTCACGAGGTTGCGCTTCGGCAGTTCGGGAGAGACCGCCGACGCATCGACGTCAGAGACAATCCATTGGCGACGGCGCACTTCGACGAGCTGGCCCGGCTCGGGCGCGGTCGAGGAGCGCACGGAGGTTTCCGTCGCGAGGTGTGTCGTCATGGTCGGCTCCGCGCTTTGCGCTTCTCAATGATCATCGCGATCCGCCTTGCGGCCTGCTCGGGCGGCTCGTGCGCCCACACGCGCACGACCGTCCACCCCTCCGCGCGCAGGCGCTCGTCGGTGTCGCGGTCTCGCTCCTGGTTCGCGAGGATCTTCGCGCGCCAGAACTCTGCGTTCTCCTTCGGCCAGGTCGCGTGCAGCGGGCAGCCGTGCCAGAAGCAACCGTCGACGAAGACGGCAACGCGGAGGCCGCTGAACGCGACATCGGCGACCCTGCGCGGCTTCGCCAGAACGGGAACATGGATGCGGTAGCGAAGTCCGCGTGCGTGCAACTCGCGACGCAGCGCCGATTCGGCAGACGTGTTCTTCTGCCGAACGCGCTGCATGCGACGGCGCGCTTCAGGCGTGGACGCTTCTACCCGTGCGCTCGCGGCCATTCCGCCCCCTGCGGTGGTGCGTCGACGACAAGGGCTGGCCGACGTGTTGCTGGTTGGCGCGCGCGATGAAGCTTTCACCGTGCTGCTTGACGTGCTCAATGATGCTCTGCCCGATCACGTAGCCGAGGTCGACGGGCACCGCGTTGCCGATCATGCGGCCGAGCGCCTTGAACTGGATCGGCTGGTCGTCGGGGATGAAGGAGTAGTCCTTCGGGAATCCCTGGAGCAGGGCGCCCTCGCGCAGCGAGAGAGCTCGCGCCTGCGTGGGGTGTCCGAAGCGCCCGTTGCCGAAGCCGTAGAACTGCGTGGTCAAAGTCGGCGCTGGCTCGTCGTACTTCATGCGGCCGTAGACGGCGGGGTACGTCTTGCCCGTGCTTTTCGTGTGGCACTTGGCGACGAGGTGCTTCGGCCAATCGCGCCACGTGCCCCCCGGCTTCGAGTGCTGAATGCGCTCGTAGTTCAAATCGGAGAGACGGGACGAGGTGTGCAATCGGTCGTCCTTGTCCGTACCGCCATGCCGGAGGACCGGCAGATCCTTGATGACGTCTTCGACCGTTCGAGTCTCCGAGGCGACGTGCTCACGCAGCTTGATTTCGCCATGGAGCGACGCGAGGAGCACGGTGCGGTTGCGGCGCTGCGGGAGGCCGTACTGCGAGCAGTCGATGACGTCGACCCAGACCTTGTAGCCGAGGCTCTCCAGCGTGCTCCTGAAGCTCTTGAATACAGAGTGCTTCGTCACGGTGGGAACGTTCTCCATCGTGACGATGTCGGGGAGCAGTTCCCTGGCCAACCGGCCGAAGTGGTTGAGGAGGCTCCAGCGCTGATCGTCCTCTACCTTGTCCTCCTTATGGTAGCGGAGGGCGTACGTCGAGAAAGGCTGGCATGGCGCGCAGCCAGCGAGAACACGTACCTTGGCGTTGCCGAACCACTCGGCGACCTTCGACGCCTGGAGTTCGGCGACGTCGGCCCGGTGAAACTCGATTCCGTCGTGGTTGGCCTCGTAGGGATGCCTGCACGCCTCATCGAAGTCGACGCCCGCGCGGACCTTCACACCCGCGCTGAGGAGACCGTGAGTGAGCCCGCCCGCACCGCAAAAGAGGTCGACGCACACGACATCGTCTTCGGGCCGCTCGGTCCGTCCTCTCGTCGTCGTGGGTGCCTTCTTCGCCATGCCCTCGGTTACCTCACTCGTCGTCTCGCTGCGCGTCAGCGGCCTTTCCCTGGTGAACCCAGTCGTCGACCTCGGATCGTTTGAACTTCCAGAGGCGTCCGATGCGATGTCCTGGCAGTCCCTTTTTCTCGATCCATGCGTAGACAGAGTCCTTGCTGATCCCGAGGTACTCGGCAATCTCGCCGACTGAGAGCCATCGATCGTCCATCTTGGGTCTCCCTCTCGGGCCCCTCGGCCATCAAGCCGACCGCAGCGCAGCCGGAGGATACAGCCTTTAGGCCCCTGAAACCAACGGACTTCATGGGATCTCGTCCGGTTTCATCGGGTATCGTGGGATTGAGGCGGGGCGAAGATGTCTCGTTGACCTCCGCGCTAGGCTGGGTGACGAGCCCGGAGGACGAGACCTGCGGTACGAGCGCATCGAGGGCGATCATCACCCTTCAAGACACGGGGATCGTTGTGGTCTGGGACAGCGAATGCAGGTGGCATGACTACAATGCGGCCATCACGCCAGTCCGCCCGCTCGTCAGAGATGCCTCGCGACACTCGCGAGCGCCTCGGCCGCCAACGCCGCCCGCTGCTCGGCCCACGTCCCCACATGCGCCACGGCCTGGAGCGTCCGCTCGGCCCGGACGAATACCCGGGGAGTTCGCCATCCCCCCTGCCGCTCACGTTGATCCAACCCATGAACTGGTCCTCAGGGTCGTTCGGAGCGCCTTTGTCCCGGTAGCGGTGTCCCGGTCTGTAGAACTCGTCCCTGGCCATGTTCCTGGAGGAAATCAGGCATGACCTTATCCCGACCCACCAGTGCCGCAACTCCACGTGAGACCTGCTGCGTCCTCATGGGTTGTCCCCAAGCCCGAAAACGCCGGCGCGGCGGGCCAGGCTCCGAAGAACCCGACCCGCCGCGCCCCTGACGGCCCGCGCACGGGCCGCGCTTTCACTCCGTCATGCCCTCAGCGGCCTCAGACTCCGCGAGCACTGCCAGTAGGTGTACTCGCACGTGTCCGTCGAGGAATCGCACGGCACCCGCATCACCGTGATGAGCTCACACGGGTGCTTCGGCTCGTCGCTCACCGGGCTCGCCGGCACTTCCACCGGCGAAAGCGGCTCGGCTCCGTGGCCCTTGAAGGGCTGGCTCGCCTGCCTCGACACTCCTCCTCGCGGCTGCTCCTCGTTCGTCTGCTGCGTCGCAACCTCCGGCATGCACACCATCGGCAGCACCGATGCCGTCCCCAACACCGCCCCCAGCACGCACAGCTTCGTTCGCATGGAACCCCCTTGCCGGCTGACACCCTCCTTCACGCCCAGGGGCGCGTCGGTTCCGGTTCAGCGGCAAGGACGCAAACTACTCGCTGGGTCTGACATACCCTCCGGCATCCAGGGCGGTGGAGCCCCTGCGTCCCAGGGCCGGACACCTCTCCCACACCCTGTGTTTTCAGGCACTTACGGGCCACTCCCGAGAGGGCGGGTTCACACCGGCCCACTCCCGCGGTCATGTCATCGTTGGTTGTTCGACGGTGCCCGGAGCATCGCGAGCGCGCGCTGGAAGTCCTCGGGCAGCGGCGCCTCGACGCTCACCACGCCCCCCGTGGCCAGGCTCGGCAGGGACAGCCGCACCGCGTGCAGGGCATGCCGCCCGATCGCCTTCGCCGCCGGGTGCGTCCGCGTCTCCTCCGGCCCGTACAGCGTGTCCGCGAGCACCGGGTAGCCCGCCTCGGCCATCTGCACGCGAATCTGGTGCGTGCGCCCCGTCTCCAGCTTCACCTCCACCAGCGTCGCCCCCTTCAACCGCTCGCGCACCTCGTACGTGAGCGCCGCGCGCCTCGCCGAGCGCACCTTCGTCGTGTAGAGCCTCGGGTTCCTCGGATCCCTTCCATACGGCCCCTCGAGCCTGTCTCGCTCGGGCGTCTCGCCCAGCACGAGCGCCCAGTAGCGCTTGTCCACCCGCTTCTCCTGGAACGCCCGGTCCAGCGCCGCCACGGCCTCGTCCGTGCGTGCCAGCACGAGGCACCCGCTCGTCTCCCTGTCCAACCGGTGCACCACGCCGGGCTGTGCGACGCCCTCCACGTCGAACGGTGGCAGCCTCGCCGCCAGCAACTCCACCACCGAGGGCACGCTCCCCCCCGCCGGCTCCACCACCAGGTCCGCCGGCTTGTTCACGATGACCATCGAGGCGTCATCGTGGAGCACCGGCAGCTCGGGCCCCTCGGCCGAGCGGCTCATCGCGGCGCGCGTGGGGGCTCGCGGCGCGGGACGGCTGAGCTCGATCTCCTCTCCGCCCCACAGCTTGCGCGACATCTGGCACTTCTTCCCGCGGATGAGCACATGGCCCTTCTCGATGAGCGCGCGCGCCCGCTCCAGCGAGAGCCCGGGCACGTGCGCCGAGAGGAACTTGTCGAGCCGCTCACCGGCGGCCTCGCGGGGGACTGGAATCTTCTGGGGGGACATGGAGCCCCCCTTCTACGGCGGGGCCTGCCGGGACACCACTGGGACCTCCAATCTCCACCGAGCGGGGTTCCCGGGCGAAAGAAGGGCCGCCCGGCGGGCTTCCTGGGTTACGACTGGAGCCTCAACGGCCGTTAGGAGACGGGCATGGCTCGCCGCATCGGACGATGGGCAGTGGCGGTGACGGCGGTGGTGGCGCTGGTGCTCGCCCTCACGCTGCTGCCCGTGGACACGTGGCTGCTGGGGCTCGTCGAGCGCATCCGCGGCATGGGCCTCGCGGGCGCGGTGCTCTACGTCGCCGTGTACTGCGTGGCGACCCTGCTGATGATGCCCGCCACCGTGCTGACGCTCGGGGCCGGCTTCGCCTACGGGCCGGTGTACGGCTCGCTCCTGGTGGTGGTGGCGAGCAACCTCTCGGCCCTCGCCTCCTTCCTGCTCGGGCGCACCGTCCTGCGCGAGCGGGTGGGCCACCGCATCGCGGGCCAGCCGAGGTTCACCGCCGTGGACAGCGCCGTGGCCGCCCAGGGCTTCAAGGTGGTGTTGCTGCTGCGCCTCTCGCCCGTCTTCCCCTTCAGCCTGCTCAACTACTCCCTGTCCCTCACCCGCGTGCGGCTGCGCGACTACGCGCCCGCCACCACCCTCGGCATGCTGCCCGCCACCGTCCTCTACGTGTACCTGGGCTCGCTGGTGACCAGCGTCGTCCAGCTCTCCCAGGGCGAGCGTCCCGAGGCCGGCCTCTCCGGGCAGCTCCTCTTCTGGGGCGGGCTGGGTGCCACCGTCCTCGTCACCGTGTACGTCACCCGGCTGGCCCGCCGCGCCCTCGACGCCACGCTGAAGGAGCCCTCGACGTGAACGTCCCGCACCTGCTCGAAGGTGACGCCCACGACGCCGCCCTCACCGCCCTCACCCACCCGGCGGACTGGAAGAACCCCACGCCCTCGGGCCGCTACAACCTCGTCGTCATCGGCGCCGGCACCGCCGGACTCGTGGCCGCCGCGGGCGCGGCCGGGCTCGGTGGAAAGGTGGCCCTCGTCGAGCGGCGCCTCCTCGGCGGAGATTGTCTCCACTTCGGCTGTGTGCCCTCCAAGGCCCTGCTCGCCTCGGCGCGGGTGGCCGCCACCGTGCGCGGCTCGGGCGCCTGGGGCGTGGACGCGGGCGAGCCCCGGGTGGACTTCGCCCGGGTGATGGAGCGCGTGCGCTCGCTGCGCGCGGGCATCGCGCCCCATGACTCGGCCGAGCGCTTCCGCGGCCTGGGCGTGGACGTATTCCTCGGCGAGGGCCGCTTCGTCGCGCCCGATGCGGTGGAGGTGGCCGGCCAGCGTCTCACCTTCTCGCGCGCCCTCATCGCCACCGGGGGCCGCCCCGCCGTGCCGGAGCTTCCCGGGCTCGCCGAGGCGGGGTACCTCACGAACGAGAGCGTCTTCACCCTCACCACGCTGCCGCCGAGGCTGGTGGTGCTCGGAGGCGGCCCCATCGGCTGCGAGCTGGCCCAGGCCTTCCAGCGGCTCGGGGCCCGGGTGGCGCTCGTCAGCCGTGAGGCCCGCCTGCTCCCCAGGGAAGACCCGGACGTCAGCGCGTGTCTGGCCCGGCGCTTCGAGGCCGAGGGCATGGCCCTGCACCTGGGCGTCCGGGCCACCCGGGTGGAGTCGCTCGGCCCGGTGAAACGGCTGAGCTTCGAGCGCGAGGGCATGCAGGGCTCGGTGGAGGGCGAGGCGCTGCTGGTGGCCACGGGCCGCGTGCCGGAGCCAGGTGGCCTGGGCCTCGAGGCCGCGGGAGTCCGCCATGGGCCCCACGGTGTCGAGGTGGATGATCAGCTGCGCACCTCCAATCCGCGCGTCTACGCGGCGGGGGACATCTGCTCCCGCTTCAAATTCACCCATGCCGCGGATGCGCTCGCCCGGGTGGCGCTGCAGAACGCCCTCTTCTTCGGCCGCAAGAAGGCCAGTGCGCTGGTGATTCCCTGGTGCACGTACACGGACCCCGAGGTGGCCCACGTGGGCCTCACCTCCCACGAGGCCGAGGCCCTCGGCGCCGTCACCCTCACCGTGCCCATGTCCTCCATGGACCGCGCCATCGTCGAGGGCGATACCGAGGGCTTCGGGCGCATCCACGTGGACGCGAAGTCGGGCCGGTTGCTCGGCGGCACCCTCGTGGGCGCGCATGCCGGGGAGAACATCGGCGAGCTCGCGCTGGCCATGACGGCGGGCCTCACCGTGGGGACACTGGCCAACACCGTGCTCCCCTACCCCACCCGGGGCGAGGTGCTGAAACGGCTCGGGGATGCGTGGAACCGGCGGCGGCTCACTCCCCGGGCGAAGGGTTTCCTCTCCCGGTTGCTCGCCTGGCGGCGATGATGCGCGCATGGGCCCGATGACTCCCGAGGCAGCCCTCTGTGTCTTCGCCAAGCCGCCTCGTGCCGGCGAGGCCAAGACACGCCTGGCGCCCGCGCTCGGAGCGGAGGGGGCCGCCCGGCTCGCCCGGGCCTTCATCCAGGACACGTGGGCCCTGGTGACGAGGGTGCCGTGGGCCGTGCCGGTCCTGGCCTCGCCGTCCCCCTGGCCCGAGGGTCTGCTGCCCGGCCCGGTGGAGGTGTGGCCCCAGGGAGATGGAGACCTGGGGGCTCGGATGGAGCGTGTCCTGCTGCGAGCCCTGGAGCACTATCCGGTGGCCATTGCCCTCGGCGCCGACAGCCCGGGCCTGTCCGCCGAGCACCTGGAGGCGGCCCGGGCAGGGCTCGCTCACGCGGACGCGGTGTTCGGACCGAGCGAGGATGGGGGTTTCTACCTGCTCGCCCTGCGACGCCTGCCCGTGGGCGCCTTCGTGGACCTGCCCTGGAGCCAGCCCGAGACGCTCGCTCGCACCGAGGAGCGGCTGGTGTCGCTCGGGCTCACCGTGGCGCGTGTGGCGCCGTTCTTCGACGTGGATGTCCCCGAGGATCTCGCGCGCCTGGAGTCGGAGCTGGCCTCGGGGCGGCTGCGGGCTCCGGCCACCGAGGCCGCGCTCCGGGAGCTGCGCCGGTGATCTCCCTCATCCTCCCCGTGCTCAACGAGGAGCAGCGCATCGAGCAGCGGCTCGCGGAGCTGGCGGCCCTTGGGCCGGACATCGGCGAGGTGCTCGTGGTGGATGGAGGGAGCACGGATGCCACGGTGGCTCGGGCTCGCGAGTACCCGGGTGTCACCGTGCTCTGCGCGCCTCGGGGACGGGCCTCGCAGATGAACGCGGGCGCCGCGGCGGCCCGAGGGGACGTGCTGTGGTTCCTCCACGCGGACGTCGCCCTGCCCCCCGATGCGGCCCGGCTCGTGCGCAATGCGCTGGAGGATCCGCGCGTCGTGGCCGGAGCGTTCAAGACATGGACCGTGAATGACACCGGCCGGCGCGCGTGGCTCGGCCCGCTGCTGCACCTGGCGGACCTGCGCTCGCGCTACACGCGGCTGCCCTACGGGGACCAGGCGATGTTCATCCGCGCCGACGTGTTCCACCGCGTGGGAGGTTTCCCCGCGCAACCGTTGATGGAGGACCTGGAGCTGTCCAGGAGGCTGTGGCGCGAGGGCCGCATCCGCACGGTGGATGCGCGCGTCACCGTGTCCGGCCGGCGATTCCTCGCCCGGCCGGTGTTCTACTTCCTCGCCGTGAATGGCTTTCCGCTGCTGTACCGGCTGGGCGTGTCACCCGCCACGCTGCTGCGCGTCTACCAGCACGTGCGGTGAGGGCCGTTCCGCCCTTCAGCCCCGGTGTCGCTCCGCCACGCGGTAGAGCCGGGTGAGGGAGCAGTCCAGCAGCGACTGTCGCGAGCGCATGGAGTTGCGGGCCCGGACGAAGGGAAGCCAGACGCGGTTGCCCACGAGCACCTGCGCCTCCTCGAGCTTCTGGCGCGGAATCCACCGGCCACCGAGGTGACGTACCAGCACCTCACCCAGGTACGCGCCAATGGCGGGCACCGCGTGCTCGTCGATGGCTTCCCGCGGACGGCTGCTCGGGAATTCCTCGCGCCAGAAGTAGAAGTCAACGTCCGTGAGCGACTCGGGCGTGGCATCGAAGACGGAGGGCACCTCCGAGTGCAGCAGCGCCACGAGGTGCTCGGCCAGGGTGCTGTAATGCTCGAGCGCGCGCTCCGGGTCGTCCACGTCCGGAGGCAGGGCGGAGCTGGCGGGGCGCCATTCCTCGGGCTCGGGGGGTTGCCATGCGTTGAGCTCGGCGATCCTGCGCTGGCGCTCGTGGCTGGCGGCGCGGTCCACCACGAGAGAGAGGAGCGGGGCCAGGTCCGGGTGGAAGCGGGGCTCCACGGGGGCCAGTCTGGCACTGCGCTCATGCAAGCTGCGCAGCACGGTGTCGAAGTCGAGGTCCGGCCGCAGGTGGGCGTGGGCACGGGCCTGCGCGAGCCGAGCCTCCTTGCTGGCGAAGTCCGCCACGGTGGGCCACGTCACCAGGAGGACGGAGCCGTTAGGGAGTTCCTCCACCCGGTGAGCCGGCGTGGACAGCATGCGCTCGCGGCCAACAGTCTCCACCAGCTCGGGGCCGAAGACGTTGAGCCAACACACCTCATAGATTTTGTCGAACCCGTCTCTGCGTCGAGTCTTGTTGTCGCGGCCAAAGCTGGGGAAGCCCGCCAGTATCATGTCATCGGCGCTGTGAGCCACGGCATGCGTGACGGGATGATGGGAAGCCCAGGCTCGTACCATTTCCACGAAGCGGTGGCAGCGCTCCGCCTCCGCGAAGAAGGAGAGGGGCTTCACGTTGATGAAGATTCCCAGATTGGGAGGCAGCGGCGGGAACCAGAGACTGAGCGACATGTCCAACGCGGGCCACTTCGTGCGATAGAGCCCGAGGCCTGTCGTGTTCTCGTCGCGCCGCTCCTCCAGGGCCTTCCAAAACGAAGGGCGAGAGTATTTTCGTTGCCGCTTGCCGTTGACAACGTCTGGCATCCACCCGTCGGCGTGCTCCTCGAGTGCCTGGAGAAAGGGCTCCAGCTGTCCTTCCAGCGCAGCCTTCTGGTCGAAGGCACTGTCGAACTCGAGTCGGAGGCGATCCTCCGGTTTCAGCTCGTGCGTGCTCAGCGGCTTCATTGAAACACCACCTCGACTCCTGGAACCGCGCCCTCGGTTGCGTCCACGGCGCGCTGCAACATGTTGGCATCCTTGGGCATGAGTTCGCCCCCCTCGTAGATGAGTCGTACTCTGGGGACTTGAACCTCACTGCCCCCTGGCAAGAGGGGCTGGAGAGAGTCTCGGCGGACATCCAGCGTCTCGCCGTAGTTCCGCAGAGCTTCTCTCGCGTCCGCCTTCATCTGCGCCTGCAATACTTCTTCTGGGAGCGCGAGATTTCGGCTCTTGAAGCTGAACGTCTCCACGCGCCGTGGCCCTCCGCCGAGCGCGCCTTCCTCGATGACGAGCACATCCGCGAAGCGCAGACCAGTGCCCGGCTTTCTCACGCCCACCTGTGTTTCAATGCGGGGCTTGTTGAAGTCCCCGAGGAAGCGGCGCTCGGCCCGAGGCTTCGCCGCGTCCTCTCGCAGCAGCTTCACCATGTCACGCTCGAAGGCCAGCCCCCGGGCAAACCACCCGCGCAACTGCTCATAACCCTCCCATCTCAGCGGGCCCTTGCTGGCCTTGCCCTGCTCCACCTCGCTCAGGCGCCGCTCGTAGTAGTCCACGTACTCGCGCCAGCGTGGATTGCCTTGGACCTCGGGTGGCGGGGCATCGAGGGCCGGGCGGTGCTGCTTCAGCACCCGCGTGTCCGTGGGCAGGCGCGGGCCCGTGGCTTCCCACTCCACCGCCGCCAGCTTCGCCTCCACCACCTCCCGCGTGTGGCCCACCCCCTCGTCCACCAGCGAGGCCAGGGTGCCCTGGCGCACGGGTGGGGCTCCCGTGGCTCCGGGCCTGGCCCTGGACATGAGCGGCCGGGCCCTGGCTACGTTCCCCCGCGCTTCGTAGAGCGCCAGCGCGGCGTCCATTCCTCCCACGGCCACGAAGCGGCCCGCCTCGCGTCTGGCTTGGATGTACCGGGCCAGCTCCCGCAGTCCCTCCATGCCCGTGCCCAGCTGCGCTTGCAGTTGCCGCGTCTTCTCCGCGAGCAGA
The DNA here is from genome assembly GCF_036277355.1 of Archangium sp. Taxonomy (GTDB): domain Bacteria; phylum Myxococcota; class Myxococcia; order Myxococcales; family Myxococcaceae; genus Archangium. The sequence goes on from NZ_DASUNC010000137.1 coordinate 27,777, forward strand.
CCCACTCGTGCCCGTACCGTCGCGAGTCCCCCCTGGAGTCCAGCTGCCGCTCCCCGGGACTCGTAGACGGTGCGCACGCCCTTGCCACCCGCGTACAGGGTTGCCAGCAGTGCGAGGGGCGTCAGCTCGCGCACGGCCTGCTCGTACTCGCCCCGCGAGAGCGAGGACAGCCCGTGACCCGTCCCCGCCGCGAGGTAGTAGAAGCCCAGCGGCACGCCGAAGGTGACCTGGTCCACGCTGCCCAGCAGCACGTTGCCCGCAGAGTAGTGCTGCTGCGCCGCCTCCCGCTCCACCTCGTCGAGGTCCTCCTGGTAGGACAGTGGGAGCTGTCCTCGTTGCCGGGCGTAGTGGGTGTACCAGGCATTCTTCTCCTGCTCGTGGGTGAGCAGGTCCGATGCGGCACGGCCTGCCCCTCGCATCAGGTCCCCAGGTTGGAAGTCCCTGTCCGGACGGGCCGAGAGCTTCAGGCCTCGCGCCTCCAGCTCCGCACGGGCCCTGGGCATCCGCCCCAGCGTGGTCTCCAGCTGCTTGTCCCGGGCCAGCCAGAAGAGAAGCTCCCGCAGCTCATCGTCATGGGCCGAGTCGAGGAGGTAGCGGACGAACACCTCGGCATGGGCGACTCCATACGTGCCGGTGGCGTGGAGGATGAACGCGAGGCGCTTGCGGTTGAGCAGGCCGGCGGCGTCCTCTCGCACGGGCCCCAGCGAGCCGAGCCGCACGGCATCCCAGTCCGTCAGCGACTCCACCAGCCGGGGCATGTCCACGCGCTCCTGCAGCGCGACGTATTCGGCGGGTGAGGTGCACGTGAGGAAGGGGGCGAGCAGTGCTTCGCTGTCACTGGAGGAGAAGTCCGGCCAGCCCGGGGGCACGGCCTGCCCCCCGCACGAGGGCGGGCCCTGGGGAAGAAGAGGCCCCGCACTGGCCACCTCGTCCGCGGGCGTGTCGCCAGCCTCCGTGGTGCAGCTGCCCTGTCGCGGCGCCAGCGTGACGCAGCCGGTGGAGAGCAGTACGGCACCCAGCAGCGCCACCCACCTGTGCGCTGGCCAGTTCCAGGTTGTGGTTGGCCAGCCAGGACACTCCACTAGGCGCTCGGCGCGGAGGAGCTGGAGGCCCGCGGGGTGGACACCTGACGACGGCCCCAGAGGAACAGCATGCCGACGAGGCCGAGCGTCGCCACGAAGCCCCCCACGAAGAAGGGCCGGCCGCTCACGAGGGCGGTGATCGCGCAGAAGGCCGCCAGCTCCACCTTCCGGGCGCGGGTCATCATCATCACCGTGCCCCGGTCGTAGCGCACGCTGACGATCGCCGCCTCGGGCACGTGCAGCATCCGCCGGAAGAGCATGAGGTTCTGCAGGTGCACCGAGATGACCGCGAAGCGCGTCACGACCAGCGCGCCACACACGGCCTCCGACAGGCCACCAATACCCTCCGCCCCCATCTCCGCCACCCAGTCGAAGTACGCCACCGCCAGGGGCAACACGAGCGCCCCGAACACCAGCGTCAGGACGAACCGCCTGGACACCCATTGCCCCTTCTCCACCGCCTGCACGAAGAGGGGATTGAGCTCGTAGCTGCCCCCCATCTCCACCCGCTTCCCGATCTCTCCCCGCGCCTTCAGCCTCGCCGTGGCGATGGTGAGCAGGTAGTCGGCGCAGTGCAGCACGAGCCACAGCACGCCGATTCCAACCGGACTCCAGAGCAAATCCATGAGGTCTCCTATCGCCGCCTCATACCATGGCGCCCGGGCCTCGACTCACCCCCCCGCCCGCCTCGCCACCAGGCGGGCTTCATGCCGCCCTTCCCCGGTCCAGCCCTCGGTGTACGAGACGATCTCCAACCCCTGGAGCAGTCCGGGCAGCTCGCCGTCCTCCAACAGGAAACGGGCCGAGGGGTGCGCGTGCCGCTGCAGGTTGCTCCGCGTCGGTTGGGCGAAGACGAACAGCCCGTCCGGCGCGAGCACCTTCGAGACCTCCGCGAACAACGGCCGCCACAGGAAGTTCACGCAGAGCACGAGCGCGAAGGGCCCGGGTGGCAGCGGCTCCGTCTCCACGTCCAGCCGCTGGACCCCCAGGGACACGCCCGCCGCGCGCGCGTTCTCCGCGGCCCGCTCGAGCGCCACATCCGAGACGTCCGTCAGGGTGACCTCCAGTCCGCGCCTCGCCAGCCACACGGCGTCATGCCCGGCCCCTCCCGCCACCTCGAGCGCCCGGCCCGTACTCGGCAACTGCTCCGCCAGGGAGCGGAGAAACGCGGAGGGCTCCCGGGTCCCCTGCTGCTCGCGGTAGCGCGTGTTCCACCGCTGCCTGTCTTCCTCGGACATGACCCCTCCCGCGCGAGCGCTTGGACAACCCCTACCACGGAGGACGGCGTCTCCCCGAGCGTCGTGCTACATACGGCCGCCATGTCCACAGAGCGTCCCAAGTACGATCCCTCGTCCATCGAGCCCAAGTGGCAGGCTCGCTGGGAGCAGGAGAAGACCTTCGAGGCCCGCCGTCATCCGGGCCGTCCCAAGGCCTACATCCTCGACATGTTCCCCTACCCGTCCGGCTCGGGCCTGCACGTGGGCCACCCGGAGGGCTACACCGCCACCGACATCGTGGCCCGCTACCAGCGCATGCGCGGCGTGGACGTCCTCCACCCCATGGGCTGGGACTCCTTCGGCCTCCCCGCCGAGCAGCACGCCATCGAGACCGGCACCCACCCCGCCCAGACCACCGCCAAGAACATCGCCACGTTCAAGCGGCAGCTCAAGTCGCTCGGCTTCTCGTATGACTGGTCGCGCGAGCTCGCCACCACCGACGAGGCCTACGTCCGCTGGACGCAGTGGATCTTCCTCAAGCTCTTCGAGCGCGGGCTCGCCTACCAGGCCGAGCTGCCCGTGAACTGGTGCCCCGCCCTCGGCACCGTGCTCGCCAACGAGGAGGTCATCGACGGAAAGAGCGAGCGCGGTGGCCACCCCGTGGTCCGCCTCCCCCTGCGCCAGTGGACGCTGCGCATCACCGCCTACGCGGACCGCCTCGCCCAGGAGCTCCAGGGGCTCGACTGGCCCGAGACCAAGGAGAAGCAGGTCCATTGGATCGGCCGCAGCGAGGGCGCCGAGGTGGACTTCGCCCTCGAGGGCCGCTCCGAGAAGCTCCGCATCTTCACCACGCGCCCGGACACCCTCTTCGGCGCCACGTACATGGTCATCGCCCCCGAGCACCCGCTGCTCGAGTCGCTCGTCACCCCGGAGCAGCGGCAGAAGGTGCTCGCCTACCGCGACTCGGTCATCAGCAAGAGCGACATGGATCGCACGGCGCTCACCAAGACGAAGACGGGCGAGTTCACCGGCGCCTACGCGCTCCACCCCCTCACCGGCGCGCGGCTTCCCATCTGGGTGGCGGACTTCGTGCTGGGCTCCTACGGCACCGGCGCCATCATGAGCGTGCCCGCGCACGACGAGCGCGACTTCGAGTTCGCCCGCGCCTTCGGGCTGCCCGTGGCCGAGGTCGTCTCGCCCGACGGCCAGCTCCACGACACCGCCTCCTGGACCGAGGCCTTCACCGCCGAAGGCGTCGCCGTCCGCTCGGGGTTCCTCGACGGCCAGCGCACGCCCGAGGCCAAGGCGGCGATGATCTCCCACCTGGAGCAGAAGGGCCTGGGCACTCGCCGCGTGCAGTACCGCCTGCGCGACTGGGTCTTCTCCCGCCAGCGCTACTGGGGCGAGCCCATCCCCGTCTACTTCCCCGTGGACCTGCCCGCCGGCTCCACGGATCCGCGCAAGCATCCACATACGGTCCGCTACGACCAGCCCATCGCCGTGGCCGAGAGCGAGCTGCCCGTGCGCCTGCCCGAGCTCGAGGACTTCAAGCCCTCGGATGACCCCGCTGGGCCCCTGTCCCGCGCGCTCGACTGGCGCTTCTTCCAAAAGGACGGCAAGTGGTTCGCCCGCGAGACGAACACCATGCCCCAGTGGGCCGGCTCGTGCTGGTACTACCTGCGCTTCATCGATCCGCACAACACCCAGGCCGCCTTCTCGAAGGAAGCCTATGACGCCTGGATGCCCGTGGACCTGTACGTCGGCGGCTCCGAGCACGCCGTGCTCCACCTGCTCTACGCCCGCTTCTGGCACAAGGTCCTCTTCGACTGCGGCGTCGTCTCGCACCCCGAGCCCTTCGGCAAGCTCGTCCACCAGGGAATGATTCTCGGCGAGAACAACGAGAAGATGTCCAAGTCCCGCGGCAACGTCGTCAACCCCGACGAGGTCGTCCAACGCCACGGCGCCGACTCGCTCCGCGTCTACGAGATGTTCATGGGCCCCCTCGAGGCCGTGAAGCCCTGGCAGACCCAGGGCGTCACCGGCGTCCGCCGCTTCCTCGACCGCGCCTGGAATACCCTCGCCTTCGTCCGCGACGAGCCAGGGGCCGCCGAGGCCACGCTGGATGAGGAGTCGCTCCGGCTGCTGCACAAGACCGTGAAGAAGGTCGGCGAGGACATCGAGGCGCTGCGGCTCAACACCGCCGTCAGCGCGCTGATGATCCTCTCCAACCGGTTCGCGGAGATTCCTCGCGTGCCGCTCGAGGCCGCCCGCACGTTCGCGCTCCTGCTGTCTCCCTTCGCTCCCCATCTCGCCGAGGAGCTGTGGGAGCGGCTCGGGGGTACCAAGAGTCTGGCTTATGAGCCCTGGCCCTCCTACGACCCCGCACTCACCGTGGACGATGTCGTCGAGATGGGTGTGCAGGTGAACGGCAAGCTGCGCAGCAAGGTCAAGCTGCGCCGCGATGCCACCGAGGCCGATGTCCGCGCCGCCATCGCCAACGATCCCAACGTCCTCGCGCATACCCAGGGCAAGACGGAGAAGAAGTTCGTCTACGTCCCAGGCCGCATCATCAACCTGGTCGTCGGCTGAGCACCGCTTCTCGGGGACTCGGGCTCAACCTGGGGCCCGGGTACCCTCACCCCGTCCCTCTCCCGAAGGGAGAGGGGTTCTTGGGGGACCTGGTGTTCTTGGTGGGGTGGTGTTCTTGGTGGGGTGAGGTTCTTGGTGGGGTTCTTGGGGGTTCTTGCTCAGAACAGCGTGTCCGCGAGCTTCGCCCTCGTGTCTCCCGCCAGCACCGTGAAGCGCATCACCCGGTCCGTTCCGCGCCACACCTCGATGCTCCGCGGCAACATCTCGCCCGTCACCGGCGAGTTGTAGTCCAGGAAACGCACGTCCCACGCCGTTCCCTTCGCGTCCTTGTACTTCAGCCGCGCCGGCCGGAAGCCCTCCTTGTACACCCAGAATTGCGGCTTCCCCTCGCCCTGCTGCCCCAGCACGTACACCACGTCGCCGCCAAACCGCGCCAGCGATGTCGTGCGCGGCTCGATTCCCAGCGAGCGCAGGTGCGTCTCCACCACCTCCCGCCCCTCCACCGCCGACTCCGCTCGCACTCCCAGCACCGCGCACAGCTGCCGCACCGCCTCGGACAGCGCCGGAATCTCCGTGCCCTCCACCCGCTTGCGGCCCTCCGTGGACACCGCCGCCACCGTGTTGCCCTCCCGCGCCTTCGCCTCGAAACGGCATCGGCCCGGCAGCCGCATGTACACCGTCCCGTCCGCCTCCAGCTCCGGCCGGTCCGTCGGCAACCCCAGCGCTCCTCCCGCCTCGTTCACCACCGGCCCGTAGAAGTGCAGCGAGCCGTCCGCCTTCAGCGTCGTCGACGGCAACTCCTCGCGCGCCGCCACCATCCGGCGCAGGATGGAGCCGCCAGGCAGCACGTACGCTCCCGCGCTCATCGCCGCCAGCACTCCCAACACGGCCGCGGCGCGCTTCACGCTCTTGCGGTTCAATGGCTCTTTCATGGGGCGGCGAATCTAGTGATGGCCCTCCCCTCCATCAAGGCAGTTAGGATGCGCTTCCATGCGGATGTCGCACCGTCTGACGCTCCTGTTCGTCCTCCTGCTCGCCCCCCTGGCCCACTCCCAGGAGGACTCCGGATCCGATACCTCGCGACAGCCCCGCGCCGAGGACCTGCGTGAAATCCTGAGCGCTCGCGCCTACGGCATGGGCGGAGCCTGGCGCGCCCTGGGCGTCGGCGCCGAGTCCGGCACCGGCAACCCCGCCGCCCTCGCCGCCTTCCGCACCTACCGCGTCGAGCTCACCGGCGCCTGGGACTGGGTGGGCAAGGACGCCTTCGGCATGGTCGCCCTCGCCGATTCGTCCACCAGCGCACTCGCCGCCGGGGTCAGCTACCAGCTCGTCTCCCTCGGCAAGGGCGTCGAGCGCGCCACCGGCCACCTCAACACCGTGGGCCTCGCCATCCCCTTCAGTGACAGCCTCATGGTCGGCGTCTCCTCGCGCTACCTCCTGCTGCGCGGCGCCCGGCTCGCCAATGCCATCACCGGGGACGCCGGCATCCTCTTCCGCCCCGCCCCCGTCATCTCCATCGGCATCTCCGCCCATAACCTCATCGGCACCGGCAACGCCGAGCTCACCCGCTACTACTCGGCCCACGCCGGAGTGTTCGCCGGCCTGCTCACCCTCGCCGCCGACGTGCGCGCCGACTTCGAAACCCACAGCCGCACCACGCTCACCTACAGCGGCGGCCTCGAGTACCTGCTCGGGCAGAGCTTCCCCCTGCGCGCCGGCTACACCTGGGATGGCTTCACCCGCTCCTCCCAGCTCGGCGTGGGCATCGGCGTGCTGACGCCCGGTGGTGGCATCGACATCGCGTACCGCCATGACTTCGGCGGAGAGAACGGACGGCTCGTCGCCCTCACCCTCAAGATGCAGGTGCAGTGAGCCGTCAGCTGCGCAGCGGGAGGTAGCGCTCGGAGGCGGAGAAGCGCACCAGCTCCACCAGCTCCTGCTCGCTGGACTTGAGCGCCCGCAGCGCCGCCACCGCCGTCCCCGGGCCGCCACACGCGACGAGCCCCGCGCGGTTGGCCGAGTGCCTCGCCGCCTCCGCGAGCGCCGCCGCGTCGAACTCCCGCTGGGCCGACTCCAGCAGCGTCAGCGCCCGGGCCCGCGCGTTGGGGTGCAATGCCTCGCGCACCACCCGGGACTCGGGGCCGAACTCCGTCCCGCCCCGCAGCACCGAGGCGAGAATGGCCACCGCGCGCAACAGTTGATCCTTCTTCAGGCAGCGCAGCGCGAGCAGATCCGGCCCCAGGCAGGACAGCGCCCGTCCGGCGAAGAAGCGCAGCTCCGGCTCCGGCAACCCCTGGCGCACCGCGAGCCGCCCCACCAGCACGCGCGGGGCGCCCGGGTGCACGAGCGAGAACGGCGGCCCGTCGTCCTCGGACAGGAAGACCTCCGGGAGCCGCACGTCGAGGAGGCGGGCCACGGACTGCAGCACCTCCAGGGCGGCCCGGGCGCCAGGGCCCGAGTCCGGCCGGAGCGGCTCGGAGGAGCCCGAGGCCCGTCCGAAGGAGGGGAAGAGCCGGACGAGCGCCTGGCCCACGGAGGCGAGCAGCTCGCCCGCCGGGTTGCGCAGGCCGGGGTGGCGCAGGCCCGCGCGCTCCTCGGGCGTGAGCGTGCGGCGGGGGAACCGGGGGACGCCGTCCTTCTCCCCCATGAGCGCCGCGGCCACCTCCGCCATCAGCGAGCCGCGCGCGGAGTCACCCCGGTTCACGAAGAAGGCCGACAGCTCCCGGTAGGCCGCCGCGTCCAGGGGCCGCTCGCGCACGCGCTCGATGGCCGCCGGCCGCGTCCCCTCCACGGGGGCGGGAGCCGGAGCCGGAGCCGGGGGCTGGGGTGACGCAGGTGCCATGGCCGGAGCCAGCGCCTGCCGGGTGGACGTGGAGGGCGTGAGCGGCTCGGGCGAGGAGACGGAGCCAGGGCCTCGGGCCCGGCGGCGCACGGGGCCCATCTTCCCCGGCGGGGCCTCCCAGGCGATGAAGCGCGTGCTCTCCACGGGCATCGGCGCGTCGGGCGGCTCCTCGGGCTCGGGCGGAGGCGGGCTCGGGGGCGCGGCCTCCCGGGCCGGCGGAGGCGGACGGCCCGGCGCCACGGGCACCGTCACCGCGGGCATCTCGAGCACCGTGGGCGCGGACTCGGGAGGCGCGAGGAACGCCGCGGCCGGAGTGGGCGTGAGCTCCACCGCCCCCGGCGGCGGGATGAGGACATGGGTGCGCGTGCCGCCACTCGACTCCCGCTTGGGGACGGCGCTGCGTGGGGGCTCGGGGTGCGGCACGGGCGCCGCGCGCTCGGAGATGGCCTTGCGCAGGTTCTCCGCCCGGTTGGCGTACACCTGCGCGCGCGCCGCGTCTCCGAGCACCTCCCGGCAGAAGCGTGCCAGCCGCTCCCAGGCGCCGAGCCGCTGCTCATCATCCTCGGTGGCGGTGGCGGCGTGCTCCATCCCCCACGCGGCCTCGCCGTTCTGCCCGAGCGCGATGAGCCGGTCCACCAGCAGCAGCCACGCCTCCTTGTGACCGGGCTCGAAGCGCACCGCCTGGCGCAGCTCGGTGAGCGCGGCGTCGCGCTCGCCTCCGGCCTCCAGCGTGGCCACCAGCTCCAGCCGTACCTTGCGCGCGGCCAGTCCCCTCGGCTCGCGGGCGAGGCGGGCGCGCAGCAGGCGGCTCAACCCGGCCTTGTCGCCGAGCCGCCGCGTCACCTCCAGGAGGTGGTCCTGCGCGTCGATGTCCTCGGGCTCCTCCGCGAGCACCTCCGACCAGGCCCAGTGGGCGAGCCGCGCATCGGCCAGCGGCCCTCCGGCCAGCTCCGCGAGGCACCGCAGTCCCTCGGCGCGGTGGGGCGTGCGGCGGTGCAAGGCGGCGAGCGCGGCGCGCAGACGCTCGGCGGCCCCGGCACGGTCCGCCTCCGGGACACACCGGGCGAGCCCCATCAACCCCGGCAGCGAGTGGGGAGAGATGGCCACCGCGGCCTCGAAGTCCGCGCGGGCGCGGGCGGTCTCTCCGGTGGACAGCAGCCGCTCGCCGCGAGCCAGGAAGGCGGAGGCACGGGCCCGGGGGTTGCTCGCGCGCTGCACCGCCTCGTCGAGCACGCGCCACACCACCCAGTCATCGCCATCGGTGCGCTGGGACACGAGCCGCACCTGCTCGGCGAGCGCGGCATGGTCTCCGGTGAGCGCGACGATCTGCCCGTACACCCGGGCGGCGCCCGCCAGGTCCTGCAGCTCGTTCTCCAGCAGCTCGGCGAGCCGGGTGAGGGTCTCCGCGCGGACGGCCAGGTCCTTCGTGGCATCGGCACGGTCCAGGTAGAACTGCGCCAGCTCGCGCCACGCCCGGCGCGCGATGAGCTGGGCCTCCTGACGCGTCTCCTCGGGGTTCTCCTGCCGGGGCACGAAGGCCCGGGAGGGCTCGGTGTCCTCGTCGCCGCTCCAGGGAATGGGCGAGGGCGTCCTGGCCGCTCCAGCGGGTGGAGGAACGAGCGGGGACTCGAGCCGGGTGACGGGCGCGTCGGTAGAGGTCTCCTCGTCCTCCGGAAAACGCTCGGAGATCTCGAGGGTCGTGCGCCGGTGGCTGGAGGCGTCCCCCACGGAGTCATCCCGGGGCGCGGACGCAGGAGACCCGGCGACCCCGAAGGGCAGACCCGAGGCCTCGACGGTGGCCTCCTCCTCGATCTGCGCCCAGACCTCGGGCAACGCCAGCTCGAGGATGGTGCGGTGCCGATCATCGACGGGCGCCGGAGGCGTGGGCGCCGGGGCGGCAGGGGCACGCGGGACGAAGCGCGAATCCAGCGGGCCCGAGGCCTCCACCGTGTGCTCGTCCTCCAGCCAGGGCGAGGAGAACTCGACGGTCTCGCTCCGATCTCCAGGCACCGGCTCCTCCACTTCTTCCACGAGGGCCTCGCCCTGCACGATGGGAACCGCGAGCGCCTCGGTCTCCGCGTCCCCGGGGCGCGAGAGGCGGCGGAAGAGGACGTCGAGCAACCGGCGGGCGCGGCGGTCCTCGGGGGACTCGTCGACGAGCGCCTGGAGCGCCTCGACGGCGCGGGGGAGCTGGTCCACCCGGCGCAGCACGCGGGCGAGCTGGAGCCGCACGGCGCGGCGCGTCTCCCCGCGGGTGTTGCCGAGCGCGGACGAGAGCAGCGCGATGACGGCGGGCTCGGTCCCCGCGTGCAGCGAGAAGGTGACGAGCACCGAGGCCAGGCGCGACGTCATGGGCAGGGTCCGGCTGGCGCGCACCAGCTCGCCAAAGGCCCGGGCGGCATGGCCCTCCTTCAGCAGACGCGCGGCGCTCTGGCGGTGCCGTTCCACGAGCTCGGACACGCCGGTGCCCGGCCCGGACGGGGCATTGCCGTTTCTCACGCCACCCATGGGTGGGGCAGTCTACACAGGATGCCGCCTCCGGTCGTCACCGTCCTCCTGCCCGCCCGCAACGCCGAGCGCACCGTGGCCCGCGCCGTGGAGAGCCTGCTCGAAGGGACTCTGCGTGAAATCCGGGTGCTCGCGGTGGACGACGGCTCGACGGACGGGACGCGCGCGGTGCTGGACGGGCTGGCGGAGCGGGACGCCCGGGTGGAGGTGCTGGAGGGGGGCGGCCGGGGGCTGGTGGCCGCGCTCAACCTCGCCCTCTCCCATGCCACCTCGCCCTACGTGGCGCGGATGGACGCGGACGACGAGGCGCTGCCCCGGCGCCTGGAGGCGAGCGTCGCGGCCCTGGAAGCGGACCCGGGCCTGGGAGGCGTGGGCACGGGCGTGGAGATGTTCCGGGAGGATCAGCCGGTGAGCCCGTCGATGAGGGACTACGCGGCGTGGCTCAACGGGCTCACCACGCCCGAGCGGCTGTACCGCGAGCGCTTCGTGGAGAGCCCCATCTGCCACCCCTCGGTGTGCCTGCGGCGGGAGGCGGTGGTGGCGGCGGGAGGATGGGAGCACGGCGACTTCCCGGAGGACTATGACCTGTGGCTGAAGCTGATGCACCGGGGCCACGGGATGCACAACCTGCCCGAGGTGCTGCTGCGCTGGAGGGACGGCACGGAGCGGCTGACGCGCACGGACCCGAGGTATGCGCACAAACGATTCATCTGGGTGAAGGCGCGCTACCTGGCACGAAGCCGGGAGGTGGGGAGCAGGCCGCTGACGGTGTGGGGAACGGGACCGGGAGGGCTCACGCTCACGCGCTTCCTGCTGGCGGAGGGAGCGCGGGTGGAGCGCTTCATCGACGTGCACCCGCGCAAGGTGGGCACGCGCATCCACGGGATTCCGGTGGACGCACCGGAGTCGCTGGGAGCGCCGCCCGAGGACACGCACCTCATCGCGGCGGTGGGCGTGCGCGGCATCCGCGATGAGATTCGAGCGGCCCTCACCGCGCTCGGCTGGGTGGAGGGCGTGCACTTCACCTGCGCCGCGTGAAGCGGCCTATGTCTTCTTCAGCCAGACCCGCAGGGGACCGATGGGCTCGAAGCCCAGCGCACACCACGCGGCCAGCTCGTCACCGTGCTCGTACCCCACGAGGGGCAGGCCCGGGAACGCGGCCAGGAGTTGCCCGAGCAGCTCCGCGCGCAGCACTTCGGCCCGTGACTCCGCGAAGAACGTGTTCGACAGGCTCACGACCCCGTCGGCGCGATAGGCGATGGCTCCGGCGACGAGGGTGTCCTCGTGGTACGCGGCGAGGATCTTCACGTCCAAGTCCTCGAGCAGGCCGGGACGGAACACGGCGTGCGAGGGACTCGGCTGACCCCTCCAGGCCGCCTCCCACGCGGTCAGTGCGGCCATGTCGCGGATCTCAACCCAGCGCGCACCGCCAGTGCGGGTGGGAGCCATTCTCTCCGGGGAATAGTGGAGCCACTGCGCGGAGAACAGCTCCTCGAAGCCCAGCGGTGCGAGGTCGAGCGCCGCGAAGCTGTCCTTGACGCCCCAGCGCCCCGGCAGCTCGAGCGCGGAGATCGCCTCCAGTTGCCGGGTCTGTCCCTCCGGCGTGAGCGTGACGACGTTGGGATAGAACGGTGGCACCTGGGCGCGGTTGAGCCACAGCGCATCGGTGAGCTCGCCTGGGTGCCCATGAGTACGGCACACCGCATCGCACCATCGCGCGTTGTTGAAGGCCGCCGCGATTACCGTGTTTCGAGACATGAGACGATCCTAGACGACTCCCGTGTCACCGGTGATGTCCGAGCCATGCGGTACCATCGCGCAGGCAACCCCACGCACGGGGCCTGCTCCCATCCCCAGAGGAGTCCATGCGCTACACCGACCGTGTCACCCGGTCCCTTTTCCTTGTGCCCTCCCTCCTGCTCCTGCTCACCCTGGGAGCCTGCGGCGACAACCCCAAGCCCACCCCGGATGCGGGCGTCGGTGACGCCGGCACGGAGCAACCAGACTCCGGCACGGAGCTGCCGGACGCTGGCACGGGGCAATCCGACGGCGGCACGAATCAATGTGGCACTGGCCTCCTGCCGTTCGTGGAGGCGGTGGCGGACAAGGCCTTCCTGCAGGACACGTCGGTGGACATCCTGGAGCGGCTGCGCGCCATCCCCGGGCTCACCGTTCAGGAGAACCCCAACGGAGCGCGCGTCCCCGCCGGCTACCGCTTCTTCATCATGCAGTACGACCAGCCGGCCGATCATTCCCACCCGGAGTGCCAGCGCTTCCAGCAGCGCCTGACGTTGCTGCACACGTCGGACACGGCGCCCATGGTGCTCTACACCGGTGGCTACTACGTCTCCACGGGCACGGTCCGGCGCGAGCTGACCTCGCTGCTGAGCGCCAACCAGCTCTCCGTCGAGCACCGCTTCTTCCCGCCGAGCCGCCCCGAGCCCGCGGACTGGAGCCTGCTGACCCTCGAGCAGTCCGCCGCGGACTTCCACCGCATCGTCCAGGCCTTCAAGCCCCTCTATGGTGGCCGCTGGCTGTCCACGGGGGCCAGCAAGGGCGGTGAGACGATGGTGTTCTTCCGGCGCTTCTACCCGAACGACGTGGACGCGACGGTGGCCTACGTGGCGCCCTTCGCGCGCAAGGATGACGCGCGCTTCCCCGCCTTCATGCATGCCGTGGGTGGCGACGCCCAGGCCTCCTGCCGCGAGCGCATCCACACCTTCCAGCGCACGGTGCTGGGGCGCCGCGAGGAGATGCTCGGGCTGTTGCGCACCTACGCGCAGAACAACGGGCTGACGTTCACACAGCTCGGCTTCGAGCGGGCGCTGGAGCATGCCGTCCTCGAGACCTACTTCGGCTTCTGGCAGTACAACTCCCCGGCCAACTGCGACCTCTTCCCGGGGAGCGAGGCGACGGGCGCGGAGCTGCTGGACGTGATGAACTCCATGGTGGGTCTGGCCACGTTCGCCGATAACGGTTCCAGCGGCCTCGGCTACTACGCGGCCTATTACTACCAGGCGTCGGTGGAGCTGGGCTGGCCCGGGGCGTACGACGACTTCCTCGGCGACCTCATCCACTTCCCGGACACGGACATCGCGCCGGTCTATGCACCGCCCGGCCTGCCGCTCGTCTTCCGCGATTCCGCCATGCAGGACATCCAGGACTGGGTGTCCACGCAGGGCGAGCGGTTGATGTTCATCTACGGCGAGCTCGATCCCTGGAGCGCGGCGGCCGTCTCGCTGGGCGGCGCCAGGGACTCCTACCTGTACACGGTGCCGGGCGGAAACCATGGCAGCAACATCAGCAGGCTTCCCGAGCTCCAGTTCTCCGAGGCCGTCGGGACGGTGCGCCGCTGGGCGGGGCTCCCCACCGTCGGGCTGAAGAGCACGCTCCCGGCCCGGGTGGAGCCCCAGTTCGATGAGTTCGCCCCCCACCTCCCGCCGCGCCTGCGTCAGCGCACCACACCGTAGCGGGCCGGACGGAGGAAGCTCACCCCCAGGAGGGCCTGGCCCCCCCGGGCCTTCATCGCCCGGTGATACCCGCCGCCGCGAAGAAGCGAGCGAGATCCTCGGGAATGGGCGCCTCGAACCGCACGGGGGCGCCCGTGCGCGGGTGTCCCAGCTCCAGCGCCTGGGCATGCAGCAGGCAGCGCGGGGCCTCGATTCCTCCCGCCCGCGAGGCGCCGCCGTAACGCTTGTCCCCGAGGATGGGTGCCCCCAGCGCCGTCAGGTGCGCGCGCAGCTGATGGGTCCGCCCCGTCCGCGGCAGCAGCTCCACCAGGCAGAAGTCCGGCCCCGCGTGCAGCACCCGGTACTCGGTGAGCGCGGGAATCCCATTCGCCGCGCGGGTGGCCCGCCAGCGTCCCGGCCGCGACGGATCCTTCGACAGCGGCAGATCAATCGTGCCCTGGGCCGGCAGCGGCACCGGCCCCACCGCCGCCAGGTAGCGCTTGCGTGCCCGGCCCTCGCGGAACTCCTCCGCCAGCGCCGTGGTCGCCTGGGGCGTCTTCCCGAACACCGTCACCCCGGACGTCTCCCTGTCCAACCGGTGCACCAGGCCCGCGGGCCGCTTCAGGTACTCGCCCACCCGGTCCACCAGGCTGTCCCCCACCCGCCCCTCCGTGGGCTGCGCCGTCATGCCCGCCGGCTTGTCCACCGCGATGATGTCCGCGTCCTCGTGGAGTATCCGCAACGTGGGCGCGGAGGCCGGCGGCGCCGCGAGCGGGCTCTGTCCGCCCTCCTCCAGCACCACCGTCACCACCTGCCCCGCCGTCAGCCGCGTCCCCGCGTCCCGGCTCCGGCGCCCGGCCACGTACACCGCTCCCACGCCCACCAGGCGCTCCGCCTCCTCGCGAGGCACGCCCAGCTCCTCCGCCAGCGCCTCACCCAGGGGACGGCCCGTGTGGGCGGCTTCGACTCGGAAGGTGCGGCGCTTCATGGGCGCGAGTCCCTACCGCGTTTCCGGCTCGGGCTCCAGCGGAGGCAGCGCTCCAGCCGTCTTGAGGAAGAGGACGACCTGGACCCAGCCCCCCTCCTGCGAGAGCGACAACCGGAGCTCCTGCGCCTGGCGCTGGAAGACCTGGGGGGACTCCTCCTTGAATCCGGAGCGCGTGAGCTGCTCCCGGTACCAGCCTCGCACGTCGGCCTCCTTGCCGGGGGCCCGGTAGGTGAGCGTCCGTGCGCCCTCGAGATCCGCGGAGAGGACATTCATGGCCCCGGCGTACACGGGCGGGAACCGCGGAGGAGCGGCGGGCTTCGCCTCCCCCAGCCGCGCCTGGCCGAGCACCACCGTGGTCAGCCCTCCGGGCTCGGGCGTGAGGATGACGGTGTACGAGGTGAAGGTCCGCGTATCCAGCGCGGTGAGGTGGGGCTCGGCGGCGAGCCGGGGCTGCTGGCGCTGGACGTAGAAGCCCGCGTCGTCGAAGGCGGTGGCGAAGTACTGGAGGAGCCGCTCCAGCTTCTCCTTGGAGGTGTAGACCTGGATGCGGACGGGGATGCCGCCCACGTTCATCGTGTCCGGCACGTCCACCACGGACACCAGCCCGGGCACCGTCCACTGGAAGGGCTCGCGGGACGCCTGCGCGGGCGCCGCCGCCAGCATCAGCTTCAGCACCAGCAGGCAGCTCAGCATTCCGGCAACCCCAGGAAGCACGTGTTGGACGGGCGGCGCTTGGGCGATGGCTCGTGGTCCACGCCACCGGTGTTCCTCGGCCGATCCACCTCGTCCTGGGACTCGCCGCGCGGGGTATCCAGCTCGACGTAGTCGTCCTCCTCGCCGCGGTAGCTCATGAAGAAGCCGCTCTCGTCGATGGGGCTCTCGCCGACGAAGAACTCGGCGAACTTCGTGGCATCGCGGCCGGCGGAGCGCCCGTTGGCGTCGAACACCTTCATGGCCGCGTAATAGAAGGCCCGGTTCTCCGCGCAGGGGACGTTCGGCTGCTCGGGCTGGAGGGGGCAGTGCCCGCTCACCTCGGGATCCGAGAAGCCGAAGTCTCCCAGGAGGATGCCGTAACGCCCCTGGCAGCGGCCTCCCACGGCGCGGCCCGTGGCACACGCCTTCATCTTCAGCAACGTGGAGTGCTTCTCCCGGAAGAAGCCGCCCTCCCCTTCCAGGAAGGACCTGGGCAACGAGGGCAGCCCCTCCAGGTGGGCCTCGGCGGAGCAGCTGATGCCGCCCACGTTCTCGTAGATGCCATCGAGCACGCTGTCCGTGGGCTCTCCCACGTCCTGTCCGGGCGGGTAGGTGCCCCAGTTGCCGGGCCGCGGCTCCCGCAGCGCGGGGCGCCGGCTCCGGGGAAGATCGAACTCCACGTCCTCGTCCCGGGCGCACCGCACCCGCATGTCCTCTACCCGGGTGAAGACCTGGGTGATGTGCGTACGGGGGCTCGCGAAGGAGCTGCGTCCGTCGAAGTCGCGGTAGCGCTCCTGGGCATTGGCCATCACCCGCGGGGCGATGGAGGAGAAGGCCCCGAAGTCGCTCACGTGATCGCGCTGCTCCAGCATCCGGTGCACCCGGAACGCGGTGCTGTCCCAGAGCGGGGAGACGGCCGCCTCGTGCACCTTGAGCGACAGGTAGCCCACCTCGGCGAAGTGGATGCCGAACATCACCACGGTGACGAAGACGAGCAGGCCCAGCGCCAGCTCCAGCGTGGACTGCCCTCGCGCGTCATGCCGGAAGGCCCGCATCAGTGCACTCCCTTGTAGCCCGCCGAGATGAGCTGACGGTAGGCCTCGGCCGCGGGGCCTCCCACGGTGTCCGGGATGTCGGTGCCACCGCGCCGCAGGTCTCCCCCGCTGTCGATGTCCGCGGCCACGAGCGTGGCGCGCCAGAAGGGATTCCAGAGGTTGGGCGGCTCGTTCCAGCGTCCGCGCCGGTGGTAGTAGGCCAGCCCGGTGGCGAGCGCGTTCTGCACGCTGATGTCCGTGCCATCCCCCAGGACGATGCCGTGGCTGTCGAACGTGCGGACGCCCTCGGGGGTGAAGTGGAAGCGGAAGAGGAGGTTCCATGGATCGCTCCGCAAACCCCGCACCTTGTAGTCCCGCTGGGCGAGCGCGAAGAGCTTCGGCTGGGCCCAGAGGTTGCCGTTCGAGTCGTCGGCCGTGTTGTACGTCATGCCTCCGATGAAGGTGCTCGGGCAGTAGATGCGGGGCCAGCACGACAGGAGCGTGTGCCGGTACTGCTTCTCCATCCCCGGATCCTCCGATCCGAGCACGGGCGAGGTGGGCGTCCACCAGTGGTTGTCGGTGCCATCCTCGAGGTCGGTGGCCTTCACGCCGGCCGTGGCCCTCACGCGGAAGGGAGCGCAGCCGGGGAAGGTGACCTCCACCAGGGCATGGTCCTCGGCCCAGGTGAACCAGGCCTTGTCCGCGCGCCCGCCGTGCCCGAGCGCCGAGCCCCAATAGGCGCTGCCGCCACCATTGACGATGCGCGCCCGGCCTCCCGCCGCGCCCAGCGCCCCCAGGATGCCCCGGTCCCCCGTGAAGGCCGGCACGCCCTGGCGGCGGGTGGTGAAGATGTAGCCGCGGGTGGCCATGGCCATGTCCAGGGCGTGGCCGCTGCCCCCGGAGGTGGCGTGGATCAGCTCGTTCACGGACACCTGCGTCGGTCCCGCGCGCAGCTCCTGGCTGTACGGGCTGCCCTTGCTCGCCAGCGACGCCAGCTGCGCGACGAACGAGGCATCCCCTCCGGCGACCGCCTGCTGCAGCCGGCCGAACATCTCCCCCTGCATGCGCCCCAGGTGTCCGCCGATCAGCTGGATGTTGTAGGCCTGCACGCCGGCCCGGGCATCCAGCTCGTGCCACTTCTGCTCAATGGCCGCGTTCTGCTCGTCCAGGGCCACCAGGGCCTCGGCGGCGGCGGGACACCCCTGCGCGGCCATGCGGGCGGCGTTGAGGTTGGCGCGCATCATGCTGGTCCAGCTGGTGAGGCTCAGCACTCCGGACATGGCCACCAGGTGGCCCGTCTGGGCGCGGCGCATGAGGGCGATGCTGTTGAAGGTGCGCGCGGTGGCCACCGCGCTGCTGTAGGCGGCCAGGTCCGCCACGCTCTGCGTCTCCATCTTCTCGCGCACCTTCATGGAGAACGAGAGCGTGAGACACACCATGACGGTGACCAGCAGCATCGTCAGGCTGAAGAGCACCAACGCCTGGCCTCGAGCGCGGGGGAAGCTCATAGGCCCTCCGGAGTCAGGGGGCAGTTCTGCGTCGCGAAGTAGCGCGGGCGCGCGGGCGTCATCATCCGCATGGCGTAGCTGGCCTGGAGCGGAAAGACGTAGTCCTGGCGCGTGGCGCGCTCGAGCATCTCCTCGCGGATGGCCACGTCGAGCGAGGGAGGCGCCCGGCCACCCCACCGCGCGGTGCGGACCGGGATGAGCGGATCCGTGGACGAGTACTCCCGCAGCCCGAGCTGGGCCAGGAACATCCGCCCCAGCACCCAATTGGCGAAGGGGATGCGCATGGGGAACCAGAAGACGAGCCGCGCCTCCAGCCGCACCACGTCCTCCACGCCGCCGTAGCGGTTGACGTCGTCGAAGGACTCCTCCTCGTTGCCGGGGATGGAGCCGCGCAACGGCCGCTCACGGGCAATCCACACGATGGCGCCCGAGTGCCCCGAGTCACGTCCGGGGTGGTAGCGGTTGTCCCGGTGGTTGCGGAAGGCCCCCCCGAGCGCCGCCGGCGAGTCCGTCCGGGCGAACGTGGGCAGCAGCACCCCGATGGCCGCGTGCGTCATCGCCTCGCAGTCCCCGTGCTTGACGCTGCCCGTGCGCACGGCGCGGAACGCCGCGTACTCCGTCAGCGTCCGCGCCTGCAGCAGCAGGAAGAGCTGCAACGTCCCCAGCAGCAGGAAGATCGTCAACGGCAGGGTGAGCGCCGCCTCGACCGTCGCCTGGCCAGACTCTCCGACCCTGGTGCGGTCCCTGCGACTCATGGCGGCGTACCCTGCGCCCTCCCTCGTTCCGAAATCCATACGACATCCAGACGAAACCGTGAAACCGGTTTTTCAGGAATGTGAAATGGATTTCAGTCCGGCTCAGGAGGACTCGCGGCCGAAGCGCCAGGACATGGAGCCACCGCCCGGCGTATTGCCGAGCGCCTCCGCGTTCTTCACGGACTCCTGGGCCAGCACGGGCGCGGGCTCCGGGGTCTGCGCGTTCTCCAGGAGGAGCACGCCGCCGGACTGGTGGGCGTTGCGCCCGGTGTCGATGGCCTTGTTCAGCTCCTCGCCCTTCACGAAGTAGCTGGAGGCGCTGCCCGGGTCCTTCACCATGAAGCGGCCCTGGTCGTCCATGCCGTCGATGACGACCCAGTGCGCCTTGCCGGGCGCCTGCGCGCTCCCCTTGGTGGAGATCTCATTGGAGTCCACCATGGCCACGGCCTTGCCACCGCTCTTCAGGGTGCCCTCCAGCGCGTTCTTGTCGACGCGGGTGTTGCCGCCCTTCACCTTGATGCCCTCGTTGGCCAGCATGTTGGCCATCTCCTTGGGCGTGGTGCCATCCTTGGTGCCGTAGCGCGAGCCCAGCTCGTCCATCAGCTGCTCGCCGGACACCGCCTCCTTGCCGCCCTTGGCCTTGGTCAGCATGGCCGCCGCCGCCGCGCCGCAGTTGTCGTCCTCGGTCTGCTGGAGCACCGGCGTGGCGCTGGACCACTTGCCCTTCTCGAACTGGTCCCCGGCCACCACGTTGCGCGACTCGTTGACCGAGTTGGCCAGCTCCTTCAGGGACTTCGTCTCCACCGGCGCCAGCTGCTCCAGCTCGGGGGCGATCGCCTGCACCACCTCGGCGAACTTCGCCTCCCACTCCTTCTGCACCTTGCACACCTGCTCGAAGAGATCGCGGCTCCCCGGCACGAACGGGGCGGGGGTGTTGGCCGGCGCGGTCGGAGTCGTGGGCGACGTGGGAGCCTGGACACGGCTCTGCGAGGGAAGCTCCAGCGCCCGGCTCAGGGCGTTACCCAGCATCGAGGACAGTTTCACGCTCATCTCGCATCCCACCTGATTTGGAAAATCGCGAATCTTGCGTATTTATCGGCGCGCGCCGTCCGAAGTTTCTTCGGACAGCGCACAATGTAGTCTTTTTCCACAGAAACCGTCCAGTTAGAATGTCCTGCATCCCATGAGAGACCCGAAGAGCCGGAGCAAGGGGAAGGGCACGCGCGAGTCCGCGCCGAACACGGGCAGGTCCCGGTCCCAGCGGGGCCGGGCGCCGGAGGACGTGCCTCCCGTCTCCCAGGTGGGGCGCTACCTCCTGTTGGAGCGGCTCGGCCAGGGCGGCATGGGGGTGGTGTACGCGGCGTTCGATCCGGATCTGGACCGGAAGGTGGCCCTCAAGCTGTTGCAGCCGTCGGACGGGCAGTCGGCGTCGGAGACGGCACGGGCCCGGCTGCTGCGCGAGGCCCAGGCCATGGCCCGGGTGTCCCATCCCAACGTCATCCCCATCTTCGACGTGGGGGTGTGGGGGGAGCAGGTGTTCCTCGCCATGGAGTTGGCGGACGGGGGCACGCTGAGCGGCTGGTTGGAGGAGGAGCACTCCTGGCGCGAGGTGCTGGAGCGCTTCCTGGCGGCGGGCCGGGGGTTGCAGGCGGCCCACGAGGCGGGGCTGGTGCACCGCGACTTCAAGCCGGCCAACGTGCTGGTGAGCCGGGCGGGCCGCGTGTACGTCACGGACTTCGGCCTGGCGCTCCAGGTGGGGGCGCCTCCCCAGGAGGACGACGCCCTGTCCGAGGAGGCCCGGGAGCTGATGGCGCCCGAGCGCCGGATGCTGGAGGCCAACCTCACCCAGACGGGCGTGGTGCTGGGCACGCCCAACTACATGTCCCCGGAGCAGTACCAGGGGCGCGAGGTGGACGCGCGCTCGGATCAATTCAGCTTCTGCGCGGCGCTGTACTGGGGCCTCTACCGCAAGCGCGCCTTCGAGACCTCGCGCATGCGGGCGTTCGCCACGTCGCGCTCGCAGCCGGATGCGTCGGCGCGCACCGAGCCCATGGAGCCGGAGCCGATCCCCACGGATCTCATCCAGGAGCCGCCGCGCGACAAGAAGGTGCCGGCGTGGGTGAAGCAGGCGCTGATGCGCGGGCTGGCGCTGGAGCCCTCGGCGCGCTTCCCGTCGATGAAGGCGCTGCTGGAGGCGCTGTCGCAGGAGCAGCGGCGGGTGAAGCGGCAGCGGTGGGTGGCGGCGGCGTGCACGGCGGCGGTGGGGCTGGCGGTGGTGGCGGGCACGGCGTACCGGCAGACCCGGCTGTGCACGGGCGCGGGCGAGCTGATGGCCGGAGTGTGGGAGCCGGCGGCGAAGGGCAGGCTGGAGGCGGCCTTCCTCGCCACGAAGCGGCCCTTCGCGAAGGAGACGGCGGCGCGCGTGTCGGGGGTGCTGGAGGAGTACGCGGCCGCGTGGACCCGGCAGCGCACCGAGGCGTGCGAGGCCACGCGCGTGCACGGGACGCAGCCCGAGGAGCTGCTGTCGCGGCGCGTGGTGTGCCTGGAGCGGCGGCGCAAGGACCTGGGGGCGCTGGTGACGCTGCTGTCCGAGGCGGATGGGCCCCTGGTGGAGAAGGCGCTGGACGCGGCGCACGCGCTGCCCGCGTTGCAGGAGTGCGCGGACGTGGAGTCGCTCTCCGAGCAGCAGCGGTTGCCGTCGGATCCGGCGAAGCGCGCGGAGATCGCCCGGCTGGAGGAGCGGCTCGCCGAGGTGAAGGCGATGGTGGACGCGGGCCGCTACCCGTTGGCGCTGGAGAAGGCGCGCCAGTGGGAGGCGCCGGTGCTGGCCACCGGGCACCTGCCGCTGGTGGCCGAGCTGCGCTTCCACGTGGGTTGGATTCAGGAGCAGCTGGGGGAATCGGCCGAGGCGTCCAAGCTGCTGTCGCGGGCCGTCTACGACGCCGAGGCGGGACGGGCGGACCGGCTGAAGGTGTCCATCCTCAACAAGCTGCTCTTCGTGGAGGACGGGCAGCGGCACTTCGGACAGGCGGAGGGCTGGGGCGGGCTGGCGGAGGCCACGCTGCAACGCCTGGGGGGAGATCCGTTGCTGGAGAGCGACGTGCGGGTGAACCGGGCCAACCTGGCCATCTCCCAGTCGAAGCTCCCGGAAGCGAAGGCGCTGCTGGAGCAGGCGAGGCAGATCCACGCGAAGGTGCTGCCCTCGGGCCATCCGAAGCGGGCGCGCACCACGTTCCTGCTCGGGCGCGTGATGCGGGACATGGGCGAGTACGCGAAGGCGTTGCCGCTGCTGGAGGAGGCGCTGAAGCAGACGGAGGCCTCGGTGGGCGCGATGCACCCGGACATGGCGCGGCGCCACGTGATGCTGTCCTGGACGCTGCGGGACATGGGCCAGCACGAGAAGGCACTGGAGCATGCGCGCGAGGCGGCCCGCATCCGCGAGGCCACGTTCGGCAAGGACAGCATGCCCACGGCGGAGGCGCTGGACGAGCTGGGCATGTGCCTGCTGGAGCTCGAGCGCTACGACGAGGCGCTGCCCATCTACGAGGCGGCGCTCGCGGCCAAGCGCAAGGCGCTGCCCCCCGAGGACATGCTGCTCCAGCCCTCGTATGACGGCGTGGGCCAGGCGCTGCTGGGCCTGAAGCGGGAGCGGGAGGCGATCGAACCGCTGAAGCAGGCCGTCACCTTCACCGAGGTCCCGCCCGACCTGCTGGCGGTGTCGGGCTTCGCGCTGGCCCGGGCGCTCTGGGTGTCCGGCCAGCAGCCAGAGGCTCGTGCCGAGGCGGCCAGGGCCCGCGAGCGCTTCACGCAGGCCGGACTGGCGCCGAAGGTGTCCGAGGTGGACACCTGGCTGGAGTCGCTGCCGAAGGAGGAGGCGCCCAAGAAGGAGAAGTCCAGGCGCCGCCAGGCGAAGCCCACCCGCCGCCCGACGCGCTTGTAGAAGCGGTGTCCCGAGGACGTGGAGCGTGGTAGCGTCCACTGCGTGGCGGCGCACGAAGATGAAGAGACCCTGGGCGCGACAGTGCCCCTCCACCGTGCCGGTCCAGCACAGCTGCGGTTGAAGCTGCTGGTGCTCTCCGGCCCGGAAGCGGGACGCAGTCATCCGCTCGAGCACGGCGAGTACACGGTGGGCAAGGCCCCCACGTGCGACATCGTCCTGAGTGACAAGACCATCTCGCGGCAGCACCTGAAGCTGCAGGTGCACGAGGAGCACGTGCTCGCGGTGGACCTGGACTCGCGCAACGGCTCCTTCTGCGAGGGGCTGCGCTTCTCCCAGCTGGAGCTGCGCGCGGGCAGCGTCATCACCCTGGGCACCACCGAGCTCAAGGTGGTGCCGGAGGACACGCGGGAGCGCTCGCTGCTGCTCTCGTCGCGCGAGAGCTTCGGCGCCCTGGTGGGCAGCAGCCGGAAGATGCGCGAGGTCTTCACCCTGCTGGAGCGCATGGCGCCCGGCGGCTCGGACGTCCTCATCCAGGGCGAGACGGGCACGGGCAAGGAGCTGTGCGCCGAGGCGCTCCACCAGGAGAGCCCACGCCGCAAGGGGCCCTTCATCATCGTGGACCTGGCGGGCATCGCTCCCTCGCTCATCGAGTCGGAGCTCTTCGGCCACGTGAAGGGCGCCTTCACCGGCGCGCAGTCCGACCGCGCCGGAGCCTTCGAGCGGGCCAGCGGCGGCACCGTCTTCCTGGACGAGGTGGGCGAGCTGCCCTTGGATCTGCAGCCCAGACTGCTGCGCGTGCTGGAGCGCCGGCAGGTGAAGCGGGTGGGCGCCAACGACTACCGCACGGTGGACATGCGCGTGGTGGCGGCGACGCACGTGGACCTGGAGGGCGCGGTGAAGGCGGGCAAGTTCCGCCGGGACTTGTTCCACCGGCTCGCCGTGCTGCGCGTCACCCTGCCCCCCCTGCGCGAGCGGCCCGAGGACATCCCCCTGCTCATCGACACCGTGCTCGGACGGATGGGCAAGCCGCCCAGCACGCTGTCGGCGCAGACGCGCGCCCTGCTCGCCCAGTACCCGTGGCCCGGCAACGTGCGCGAGCTGCGCAACGTGGTGGAGCAGGTGGTGAACCTGGGCGAGGAGGCACTCCCGGAGATGCCCGCGCTCGAGGGAGGCCCGGACGGCGGGCCGCGCACCAGCACGGCCGAGTTGGAGCTGCCCTTCAAGGAGGCCAAGGAGCGCCTCATCGAGGGCTTCGAGCGCGACTACCTCGAGAGCCTCATCGAGCGCTGCGAGGGCAACATCTCCCGGGCCTCGCGCGAGGCCGGCATCGACCGCGTCTACCTGCGCAAGCTGCTGCGCAAGCACGGGCTCGAGGACCGCGACGGCGGCGCCTGAGGTGGGGTGGTGACGGCTGTCACCAGGCCGTGACAGGTGTCATCAGGGGGGAGACCGGTGCGGCGTGGTGACGGCTGTCACCAGCCCCGGGCGGAGTTCGGCGGGCAGCTCGTGTGAATTCAAGGGCTTCGGGTTCGGGCGCCATGACGCGATGCGTTGGCACACAACCTACTCCTCACTGCGCACGAGAACTACTCACGGAAAGAACTCGAGCCATGCAGATCTCCCACCGCCCCCAGAAGCCGTCCGTCGCCTCCACCTCCACGCCCGTCACGCCCCGCGAGCTCCCGGTGGGCTCGCCGAAGAGCCAGGCCTCCCGTACCGCCACGGGCTTCGAGGCGGCGTCGAGCTTCGCGCCCACCCGCAAGGGCACCCAGGTGGCGCTCACCGCGCAGCAGGCCGCCTCGCCCACCACGGGCCCCCTGGCGCTGAACAGCCCGCAGGCGCAAACCGCCATCCAGAAGTCGCTCGAGTTCCTGCAGCAGCAGACGGGCTCGCTGGCCCGCGGCGTGGCGCCCGGCGCCGGCATCTCCCAGGCCGTCACGCCCCGCTCCGTCGAGCGCGACGCGCTGGGCATGACGCACGTGCGCCTGGACCGCACGCACGAGGGCGTGAAGGTGTTCGGCGAGCAGCTCATCAGCCACCTGGATCAACAGGGCAAGGTGGCGGGCCTCACGGGCAACGTCTCCACCATCCCCGCGGGGCTGGGCTCGCAGCCGGTGAAGCTGACGGCCAACGACGCCCTGGCCATCGCGCAGAAGGACTTCGCCGGCCGGACGGACCGCGCGCCCACCGCCGAGCGCGTCATCTACCAGGGCAAGGACGGCAACTACCACTCGGCCTTCCACGTGGAGCTCACGCACACCCAGGGCCTCGAGGGCGACGAGCGCCCCCGGCGGATGAACTACCTGGTGGACGCCAACAGCGGCGGGATGCTCACGAGCTTCAACCAGATGGGCGGCATCGAGCTGCCCCAGGCCCGCGCGGGCGGCTCCACGGGTGGCGCCACGCCCACAGCTCCGGCTCCGGCGCCCGGCAAGCCCACCCCGCCCGCGACGGGCAAGGCGGATGACACCAGCCTCTACAGCGGCAAGGTGGAGCTCTCCACGACGAAGAACGCGGATGGCACGTTCAGCCTGGAGGACGCGAGCCGCGGCAAGGGCGTGGTGACGCTGGACGCGCAGAACAAGGAGCAGGCCACCCGGCCGGTGAAGATCACCGACAAGAACGACGTGTGGGGCGAGGCGGCGGACCCCACGCGCAACCGCGCGGCGGTGGACGCGCACTACGGCGCGCAGATGACGTACGACTTCATGAAGGACGTGCTGGGCCGCGACTCGCTGGACGGCAAGGGCGAGAAGCTGGTGTCCAACGTGCACATCAGCACCCACTTCGTGAACGCGTACTGGGACGGCACGCAGATGAACTACGGCGATGGCGACGGGAAGACGGCCGGCCCGCTCACCACGCTGGACATCGCGGGGCATGAGATCGCCCACGGCCTCACCGAGCGCACCGCGGGCCTCCTCTACGAGGGCGAGTCCGGCGGCCTCAACGAGGCGATGAGCGACATCATCGGCTCGGGCGTGGAGTGGTACGCCTCGCAGAAGAACAAGGCGGTGGAGTTCGACTGGAAGGTGGGCGAGGACGCGTGGACGCCGGCCAACGGCACCGGGGACGCGCTGCGCTACATGGACGACCCGACGAAGGACGGCTACTCCGTGGACCACTACAAGAACTACCCGAAGCAGACCGAGGTCCACGGCTCCAGCGGCATCGCCAACAACGCCTTCTACCTGCTGGCCAACGGCGGGAAGAACCGCACCTCCGGCCTCGAGGTGAAGGACGGCATCGGGATGGAGAAGGGCCTCAAGGTCTTCGCTCGCGCCCTGGAGCACTACATGACGCCGAAGACCACCTTCGCCCAGGCCCGCCAGGCCACGGTGCAGGCCGCCACGGACCTGTACGGCGCCAACTCGGCCGAGGTGAAGAAGGTCCAGGAGAGCTGGACCGCGGTGGGCGTGAACTGAGCGGCACGCTCAGAGCCGGAAGCCGGAGAGGGCCTCGGTCAGCCGGGCCGTCGTGCTGCGCAGCTGCTCGGCGGACTGGCGCATGGCATCCACCGAGGCCACCGCCTTGTCCGTCGTGCGCGACAGCTCGCTCACCGCGGAGAAGATCTGCCCCACGCCCTCGTGCTGTTGCTTCACCACCTTCACGATGCGCCGCAGGCTGCTGCTCGACTCCTGCAACATCCGGGTGAGCTCCTCCAGGCGCTCGCCTCCCGTGCGCACCTGCTCCAGTTCCTCCTCCATCCGCGCGCGGCCCCGTGCGGTGATGGCCACCGTGTTGCGCATGGCCCCACTCGAGCGCCTCAACTGCTCACGCACCGCCACCGTCTCCTTCACCGAGCGGTCCGCCAGCGAGCGGATCTCCACCGCCACCACCCGGAAGCCCTGCCCCTCCTGCCCCGCCCTCGCCGCCTCGATGCCCGCCGACAACGCGAGCACGTGACTCTGCTCGGCCAGGTCCCTCACCGTCTCCGTCAGGGTGGACACCTTCACGCTGTGCTCGGCCAGCTCCACCACGTGCTGGGCGATGGCGTCGAACTGGCCGCGCAGCTCCTGGATGCCCCGCAGGCTCTCGGCCAGCACCTCCATGCCGGAGCGGCCCACCTCGTCGGCCCGCTCGGCCGCGCCCAGCACCCCCTCCGCCTGCCGCTCCGCCACCTCCGACGTCTGGCTGATCTCCTCGGCCACCGCGTTCGTCTGCATCACCGCCGCCGCCTGCCGCTCGATGCTGCGCCCCTGCTCGTCCGCCGCGTGCGCCAGCCGCTCCACCGCCTCGGCCATCTCCTGGCCCGCCTGGCGCACCGCCCGCATCAGCTCGCGCAGCTGCGACACCATCTGCCCGAGGATGCGCGAGAGCTGGCCGATCTCGTCCTCCTCGGGAGTGGCGAGCTGCAGGGACAGGTCCCCCTTCTCCACCTGCCGCGCCGCCGCCACCAGGGCCCGCAGGGGCCGGGTGATGGAGCGCCCCACCGCCGTGAGGAACAGCAGCAGGAAGAGCCCGAGCCCCACATCCACCGCCGCGAGCCACCACCGCTCCCGCGCCAGCGTGCGCGCCGCCTCCAGCTCCATCTCGCTGGAGCGCAGGCGCAGGCTGTTGGCCGCCGCCTCGAGCAGCTCGGCCAGCCGCGCGTACCGGCGCGTGTGGGCCCCCTCCAGGAAGTCCGCGAGCACCCGGCTCCGCTCGGCCCCGGGAGCCGCGAAGACGCTCGCACGCACCGCCCGCGCGTAGCCCTCCCAGGCGTCGCGCGCGTCCTCCACGTACAGGCGCGCGTCCGGCGCATCCGTCACCGACAGCGCCCGCTCGAAGCGCACCTCCACGCCCGCGGCGATCTCCTCCCACTGCCGGACCAGCTGCCGCGCCCCGTCCTCGCTGGAGGGCACGAGCATGAGGTGCAGCACCGCGCGAGCGGCGTGCAGCTCTCCCAGCAGGGCCTGGACCGTGTCGTACGTCTCCGCCTGCAGCTTCAGCTGCCGGTGCACGGGGCCGCCCACCTGGAACCGGTCCAGCGTGGACACCTGGAGCGAGTGGCTCGCCAGGAACACCAGGAGGATGCTGACGAGCAGCAGCGAGAGCTTGTGGCGGACCTTCAGGCGGCGCAGCGGGGACATGACGCTCAGCGCGCCTCCCGGACGGGAATGAAGGACTGGCCGACGATGGCCTGGCCCTCGGGCGACATCACATAGTCGAGGAAGTCCTTGAGCGGCCCCTCGGGCACGCCGCGGGTGGCCAGCACCAGGGGCCGGGACAGCGGATAGTCCGCCGTGCGGATCGCCTCGGGCTCGGGCGCCACGCCCTCCACCGGCACCACCCGGACTCCGTGAACGTCGGACGCCAGCGTGCCCCACGACAGCGCGTGCGGATGCGAGGCCACGTAGGACAGGACCTCCCGCGGGTGCGTGAAGCCATGCGTGGGCGCGAACGAGGCGCCCTCCAGCACGGCCTCCCGGAAGAAGTCCGTCGTGCCCGAGCCGGTGGACAGATGCACCGTCACCAGCTCCACGGGCGCATCCGGGCCGCCCACCTCCTTCCAGTTCTTCACCTGCCCGGTGAAGAAGGCCTTGAGCTGGGCCCGGCTGAGGGTGGGGACCGGGTTGTCCGGGTGGACGTACACCGCGAGCGCGGCGTAGCCGAAGATGACGTAATAGGGGTTCCGGGCCTTCTCCGTGCTCTTCAGCGAGCGCGCCATGCCGCCCAGGTCCGCGCGCCCCTCCATCAGGAGCTTGAAGCCCTCGCCGGAGCCGACGTAGTGCTTCGCCTCGACGGGAGGCCCGCCCCGGCGCACGAAGCCCTCGCTGAGCGGGGACAGGACGGTGTCGCTGATGCTGCCGGAGCCCGCGTAGACGAGGGGCGCGCCGCCCCCGGCCGGCCGCTGGCAGCCTCCGAGGAACAACGCCACCCCGAGCATCCACGCGCGGGAGCCCGCCCGGAAGCGGGCGCCAGGAGTCTGGAGAGTGGAGACGGACAAGACAGCGGAGGAGTGTAGCCAACGGGGACCTGGCGCGGTGCACACGCCGAGTACGGGCGGAGGGCACAGGGCCTGCCCGTTCCCCCGCCTTCCTCGCCCCTACTCACCGTGGCTCGAAAATCACTGCGCGCCCGGGCCCACGTCAGTAGACAGGGCCCATGAAATTCCTCTTCTTTCCCATGCCGGCCCACGGCCACGTCAACCCGATGCTCCCGCTCATCCAGGAGCTGGTCTCCCGGGGGGACGAGGTCGTCGTCTACGTGACGCGCGAGTTCGAAGCGGCCATCCGCCACACCGGTGCCTCGCTCCGGTTGCTCGATGACTCGCTCGGCATTCCCCCCAGCTTCGCGGGGATGCCCGGCCTGGCGGGAGGGAGCGGACAGGCGATGAAGAAGGCCATGCCGCTGCTCATGGGCCTCATGCGCCGGAGCCTGCACGCGACCCCTCGGCTGGTGGAGCAGGCCCGGGCCGAGCAGGCCGACTGCGTCGTCTATGACCCGATGGCCGTCTGGGGCCGCTCCGCCGGCAAGATGCTGGGGCTGCCCGCGGCCATCTTCCAGACGAGCTTCGGGCTGAGCCACTCCCCCACCATCCAGAACGCGATGCGCGCGAACATGAAGGGCCCTCCGCCCCCGAGCGCCCTGCTGGCCATCGGCCGGCTGCTGCTGACGTCCGAGGTGATGCACTGGCGCCACGGAATGCCGCGCATGAATCCCCAGTCGGCGTTCACGAGCGTCGAGGACCTGAACATCATCCCCGTCCCCCGGGCGTACCAGCCGGATGCCGGGAACTTCGACGATCGCTTCCTCTTCGTGGGCCCCTCGGTGCTGCCGCGCAACGACCGGGGAGACTTCCCGCTGGAGCGGCTCGAGGGCAAGCCCGTGCTGCTCATCTCGCTGGGCACCACGCCCATGAACATGCGGCCCGACTTCTACAAGACCTGCTTCGAGGCCTTCCGCGACACGCGCTGGCAGGTGGTGATGGCCTGCGGCAAGGGCCTGGACCCGGCCACGCTCGGACCAGCGCCGTCCAACGTCCTCGTGCGCCAGCACGTGCCCCAGCTCGAGGTGCTCGAGCGCGCCCGCGTCTTCCTCACCCACGGCGGCATGAACTCCACCATGGAGGGCCTCTGGCACGGCGTGCCGCTGGCCGTCTTCCCGCAGTTCGCGGATCAGCCGCTCAACGCCTCGCGTGTGACCGGGCTCGGGCTGGGAACCACGCTCTCGGCCCAGGACGCCCTGGACCCGAAGGCCCTGCGGGAGACCATCGAGCGCCTGGACACGGACCCGGGCTACCGCACGCGCCTCGCGGAGTTCCAGAAGGAACTCCGGGAAGCGGGAGGCCACCGGCGCGCGGCGGATGCGCTCCAGAAGTTCGCCGCCGCCCGCCGGGGAGGCGCGCGTCAGAAGGCGGCCTGAGCCGTCTCCAGGGACCCGATCCAATCGCGCTGGAGGGTGAAGCCGGCGCGGGCGTGGATGTCTCGCGAGGAGCTCCCCACGAGCACCTCGAAGCGGCCCGCCTCGGCGACCCAGGCGGCCCTCGCGTCATCGAAGTACGCGAGCGCCCGCATCCCGAGCGTCAGGGTGACGCTCTTCGTCTCGCCGGGCTCCAGGGCGACCTTGAGGAAGCCCTTCAGCTCCTTCTCGGGGCGCGGCAGGCTCGCCTTCTCGTCGCGCACGTAGAGCTGCACGACCTCCTGCCCCGCGCGCTGCCCGGTGTTCGTCACGTCGAGCGTCACCGTCAGCGTGCCGCCCGGCTCGAGGGCTCCGGTGCTCAGGCGGAGGTTCCCGTACGCGAACGTCGTGTACGCGAGGCCGAAGCCGAACGGGAAGAGCGGGGCGATGTTCTTCGTGTCGTGGTGGCGGTAGCCCATGAAGATGCCCTCGCCGTAGCGCACCCGGCCATTGGCACCGGGGTAGTGGCCATGGGCCGCGTTGTCCTCGAGCCGCACGGGGAAGGACTGCGGGAGCCGGCCGGAGGGCTCGGCGGCGCCGAAGAGCACGTCGGCGATGGCGTTGCCCGCCTCCTGTCCGGGGTACCAGGCCTGCAGCAGGCCGGCGACCGAGTCCAACCACGGCAGGGTGACGGGCGCCCCCGTCTGCAGCACCACCACGGTGTTCGGGTTGGCCTTCGCCACCCGGGAGACGAGCTCGTTCTGGCGGCCCACCAGGTCCATGTGGGGACGATCCACCGCTTCCGTGTCCCACTCGCCGTTGTGGCCGACGAACACCAGGGCCACGTCCGAGTCCGCGGCGAGCCGCACGGCGTGCTCGATGTGCTCGTCACCCAGGGGCCGGGTGACGCCCACGCGCACGGCCCGGATGCCCTCCGCGGGGCTGGCGTACTCGATGGTCACGTCATACGCACGGCCGGCCTGGAGCTCGAGCGTCCCGATGACTTCATCGCTGCCGTTGCCGAAGTAGGTGTCGCCCAGCTTCCACGCGCTCCAGTTGTCCACGACGAGCCGCCCGTCCACGAACAGGCGGCCGAGACCCGCGCTCACCAGGCCGAAGTGGTGCACGCCGTCCTCATCCGGCGTGAAGCGCGTGGACAGGCGCGCGGAGAAGGTGTCGAGGGGGATGCCCGGCGCGGGCTCGTCGAACCACATCACCTCCCCCTGGGACAGGCCGGTGCCCGGTACCCCCTTGCCCGACAGGCCGCGGTTGTCGAAGTACTCGGCGGTGAACGGCTTCTCGAGCAGGGGCAGCAGCTTGTCATTGGCGCAGCCGGCCGCGTACCCGAGCTCGACGCTCCCGCCGAGCCGGGCCTGGAGTCCCTCGGAGGGGGTGACGCGGTAATGCGCGTTGAGCTGCGCGCTGCCACCGCCCATGATCTGCGCGGTCCTGGCGTTCGGGCCGATGAGGGCGATCTTCTTCAGCCGCTTCGGGTCGAGCGGCAGCACCCCTTCGTTCTTCAGCAGCACCGTGCCTTCCGCGCCGGCCCGGCGGATGAGGGCGCGGTGCTCGGGCCGGTCGATGGCCTGCTCCTCCACGGGCGCGGGATGCTCGAAGGCGCCGACGCGGCCGAGGAGGCGCAGCACGCGCCGGGCGCTGTCCTGGATGGCCTCCGCGCTCACCTGTCCCGCGCGGACGGCCTCGAGCAGCTTCTGGCCGCGGTACTTCGCCGGGCCGGGCATCTCCAGGTCGAGGCCCGCGTTCATGGACTCCACGGTGGTGTGCGTGGCGAACCAGTCGGACATGAGCACGCCGTCGAAGCCCCACTCGCGCTTGAGGATGTCCGTCAGCAGGCGACGGTTCTCGCTGGCGAACGTGCCATTGAGCTTGTTGTAGGCGCACATGACGGCCCAGGTGCGCGCCTCCTTCACGGCCGCCTCGAAGGGCAGGAGGTACAGCTCCCGGAGCGCGCGCTCGTCGATGTCGGAGCTGATGGACATGCGCTCGAACTCCGACTCGTTGCCCACGAAGTGCTTGACGGTGGCGCCCACGCCCTGGCTCTGCACGCCCTGGATGTACGCGACGCACACGCGGGCGGAGAGGAACGGGTCCTCGGAGTAGCACTCGAAGTTGCGGCCGTTCTGGGTGGAGCGGTGCAGGTTGACGGTGGGGGCGAGCAGCACGTGGGCGCCCTTGGACTGCGCCTCCTGGGCGATGGCCTGGCCCACCTGCGTGACGAGCGCGGTGTTCCAGGTGGACGCGAGCGAGATGGCCACGGGGA
Source organism: Archangium sp. (assembly GCF_036277355.1). Taxonomy (GTDB): domain Bacteria; phylum Myxococcota; class Myxococcia; order Myxococcales; family Myxococcaceae; genus Archangium. Next base: position 59,986 of record NZ_DASUNC010000137.1, read on the forward strand.
AGGACGCGGCCTTCACGCCCCCCACGAGGCTGCCGCCGCCGCGTGCGCCGTTGGGGCCGTCACTCACCTTGAGGGAGGGAATGCCGAGCCGCTCCACGGGAACGGTCGTCCAGAAGGTGGCTCCGGCCAGCAGGGAGACCTGCTCCTCGAGGGTCATGGCGTTCAGGAGCGTGTCGATGCGCTGCTCGTTCATGGGGCGGGGAGAGTACACGCCCGGGGCCCGGGGCCACACCGCACTGCGTCAGCGACAGCGCGTGCGGACGCGGCGGGCCCCCGGTGGTTTTCGAGCCCGCGCCTGTGCCAGTCTCAGGGGCCGTGTGAAAGCCGCTCCCCCGAGGTGATGCATGCCCACCACCGCCGTCGCCGCTTCACAGCAACCCGCCCCCCGGCGGATGCGTTACGCCCCCCTGGAAGGCCTGCTGCGCAGCCTGGAGATCCACGAGCGCTCCGCCGAGATGGAGGAGCTCGTCCGGCTGAGCGGGGGAACGGACTACGTCCCTTCTGAAATCGCCGTGGAGAACTTCGCCGAGGTGCTCCACTACCTGGCGCGCACCCGCTTCGCGTCCCTGCCCACCGCCGAGGGGCTCTTCCGCGTGGGCGCGTGTCTCTTCGAGGGCTACCGCAAGACGCTGTTGGGGCAGATCCAACTGGCCGCGCTGCACCTGCTCGGGCCGGACCGGTTGATGCGCAAGGTGCCCGAGTTCGTGGGCCGCAGCAGCAACTTCGGCATGCGCACGGTGGAGAAGCTCGGCCCCAACCACTACCGGGTGGACTTCCGGGGCGTGCCCCTGCCCGGCGACTACTACAACGGCATCCTCCATGCCGCCCTGCGCGCCACGGGCGTGAGCTCGCCCCAGAGCACCTGGGAGCAGCTGGGCCCCGAGGACATGACCTTCGATGTACGCTGGTAGCCCCGCGCGCCCGGGCGTGATAGCCCCTGGTGTGTGAGCAACTCCTTCAAGACCCTCGGCCTCTCTCCTGAGACACTCGGTGCGGTGCGGCGCGCCCGTTTCGCCGCCCCCACCCCCATCCAGGCCCAGGCCATCCCCCCGGCGCTCGCCGGGCGCGACGTCATCGGCTGCGCCGCCACCGGCACCGGCAAGACGGCCGCCTACCTGCTGCCCCTCATCGAGCGCTCGGCCGGTGAATCGGGCCCCGTGGCCCTGGTGCTCGCCCCCACGCGCGAGCTGGTGCAGCAGATCGCCCAGGAGGCGGCCTTCTTCGGCGAGCCGCGCGGTGTCACCCAGGCGGTGGTCATCGGCGGCACGGACATGAGCGCCCAGGTGGAGGCGCTGCGCCAGCGGCCCACCCTGCTGCTCGCCACCCCGGGCCGGCTGGCGGACCTCCTCCAGTCGGGCGCGGCCAACCTCTCCGCGGTGCGCATGCTCGTGCTGGACGAGGCGGACCGGATGCTGGAGATGGGCTTCCTGCCCGAGCTCCAGCGCATCCTGGCCGCCCTGCCCCGCGAGCGGCAGACGCTGCTCTTCTCGGCCACGCTCGGCCACAACGTGACGCTCTTCGCCCAGGAGCTGCTGCGCCGGCCCGTCCGGGTGGAAGTCACCCCCAGCGGCACGCCCGCCGCGCGCGCCGTGCAGCGCATGTACGAGGTGGAGGCGGACGAGAAGTACCCGCTGCTGCTCTCCCTGTTGGAGAGGGATCAGCTCAGCGCGCTCGTCTTCACCCGCACCCGGGAGCGCGCCGAGAAGGTGCTGGAGGTCCTCAAGGGCGCGGGCCACAAGGCCTCCCTCATCCACTCGGACCGCACGCAGGGGCAGCGGCGCCAGGCGCTCGAGGGCTTCCGGCGGGGGCAGTACCGCTGCCTGGTGGCCACGGACATCGCCTCGCGAGGGCTGGACGTGGAGGACGTGGGCCACGTCATCAACTTCGACCTGCCCCACGCGCCCGAGGACTACGTGCACCGCATCGGCCGCACGGCGCGGGCCGGGGCCAGCGGGCGGGCCTCCACCTTCGTCACCGAGCGGGACGAGGAGACGGTGCGCGCCATCGAGCGCATCATCCGCATGCCGGTGCCGCGCGCCGAGGTGCCGCGCACGGACGCCGCCTTCCGCGAGGAGCTGGAGACGTTCCGGGCCGAGCAGGGGGACATGGATGACCTGGAGAAGCTCGAGGACCGTCCCCGTCCCCGGGCGCCGGAGAAGGCCCGCGCGCCGGAGAAGGCCCGCGTGGCGAGGGGAGCCAGCCCGCGGCGGGAGGGTCCGGAGCGCCGGGGGGGAGACACCCGCCGGGCGGCCCCGGGACGGAGCCCGGCGCCTCGCCAGGGGAGGGAGGAGGAGGGCGCCCGTCGAGCGAAACCCGCGCGCCGCGTGGAGGGCGCTTTCGGGCGGGAGATGGCCCGGAAGACGAAGGAAGGACGGGGGAAGGCTGCCGGCCCGGGCAGGAGCGGCCCGCGTGGCGCCGGGCGGCCTGGAGGCAAGGCGGGAGGCAAGGCGGGAGGCCGTCAGGGCGGAGCGCGGCGTGGGCCGGCTCCCTCCCCGAGAGGCCGTGGCGGCGGAGGACGGCGGGGCCGTTAGAATGTCGTCCCTGACATGGCGCTCCTTTCCACTCCCGAGACAAGCCAGGAAGTCATCATCCCCCCAGAGCTTCGGGCCAGTGGCTTCTCGGGCACGGAGAGAACGCCGCGCATCCTGCGCTGGCTGGACTTCTTCCTCTCGGAGCCGCTGCGCAACGCGCCCCCCGGGGAGCTCGTCCGTCACCGGGTGCTCGTAGGCGCCGCGTGTTTCATGCTCATGCTCGCCATGCTGTACCTGGTGAGCACGCTGTTCACGCACTACTCCCCCCTCCCCGGCGTCGCGGGCGTGCTGTACGTGTCCATCCTGGTGGCCGCGCGCAGGGCCCGGACGCTCGTGGCTCCCGCGATCATCATGCTGGCCACCCTCACGGTGGGCTTCGTGGGGAGCCTCTTCGCCAACGAGGCGGACCTCAGTGGAGGCGTGCACGCCACCAACCTGCTGCTCCCCGCCTTCGCCGTGTACCTGCTGGGGCCCCGCCGGGCGCTGCCCTTCGTCCTCCTGCTCGCCGTGGTCATGGATGGGCTCTACCCCCTCTACGTCCTGCGGCACGCCGTCCCCCCCGACGCGTCCTTCTCCCTGGCGCGGTTCTGGGTCCGTCACGGCATGGCGGGCATGGCCTTCATCGGCATCTGGGGCATCAGCGCGTTGCACAGCACCGCGCGGGACGCGGCCCACCACTCGCTCGAGCGGGCCTTGCGGAAGCTGCGGGCCAGCGAGCTCAAGCTGAGCAGCATCATCGAGAGCACCGACGACATCGTGGTCGCGATGGACCCCGAGGGCCGCCTGCTCGTGGCCAACTCGGCCATGGAGCGCTTCTTCCGGCGGCTGACCGGCAGGGAGCTGGAGATGGGACAGACGCCCTTCCGCTACTCGAAGCCGGAGCGCATCCAGCTCTGGATGGACCGGCTCGCCCTGGTGCTTGAGGGCCAGCGCCTGCGCTACGAGGAGGCGTATGAGGTGGGAGACGTCCGGATCGTGCTGGACGTCAGCCTCCACCCCATCCTGGCGGAGAATGGCCTGGCCGTGGGGGTGACGCTCTTCGGCCGCGACATCACCCAGCGCAAGGAGGCCGAGACGCGGCTGGGAGAGATGCACCGCACCCTGGTGGATGTGTCGCGCCAGACGGGCATGGCCGAGGTGGCCACCGGCGTGCTCCACAACGTGGGCAACACGCTCAACAGCGTCAACATCTCCACCACGCTCGTCACCGACCGGCTGCGCCGCTCCCGCGTCACGGGCCTGGTCAAGGCCACCGGCCTGCTGCGCGAGCACCTCGCGGATCTCTCCTCCTTCCTCACCCGCGACGCGCGGGGCCAGAAGCTCCCGCCCTATCTCATCGCGGTGTCCGACGAGCTGATGGAGGAGCGGGAGGCGATGCTCAAGGAGATGCAGTCGCTCGCCCAGAGTGTCGAGCACATCAAGTCCATCGTCAGCATGCAGCAGAAGCACGCGCGCTCGGCGGGAGCGGTGGAGCAGGTGGACGTGCCGCAGCTCATCGACGAGGCGCTGCGCCTGCACGCCGTGTCCTTCGAGCGGCTGGCCATCCGCATCGTGCGGGACTACGCGGACGTGCCGCACATCTTCGTGGACCGGCACAAGCTGCTGCAGATCCTCATCAACCTGCTGAGCAACGCGCGGCACGCGCTGGTGGACAGCGCGCAGGAGGACAAGTGCCTGCGCATCCACGTCGAGCGCGCGGGCGGGGGAGAGCAGCTGCGCATCGACGTGACGGACAACGGGGTGGGCATCTCGGCGGAGAACCTGGCGAGGCTGTTCACCCAGGGTTTCACCACGAAGAAGACGGGGCACGGCTTCGGCCTGCACATCAGCGCCCTGGCGGCCGAGGAGATGAAGGGGAAGCTGTCCTGCACCAGCCCGGGCCTCGGCCAGGGCGCCACCTTCACGCTCGAGCTGCCCGTGAAGGGGGAGAACGCCTAGCAACCACCGGACGAGCCGTGGACGGCCGTCGCCCACGGGAGACGGTCGGGGCTTCGCTCCCCACGGGAAGCGCTCCTGGCCAGCGCCTTGCACAGCCCGGGTCCGTCGCTCGCCTGCTGACCTGGAAACCCTGGCGGAAGGAGACCTCCCGCCCGGGCTTGTGGCAGGCCCCACTCCGTTCTACGTTTTCGTAGAGAGGTACCGCCATGGCCGAGACCCAGATTTCCGCGTATGTCTCCGAGACCACCAAGGAGCTCGTCGAGCGCTACGTGGAAGCGCATGGGATGAAGAAGGGCCGCCTCATCGAGGAGGCGCTCCTGCACCACCTCCAGGCCCTCCGTGAGCTGCCGGCGGACCTGATCATCCCGCCTCGAATCGTGGTGGAGCAGAAGACCTTCGAGCGCGTGGCGGCCTTGACCCGACGTCCACGCAAACCGACGAAGGCACTCCGCGCGCTGATGGATGGCAAGAAGCCGCGATAGCGTCCCGTGGCTCTCGAAATCCGCAGGCTGCTCCAGGAAGACGACCGCTCGGATTTCCGCTCGGGCAACGTCGACCTCGACCGGTTCTTCCAGCGCTACGCCGGACAGAATCAGTTCCGCCATCACATCGGCACGACGTATGTCGCGGTCGAGGATGGGACGATCGCCGGCTTCGTGACCGTCACGCCCTCTGAAATCACCGTGGCGGAGCTCCCCGTGCCGCGGCGCAGGAAGTTGCCGCAATACCCACTTCCCGTGCTCCGTCTGGCGCGGCTCGCCGTGGATGAACGGGCACGAGGGCGAGGTATCGGCAGTACGCTGCTGCGTGCCGTCTTCGTGCTCGCCCACCGCCTCGCGGACGACTTCGGTTGCCTCGGCGTCGTCGTCGACGCGAAGCCAGAAGCCGTCCCGTTCTACGAGAAGCTCGGGTTCATCGACCTCGGGGCCAGGGCCGGCCATCTCGGCGACAGGCCCGAGCCGAAACCAATGTTTCTCGAGCTGGGCGCCATTCCCAGACCGTCCGCCTCATGAAGCCCTGCCCACCCGCCCTTTCCCTGTAGGGACAGGGTCCAGCGCGGCACGCTCCGCCGACTCGGCTCTTTTCCCCCGTGGCCGAAGTGTCTACCTTCCGCCACGCCATGGACCGCCCCATCCCTGCCCTGCGCGCGAGCCTGGACGACTTCCTCGCCGAGCTGGCCTCCCTCCAGTACCGCCACGCCGCCGGCCTCGCCCCGGACCTCCCCCTCCGCGCGCTCTACGAGGACTCGCCCGAAATCGCCTCCCCCGAGGCCTTCGCCGCCGTCACCGAAGCCATCCCCAAGGCCCAGGCCAAGGGTGACTCGCTCGGCGTGCGCCGCCTCCGGCTGCTGCGCGACTTCATCGCCACCCAGCTCGAAGAGGCCCTCGCCGCCCCCGCCGCCGAGGCCCTCGCCCAACTCGAGGCCCGCGCCCGCCTCTCCGTGGACGACCAGACCCTCTCCTTCGGCGAGGCGCTCGGCCAGCTCCCCCAGGAGCCCGAGCGCGGCCGGCGCGCCCTCCTCGAGAGCGCCACCGGCGGCTTCCTCTGGGACAACCGGGGCCGCTACGGCGATCGCCGCGAGGCCTCCTTCCGCGTCACCGAGCAGCTCCGCGCCCCCCGCTACACCGCCCTGCGCGAGGACGTCTCCGGCATCGAGCTCGAGCCCCTCGTCGAGGCCGCCGAGCAGACGCTGCGCCTCACCGAGGACGCCTACCGCGACGTGCTCGCCTACGTCCTCAAGAAGGTGGAGCCCACGCTGCGTCCCCTCCCCTCGGGCCACGCGCGCCGGCATGACCTCCAGGCCGCCACCCAGGTGTCCTGGCTCAGCGGCTTCTTCCGGCGCGAGGACTCCATGCCCGCCGTCGTCCGCTGGCTCGGCGAGTGGGGCTTCCACCCGTCCGCCGAGGGCCGCATCCGCATCGACGACGAGGAGCGTCCCGGCAAGGCCTCCCGCCCCTTCACCGTCTCGGTGCGCGTGCCCGGTGAAGTGCGCCTCGTCCTCCAGCGCCGCGCGGGCCTGGATGCCCTGGGCAGCCTCCTCCACGAGTACGGCCACGCGCTCCACCACGCCCATGTGTCCGACCAGTTGCCGCTGGAGCTGCGCCGGCTGCAGGACGCCTCGGTGACGGAGGCCTTCGCCACCCTCTTCGAGCGGCTCCTCACCGACGAGGAGTGGCTCAAGCGCTACCTGCGCCAGCCCTCGGCCACGGCGCGCGACGCCTCGCGCATGGCCGCCTTCCAGGCCCTCACGGTGCTGCGCCGGCACTGCGCCAAGCTGCCCTACGAGCTGTCCCTGTACGAGCGCGGCCCCTCGCCCGAGCGGGCCGAGGAGTACGCGGATGCCCAGCGCCGCGCGCTCTTCGTCGAGGCGCATCCGGGCTTCTTCCTCTTCGACGTGGACCCCCAGCTCTACGTGACGCGCTACCTGCGCGCCTGGGCCCTGGAAACGCGGTTCACCGCGCACCTCACCGGGCGCTTCAACGAGGACTGGTGGCGCAACCCCACCGCCGGCCGCTGGCTCCAGGGCCTCTTCGCACGGGGCGGGACCGACGACGCCGAGGCGCTCGCCCAGGAGATTTCGGCAAAAGCCCTGACGCTCCCCGAGGCGGGTGCCCGCCTCGTGGCTCTGCTCGACCGATGAGCGCCGTCCCCTGGGAGGGCCCGGGGGACTACTTCTTCTTGCGCAGCGCGCGGACGATCTTGTCCTTCGTCGCGTTGGTGCCGGTGGCCGCCGCCTTGGGCTTGCTGGCCGAGCGCGTCTGGCCCGTGCGCTCGCGCATCGCCTTCATCAGCTGCATCTCGATGAGCAGCAGCTCGTCACCCAGCTGCTCGTTGTTGCCCGCGGCACGGGGAAGCGGCGCGCTCTTGCTGCCGGCGCCGGCACCATGCCGCAGCCGCAGCACCTTCTCCTCCTCGGACGTCAGGGTCTGCGTCTTCTCCAACGCGGCCTTGACCTCCTTGGACGTCACCGTCGTGCTGCTACCGACCTTGCGCTCCATCTCCGCTCCCTTGCAGTGGGTACCTGAACATCCGCTCATGTCGGATGCGTCCGGTCCGCAACCGTCGAGGATTCTAGAGATCGCAAGAGGAGGGTCAAATTTTCTTCCAACAGGCCGCTGCCTCCCTGTAGCGGCCTGACACCCGCGCGACACCTGGCAGGTTCAGTTGCCCTCTTCGTCCGCGGGCTCGTCCGACGGCTGCGCCGCCCCCGGCCCCGTGGCGCCCTCGGGCTTGTTCCGGGGAATCCCGAAGCGGTCCAGCGCGTCCGCGATGCCCTGCGGCTTGTCCGCGTCCGGCAGGAAGTTCTCCGGCGGCTGCAACTGGGGGTCCTGGCCGATTTCACTCAGCGCGGACTCGAGCACCATGCGCAGCTCGGCGGCGCCCCCGGCGTCGTTGGCGGGCACGGTGATGCGGCCATCCAGGCGCGTCTTGAGGACGACGGACGTCTCCTGGTCCACCAGCACCTCGCCCGTCAGAGACTTGGGCGTGCGGTTCTCGAAGAAGGCCAGGCGGCGCCGGGTGGTGTCGTCCCGGCCGCCCTTGGGCTCGGCCATCGCGGGCAGCACGGTGGGCGCGGTGCCCGTGTTGCCTTCTGGACCGAGCGTCACGTTGTAGCGCCACGCGGTGCGGCCCTCGTGGGTGACGGTGCCCTGCGGAGACAGCAGCAGCCGGCCCCGGAAGAGCGCGTCCACGTCGCGGATGGCGCCGGTGAGCTCGGTGCGGGTGCGCTCGGCGATGCCGCGGTCGCGCAGACGCTGGCGGAAGGTGCCGTAGCGGTTGCGGGCGTACACCTTGCCCCCCACGCGCATCACCTCCAGGCCCTGGTCCCGGCTGTTCTCCAGCACGCCGTGGAAATCTCCGCTCACACCACCCGGGCCGGCGCGGAAGGTGCGCGTCTCGGTGAGTTTGGTGGGGACGGTGCCCTGGGCGCCCGACCACTCGTAGCTGACGGTGGCCTTGAAAGTGTGAGGTCCCAGACGCTCGGTCACCTCGGCGGCGTCCATGGAGAGGATCCGGCGGGCCACGCGGGGGTTGTCCGCCACGTCCTCGGGCGGAAGCTTCTCGGCGGCCGAGGCCACCACCTTGGGCGGATCCTCGGGCGAGAAGATGCGAGCCTTGGCCGCCTTGTCGACGGGGTCCTGGCAGGCCACGGTGGCGAGCGCCAGGGTGGCGGCGAGGGCGAACTTGGGGAAACGGGTCACGACTCCTCCGGCTCCATGCGGGGTTGCCCAAATTACGGGGTGGGTGCTGGAGCGGCAAGGGACGGCTTGCGCGCGCCAATGTACGGGATAGAACGCCACCTATGCAGAACCTGCGTGACAAGCTCTTGAAGGCTGGCCTGGTCTCCGAGGACCAGGCCAAGAAGGCGGAGAGTTCCGCCCCGACCGCTCGCCGTCCGGCTCCGTCGCAGGAGGCCCGGCACGAGGGCCCTCCTGGCCGCCAGGATAGGGAGCCCCGTGAGCCCCGTGAAGCCCGGGGGCGCGACGAGCGGCCGCCGCGCCGCGAGGGCCGTGACGGTGGACGTCCTCCCCAGGGAGGTGGCCGTCCGCAGGGACAGGGTGGCCGCCCCCAGGGTGGCCCTCCCCGTGGCCCCGGGGGTGGGCGCCCGCAGGGTGGACGTCCCCAGGGCGGGCGGCCGGGCGGTGAGCCGTCGGGCGGCATCGTCCCCAAGCTGCCCCCGCTGCCGGGCTCCAAGGCCGCTCAGCGGATGGAGTCCAAGAAGCAGGTGGAGCTGGACCGCAAGCTGCGCGAGCTGGTGCTCGGCGGCCAGGTGCCCGTGGACGTGGGCGCCACCGTCTTCTACTTCATGACGCGCAAGGGGAAGCTGCGCCGCCTGGAGCTGACCGAGACGCAGGCCAAGCAGCTCGAGGACGGCACGCTCGGCGTGGTGGAGCGTCCGGAGCCCGCGCAGATCGAGCACTCGCTGGTGCCCGCCGCGGTGGCCGAGCAGATGTACGCCATCTCGAAGAAGTCGGTGCGCTTCCTCAACCGCAAGGACCTGCCCATCGGCTTCATGAGCGATGACCAGGTGAAGGAGCAGCAGGCCGCCGAGGCCCGCGGCGACGAGCCCGTGGACGAGGGCGGCGATGACGAGGCCGCCGAGGGCGAGTCCGCTCCCGCCGAGGCCGCCGCCGAGGGCACTCCGAGCCCCGAGGGCAGCTCCGAGCCCACGCCGTCCTGACCTCGCGTCCGGACCCCCGGGTGGTGACGGCTGTCACCACCCGGTGACTGGCGTCATCAGGCGCCCGGGCCCTCCGGTGGTGGCTGGAGTCACCAGGAGCGCCGGGGCGCTCGGGCCCTTCCCGAGCAATTCCGGGCGTTTGGCGAGGCCCGGGGCCCATGGAGCTGATTGGCACACCTGATGCTCTGGGGTGAGTACGCCGCCCACAAGTGGGCGACTCCCTCACCACCCATCGGGGTCAACGCCATGAGCATCTCCTCCATCAAGGGCAGCGCGGTCGGTTCCTTCTCCAACGTGTCCCGTTCCTCCGGAGTAGGCGGTCCGCAGCAGACCCCCTCGGCGAAGCTGGAGGGCATCGTCTCCGACATCACCCAGAAGCTGGCCTCGGGCGACCTCAAGGGCGCGGTGGAGGGCATCAAGAAGCTGTGTGACACGCTGGGCGTGGACTCCAAGCACCTGCTCGGCGCGCTGGGCCTGGACGGGGCCGCTGGTGGCAAGGGTGGCGCCGAGGGCGCCAAGGGCGCCGAAGGTGCCGGGGGTGGCGAGGGCGCGGGTGGTGCCGAGGGCGCTTGTGGGGCCGGTGGCGGTGCGCCCGCCGCCGGTGGCGCCGAGGGCGGCGGCCTGCTCGAGCTGCTGAAGAAGCTGCTGCAGCAGAACCCGGAGCTGGCCAGGCAGCTGCTCCAGAATCCCGAGCTGCTCCAGCAGCTGGCGCAGAACCCGGAGCTGCTCCAGCAGCTGGCGCAGAACCCCCAGGCGCTGCAGTCCATGCTCGCGGGCGCCCCGCCGGAGCTGGCCGGCATCAGCCAGTTCCAGGCCGCCGCGCCCCCGGCTCCCGTGAGCCTCTTCTGAGCGCGCCGACGCTCAAGGCGCCACGGAAACAGCCTCGTACTGATTGGCATCCAGGATCTTCACGGGGCCCTCACCAGCCACTTCTCGCCAGCAAGACCGGCTGGAGCGAGATCCGTCAGGGCCTTCAGGAGTTCGGCTTCGACATCCGCGATCGCGGACGAGTCGCTGCACTTCATCCCCTCCCTTTGCACGGAGCCACAAGATTTCCTGAGAACCGGAACCATCAGGCAGGTGGTGCTCACTCATCAGGGCGTCCCAAGGTCAGATCTACTTGACCGTGCCTTGCCTGCTGTACGGCGCGCATCCAATCGTCCCAGACACCGGGATCCGCAGGCGTACCGTCTTCGAGCAGCGACATGCTGCCCAAAAAACCGCCCAGGTCGTCCGAGCCTGTCAGTTCATAGAGCCTTTCAAGGTAGGCGTACATCGCCGTGTATGCTTCCTTGATCGTGATCTTGTCATCCATGCGATGCCTCGACATCAGTTTCCGAACTCGGCATCGAATGCGGCGATTGCTTCTTCAGAAGTCCTGTGGGTCGGTCCATTCAAAGTCTTCATCTCGCCAGTCCTTGCGAGAGTTCAATCTTTCACCCAGTCTCGTGATGAGATCCTGGAGAGCCTCTATTTCTGTCCGTCCGAGTCCTGCCTCCCCATCGGGGATGCCATTGGCATTTTTTACACTCACAAATGCCGCGCATGTCGCGAATCTCGAAGACGTTGACTACCCGCGAAATGCTCGCGGCACCATGCAGATTGGTTGCCCTCCAATCCATCTGATTTCTCCCTTCTGGTCCGCTACAATAGGGGCGATGGCAAGGGCCGCTTTTCGTGGGGCAGGCGAATCTCGTTTTCCAGCCGGAGCCCGTCCGTCCAGTTCTTGGAGTCTTCGTTGAGCACCAGGTGCCCGCTGAGTCTCTGCAAAACGATGTGCTCCCCGTTGAAGAGCAGGACCCCATCTCGTCCATGCTCCAGCAGGAACATCGTCGCGCGCAGCATGATGCGATTTCCCTCCTCGTATTCGCCGCTATTGGGATTGAGTCGAAATCCCACGGACAGGTCTGGCCTGAAATGAAATGCCTCCTCAATCATGAGCTTGAAATCTTGATCTGGTTCAATCGCGCTGACCCATACTGCCGGCCCGAGTAGATGGGCATCATCGCCCCACTCAAGCCCGAATCTCTCTGCCATGAGTCGCAATACCTGCGCAGGTTTCAAGTCAGTTGATAGCTCAAGACTGTTGTCCAATCCCATGTGCTCCCCGCTTTGGTAGACCGGGTTCGTGGCATTCTGACTATGGAAAAGGATAGAAATATTGCCACTCTTGATGGCAATGACTTGCTTGAGTCCAGGAATCGGCCAATCCGAGAGTTGCTTCTTCATGACTTCGATCGTGACGCTCGTGTCGTCGAGGTTCAGGATGATTCTATCTGCCTGATCTCTGTTCACCTTCTGGTTCTTGAGGTTGGTCGCGATATTGCGTGCGCTTGGACTGTTGGGGGCATAGCAGTCGTAATACTCTCCGTTTATTCTGTAGTCGGGCTTCGTGCCGTTGGACTTGGGCGGAGGATTCTGCTCCACATGGTAGCCGTTGTCTGCGAGAGTTTGCGCCGACTCGTTCTCCCGCTCGATCGCTTTGATGTTTTCTGGCCTCTTGTCGTTGGCTCCAGGACGGGTTGGGTGTCCTGTCAAGCTCCCTTTGGCCCGCGAACTGCCGCCAATGCTGCCCCGAGCCGTCATCGCCACCGCGCCCGGCGCCAGGGCGATGGTGACGGTCTCGGCACTCACGGCGACCGTCGTCACCTCCCCCACCGCCGCGAGACGGATACCCACCTGCGTCTCCGCTTGTACGGCCGCCTGCATCGAGCCGGGCAGCTTCGGCACCTTCGCGGCCAGCCCTGGCGCCGTGTTGCCAATGGCCGCCATGGCCAGCATGGCGAATGCTCGTGCCGCGTTCCGGCCCATGAGCTTGCCGTACCGCTCGCCTGCTGCGCGCAGCTCGTTGAACGTGGTGGCCCGGTCCGCCTCGCCCATCAGCCGCTTGAAGCCCACGACGAGGCCCCAGAAGGTATCGACGCCCACGTAGGAGATGAGTGTTGCGGTCATCACCGCCGCGAGGCCCTTCGAGATCGTCACATCGGGAATGGAAACGAGAATCATGTACGTAGTCCAGGTCCAGAGGACCGCCGCCACCATGGCGTGGGGGTCGGCCATGTCCTTGAACGCCTCCAGCATCTCGTCCAGGACGGCGCCCTTGGCCAGAGCCAGGGCCAAGGCGAAACGGCCATCCCCGTTGACGGTGGGGCTTTCCGTCAGCAGGCGCAGACAGTCCCCGGGCCTGCCGGTGCGCTCGCACCAGCGTAGGTAGTCGCGCGTCAACTCCGCCTCCGGTGTTGTGGACTGCCCCTCCAGGTGCTCGCCCGGCTTGAGCGGAGTAAGGCGGCGGCTGGGGGGCTCGTACGTGTACGAACCGCTCCGCGCCTCCACCTCGAACAGCCGCCGGGCGGCTTCCTGGGGCCGAGTGGAGGGCCGAACATCCCGAGCCAGTTCCGACACGGCCTCCTCGAACTCGCCGCTGCCCAGCGCCACCGGCCTGGCGCCGGAACGAGGTGTGAAGACGAGGGTGTCGGTCTGGCCTGTGTCCAGGCGCACGACCCGGGACGCCGTGCCACACCCGACGAGGAGAGCCAGCATCACAACCGTGCAGCACAGCTTCATGGGGATTCCTCCTGGCCACCCCTCTATGGGTAGCCAGTCTGGAAGAATACCCAATGGGTACGGCAACCCCTGGAGCGGGGGTCACGGGAAGGTCACTCCGCCGAGGGTGACAAGCCGACCTCCGTTCTCGTCCCACAACTTGAGGGTGAAGGTGCCCCGCGCCTCGTGAGCCAGCAACTCCGTCTCCACCATCACGAGGCCCGACCCTCCCGGCGGAATGGGCGCGAGCTGCCACGCCTTCGCTTCCTTCACGTCCTGGCCCTTTCCCACCAGCAGTGCCGCATCCCTGGCCGTCCAGGGGGCCGTGCCGGGGTTGTCCATGACCATCGCCACGGCCACCCGCATCACGTCTTCGCCTTTTTCCCGGCGCGTGGTGGTGGAGCGGTAGCTGATGACGGTTGGCGTGAGGAGCGCGTTGGCCGAGGGTTTGGTGATGGTGCTCGTGAGGTTCTTGGCCAGGACGCCTTGCACGTTCAACGCGTACACGTTCAACAGCCCGCTGGCGATCAGCCCCGTGATGCCCAGCCCGCTTCCTTCCGCCTGCGTCCGTACCAACTCCGATTGGAGCTGCCGGATTCGGGCCTCCTTCTCCTTGACCTCTTGCTGGTAGTCCTCAACGGTGCGCCGGTTGCGGAAGACCTCCACCTGCCGCGCGGCCCGTGCCGGGTGGCCCACCAGCTCGAAGGTGGCGCTCGTTGGGGCGGCACCATCCGTGAAGCGCACCACCAGCTCGAGCCGTTCCCCGGGCCGGAGGTCTTTCGGGGGGATGACGGTGATGCTGCGCGTCCCCGTGGACACGTCCTCGAAACGCTCGCGCTCCTGCAACTCCACCGCACCCGGAGGCAACGGCGAGTCGAACCGGAAGGTGGTGGGAAGGTCGGGGCTGATGCACACCTCTGGCGCCTTGTCGGTGGGAGCCGCCAACAGCTCGATCCGGTGTGGCGACGCCTCACAGCTCGGAAGAGATGGCTGCGCGGTGGCGCTGGCATCCGCGAGGAGCGCCAGGAGCAAGAGCACGGCGGGGGACGAGGTGAGCACGGAGCGGGGACATCCAACAGATGGGGTAGAGACCGGAGAAGTGGGCCTCTACCACACCTTCCCTCCCGGTAGGGCACGAGGGATGCCAAGCCCCTGCTCGCGAACCGCTCGGACAGCTCTACTCGAACCGGCGCACCGCCTGCACGGCCATGGAGGCGAAGACCTTGGCGGTTTCCGGCCCTCCATCGGGCTCCGCTGGGACGCCCCGTTTACCCTCGTCCCCTGCCTCCAGGCAGACCTTGAACGTGTCCCCCGTGGGGGTTCGGGCCTCGGTGAAACGGGCATAGACGCGACCGTCTCCGAAAAGGAGCCGGCCGGAGAGGATGGTCCCCGTTGGCAGCTTCCACCGATCGCCCGGCACTCCACCGGGGACGCCCCCATAAACCAACCTCGCGGACGTGACGCCCTCGCGCACGGTGATGAATTTGGGGTCTTCGCGGGTGAAGGAGACGAGGCCCGTGCTCCCGATGCCGATGCCGAGAGTTTCGGTCATGGTCTCGACGGCACCGGCCGGGCACGGCTCGGCTTCGGGGGCGGGACGCACCTGGGCACCGGGACAGGCCATGTTGGCGGCAGCGGCGGCGCCGACACACCACTTCGCCACGGGTGAGAGGATCCCCTTCTGCGTCTTGTCCCCCTGGGGGCTGGGGGCCTACGGCTTCTTCAAGGCGTCGTCCTTGGAGCGCGTCACCAGCGAGGCGACGACCGCAGGGGTTTTCTCCACCGGGAGCGGAGCTGCGGCCTGCTCAATTTCCGGCGGCGGCCACGAGGGCGCCACTTCCTGACCGAGAAGCGACCTCAACGTCGGGGAAGGCGAGGACGACGCCACGGGTGTGGGCTGGGGCTCTGGCTTCCTCCGCTCCGAGAGCCACCACCCCACCAGGGCCACGCTCACCAGCACGGCCATCCACACCACCGCGCGCCGAAGCGCCTGGAGCGCCATGGCCTGCACGGGCACGTCCGCCACCGTGGCCGGAGTCGGTGTCGCCGGGATGGGCTCCACGGGTGGCGCGGCAGCCTCGGGCTTCTCCTTCCGTGCTGCGGCCCCCCGCCGGCCTCTCCTCGGTAGACGGGGACCGTCATGCAGGGGCACCCGCCAGGAAGCATCCGCACGAGCCAGCAGGTGCATCAGCTCCTTCCCCAGCTCCAGGACGCTCGGGTAACGCTTCTCCGGCCTCTTCTCCAACAGCTTCATGCACAGGTCACTCACCACCTGCGGCACGTTGGGGTTGACGATGTGCGGCGGCAGCGGCTCCTTGTTGATGACGGCATTCACCGAGGCCGCGTCATCCCACGCCACCTCGAAGGGGAAACGACGGGTGAGCAGCCGGTAGAGCACCACGCCCAGCGCGTATTGGTCGTCCGCCTTCCCGGGCCGGTAGGTGACTTTCCGCTCGTTCCAGTGCTCCAGGCCGAAGCGCCACGCCTCCGGGCTGCGGTAGTGGGGCGTCCCCGGGGGAACATACCCTCGGTGATGGTGGTCTGCCCCTCACGCTTGGCGGCCCCGAAGTCCAACAGCACCGGCTCCCCGTCGCTGTCGCGCACGATGATGTTGGCCTCCTTCACGTCCCGGTGGACGACGTTCTCGTCATGCACCACGGCCAGCCCCCGCGCCACACCCACCCTCTTGCCCATCACGGCCAGCGTGTCGGGGTTCTCTTCCCAGGCCCACACATCGAGCGGGCGGCCCTCGACGTACAGCATCTTCAAGCAGAAGAACTCGGGCAGCACGGGCGGCCAGTAGCTGAAGCCCACCTGCCGCACGAGGTTCTTGTGCTGGAAGTACATGGCGAGGGTGCCCTCGCGCTCGGCCCACTGCCTGGCCCGGTGGAGCGGGACGAACTTGAGGGCCAACAGGGTGCCACTCAGCTTGTCCCGTGCCCGGTACACGGTGCCGTAGCCCTGGGCGATGATGGTTCCCGGGTGGATGCGTTCCTGGCACCCGTAGCCCCGCGCGAAGAAGGCGGTCAATGGGTCCCTGTGTTCTTCGGTCTCCGTTGCTGGCGTCGATCTACGAGCGCCCCGGATGACCTCGGTGCGCGTGTCGCCATTGGGCTCGCGCTGGGCACTCGGCCAGGGGCTCGGCGCAGTTCATGGCACTGAACGTGCCGCACGCCCATGCGTCCTGGGTGGCTCAATCCACGTGAACCACGCTGTCAGTCCGGCTGAGTCCCCGGCGACTTCGGAGGCAGTGCGTGGCCACGGGGCCCTGGGGACCCGGCTCACCGGGCTGGCCTTGCGGTCCCAGCGGGCCCGGTACACGCGGAGACAAGGACGACGAGCAGGAGGACGGTGGAGCGGAGGAGCATGGGCGCGGAGAAGACTCCGCCACCCGCTCGCGAATCGAGGCCGCTCCCCCGCCCTACAGCCTGCTACCGGTTGAAGTGCGAGGCGATGACGCTCGCCACGCAGCAGGTGAGCTTCTTGCCGGTGGGGATGTGCAGGTACTCGTTGGGCCCGTGGGCGTTGCTGTTGGGACCGAGCACGCCGGTGATGAGGAACTGGGCCTCGGGGAAGCGCTTGCCGAGCATCTCCATGAACGGGATGGTGCCGCCCTCGCCCATGGCCATGAAGGGCTTGCCGAAGAAGGCGCGCGAGGCCTCGTGCGTGGCCTGCTCCAGCCACTTCTCGAGCGGCGGCGCGTCCCAGCCGGCGCTGGTCTTCTCACCCTCGAACGTCACCTTCGCGCCGTAGGGCGGATCCGCCTCCAGCGTCTGCTTGAGGGCCTGGATGGCCACCTTCGGGTCCACCCGCGGAGGGATGCGCACGGACAGCTTCACCGCGGTGTAGGGGCGCAGCACGTTGCCCGCGCTGCCCAGGGCCGGCATGCCGTCCACGCCCGTGACGGAGAGCGCCGGGCGCCACGTGCGGTTGAGGATCTGCTCGGCGCGGTCCACCGTCATCGGCCGGGAGCCGGGCACCCAGGGGAACTTCGAGTACACCTCCTCGCCCAGCACCTCGGCCACGGCGGCGGCCTGCTCGCGGCGCGCCTGGGGGATGTGGACCTGGAGGGCGTCCACGCGGATGCGACCCGTCTGCTCGTCCTCCACGCGCGAAAGCACCTGGCGCAGAATCCGGAACGACGAGGGGACGATGCCGCTCGCGTCGCCCGAGTGCACGCCCTCCTCGAGGATGTCCACGCGCAGGTTGCCGGCGAGCAGCCCGCGCAGCGAGGTGGTCATCCACAGCTGCTCGTAGTTGGCGCAGCCGGAGTCCAGGCACACCACGAGCGACGCCTTGCCGATGCGCGGCGCCAGGTGCTCGATGTACGCGGGCAGGTCATAGCTGCCGCTCTCCTCGCAGGCCTCGATGATCACCACGCAGCGCGCGTGCGCAATCCCCTGCTCCTTGAGCAGGCGGATGGCGGCGAGCGAGCCGAACGCCGAGTAGCCATCATCCGCGCCACCGCGGCCGAAGAGCTTGTCGCCCTCGCGCACCGGCTCCCAGGGGGAGAGGCCCGCGCGCCAGCCGGTCATCTCCGGCTGCTTGTCCAGGTGGCCGTAGAGCACCACGGTGTCCTCCCCGGAGCCGGGGATGTCCATGTAGATGACGGGGGTGCGCTCCTCGCCCTTCTCGTTCTTGAGCGTCACCACCTCCACCTTCAGCCCGGGGATGTGCTTCGCCTGGGACTCGCACCAGCCGGCGATGAGCTTCACCGCCTTGTCCATGTGCCCCTTCTTCGCCCAGTCCGGCTCGAAGGCCGGGGACTTGTTGGGGATGCGGATGTAGTCGTGCAGCTTCGGGAGGATCTCCTCCTCCCAGATGCGCTCGGACGAGTGGGCGGCGGTCGCGGTGTTCAGCCGGGGGCTGGTGCTCATGGGAAATGGCTCCGGGTTCAGACGGAAGGCTCCTCCATGTACACCACCCGGCGCCGCAATGGGCGGGCCTGTCCATGACGCAAGGCGGCACGCTGGGTAGGTCGCTCACTTCCCAACCCTGGAAATCCTGTTCCCACCCCGGGACGGGCCCGTCTGGAGCTCACGGCGCGGCGGCCGGCAGGGTGAAGAAGAAGGTGCTGCCCGCCCCCACCTGGGTCTCCACCCAGAGGCTGCCCCCGTGCGCCTCCACGATGCTCTTCACGATGCTCAACCCGAGCCCCGTTCCCCGCTCGCTCACGCCGGAGGCCCGCCAGAAGCGCTCGAAGAGGTGCGGCACGTCCTCGGGCGCGATGCCCGGCCCGTTGTCCTTCACCGAGAGGCGCACCATCCCATCGATCTTCCGGGCCCGCAGGGAGACGGTGCCACCCGAAGGGGTGAACTTGATGGCGTTGCCCACCAGGTTGCCGAGCACCTGCAGCACGCGCTCCCGGTCCGCGCGCACGGAGGGCAGCCCCGGGCTCACCTCCATCACCAGGTCCTGGGACTTCTCCAGGGCGAGCGGCCGGAGCACCTGCGCCGCCTGCCGGAAGAGCTCGTCCACCGGCCAGGGCTGGAGCGCCAGCGGCATGGGCATGCCCTGCATGCGCGCCCGGTCGAGGATGCCGCCGATGAGCTCCCTCATCTGCCCCGCCGCCAGCAGGATGTTCTCCAGATGGCGGCGGCCCTGACGCCGGCGCTCGTCCCCCGGCGGACGCGCGGCATTCAGCAGCATCTCCGCGTTCATGCGCACCACGAGCAGGGGCGTCTTGATGTCGTGGGAAACGACGGCGAGCAGCTCCTCGCGCCAGCGCACCGCCTCCTGCGCCTGCTGGAAGAGCAGTGCGGCGTCCACCGCCGCCGCGATGCGCTGGGCCAGCGACTCGAAGAGGGTGACGTCCGCGGGGCCATAGCGCTCCGGCCGCGCGGAGATGAGGCTCAGCACCCCGAGCGTACGGCCCCGCACCCGGATGAGCAGACGGAGGTTGGAGGGAAAACCGGTCCACTCCGCCCGCTCCACCGGCGCCAGCCCCTCCGGCAGGTGCTCGGGGCTGGCCGGCATCGCCACCCAGGGATGAGAAGCGAGCACCTGGCCCACGAAGGACGCACTGCCGAGCGGGTGGCCCGCGGGCTCCACGGCCATCATCGCGATGCGCTCGGCGCCACTGGGACCCAGCAGATCCATGGCGCAGCAGTCGGCCCACGTGGGGACCAGCAGGCGCGCGAGCTGGGGAAGCGAGATGCGGTAATCCAGGGAGCCGGCCAGCAGGGCGCTCGCCTCGGCCATGAAGGCCTGGCGCCGGTGGGCCTCCTCCGCCGCCTGATGCGCCAGGCGCTCGCGCTGCAACAGGTCGCGTTGGACGCGCTCGAACAACTCCGCGCGCTCGCGCAGGCGCACCTCGCGCCGCAGGGCGTAGTGCCGGTCCAGGGCCAGCGCGAGCTGGTTGGCCACCGCGTCGAGGAAGGCGAGCCCCTCCTCGGCGAGCACCCCGGACGGCTCCACCTGGAGCATGCCGAAGGTGTGTCCCTTGGCCACGAGTGGCAGGGTGATGAACGCCGGCTCGGCCCGCCCGGGAGGCGCCGGGACGGCCCAGGAGCCCACGCCCTCCAGCGCCTCCCCCAGCTCGTGCTGGGGCTCCACCCCCGTCGCGCCCACCCGCCAGGCATACGTGGAAGCGGCCTGCTCGACGGCCTCGGTGAGCCGCGCGGCCGGCACCTCCTCCGCGCGCCAGACCCTCAGCACCGGACGCTCCGGCACGGCCTCGCCCCCCGCATCCAACCCCACCCACAGCAGCGCCGTGCACAACCGGTGCGCCTGGGAGGCGAGCGCCATCACCTCCGGGAAGGTGCGCTCCTCCCCCTCGAAGGCCGCGAGCCGCTTGCTGATCTCATACAGGTAGTCGAGGTGACGCCAGGCATGCTCGCGTTCACGGAAGAGCTGGGACGGACCCGGCCCGGCATTCCTTGGGCTGCCTTCCTCCACGGCACGACCTCCTGACGGTGTCCACGTTTGGGACCCGGCCCCTTCTTGGGGCTGCTGGGACAAGGTGGGGGCGCGATCTCGGACATGCCACCCAGCCGCATGCCTCCCTCACCGATCCGGATGCGATGGCTCGTCCGATCGTGAACGCTGCCGCGGAAGAAGCTCAACTGAAGGCGTCGTAGCCGGTGATGGCCTTGCCGAGCACGAGCGTGTGCACCTCGTGGGTGCCCTCGTAGGTGAAGACGCTCTCCAGGTTGAGCATGTGGCGGATGGGCGGGTAGGAATCGGTGACGCCATTGGCGCCGTAGATGCTCCGGGCCACGCGGGCGATCTCCAACGCGGCCTTCACGTTGTTGCGCTTGGCGAGGCTCACCATGGCGGGGGTGGCCTTGCCCTCGTCCTTGAGACGCGCCAGCCGGAGGGAGAGGAGCTGCGCCTTCACGATCTCTTGCAGCATGTCCGCCAGCTTCTCCTGGGTGAGCTGGTAGGCGGCGATGGGCTTGTCGAACTGGCCGCGGGTGAGGGAGTACTCGCGAGCACCCTCGAAGCAGGCGATGGCGGCGCCGGTGACGGCGAAGGCGATGGTCATCCGCGCGGAGTTGAGACAGGACAGGGGACCGCGCAGGCCGGTGACACCGGGGAGCACGTTGGCGTCGGGCACACGCACGTCCTGGAAGGACAGCTCACTGGTGGTGGAGGCGCGCATGGAGAACTTGCCGGGAATCTCGCGGGCGGAGAAGCCGGGCATGCCCTTCTCGACGAGGAAGCCGCGGATGGACTCGGGGCCGCCCTCGTCCGTCTTGGCCCAGACGACGGCGACGTCGGCGATGGAGCCATTCGTAATCCACGTCTTGGAGCCGTTGAGGATCCAGGAGTCGCCATCGCGGCGGGCGCGGGTGCGCATGCCACCGGGGTTGGAGCCGAAGTCTGCCTCGGTGAGCCCGAAGCAGCCGATGAGCTCGCCGCGGGCCATGGCGGGGAGGAAGCGCTGCTTCTGCGCCTCACTGCCATAGGAGTGGATGGGGAACATGCAGAGCGAGCCCTGCACGGAGGCGAAGGAGCGCAGCCCCGAGTCCCCGCGCTCGAGCTCCTGGAGGATGAGGCCGTAGCTGACGGTGTTGAGGCCGGCGCAGCCGTAGCCCTGGAGGTTGGCGCCGAACACGCCCATCTCGCCGAGGCGGGGCACGAGGTGGGAGGGGAAGGAGCCCTCGCGGAAGTGCTTGCCGATGATGGGGAGGACCTCGGAGTCGACGAAGCGGGCGACGGTGTCGCGGGCGGCCTTCTCGTCGGGGGAGAGGAGGTCATCGATGCGGAAGAGGTCGGTGATGTCCGCGCGAGGCATGGGGAGTGTCCTCCAGGAGTGGGCGGGGGCTGGGGGCTTGTATCACCGAGGGGACCCGGGGAACGAGGTCCGGGTAAGGTGGGGGACCATGACGACGACCCAGAAGACGGCAGTGGTGACGGGCGCGAGCCGGGGAATCGGCAAGGCGCTGGTGCAGGCGTACGTGAAGGAGGGCTACCAGGTGTGGGCGCTGGCGCGAGCGGCGGAGGCGTTGGAGGAGCTGGCGCGCGAGTCGGGAGGGGCGGTGAAGCCGCTGGCGGTGGACGTGGCGGACGAGGGAGCGGTGCTGGCGGCGAGCAAGAAGATCCTGGAGGCGGGAACGCCGCGGGTGTTGGTGAACAACGCGGGGATTTCGGTATCGGCGCCGCTGCACAAGACGACGACGCAGGATTACCGGCGGGTGATGACGGTGAACGTGGAGGCGCCGTTCCTGTTCTGCCGGGAGTTGATTCCGGCGATGGCGGCGGCGGGAGGGGGCCGGGTGATCAACATCGGGAGCATGGCGGCGACGAGGGGGGTGAAATACACGTCGGCGTACTGTGCGTCGAAGCACGCGCTGCTGGGGCTGACGAAGTCGCTGGCGGTGGAGTGGGCGCGTAAGAACGTGACGGTGAACATCGTGAATCCGGGCTGGGTGGAGACGGACATGCTGACGAACGCGAAGGCGGCGATCTCGAAGAGCACGGGCCGCTCCGAGCAGGAGGCGCACGCGGCGTTGGCGAACATGAACGCGATGGGGCGGGTGATCCAACCGGAGGAGGTAGCGGCGCTGTGCCTGTTCCTCAGCTCGGACGCGGCGGCGACGATCACGGGAGCGGCCTACAACATCGACGGTGGCGAGGCGGGGTGAGCCCGTAGTCCCCAATATCCCCTCGCCCTCCGGGAGAGGGACGGGGTGAGGGTATCGAGTCCCCCGGGTTCCCGTCCGTGAATGCTCCCTCTCCCTCTGGGAGAGGGCTGGGGTGAGGGAATACGGAGCACCCCGTGCAGCCCCCGAGCCTGTCACAACTCCGGGCCACGCTCACGGAGCCGTCGCGTCCGCCTCGGGAGCCCGCACCTGAACCGGTACCGGAGCCGCACCCGCCGGCCTGTCCCAGGAGCCGTTCTCGCACTGGAGCAGGCGATCGAAGATGGCGAGCGCCTGAGGAGAACCCGAAGCGCGGAGCTTCTCCTGCATGCCGATGTTGATCAGCTCCATGTAGAGGCGCTCGACATAGGCCACGGCCTCCTCCGTGCGCGGCATCGAGCTCTTGAGGTTGTCGCGCACGGACAGCTCGGGGAGGAACCCCAACTTCCCCACGAGCGACTCCACGACATGCCGCTGATCCGGGCGCCCGCCGCGCAGCACCTCCATGATGGGCGAGGACAGGAAGCGGCGCCGGTCCTTCCGGGTGGCGCGCCGCTGCAACCAGGCCTCCGAGGTGGAGATGGGCAGGTCCGTGGTCTCGCCATCCACCTTGGCGAACGCGTGGGCCTCCGCGTAGCTCACCCGGCCATCCCCGTCGTAGTCGGCCGAGGCCACCGCCTTCCCCGTCCGGCCCAGCCCGCTGAGGCCCGCGAAGAAGCTGGAGCTGTAATCCTTGTAGTCCGCCTCATCCACCTCCGGCGTGCAGCCCACCGAAGGCAGGAAGTCCACGGTGGCGAAGAAGCCACAGCGGGGCTGGGCCACCACGGGCCGTTTGGGATTGGCGTCCTGGTAGATGAAGTTGGCGAACGAGCCAGCGTAGCACTGGGACATCACCGTGACCACGGGCGTGGTGCTCGGGAGCCGGTTGAGGAAGAGGCCGAAAGCGCGCACCGTCAGCGTGTCCCCCTCCCAGAGCGCCAGGTGGTTGTTGTTGCGATGCCGGCTGTTCAAGCCTCCGTGCCCCGTGAAGTAGATGAAGGCCGGCTGATGGGGCGTCTCGCGGGCGCTCTGGTCCACCCACTCCAGGAAGCGCTCCAGCGTGGCCGGGCCCTTCAGGTGGGGAATCTCCGGGACCTTGAACTGCTCGCGCGCCTTCTTCCCGGCCTTTTCCTCGAGGTAGCGCACCGTGGCCTGCCCATCGTTCCCGTTGGCGAAATAGACGGAGGCGGAAGCGGGCTCGAGCCCATGCGCCTCGAGCGTCCGCTGGAAGTAGCGGACATTCTTCTCCAGGGCGATCTCATTGCTGGAGGGCTCGCCCCCGCCACCCAGCACCAGGAGGTTGGAGGCGCGGGGAGGCGCGGAGAGTGGCACCAGGGACGCCCCGTGCTCGGAGGACTCGATGTCCTTCTCGTGCTCGGGAGCGGGCTCGGGCCAATCGGCGAGTCCGTCCACGTCCTCCTCCTCCTGCGCGACGGGAACACGGGCGCACCCCTGCACCCCCATGCACCACAGCACCACCACACCACTCC
Source organism: Archangium sp. (assembly GCF_036277355.1). Classification (GTDB taxonomy): domain Bacteria; phylum Myxococcota; class Myxococcia; order Myxococcales; family Myxococcaceae; genus Archangium. Next base: position 83,795 of record NZ_DASUNC010000137.1, read on the forward strand.
GGGCCCAGAATCCAAGCGACATGGCCGGGAGTCTACCGCAGCGAATCCAACGCTTCCGCCCCGGGCGGGCGAAACCGTTCTCCGCGAAGCAGGAGGCGCGCTAGCACCAAACGCCGAATGAGGCGGGGACGGGTAGCTTGCAGTGTTCCGCTACTTGGAGCAGGCGGAGCAGGCGGCGCTCGCGCGCGGCTTGAGGCCCCACTTGCGAGCAGACAGAGAAAGAGACTGGGCGGCCGCTCTG
>NZ_DASUNC010000138.1:0-60006 GCF_036277355.1 Archangium sp.
GCTGGGGCAGGCCTTCACCCAGAAAGCGCTGGCCTCGTTTCCACTCGTGCTCGGCTCGCTCGACGACCTGCCCACCTTCGAGCTGGGGAGCGAAGGCGGGACGGCATACCTGGTGAACGTGTCCTCCGGGCTGGTGCCCACGAAGCGGGTGGCGCCAGAGGCGTGGCAGGCCAAGAAGGGAGTGAGCCTGGAAGCAGAGCCCGCGCTACCCCAGGAGGCAGCAGGGGCCTCCCAGCGCATGGCCCTGTACTTCGAGCCGGTGAAGCACAGCTTCCAGGCCCGCTACGGCTCCTCGACGGAACCGGGCACGCGCAGCCGCGCCTTTCACCCGCTGGAGTGGGTGCGCGTGGAAGTCCACGGGCCACAGCCGCGCACCCAGGTCATGACGGCCATGGAGCTGGCCCTGCACGCCTCCCTGCCGGATGAAGCGCTCATCTGGGAGGCGGTGAGCCGCATCGTCGAGATGCACATGTTCTACCACGCCGTGTCCGCCTTGACGAAGGCACCGCTGCCGCCAGGGGTGGCGGCCACCGCCGTTGAAGGTGGCACCGTGGCCACGGCGCAACGGGCGGCGGTACGTCAGTTCGTGGGCCGCATGGCCCTGCTGACGACGCTGGCGGTGGTGGACACCTGGCGCGCGGAGCTGTCGCGGACGGCGGAGGGACGGTCCTTCCTCGCGGTGCATGACCTGGCACTGCTCGCACTGGCCGCGCGGGACATCTCCAAGCTCATCGACTCGGGCATAGGGCGCGAGCTGGCGTACCGGGGTGGGCTGGTGCTGAGCCAGTCTGGCGCCCGGGCCTCCGCGGGACTGCGCGAGTCCGTGGAGTCCATACAGGCCCTGGCCAGGACGTTGGAGCGGACACTCGCCGAGGGCAAGGCCGTTGCGACACCGGACGGACTGCGAGTTTCCCTTCCTGGCGGCGCCGAGGCTTTCAAGCAGGCCTTCTTCGCCATCCGCGGGGAAATGGCCGCCGCACGGGCCCTCGGTGGCATTCGCGGCGCGGGGCTCGCGGCCGAGGAGGCCGAGAAAACGCTGGAAGCGTTGAAGCTGCTGGCGGCGGAGAGCCAGGAAATGGCGCTCGCCTACGGTGCAGTGGCACGGCGTGCGGCGGCGCTGCCGGCCGACAAGGCCCAGGCCTACCTCGCCGCCGTGGAGTCGCTACGCGCCTCCGCCCGTAGTGCGGCGAAGCCGGCGCTGGCGCAGTTGCTGAGACGCTCGGGAGCTCCGAGCCTGAAGGATTCGCTCCCCTTCCTGAGGGAAGCCGAGTGGCTCGTCAGTCACCCGGAACTGGAAGCCGAGGCGGTGGCCGAACTGGTGAGGAAGGCATGCAATGGCAAAGTGGACCTGGGCTGGCTGCGCTCCACGGGACTGACCCTGGAGGACCTCAATTTCATGGCCAGGAACAAGATGACGCCCTGGAAAGACTTCCATCGGGCGGCGGCGGAGCCGGGGGATTTGAAGGCGCAACTGAGGGCGCGCGAGCAACTCCGCGGGATTGCGACGGAGATACTGACAGAGGACAATGCGCGCAAACTCTTTCCGGGCTTTCAGTTGACCGGGCGGCAGGTAAAAATGGAAGGAGGGCATATCATCGATGACGTGCTGACGGCCATGATGGGGCCGAAGCTTCAACATGGGGTGGAAGTCAAGGGTTGGAACGAAAACCGGTGGCGCAAGGCGCTCGACACCTGGCTGGCCAGACAACGCGGCGCCAGGCTCAGCGAACAGCAGGAGACGCTAATAAAGCAGCTTCAGCGCCTGCTCGACCAACTCGCGGATGCGGCGAAGGCACCTCGAGGGAAACCGTTTCTCGTCAGCACAGACAGCTTAAGCGGCCCTACTAGAGCCAAGCTTTTAGATTTTCTGGCAAAAAACGCACGGGGCACAAAGCTCATGCAGGTGGAGGAGGCAAAAATTTTGGAGAAGACGAAACAGTTGCGCGCGGCGCTGAAGTTGCCCGAGGTGCTGCCTGGAGGTGCGCCATGAGTCGGTGGCCTCTCTGGGCGGTCCTGGCTCCAGGCGAGCCCGCACGGTTGGAGAGCCGTGCGCGGGTCATCGTGATGACGGAAGAGGACGAAGAGGACGGAAAAGAGCAGCCCTTCGAGTTCATCCCGGGCAGTGGCCATTACCATGCCATCGTGGGGACGGACCCCAGCGATATCGGAGCCGAGATGCAAATTGCCGAGGCACTGTCGCTCGAATGTGATGAGCCCGTGTACTCGATTGAGCGCGCCAACGACCCTTGGGCCGTCACGGCATGGCGGAATGGAGTGCGAGACATCTTGGATGATAGGGACCCGGACTCTCTGGCGGAGTCCCTCGGTTGTCCGCTACCAGAAAGCGAGAGGTCTTCGGACTCGCCCGTGAGGAAGCCTCTACGAAAGGTCGCCTTGGTGGAAGGCGTCCGAGCGCAAGAGGCACCTCGCGTGCTGGAGGAGGCCGGCGACCCATTCCCTCCGGGACATTACCGATTCGAGGACACACCGCAAGGGCTCCGGATCTCCAGCGAAACAGGCGACATAGGCTTCGCTGACATCACTCTATCAGAGCGGCTTCCTAATGCGACTGCCTATGGAGTGATTGCCTCGCCGAGCTTGGATATGTTCGTTGTCAATGTACTTCGGGGAGGAGACTGCATCGGACAGTTCACGCATCCGCCTGATGATTTTCCGCCCTTCCTGGTTGTCAGCGACATCAAAGGCGAACGTTCACCCGAGCGGATTCTCGCGGCGCTGGGCATCCCCGCAGAGTGGTTCCAGAATGAGTGAGGAGCATCAGCGTAGCCACGTGAGTCCGAATCTGCCGGAGGAGAGGCTGTCTGGAGGTGCTCCATGAGTCGGTGGCCTCTCTGGGCGGTCCTTGCTTCAGGTGAGCCAGCATGGCTGGAGCGCCGTGCCTACGACGCATTGGGGTTGGAAAAGGGTGAGGAGGGCGAAGATGGACCACCTTTTGAGGTGTGCCTGGGACATGGCCGCTATCACGGCCTCGTAGGCTATAACCCCATCGACGTAGGCGCCGAGATTCAGATCGCCAAGGAACTATCGCTTGAAGGCAATGAGCCCGTGTACTCGATTGAGCGCGCTAACGACCCCTGGACCGTCATGTCGTGGCGAAAGGGCACCCCGGATGTCTTGGAGCGCGATCCAGAATCTCTGTCGAATTCTCTCGGTTGTGCGCTGCCAGGAGGCGACAAATCGCCTAACCGAGCAGAGAGACGTCCCTTGCGCAAGGCCGCACTGGTGGAAGGAGTTCGCGCACACGAGGCGCTTCGGGTGCTGGAGGAGGATGCTGGCGAGCCACTCACCCCAGGACGCTATCGGCTCGAGGACACGCCGCGTGGTCTGCTTATTTCCAGCGGAACCGGCGACATAGGATTTGCTGACATCACGGTGTCGGAACGGATTCCCCGTGCCACCATATACGCAGTTATCGCCTCGCCGGACCTGGAGGAATTTATTGTCACCGTACGGCGAGGTGGAGAAGGCATCGAAGAGTTTGCCCAGCCGCCTAATGAACTTCCACGGCTGCCAGTTGTTGGAGACATCAAGGGCGGGAAGTCGCCTGAGCGGATTCTTGCAGCACTGGGCATCCCAGCAGAGTGGTTCCGGAATGAATGACGGGTGCTGGGACGGCTTCGCCCAGGCGCCGGACACCCGGCCGAGCGGAGTAGCCTCGCCCATGTCCACGGGCCCCGCGTCCTCCAGGAAAACGTAAGGGAACGCAATTCCTACGGGTTAGGAGGGCCAGCATGCTGGAGGAAACGAAGCCGTTGCGTGCAGCACTTAGCCTGCCAGAGGACTTGTCCGGAGGTGCGCCATGAGTCGGTGGCCTCTCTGGGCAGTCCTGACTCCAGGCGATCCCGCACGGCTGGAAAGACGCGCCCTGGCCGTCGCGATGCCGGACTGGGATGAAGAGGACGGAGAAGAGCTGCCCTTCGAGTTCATCGCGGGCAGTGGCCGTTACCACGCCATCGTGGGGACGGACCCCATCGACATCGGCGCCGAGATGCAAATCGCCGAGGCCTTGTCGCTCGAATGTGATGAGCCCGTGTACTCGATTGAGCGCGCCAATGACCCGTGGACCGTCATGTCGTGGCGAAACGGTGCACTCGATGTTCTGGAGGACAGGGACCCGGACTCTCTGGCGAAGTCACTCGGGTGTCCGCTGCCAGAAAGCGAGAAGACTTCGGACTCACCCGAGAGGAAGTCGCTGCGGACGGTCGCGTTGATAGAAGGAGTCCGGGCGGAGAAGGCACAACGCGTGCTGGAGGAGGCCGACGATCCGTTTCCTCCGGGGCACTATCGCTTCGAGGACACCACGCGAGGGCTCCTCATTTCTAGCGGTACAGGCAATATAGGGTTCGCTGACATCACCGTTTCGGAACGGATTCCCCACGCGACCGTATATGCGGTGATGGCCTCACCGAACCTGGACGAGTTTTTTGTTACCGTGAGGCGAGGGGGTGAGGGCGTCGAAGAGTTCGCCCAGCCGCCAGGTGAGTTTCCGCGTCTGCGAGTTGTCAGCGACATCAAAGGCGAACGTTCACCCGAGCGGATTCTCGCGGCGCTGGGCATCCCCGCGGAGTGGTTCCGGAATGAGTGAGGAGCATCGGCGTCGCCACGTGAGGCCGAATCTACCGAAGGTGAGGCTGTCTGGAGGTGCGCCATGAGCCGGTGGCCTCTCTGGGCGGTCCTGGCTGCGTGCACCGGACCATCTGGAACACCGATTCCGGGGCAAGTGGAACACTGATTCCGGGGCAAGTGGAACACTGATTCCGGAGCAAGTGGAACGCCCATTCCGGCCATGTGGAACACCGATTCCGGGCAAGTGGAACCACCGGCCAGGTCCTGGAAGGCAGGAGTAGTCCCACCAAGCGACCATGCGCCCATCTCTCGATGACTGAGCAGGCCAGGGGACGTCCCACTCTGCGAGGTCAGCAGCCGACTCTGACCTCTCTGGTCGCTTCCCCCTTCCTTTCGGAATCCGCACATGTTACCTGTAAAGCAAGCGACTCACGAAAAAGGAACGTGATTGAACAGAAACGCGCGATGCAACATGCACCCACTGTAAATTCCCCGTCACTCTCCGTGACGACGTGCGCGTATCCGCGCTCCTTCTTTCCTTTGGTTCGCCGCTCGCCTGGCCTGTCGTCCCCCTCTTCCTGCCTGCATCTCAGGAGTGTTCATGCATCCGCCGCCCAGCTCCGACTTCCCCATCCGTCCCCAGGGACGCGGCGCGCTTCTCTTCCAGGGAAAGCAGCACCGCTACGAGTACCTGCGCACCCTTCTCGAGCACGAGGACTTCAGTCCCACGGCCGTGGCCCGGCGCAAGCCGCTCCGGGGTGACGAGCCCACCTGCGTCGTCATGCTGCGACGCATCGTCATGCCGCCCAGGAAGGAGCGCCGCCAACGCGCCTTGGAGGAGGTCCGGCTCGCCTGCCACCTCGACCACCCGAACATCGCCCGGGTGTTTGGACTGGAGGAGCACGAGGGGCGGCCCTATGTGGTGACGGAGTACGTGGCGGGCTGCTTTCTGGACACGGCCATCGCTGCCGCGCTCCTGGAGCGCCGCAAACTGTCACCCGCCTTCGCGTGCTACATCGCCGCCGAGGTGGCCGATGCGCTCCACCACGCCTGGAATTGCAAGGGTGAAGGTGACCGGCCGCTTCATGTCGTCCACCGGGCAGTGAGCCCCATGAGCATCCGGCTGGGCCGCCAGGGCGAGGTGAAGCTGACGGACTTCGGCGTGGCCTGGTCGGAGCTGACAGGGCGCGTCCACACGGCCCCCCGGGTGTTGCGCGCGGATCTGGCCTACGCCGCTCCAGAAATCATGCGCTTTCACCCGGCAGATGGGCGGGCGGATCTCTTCTCCCTGGGAATGGTGCTGCTGGAAATGCTCGCGGGCCGGTACCCATTGGACCCGCCAGACCTGGCTCTGCCGCAGGATGCATCGCCCGAGGTTGTCCGCTACAACGCCATCACCCAATCGGAGCGCACCACCTGGGCCAGCGTAGGGCAGTTGGCCGAACGCATCCTCCACTTTGACTCCGAGGACGTGGAACGCATGGCCTCGGGCATCCCTGCACAACTCAAGCACATCCTTCACAAGGCGCTGCGCGCCGACCCGGGAGACCGCTACCAGAGCGGAGCCGAGTTGAGCGCGGACCTGCGCTCATATCTTCACCAGGATAGGCCCTTCGGGAAGCGGGAGGCCGCAACGGAGGTGATATCCCTCATCTGCAACAAGACGTCCCCACATGCCACTCACGCCTTTCCCACCGAGAAGGGCGTAGTGCCCGTTCCCGAGGAAGACGTGGCAGACGAGATGTAATCAATCCGGCACGGCACGGACACCATGAGCACCGACAAGAAGGTCGATACGAAGAGGAAGGCACTGGCCAGCCACCTGGGAGACACATTTCGCGAGGCTCGCGAGCGTGCAGGGTTTACTCAGGCAGACGTAGCGGAGCGCGCGGGGATGTCCACCGAAGTGTACGGGAGGTTGGAACGGGGGCTGATGTTTCCCAGCGTCCCACGTATGCGGCGGCTGTGCCAGGTTCTCCGGGAGGATGCCAACACGGTCCTTGGACTCACCGGCCGCAAGGCGGCAGATTGGTTGCAGGAGGCAGTTGACCTCCCGGAGGACACACCGCGGATGCGCCGCATGGTACGCCACCTGCGCCAGTTGGAAGATCATCACGGAGAAGAGGCACTTGAAACCAACGCACTCACGACGTGAGGTGGGCGTCAGCCGTTTCCAACAGTTTGCGCAGCAGCGACAGCCGCTCCGGGGGCCAGCCCTGTAGGATGTGGATGATGCGGCTCAATTCTGGATGCTCACCAGATATGGGGTCGAGCGGGGCTGCCGACTGCTTGCCTTCTTGTTCCCCCAGAGATAGCAGCGTATCCGAGGAAACGCCCAGCGCCGCGCAGATGCGGCGCAGCGAAGGCACACTGGGCATCATATGACCGCGCTCTATCCGGCCGTAAACCCCCGGTTCCAGGTCAACCTTCGCGGCCACTTCCATCTGCGTAAGCCCCAGCCGTAACCGAGCAGCCCGGGCCGCGTCACCTAGCAGGCGTTGCAGCTTCTCGTCCATACCGTCCATCTACTGCATGGAAGACAACCGGGCTCAATCTTTATTTGGAACCAGGGAAGAACACCGCTCCTCGCGGATCGGCGCCCCTCCCCGTCATGACAACACTCCAGCACTACTTCCCAGCCCGAAGCAGCGAGGGCTCCAACGCGACGCACTCCTGCAGCACCGCGATGAGTTTCTCCAAATCCGCAACCGGTACCTCTTGGAAGGAAACGAACGCCTTCTCGCCCTCGGCCCGGACGCGGAGCCCTGTCGTTGTTGGGAAACGCTGGGGCACGAGTTCCTTCAGGACGAGAACACGCAGCCGTTCCCGCCTTCGCACCATTTCCCAGGCGGATTTGCGTCTGGGTGGCGAAACCGCTCGCCGGATGTCTTCCAGGCTACAGTCCGCGAAGGTCTTCACCACCACCGAGCCATCCGGTTGTGGAACCCGGATGTTCAAGAAACCCGGATCCGAATCCGGCCATGCACCCACATAAGCGTGTTGAGGCTGGTGGCAACCTTCTTCAACTCCGCGAGCGCCTCTTGCCTCGTCATGACTGTCACGTGTTCTACCTCCCCTTGTGAAGAGCCCCTGGTCGCGAACACGACGACGGGGAGGGAGGACCGACAAACGGTTCCTCCCTCCCCGCACGCCCGGTTCACCTTACGCGGAAGCCGGCGTCTCCTCGTCCGCGAGGGTGGGCTCGGCGTCGATGCCATCCTGGATGGCCTGCATGAGCCGCGTCAGCTCCGTCATCGGCACGTCCTGCAAACTGACGAGCGTCTTGCCCTCCTTGGTGCGCGAAGACAGGCGGATGTCAGCCACTCCCTCGAACTGGGTGGAGATGCTGTCGGCAATGAACAGCAGCCGAGCCTGATCCGCGACGGGGACGCGGCTCACGGGCGGAGCCCGCTTCGACCGCGTGGCGCGCTCCACATCATCCACGCTGCACTCGGCGAGCGGCTTCTTCTCCACCCTGCCATCATCCTTCGGCACGTCGAGCACCAGGGTGCTCAAATCCGTGGGCACGGTCACGTGGATCGCCTCCAGATACCGCAGGAGCGCCCGCAGGCGGTACATGCCGTACTGCATGCAGTCCTCCACCGTGAAGTTACGCGCCACGATGCCGTAGTTGCCCAGGGTCGACTGCGAGAGCGCCTTCACGTTCCTGCTGAAGTACTCCTGCGCGTTCTGGTAGCCGGCCAACTCCGCCAGCCTCCTGGCGACGACGTGGTTGTAGAGCGTGCCGATCTGGTGCTGGAACGTGCTGCCCTGCCGGGCCAGGTCGACGATGATGTCCTTGATCTCGTCGAGCGTCAGGTCCTCCAGCGTCAGGCCAGGCGCGGCCATCGTCTTGCTGGGAACGGCCATCATCTTCGCGGGAGCGGCCAGCGTCTTCTGCGTTGCCATGTGTCTTCCCCCTCTTTGCGTGGGTAGGACCCGCCGGAGTGGCGAGCCCGGACACAGGCAGAGCAGCCGACGCGCCAACGCTCGAGCCATCTCATTCCAGGGACTTACGGACGAAGCAGCCCCCACTACAGTCCACACGATGCAGTCTCCGTCCGGCTATCGAGACGGTTAGTGGTAGACGTCTACCAGCGATGTGGGCATACATGCGACAACGCGCACGAAGCAGGACAATGTGCGCCATCACTGGTAGACGTCTACCAGTGGGGCCCGCTGAGGCAGGGTACCAGCCAACACAGTCGCACCTGACGCCAGGGGCCCAAGAAGGGAGCAGGCGGCCGGGCGCGACGGGAGAGGTTCTGTTATTCAGGGAACCCCATGACGGACACGCTCCGATACGTCCCGAACGCCAGCCTGGATGCCACCTTCGTCTCCCCGGCCTCCCAGCCCGGAAACGCCCCCGCGTCGATCGCCCCGCCGCAGAGCCCTCCGACGGCCGCCGGGCGGCGCAGCACGGTGCTGCCCCGGGTGGAGTGGGCCGGAGACAAGCCCAACGTGGTTCCCTTCGAGCGCGAGCGCTTCGAGGAGCTGAGCCAGCTGGGCCAGGGCGGCATGGGCGAGGTGGTGCTGCTCAAGGACAACGACATCGAGCGGATGGTCGCCCTCAAGCGCCTGCCCGAGTCGAATGATCTGGATCGCCTGCTGCGCTTCGTGGAGGAGATCCGCACCATCGGGCAGTTGGATCACCCCAACATCGTCCCGGTGCACGACGTCGGTATCGACCACCTCGGCCGCTACTACTTCGTGATGAAGCACCTGCAGGGCGACACGCTCGAGTCCATCATCCACAAGCTCCGCCAGGGGGACCGCGCCACGCACGCGCGCTTCAGCTTCCCCGTGCGTGTGCAGCTCTTCACCGGCGTGCTCAACGCGCTGGCGTACGCGCACCGCAAGGGCTTCATCCACCGCGACCTCAAGCCCGCCAACATCATGGTGGGGCCCTATGGCGAAGTCACCGTGATGGACTGGGGCCTGGCCCGGCGCGTGCGCACCCCGGCGGGCGCGGCCGGCGCTCCGTCCACGGGCAACATGCCTCCCAGCCTGAGGGATGCCGCCGCGCTCCAGACGCAGCTGGGCGCCGTGGTGGGCACGCCCTTCTACATGTCTCCCGAGCAGGCCCGCGGCCAGCACGACGCCGTGGACGAGCGCAGCGACACCTACAGCCTCACCGTGCTCTTCCACGAGCTGCTCTTCCTGCGCCACTACCTGGAGGGCCGTGAGTCGCTGGCGGATGTGCTCGAGGGTGTGCAGAACGCGCCCTCCCCGGCCTTCATGCCGGACTCGAGCCCCCACCAGGCGCCGGTGCCCTCGGAGCTGCGCTGGTTCCTCCACAAGGGCTTCTCCAAGGAGCTGGACAAGCGCTTCCAGTCCGCCGACGAGATGATGCTGGAGCTGCAGGGCGTGATGGAGGGCCGCATCCACGTGCGGTGCCAGCGCACGCTGATGAAGCGCGGGCTCCACGAGGCCCTCCGCTCGGTGGACAAGCACCCGGTCCTGCTCACCGCCCTGGGCACGACGGCCGCCGCGGTGGTACTCGCCTCGTTCGCCCATCTGCTGCTGGTGTTCATCGGCTGACACCCGGGGTCCCGGGAGCGGAGGCGTGTCACTCCAGGGGAGATCCGTGTAGATTTCCGTCCCCGGACGCTGTCGCCGCACTCTCCCAAGGTCCCCTTCCATGGCTTCCCTCCCCCAAGGCCCGGCTCCGGTCTCCCGGGACTCTTCCGGTGTGACCATCGGTGGCGAGAGCTCCGCCGAGGAGAAGCTACGGGCCGGCAATGCCCTGCTGCGGGCCATCTCCGCGGCCCAGGCGGACTTCATCCGCGGGGGAGAGGCCCGGGACATCCTCCAGCGGCTGCTCGCGGGGGTGCTGGAGCTGACGGGCAGCACCTGCGGCGTCATCGGGGAGCTGCTCACCGGCGCCGAGGCCCCGCCCTCGCTGCGGCTCCTCGCCAGCGTTCCCCGGGAGGAGGAAGGCGCCACGTGGGAGCTGGCCGTCACGCGGGACGCACCGGCCCGGGAGCCGGGCACGCCGCGCGCGGTGGTGGGCGCCGTCTTCGCCTCGGGCGCGCCCGTGCAGGGCGGAGGCCCCGGCGCGAAGCACACCTTCCTCGGGCTGCCCCTGGAGTCCGGCGGGGAGCGGGTGGGGCTGGTGGCGCTCACCCAACGCCCGGGCGGCTACGACGCCGGGCTCATCGACTTCCTCCAGCCCTTCCTCAGCGCCTGCGGGGACCTGCTCGCCGGGAGCCGCAACGAGCAGCGGCGGCGGCGCGCCGAGCAGGAGCTGCGTCAGACACAGGAGGCCAGCGCGGAGCGCGTGCGGCTGCTGGCCGAGCGCCTGCGGCTGATGATGGACAGCGTGCAGGACGGCCTGTGGGACCTGGACATGACCACGGGCCGGCTGTTCGCGAACCGGCCCTGGCTGGGCATGCTGGGCTACGCCGAGGGCGAGCTGGAGCACACCCAGGCCACGTGGATGAGCCTGTGCCATCCCGAGGACGCGGACGAGACCGAGCGGCTCGTCCAGGAGCACCTGACGGGTGCCCTCGCGCTCATCGAGCGCGAGCAGCGCATGCGGCGCAAGGATGGCGGGTGGAGCTGGGTGCTGACGCGGGCCCGGGTGGTGGCGCGTGACGAGCAGGGCCGCCCGCTGCGCATGGTGGGCACCAACGTGGACATCACCACGCAGAAGCTCGCCGAGGAGCGCCTGCGCTCGCTGATCCGCACCCTGCCGGACATCGTCCTGCGCCAGAGCGCGGACGGCACCTACCTGGACTACCACGCCCCCCGGCCCGAGGACCTGGCCGTGCCCCCCGAGCGGCTCATCGGCGGCAACATGCGCCATCTGCCGTTCCCCGCGCCCCTGCTGGACAAGATGTTCATGCACCTGGGGCGCGCCATCCGGGAAGGCACCCTGGAGGTCTTCGACTACGCGTTGGAGATGCCGGAGGGGCGCGAGTACTACGAGGCCCGCATCCGCCGCAGCGGCCCCGACGAGGCCGTGTCCATCATCCGCAACATCACCGAGCGCAAGCTGTCCGAGGCGCGCCTGCTGCAGCAGGAGGAGGAGCTGCGGCGCCACCGCGACAGCCTCGAGGAGCTGGTGCGCAACCGCAGCGAGAAGCTGCTCAAGGCCACCATCGAGCTGGAGGAGCAGCAGGCCCAGCTCATCCAGGCCGAGAAGATGGCCTCGCTGGGGCAGATGGCCGCGGGCGTCGCGCATGAGATCAACAACCCGGTCAGCTACGTGATGAGCAACCTGGGGACGCTCGACCAGTACGTCTCCTCGCTCTCGCCGCTGCTGCAGCTGCAGCGCGAGCTGCTGACCCACCCGGACGCCGCCAGCGCGGAGCTGCTCGAGCGCATGGCCGAGCTGTGGAAGCAGGAGGAGGTGGACTACCTGCTCAGCGACATGCCGGAGCTCATCGAGGAGTCGCTGGCGGGCACCCGGCGCATCAAGGAGATCGCCCAGAGCCTGCGCTCGTTCGCCCGCGAGGACACGGGCGAGCCCCAGTTGGTGGACGTGAACACGGAGCTGTCCTCCACGCTGAAGATCGTCTGGAACGAGCTCAAGTACAAATGCGAGGTGAAGCGCGACTTCGGTCCGCTGCCGCCCGTGAGCTGCCACCCCACGCAGATCTCCCAGGTGTTCACCAACCTGCTCGTCAACGCGGCCCATGCCATTGAAACGCGGGGGGAGATCCGCATCCGCACCCGGCACGAGGGCAACGAGGTGGTGGTGGAGATCGCCGACACCGGCAAGGGGATGACGCCGGAGACGCTCTCCAAGCTCTTCACGCCCTTCTTCACCACCAAGCCGCGCGGCCAGGGCACGGGCCTGGGGCTGTCCGTGAGCTACGGCATCATCGCCAGGCACAAGGGCCGCATCGACGTGCAGAGCCAGCCGGGCCAGGGCAGCACCTTCACCATCCGCCTGCCCGCCGCGCAGCGCTGAGCCTCGCGGCACCCAAGCTCAACGCCGCAACCCGGCCGCGTTCAACGGCAGCCGCAGCCGCGCGCGGCCCCCCGGGCCCTCCGTCCGGTTCTCCAGACGCAGACTGCCCCCGTGCGCCTCGGCGATCTGCCGGCTGAGCGCCAGGCCGATGCCACTGCCCTCCGGCTTCGTCGTGAAGAAGGGCACGAAGAGGTTGGCCGTGTCCGCCAGGCCCGGGCCCTCGTCCTCCACCCACACCTCCACCGCGTCCGCCGACGGGGCCGTCCACGACACCCACACCCGGCCCTGACGCTCGCGCGCCGCGTCCACCGCGTTGCGCACCAGGTTGATGAGCAGCTGCTCCAGCTGATCTCCATCCGCGCTCACCGCGAGCATGGGCCCCGGGCGGACCTCCACCGCCAGCCGCGTCTCCAGCGCCGCCACCCGCCGCACCCAGGGGTCCACCTCCACCGGCGAGAGCCTCGGCGGCGGCAGGCGCGCCAGCCGGGCATAGGCGGACATGAAGCGCCCCAGCGCCTCGCTGCGCCGCGCGATGATGCCCAGGCCCATCCGCGCGTCCTCCTCCCAGTCCGCCGGCCGCGGCACCAGGGACAGCGACTCCTTCAACGAGTCCGAGATGGAGTGGATGGGCGTCAGCGAGTTGTTGATCTCATGGCTCAACACCCGGACCATCCGCCGCCACGCCTCGCGCTCCTCCTCGCGCAGCGCCAGCCGCAGATCCGCGAGCACCACCAGCTGGTGGGGCAGTCCGCCCTGCCGGAACGTCCCCCGGCGCAGCTCGTACGGCCCGCCCTCCACGGCGAAAGCGCGCGTGAGGCGCCGCGGCACCGGGCCCTCCAGCAGCTCCGCCAGGCCGAGCCCCTCCGCCTTCTGGTTCATCAGCCGCGCGCGCGGCAGTCCAAGCAGCCGCTCCCCGGCGCGGTTGACGAGCTTCAGCGTGCCCTCGCCATCGAAGGTCAGCACCGCGACGTCGATCTCCTCCATCACCTGGGTGAGGAGCACGTCCGCCTCCACGGCCCCCAGCCGTTGCTGGCGCAGCGTCTGGGCCAGGGTGTTGGTCTCCAGGTACACCTCGCCCAGGGGATCTCCCCCCCGCGCACCGCGCCCGCGCACCGAGTAGTCCCCCTCGCGCAGGGCCGCGAGCAGGTTGGCCACCGTCTGCAGCGGCCGGGTGACGCGCTCGCGGACGGCGAACGCCGCGCCCAGGTACACACCCACCACCAGGACGGTGAGCGTCCAGCACACCTTCGTGCTCGCGTCGCCCCCCCACAGGAGCACGAGCGCGGTGAGGGAGCCCGGCAGTCCCGCCAGCAGCGCCAGCAGGATCCAGCTCGCGCGCCCCGAGCGCCATGCGGATGCCCATCTCCCGGGTGCGCAGCGCCACCGTGTAGGACATGACGCTGTAGATGCCGATGCTCGAGAGCACCAGGGCCAGCACCGCGAACAGGCCCACCAGCCCCAGCACGAACCGGCGATCCGCCAGCGAGCCCTCCACCAGCGAGTCCATGGAGGCCAGCCCCGACAGCGCCTGATCCGGGTCCATCGCCTTGAACTCCTCGCGCACCCGGGGCACCAGCGCGTCGGTGTGGCCCTCGCCCCGGACGGCCAGCGTCAGCGAGCGGGCCACCTGGGGCAGGAACTCGTCCGGCACCTGCAGCAGCGGGAAGTAGAACTGGAAGGCCGCGTGCTCCGGCTCTCCAAGCCCATAGGCGATGACGTGCTTCGCCACCCCGATGATCTCGAACTCCCGGTCGCCCATGGAGAGGATCTTCTGCCCCAGCGCGCTCTGACCGGGGAAGAACCGCTTCGCCAGCACCTCGTCCACCACGACCACCGGTGCGCTCCCCACGCGATCCGTGGGCTGGAAACCCCGGCCCTCCAGCAGCGGGATGCCCATGGACTCGAAGAAGTTGGGCGCGGTGAAGAAGATGACCGCCTGCGGCGACTCGCCCTTCTCGGGAGGCGGCCGGCCCGCGCTCCGGAAGCTCGAGTCCGACAGGTCGAGCAGCGGCATCCCGTTGGAGTACGTGGCCACGCGCACCCCGGGCATCGCCGCCAGCCGCTCACGGGACTGCTCGATGAAGCCTCGGAGCGACTCCGCGCCCGGGAAGCGTGTCTGCGGCGCGGACATGCGCAGGATCAGCAGGTTCTCGGGCTTGAAGCCCAGCTCCAACCCCTTGAGCTGGACGAAGGTGCGCGTGAGCAACCCCGCGCCCACGAGCAGCGTGAGCGCCAGGGCCACCTCGGCCACCACCAGGGCATCGCGCGCCCGGCCCCGGAAGCGAGCCGCCCCCGCGCCCGTGTCCTTGAGCGTCTCCACCAACGACACCTGGCTGGCCCGGAACGCCGGCAGCAGGCCGAGCAGCACCCCCACGCCGAGCGACAGCACCAGCGTGAAGGCCAGCACCTTGCCGTCCACGGCGAAGGTCGCGGTGGTGGGAATGCCCTCCGGCCGCGAGGCCGCGAGCAGGTCCACGCCCCACAGCGCGAGCACCAGTCCGAAGCCACCGCCCACCAACGCCAGCAGCGCGGACTCCACCAGCATCTGGCGGATCAACCGGCCGCGCCCTGCCCCCAGCGAGGCGCGGATGACCAGCTCGCGCTGGCGCGCCGTGCCCCGGGCGAGCAGCAGGTTGACCACGTTGATGGCGGCGATCAGCAGCACGAAACCCACCGCCGCCATGAGGGCCAGCAGGCTGGGACGCAAGTCCCTCACGAGCCGCTCATGGAGCATCGACAACCGCGGCAGCACCTTGCTGTTGGAGTCCGGGTGGGCCTCCTGCAGCCGCTTGCCGATGGCCTCGAGGTCCGCCCGCGCCTGCTCCAGCGTCACGCCGGGCTTGAGCCGGCCCAGCACGTACATGCCCGGGTGGTTGCCCCGCTGCTCGAAGAAGCGGCGCTCCGTCCGGGCCAGGGGCACCCAGATGTCCTGGGCCGCGTAGAACTGGAAGTCCTGGGGCAGCACGCCCACCACGGTGTGCGGCACGCCATCGAGCGTCAGGGTCCTGCCGAGGATGTTCGGGTCCTGGGCGAAGCGCCGCACCCAGAAGCCATGGGAGAGCATCACCACCGGAGGCCCGCCGAGCACGTCCTCCTCGGGAAGGAAGTTGCGCCCCAGCACCGGGCTCACGCCCAGCAGCGGCAGCATCGAGGCGCTCACCAGCCGCGTCCCGAGCCGCTCGGGGATGTCCACCCCGGTGAGATCGAAGGCCCCCGTCCGGAAGGCGGCCAGGTCCGTGAAGGTCCGCTGGCCCGCCCGCCAGTCCATGAAGTCGGGGATGCTCACCGTCATCGCCGGGAAGCTGGGCGTGCCCTCCTGGATGAAGACGAGCTGCTCGGGCTCCTCGTACGGCAGCGGGCGCAGCAGCACGCCATTCACCACGCTGAAGATGGCGGTGTTTGCGCCGATACCGAGCGCCAGCGTGAGCACCGCGGCCACCGTGAAGGCCGGGCTCTTGCGGAGCATGCGCAGCGCGAAGCGAGCATCCTGGAGGAGGGTATCCATGGGGGTTCCCGGGGAAGGAACTGCGGAGGCGCTGCGGTTCCGCGGGGGCGCCGCGGTTCAGCGGAGGCGCTCGTCCTGGACGACGCGGCCGTCGAAGAGGCTCACCATGCGCGTGCCGAGCCGCGCCTGGTTCGGATCGTGCGTCACCATGATGAGGGTGGCGCCGCTCTTGTGGAGCTCGGAGAGCAGCTGCATCACCTGCTCGCCATTCTTGGAGTCGAGGTTGCCGGTGGGCTCGTCGGCCAGGAGGATGAGCGGCTCTCCGGCCACGGCGCGCGCCACGGCCACGCGCTGCTGCTGACCGCCGGAGAGCTGCCCCGGCATGTGCCGCGCCCGGTGGCCCATGCCCACCCGCTCCAGCGCCCGCTCCACCCGCTGGCGGCGCTCCTCCGCGGACATGCCCCGGTAGGTGAGCGGCAGCTCCACGTTCTCGTAGACGGACAGATCGCCAATGAGGTTGAAGCTCTGGAAGATGAAGCCGATGTGCTGGTTGCGCACCAGCGCGCGCTCCGCCGGGGACAGGTCCAACACCGAGCGCCCATCCAGCAGGTAGGTGCCCTGGGAGGCCGTGTCCAGCAGGCCCAGCAGCGCCAGCAGCGTCGTCTTCCCCGAGCCCGAGGGCCCCACGATGGAGACCCACTCGCCGGGCCGCACCGCGAAGTGGACGTCGGAGAGCGCGTGCGTCTCCACCTCCTCCGTCTCGAAGACCTTGGTGATGCCCTCGAGCTGCAGGAGGGCCTTCTGCTGCGCCATCGAAGGGGTTTCCACCGGAGCCGTCTCCTGGACCTGAACCGACGTCATCGTCATCGCCGTCATCGCAGACTCACCCGATCCACCGCGTCCCACGCGGTCATGTCCGAGAGCACCACCTGGTCTCCCTCGGCGAGGCCCTGGACGACCTCGATGGAATTCACCGAGCCCCGGCCCAGCTGCACCGGAACCCGCACCGCCTCGTCACTGCCCGGCACCAGCTTGAAGAGCGACACCGTGGCGTTCGGCTGGGCACCCGCCGGCCGGCCCATGGAGAGCACCTCTCCCAACCGCTCCAGCTCCACCGTGCCCTCCACGGTGAGATCCGGCCGCGCGCCCTTGGGCAGCTCGCCCGTGAGCATCACCTCCACCCGCACCGTGCCCTGGCTCGCCGCCGGAGCGATGCGCGCCACCGTGCCCTCGACGATGCCATTGCGCGTGTCCACCTCCGCGCGCTGGCCCACCACGATGTCCCGCGCCTGCGTCTCCGCGATGCGCAGCTCCGCCTTCAACCGCTCGGGCTTCACCACCTTGGCCAGTACGGTGCCCGGCGTCACCCATTGCCCCAGCTCCAGCGGCAGCTCCGACAGCACCCCGGCCTCCCCCGCCTTCACCTGCATGGACTCCACCTGCGCGCGGCGGAAACGCGCCACCGCCTTCAGCCGCTCGATCTGCCCCTGCTGCGCCGCGAGCTGCTCGCGCGTGCTGGACTGCAGCACCGCCAGCCGCTGGCGCTCGAGGCCGAGCCGCGTGGTCATCTCGTCCGCCTTGCCCTTCACCTGCTGCACCTCCAGCTTCGGCACGAAGGCGCGATCCATCAGCGCCACGGTGGCCTGGGCCTGGCTCTCGGCATTGGTGGCCTCGGTCTCCAGCGTGGCGAGGGCGGCCGCCTGGGAGATGCGCTGCGTCTCCAGGTTGGTGCGCAGGGAGATGAGCTCCGCCTCCGCGCTGGCCAGCTGGCGCTCGGCCTCCAGCGCCTGGAGCTGGACGTCCGGGTTGGACAGCTCGAGCAGCGGCGTGCCGGGCTCCACGGCCGTGCCGGGCCGGACGTGGATGCGCTCGACGCGGCCGGCGGTGTCGGCGGTGAGCCAGCGGATGCGCTCGGGCACCAGCGTGCCCGTGCCCTTGACCTGGCGGATCATCGGCCCGCGCTTCACCGTGTCGAGCCACACCGTGCCGCGCTCCACCGTGGGCGCGGCGGACCGGAGCCGCGAGAGCCCCACCGTCACGCCGAGGAGCACGAGCACACCCAGGCCCATGAGGAGCCAGGGCTTGCGTTGATTCTTGGGTTTCTTGGGAATGTCCACGTCCGAATCCTTGAGCGAAGGGCGTGCCAGCCCCGGACACCCGCTCAAGTCCTTGAAATCACTCGGAGAGACAGAGGGCTCCCGAGGGGTGCTACCCGGTTGTGGAAAGCGCCGTCCCAGGAACGAACACCGAGGCCCGCCCGCTCCGCGGCCGGGCGGGCGTGATGAAACCATGATGAAGAGCGGAGAACCGCATGCGGCACCATGAGGGCCACATCCGGATGATGGGTCGTGTCTCCCCGTTGCCCGAGGTGGCTCCGACGATGAAACACGCCCTGAGAAGTGCCCTCTGCTGTGTCCTGCTGCTGCTGTCCGCGCCGGCCCTGGCCGATAGCGTCATCATCGGCACGGTCATGTCCGCCGAGAACAAGAAGCCCATCGCGGACGTGGTGGTCACCGCCACCTCCCCCAACCTCATGGGCGAGCAGGTCGTGGTGACGGACTCCGAGGGCAACTACCGCATCCCCCAGCTGCCACCGGGCGTCTACACCCTGCGCTTCGACAAGGAGAACTACAGGCCGTTCTCCCGCTCGGACATCCCATTGCGCCTGGATCGCACCGTCCGTGTGAACGTGGAGCTCCTGCCCGAGAGCTTCGCCGAGGAGATGATCGTGGTCACGGGCGGAGGGAGCAGTGCGCCACCCCTCGACTTCGGCGCCATCGGCAGGAGCATCAGCGACTTCTTCAGTGGGGGAAAGAAGAACGCCAACCCGCCTCCGCCCCCGCCTCCTCCTTCGTCCAACCCCACCCCGGCGCCTCCGACGCCCGAGCGCACCGTGACGCTGCCCCAGCAGCCCTTCTCGGACATGTACTTCCAGAGCTACGGGGTGAACCCGACCATCGACACCGAGGAGGAGCGCTTCTCCACCTTCTCCGTGGACGTGGACAGGGCCTCCTATGCGCTGGCGCGCGGCTACCTGGAGCGGGGAGCGCTGCCGGATGAGCAGGCGGTGCGGGTGGAGGAGTTCGTCAACAGCTTCGACTACGGCTACAGGAGCGACCCCGAGGCCCCCTTCAGCGTGCACGTGGAGGGCTTCCCCTCGCCCAGCCGCAAGGGCTACCACGTGGTGCACATCGGGCTGAAGGCGCGCGAGGTGAGCCGGGAGGAGCGCAAGCCCGCGCACCTGGTCTTCGTCATCGACGTGTCCGGCTCCATGAACATCGAGAACCGGCTCGGGCTGGTGAAGCGGGCGCTGAAGCTGCTGGTGGACGAGCTGGACGAGCGCGACCGGGTGTCCATCGCCGTCTATGGCTCGACGGCGCGCCCGGTGCTCGGGCCCACGAGCGCCTTCGAGAAGAACAAGCTGTTCGCCGCCATCGACGGCCTCTCCTCCGACGGCGCCACCAATGCCCAGGCCGGCATCGAGCTGGGTTACTCCATCGCCTCGGAGCACCTGCTCGAGGGGGGCATCAACCGCGTCATCCTGTGCTCGGACGGCGTGGCCAACAACGGCATCACCGACGCGGATGGCATCTGGGAGCGGGTGCGCGCCCAGGCCTCGAAGGGCATCACCCTGACCACCGTGGGCTTCGGCATGGGCAACTACAATGACGTGCTGATGGAGCGGCTGGCGCAGGTGGGCGAGGGCAACTACGCGTACGTGGACCAGTTGGAGGAGGCGCGGCGCATCTTCGTGCAGAACCTCACCGGCACGCTCCAGGTGGTGGCCAAGGACGTGAAGCTGCAGGTGGAGTTCGACCGCAAGGCGGTGGCCCGCTACCGGCTGGTGGGCTACGAGAACCGGGTGCTCGCCAAGGAGCAGTTCGCCGATGACCGGGTGGACGCGGGCGAGGTGGGCGCGGGCCACAGCGTCACCGCCATCTACGAGGTGAAGCTGCGCGAGCCCGCCGAGTCCTTCGCCACGCTGCGCATCCGGTACAAGGCGCCGGAGGGCGGCGACTCGAAGGAGATGGAGAAGCACCTGCCCTCGAGCATCCTGCGGCCCGCCTACGGCCGCACCGCGCCCCCCACGCGCCTGTCCTACGTGGCGGCCGCCTTCGCCGAGAAGCTGCGCGGCTCGTACTGGGTGCGCACGCTCTCCTGGCCCCAGCTCGTCTCGCTGTGGGAGGAGCTGGACGAGCCCCTGCGTGACCGGCCGGACGTGAGGGAGCTGGGCGCGCTCATCCGCAAGGCGCAGGGGCTGGACCGGCGCACGGATCGCTTCGAGCAGCTCGCGCCGGTGGTCTCCATGGACTTCGACCGCGTGCCGGTCATCAAGTAGAGAGCGTCCATGTTCCGCCGGCTGCTGCCCACCCTCTCCGCCCTCGTGCTCGGCCTGGCCGGGCTCGGATGGGGTCTGTGGCAGCTACAGCGCATCTTCGCCACCGAGCGCGAGGATGCCCGGGCCTCGCTCCACTCCCGGCGCGAGGCCCTCGCGCAGTACGCGCTCGTCTCCCTGAGCCAGACGTTGAGGGAGAAGCTGGAGGAGGCAAGGCCCGCGCTGGAGCTCGCCGCGGCCGATCCGCTCGCTCCCGCCGGAGGGCTCTACCTGCGCGAGCGCGGGGAGCAGTTGCTGCCACGGCTGGCCCTCTTCGACGTGGGAGAGGACTCCCCGGCCCGCGACCGGTACATGCGGCTGCGCGCGGGCAAGGAGCCCCCCGAGGACGCGGAGGACCCCTGGACGGAGCGGCTCGCGCTGATGCGCGACCTGGAGCGGGCGCTCGAACGCCGGGATGCGCGGGCGGTGACCGACACGCTCGTGGCCTTCCTGCAGCACCGCGTCCGGTACGTGCTGGCCTCGACGCGGGACGTGCCCGGCTTCCTGGTGGTGCTGGAGTCCCTCGCGGCGCGGGCGATCCCCGAGCGCCCCCTCATGCAGTCGCTGTTGCACCATGGGATGGAGGACAACCAGGGCCACCGGCTGGAGGGATTGCAGCGGCTGCTGCTCCTCAAGCGCTCGCGCTTCACCCGTCCGGACTTCTACTTCCTGCACGAGCGCGTGGTGGAGCTGTCCAGGCGGACGGGGACGCCGGTGATCGAATTCGAGGCGCGCACCGCGGAGCTGGCGGCCACGCCCCTGCCCCTGCCCGAGTCCCTGCCCGGTCCGGTGCTGGTGCGCTCCGGTTGGTACCTGGAGCCGAAGGACAAGGACCACGTCCGGGGCGTGGCGGTGACGCCCGAGGCGCTGCTGGACATCCTCACCCGGGAGATGCGCGAGCGCGGGCTGCTCGGCCCCGAGGGACACGTGCGGCTGCTCGGGACGGAGGAGATGCTGCCGCTGGCGAACCTGCCCCTGGGGGTGGAGACGCCGGTGTGGGAGCAGGAGGAAGCGGCGCTGGAGCAGCGCTACCGGTTGAAGACGGGCATGGTGGTGCTGTGCGCGGGGCTGGCGCTGACCATCGCGGGACTCGCCTTCGTGGCGCAGCACCGCAAGTACCGCTTCCTGGAGCTCAAGAGCGACTTCGTGGCCACCGTGTCGCACGAGCTGCGCACGCCGCTGGCCTCCATCCGGCTGCTGGCCGAGACGCTCGAGTGGCGGCTGGCCCAGGGGGCCGAGACGAAGGACTACCCCGCGCGCATCATCCACGAGGCGGACGGGCTGGGATTCCTGGTGGAGAACCTGCTGTCGTTCAACCGGATCGACAAGGGCCGGTGGGTGCCGCACCTGTCGTTGGTACGGCTGGACGAGCTGGTGGCCACGCTGCGGAGGGACCTGGAGGCCTGGGCGCGGGTGCCGGTGGAGTTGACGGCCGACGTGGGCGAGCGCGAGCTGCTCGCGGATCCGCAGTTGATGCGGCTGCTGCTGGCGAACCTGGCGCGCAACGCGTGTGCCTACAACACGCGCAACCCGGTGTGCCTGCGCGTGGAGGCGCTCGCGGACGGACGGGTGCGCTTCTCGGACAACGGCGTGGGCATTCCCGAGGCCGAGTGGGAGCGCATCTTCGGCGAGTTCTACCGGTTGCGAGGACAGGGACGGGAGGTGCCCGGCAGCGGGCTCGGCCTGGCGCTGTGCCGGCGCATCCTGCGGCTGCACGGGGGAGAAATCCGCGTGGCGGCCTCCAGTCCCGAGGGAACCACCTTCGAGCTCACCTTTCCGGAGAGGCGCTGAATGACTGCCACGACTCCCGCCATCCTGCTGGTGGAGGACGATCTCAACCTGCGGCTCGCGCTGCGCGACAACCTGGAGAACCAGGGGGGCTACGGCGTGGAGGAGGCCACCACGGTGGCCGAGGCCCGCGCGCACCTGGCCCGGCGTGCGTTCCAGCTCATCCTGCTGGACGTGATGCTGCCGGATGGGGACGGCTACACGCTGTGCCGGACGCTGCGCCAGGAAGGGGTGACGACGCCGGTGCTGATGCTCACGGCGCGGACGCTCGAGGACGACGTGGTGCGGGGCTTCGAGGCGGGAGCGCAGGACTACCTGGGCAAACCCTACCGCCTGCGCGAACTGCTGGCGCGGGTGGGCGCGTTGGTGCGGCGAGGCGGAGGCGTGCCTGTGCAGGTGCTGCGCTTCGCGGGCTACCGGATGGACCTGGACCGGCGCAAGGTGGAGACGCCCGAGGGGAAGACGGTGGAGCTGACGCGCACCGAGTTCGACCTGCTGGCCTTCTTCGTGCGCGAGCGTGAGCGTGTGCTTCGCCGGGATGAAATCCTCGACGCGGTGTGGGGGCGGGACGTGGTGGTGGACCCGCACACGGTGGACAACTTCGTCTCCAGCCTCAAACGGAAGCTGGGGTGGAACAGCGCCTCACGGTTCGCGCTCCAGACGGTGCGCGGCGTGGGCTACCGCATGGAGATCGAGGGCGCGTGAGCCCTGCCTGAACCCGGGGAGAGCCAGGGACATTCAAGGCAGGTTGCCCGGCTCACTCGTGAAGAGGGCATGGAAGAGCGTCGTATTCGGAGGCTCCTTCCACTCCACGAAAAGCGGAACAGGGACTTCCGCGATATCGCGAGGAAGCGCACTGACGCCAAATACTGCTTCGATTCTTCTGGCGATGACGTCGGCCGGGAATCTCATACCGGGTGGGAGTGGCTCGAAGACAATCCTTGGATTGGACCGCGAGGCGCCCGTTCGTTCGTATTCTACGCCGTAGATGATGTAGACAGGTGCCAAGATGCTGACGCACCCCACGACGGCCTGGTCGAAAGACGGCGGCGGGGTTCCTTTTACTGGGTACGCGATGCAACGAAAGCTGGCATCGGCCGTCGTCACGACATTCCCGATGCTGAAGCCAGGAAGCTCCTGCTGGAGGTCCTTCAAGAATGCCTTCCAGCGCTCAACCTTTTCGAGTTCCCGCTCCCATAATGCCTGAAGCCTTTCGGTCTCGGGACTCTTCTCCTGCCTGAGATAATAGTCCTTATCCGAGCGCCAATAGCTTCGCGCGATACCGAGAAGTTGTTCCGCTGAAAGTGGCATCGGCTCAGGGGCTGAACTCGCCAAATATAACGGGCCTGGTCTTCTTGTCACACACTCTCGTCACCCGTGCCCCTCCGATGGCGGCATTCAGCAGCGCACCATAAGTTGTCTTGAATGTTTCGCACAAAATGCCAAGGGGAGGATCCGGCTCCCTTGCTGCCGCACCAAGAACGCTGATTGCTGCTTCGTTGGCGCAATCCGCCGCGAGGCGCTGCGCCAGGGAGATCGAGACAGGTCCGTCCCTGTTTTCGATGGGAACCTCAACGCCGAATTTGCAGAAGAAGAACTCTCCCGTGGTTCCATTCTTGATCCTGGCGTGGACACATGCCGCGCGCCAACCATCCGCTCCTGGAACGGTCTTCTCGACGATCGTGACGAACTGAAAATGGCTTGGCTGGATTCGCCCGGTGACACACCCAGACAAGAGCGAAAGCAACAGGAGCAAAGCAGGGAGCCAAACGATCTGCCCAGGCATGTTCAAGGCTTCGCCCTCATGCACACGCAATGGACCCTCTACCTACCTCGTGTGGAACGAGTCGGTAGGAGTGACAGGGTACGACACCTCTCGACAAAGGAGCTGCTCCAGATCCCAACAACGTTGGAGTTATCAACAAATGCGGGGCGAGCAGGGCCTGTGAAGTATCTCACCCTGCCCACGAGCCCGCGGGCGGTGTGTCGGCGATGTGGCGATGTGCACTGTATGGACGCGAGCCCGCTCCCCCCTTGCGGCTCATGCAGGGAGTGCAGGGGCTCGCGAGGAGGGGGAACGACATGGAGCGCAAGTGGTGGAGAGCAGGCATTGCCCTGCTCGCGGTAGTGGGTCTCGTTCACTGCGGAGTGGTGCCTCCGGAGGGCGAGCAGGAGGACGGGCTCCCACAAGAGGAACACGCGGCATCCGAGGAGCCACTCAGCGCCTCCTGGCGCTCCGGCTCCTCCCAGGGCGCGACACGCTGGTTCCGGCATCCCCGGACTCCTTTCGACGCGGAGTCCCTCGCCATCGTCCAGGATGCCGACCGGAACGTCATCGTCTCTGTGAGTGTGGGAGGGACGATCGAATTCGAACCGGGCCACCCGCTGGGACGAGGCATCCCGGAGGAGCGGCTCATCGCCGTGGCGAAGTACGCGCCGGACGGGAGGCTGCTCTGGGCCCGCACCTTCGAGGTGACACCCGGCTCGAGCCCGGACTTCCTCCACGCCTTCGCGACGGCACTCGCGGTGGATCGTGAGGGCCACATCGTGCTCGCTGGCTCCCAAACCGGCACGATCGACTTCGGAGGCGGTCTCCTGCCCTCCGGGGCCTTCCTCGTGAAGCTCGATCGCGAGGGCGGACACGTGTGGTCCAGGCATTTCCCCAGCGATGTGGCACGGCCCACCTTCCGCGCGGAGAAGCTGCTGACGGACCGCGAGGGAAACATCGGCCTGGCCGCCACCGTGGTGGCGACGATGGACTTCGGCGGGGGGCCTCTCACCCTCCGGGGCCAGCCCGTCTTCGTGCGCTTCTCGCCCGAGGGAGGGTTCCTCTGGGCCTTCGTGGATGACCGGACGGGTTTCCCGCGCGATGCGGCCGTGGACTCGGAGGGCCGGTTCATCCTCGCCGGCGGCCGCGAGGATGGGCCCTTCGTCTACAAGCTCGACAGGGATGGCACACGGCTCTGGGAGCGGCGCCCGGTGGGCGCGAACGCCTCGCTCGCGGGAGTGGCGGCCTGGGGCAACCGCATCGTCCTCACCGGGGTCTTCGCCGGCTGCGTCAGGTTCGATGGAAGGCGGCTGTGCACTCCGAGCCGGAATGATCCCAACGAGAGCGATGGGCTCCTGCTCGCCTACACGGCGGATGGCGAGGAGCGCTGGGCGCGGCATTTCGGACGGGCCAGTGGCGCCATCGCCGTGGACCCACGCGGCAGCGTCGTGGTGACGGGGGTCTACGAGGATGGAGACCGGATCGGCTCGCGGCGGCTGCGGGGAGAGCCTGGCGCGAACAACGTCTTCGTCGCCCGCTTCGACAAGGGCGATGGCGATCTCCGGTGGATCCGCACCTTCCCGGGGCCCTCCGAGCAGTTCGCCCCCGATGACATCTCCGTGGACAGCCGGGGCGAGAGCGCGCTCCTGGCGACCTTCTCCGCGCCGGTGACCCTCGAGGGCACGACGCTGGTCCCCGAGGGAGGCCGGGACTTCTTCATCTTGAAGCTCGCGCCCTGAGCGCGGCTCGGCGGGAGGGAGGCCCGGAGGCACACCGCCAGGACAACCCGAGGCATCCCTCCCCTCCGCACCGGATGTGCCCGCCCGGCTGGGCATGCGTGGACGATTTCTCTCTCGGACACACGCCCTTCTCCAGGGCATACACTCCCGCCGTGCTCAAGATTCCGGCTGACTCCGCTTCGTGGCTGTCCACCCTGCTGTTGCTGCTGCCCCTCGCGTTCGCCGCCCGGTCCAGGTCGCGGCCTCCCCCTCCAGCACCGAAGCGGCCCTCGTCGTGGCTCCCGCTGCTGCTGGTCGGCGGAATCCTGGTGCTGATCGTGCTCGGCGTGTGGGCCTCCCGGCCTCCCTCTCCCCCACCCGTCCAGCCGCCCTCCCCAGGAGCCCAGGGCCGTGCCCCCCTGGAGCCCCCAGGCGTGTCGAAGGAGCAGTTCCGGGCCCAGGTGGAGCAGCTCTGCCCACGCTTCGCCGCCATCAGTTGGGGCCAGGCCGAGCAGCCCTCCCAGTTGGCCCGGCAGCTCATCAGCATGGAGTGCATGAGCCGGCTGTGCGCGCCCCCGGCTGGCGCCGACGCGGGCGGCTCCTCCTTGAGCCGCGAGCTCTCGCCGATGTGTCAGGAGATCCTGCCGCTGATCAGGGGAGAGCCCGGAATGGCGACGGTGACCCGCTCCTACCGTCTGGCATGTCCCGAGGTCGCCGTGCCCTGGTCCGAGCGCCCCTGGAGCCCCAGCACCGAGCTGGGCTTCTACACCGCCGTCCGGCCCTGTCTGGAGCGCATCTGCGAGCGGATGCTGGCGCCCCAGGGCATTCCCCCCAAGTACTGCACCCTCGCCGCGGACATCGCCGAGGGGCTCGGGGACGTGGGGGCCGTGGCCCGGCTCCGGCAGCGGGCCCAGGCGCTCCAGGCGATCAACGAGGCGCAATGGCAGGAGCTCTCACCCGAGCAGCGCGAGGTGGCGGAGACGGACCAGGACATGAGGGTCCTCGCCAGGCGATGGGGCGAGGCCTGTGCCCAGGGGATGAGCAGGTACTGTGAGTCCCTGGCCCAGTACTGCCGCCTCGAGGGCTCTCCGCCGGACGTGTGCCCCGCTCAAAACGACGCGGGGAAGGCCCCATGAAAGGCGTCCTCCTCTTCCTGCTCCTGCTGGCCCTGCTCCTGGCGGGGATGCTGTCCATCGTCTTCCACACGCTGAAGACGGGCATCTCCCCCATGCCCACCTCGGGGAAGGTGCGCCGCCAGGTGCTCTCCCTGCTGCCCACGGAGCTGGAGGGCACGCTGCTGGAGCTGGGCTCCGGCTGGGGCACGCTGGCCTTCGCGCTGGCGGACCACTGCCCTCGGGCCCGCATCGTGGCCTTCGAGCTGTCCCCGCTCCCATACGCCTTCTCGCGCCTGCGCCAGCGGCTCGCCCCGCGCCCCAACCTCCGGCTCGTGCGCGAGGACTTCTTCCGGGCCCCCTTCGCGGAGGCCTCGGCCATCGTCTGCTACCTCTACCCCGGAGCCATGAGCCGCCTGGCGCCCAGGCTGTCCCAGGAGCTCGCTCCCGGCACCCGCATCCTCAGTCACACCTTCGCGCTCCGTGGGTGGAAGCCCCTGCGCACGCTCGTCGTCGACGACCTGTACCGCACGCCCATCTACCTCTACGAGGTGCCCGCCCGGGAGGGCTGAATCCCCTCTCCTTTCCTCGGAAGTCATCCCACCGACCTGCCCTGAGAGGTCCTCCGCACCTGCCAGACCCACCGGATACGATTCCCCTCGTCGCCGCGAGACAACCGCGGCGCATCAAGGGAGGGACTCGTGGCGGACATCGCGGACGGCGCCCAGGTCGAGGTGCAGGGCTCTGGCTCCAAGCCGTACATCCTGAAGAACACCGGTGGTGTGTACTCGTGCTCGTGCCCTGCGTGGCGCAACCAGTCCATCCCCATCGAGCGGCGGACGTGCAAGCACCTGCGCAAGGTCCGGGGGGATGCGGCGGAGGACGCCCGCGTGGGCGGCTCGGACTCCAGTGCCGCGGCGAAGCCGGCGCGCAACGTCCGTCCCAAGTCCGGCGCGAACACGGTCGTGGGCGCGGAGTCCGGCGAAGCCACCGCCCCCGCGTTGCTGCTGGCCCACTCGTGGGAGAACGACGTCGATCTCACCGGCTGGTGGATGAGCGAGAAGCTCGACGGCGTGCGGGCCTGGTGGGACGGCAAGCAGTTCTACTCGCGCCAGGGCAATCCGTTCCTCGCGCCCGACTGGTTCACCGCGAAGCTGCCCGACCATCCGCTCGACGGCGAGCTGTTCGGCGGGCGCAAGAAGTTCCAGCGCACGGTGAGCATCGTGCGGCGGCAGGACCGGAGCGATGACTGGAAGGAGCTGGCCTTCGTCATCTTCGACGCGCCGAGGCTGGAGGCGCCCTTCGAGGAGCGGCTCGCGTACTGCCAGCGGTACGTGGAGGACGTGGCGCCTCCGTACGCCGAGTGGCTGGAGCACCAGACCTGCAAGAGCGTGGCGCACCTGCGCGAGGAGCTGGCGCGCGTGGAGGGCCTGGGCGGCGAGGGGCTCATGCTGCGCAAGCCGGGCTCGCGCTACGAGGCGGGCCGCTCGCACACGCTGCTGAAGGTGAAGAGCTTCAAGGACGACGAGGCGCGCGTGGTGGGGCACACGGCGGGCGCGGGCAGGCACAAGGGCCGGCTGGGCGCGCTCGAGGTGGAGTTGCGCGACGGCACCCGCTTCTCCGTGGGCACCGGCCTCTCGGACCAGGAGCGGGAGAACCCGCCGCCGGTGGGCACCCTCATCACCTTCCGCTACCAGGAGCTCTCCAACGACGGCGTGCCGCGCTTCCCCTCGTATGTGGGCGTGCGCATCGACGCCGCGCCCTTCGAGCCCACGGCCCGGCGCAAGCGCTCCTGAGCCGGGATTTAACCTTGCTCGGGCTCCGGGGTTTCTCCGGACAGATGACGCCGGGATGCCGTCCCGGCGCGTCCCCTCGAAGGAGAGTCCGCCATGCGCCTGAAGCTCGCCCTGTCCGCCACCGTTGCCTCGCTGCTGTTCTCCGCTCCCGTGCTCGCCCAGGAGCCCGCCGCTCCCACCGGCCAGGAGGGGCACCCTGGAAAGCACAAGCACAAGAACAGGGACGAGCGGATGCTCCGCAAGCTCGAGCGCATGGAGCGCCGGCTCACCCGCGCCGTCGAGCGCGGCCGCCTCACGCAGCAGCAGGCGGACGCGTTCCTCGCCGAGGCCCGGCAGCTCCGCGCCGATGCCCAGGTGCAGCTCCAGGCCAGCGGGGGCCAGTTCACCGAGGAGCAGAAGCAGCAGCTCCGGGAGCGCAAGCAGGCCCTGCGCGAGAAGATCCACGCGGCCCTGAAGGCCACCCAGCCCCAGCAGGCCCAGTAGCCCACCCGGCCTCATGAGGGCCCCGGAGCGGCGGCTTCCAAACCCGTGGGAGTCAGTTCGTCCAGAGGGGTGGTCCGCGTCGATGTGGCACGAGGCGCACGAGGCGGTGCCGTTGCCGGACAGCTTGGGTTGACGACGTAGAGCGAGCCGGAGACATCGTGCAGCGCCAGGCCGCGCGGGCCCCGCTTGGTGCGCGGGTTGACGGTGGCTCCGGTGGACGGGCCCACCTCCACCCGGGCCACCACTCAAGTTTTTCAGCTCAAACCATCTCCGGGGCTCCAGGCCCGCGGAAGGAGGAGCCCTCCCGTTCCGCGGGCCCGGCGAGCCGGGCGCCGTTCACCGGCTCGTGACGGAAGACGCCCGCCTACTTCGCGTCCTCGGCCGTGCGGTTCTTCATCAGGGTGGGATCGCCGAGGAAGCCGGAGAACATCAGCCGGTTGGGCGAGCACCTGCCGGCATCGGCCACCTTGCCGGGCGTGGAGTTGTCGACGAGCACGGAGGTGACGGCGTTGGGAGCGGCACCGGGGTTGCGCTCCAGGAAGAGCGCGGCGAGCCCCGCGACGTGGGGCGAGGCCATGGACGTCCCACTGAGGGGGCGGGTGGCGGAGTCATCGGAGATCCACGCCGAGGTGATGTTGTCACCCGGAGCGAAGACATCCACGCAGGCGCCCCAGTTGGAGAAGGAGGCGCGCTTGTCGGACGTGGTGGTGGCGCCCACGGTGATGGCGTTGGGGCTGCGGGCCGGAGAGCGCGCGCAGGCATCCTGGTTCTCGTTGCCCGCCGCGACGACGAAGGTGACGCCCGAGGCGATGGCCTTGGCCACGGCCTCGTCGAGCGCATCGCTCTTGCCACCGCCGAGGCTCATGTTGGCCACGGCGGGGAGCTGCCGGTTCCTGGTCACCCAGTCCACGCCGGCGATCACCCCGGAGGTCGAGCCGGAGCCGCTGCAGTTGAGCACGCGCACCGCGTGGAGCTGGACGCTCTTGGCGACCCCGTAGACCTGGCCCCCCACGGTGGCGGCCACGTGCGTGCCATGGCCATTGCAGTCATTGCCCTTCTGGCCATCCGAGAAGGCGTCGAAGACGGCCCGCGCGCGCCCGCCGAACTCGGCGTGCGAGACACGGATGCCGGTGTCGATGATGTAGGCGTTCACGCCCTTGCCGCTGGCGCTGTAGAGGTAGGTCTGGTCCAGGGGTAGGTCGCGCTGATCGACCCGGTCGATGCCCCAGGTGGCCTCGGGCTGGCGCTCACCGATGGCGCGCATCACCCCGTTCTCCTCCACGTACGCCACCGAGGGGTCGGCGGACATGGCCCGGGCCTGCTCCGGGGTCATCCGGGTGGCGAAGCCCCGCAGCGCGTGCTCGTACGTGAGGAAGGAGCTGCCGCCGTAGCGCGCCGAGAGGCTCTCCGCGGCCATGGCGGGGGCGAGGCCCTTCTCCCCCTCGGGAGGCGCCTTGAGGACGACGATGTACTCGCCCTGCACGGGCCGGACGGCGGCGATGAACTTCCCCTCGCGAGCCATGGACTCCACGGAGGCGGTGGGGCAAGGCGCCTCGGGCGGCAGCGGAGGCGGCTTGGGAAGAGTCACGGCCGGGCACCCCAACAGCACGGACATGGACACAGCGGACACGGCCATCCACGACACCGTACGAAGACGCATCGCTTTCCCCCTGTTGCTTGGAAATAGAAGTCTACCTGTTTCATTTTAATGAGACGTCTGACGCCCCATTTCCTGTCCACACAATCCACCGCCTGTTCAATAGCAGACATGCGGTGGATGTCGGATGACCGTCTGCCATTGGCTGCTACTTCCGGGGTGGAGGCTCCGCGGCGCGGGGAGTCTCCGGCGAGGGCTCGCGCTTGAAGGGGCTCCAGGAGACGGCCACCTCCTGGCCCGCTGCGTCATGGCCATACAGCTGATCCAGGAGCTGTTTGATCTCCGGCGGGGCCTCGGAGGCGCGCACCGTCACGTAGCCGCGGAACCCCCCGTTGCCGAGCTCCTCCTCCACCTGGAGCACCTCGCGCCAGGGACGCATGGAGGTATCCGCCTGACCGTCCCAGTGGAGGGAGATGCGCTCGAGCCGCTCCCAGGTGACGCGCTTCCCTTCCGGGACGCGGATGACCACGTCGCTGCGCCAGCCGCCCTCGGGAAGCGGGCGCCAGCGGGAGACGCGCAGCTCGACGGGAGGAGGCTCGGAGGGAGGCTGCCCACGCGTGAGCGCGAACGCCGTGGCCTCCAGGGGCCCACCCCGGTCGAGCCGGGCCTGGAGCCGCACGGGGAAGCTCTTGATCTCCTGGGGGCCGAGCGCCTCGAGGGAATAGGCGTGCTCGGCGCGGGGCTCGGAGGTGGTGGAGGTGGTGCCATCCCCGAAATCCCACGCGTATGCCGTGATGCGCGCACTGCCCTGGTAGAGGGCCTCGAACGCGAAGCTCCCCTGCCCTCGCTGGACCACCGAGATGCGCAGGGGCTCGTTGCGCTGGGCCTGCTGCTCGCCGCACCGGCGCACGTCGAGCTCCACTTCCCGCTCGGCCAGCACGCCCACGCGCCGTCCGCCGAGGTCCTTGCAGACCTGGAAGCGCACCCGGTACGTGCCGGCCGTCTCCGGCGCCCGCCATGGGAGCGCGGGCCCGGGATGCAGCTCGGCGCCGCTGCCGGCCACCGGCCAGACCCAGCGGTAGACCGCGCCGGGCTCGGGCTCCCCTCCGAGACGGGCGGACAGGTGGATGGATTCGCCCGCGCACACCCACGGACGGTCCGTGTCGATTCCGTCGATCACCACACTGGACGTCAACGACACGCGCTCCTCGTTGAGGGCCGCGGAGAGCGCCTCACCCGAGGCCGCCAGGGACGCGGGCACGGGTGGCACGGGCGGCGGTGGTGACGGAGCGGGAGGCGCTGGAGGTGGGACCTCCGGGGCGGGGAGACGGCGCTCGGGGACAGCGGGAGGCGGAGACGGCGCCTCGCTGACGGGCCGGGGCCACACCGCCACGACGAGCGCGAGCAGCAGCGCCGTGGCGGCGAGACCCACGACGACGCGAGCACGCGCCCTGGCCGCGGGACGCTCGGGGGTTCCGGGGGGCACGGGGGCGTTGGACACGGAGGACTAGAAGCCGAAGTCGTTCAGGTGGCGGCGGTAGCCCTGCGAGTTGGGCCGGTACCACTGATCATCCCAGCCCTTGAACTCCACATCATCGAGCAGCCGCTCGGTGGCGCCGTTGAGGGTGACGGAGTTGATGAGCTGCACCGTGGTGGAGCCCACGTTCCGGGAGACGAGCCGGTTGGAGGTGGCGGTATCGAGATACTGATAGGTCGTGCGGCTGCAATAGTCCTGGAGGAAGCAACCACTGTCACAGGTGCTCAGGTTGTTGTAGGTGGCGTGTTTGTCTTCAGCGACGTAGAGCGTGGGCCAGCCGCGAGAGGAATTGCGCGAGTCGATGGCCGTGTCGTACTCGAGCTGTCCATACGAGTACCAGGCGGACGAGTCACAGCTGCTCTTGCGATGGGCGGACAGGTAGGCCCAGTCGAGGTACCACTTGCCGCCGGAGTAATGGACCTCGAGGATCTGGAACTCGGGGTCTCCGTCGTGGCCGGTGGTGACCCCGGAGTCCTCGAAGAAGGTGTCCATGTAGAACACCTGGAGCGTGCGGGTGGAGAAGCTGGTGCTCTTCACGGCGTAGTACGGGCGCCGGGCGAAGCCGCTCTCGCCGCTGTCGAACCAGAAGAGGGGCATGAACCAGAAGGCGACCTGGTACTCACAGTCGTCGTTGAGACCATCGCGGTCGGCATCCGTGCCGGTGCCCCAGCAGTTGTCCCCATAGGGGATGGTGGAGAGCCCCTCGGCGTGGGCCGGGCCCGGCAGGGCGAGGAACAATCCCAACGACAGGACCGCGATTCGGGTGAAACGGTTCATTCGAGAACCTCGGGGAAGGAGGGGCGCGTATGTTACACGCCCACGGCCCCCCGAGGATCTCCAGGCCCTCAGCCCTGGCGCAGCACGAGCAACCGCGGCTCGGTCATGTCCTCGATGGCGTACTTCACGCCCTCGCGCCCCAGTCCCGAGCCCTTCACGCCGCCGTAGGGCATCGTGTCGACACGGAAGCTCGGCACGTCTCCCACGACGACGCCCCCCACCTCCAGCTCGTCCCACGCCCGCATCGCCCGCGACAGGTCGTTCGTGAAGACACCCGCCTGAAGCCCGTAGCGTCCGGCGTTCACCTCGCGCAGCGCGTCATCGAAGGAGCCGAAGGGCTGGAGCAGCACGACCGGACCGAAGGCCTCCTCCGCGCTCAGCGGCTCGTCGGCGGGCACGCCGACTCGAGCAGGTCGAGGTTCTCCTCGCCGGGAAGTCCAAAGACGCAGCGCACGCCCTCCGCTTCGAGGGCTTTGACGAACAGATCCGATGCCTTCATGGGCTCTCTCCTCCGGTACGCGACAAGATCTACCCGCGGCCCTCGATTCGTACATTCGTTTGTTCCCATGGAGCCGATAGGCATTGCCTATGATGGAGGAATGGAGCTCCGTCACCTCCGCTACTTCTCCGCCGTCGCCGAGACGCTGCACTTCGGACGTGCCGCGCGGCGCATCCACGTCTCGCAGCCCACGCTGTCGCAGCAGATCCGCCAACTGGAGGAGGAGCTCGGCTCACCGCTCTTCGAGCGCGCGCGCAGTGGCGTCCGGCTGACACAGGCGGGGGAACTGTTCCGCACCTACGCCTCGCGGGCCCTGGAGGACGTGGACGCGGGCCGGGTGGCGGTGAGCGCGCTGCGCGGACTCACCACGGGTGCACTGCGCGTGGGCTACCCGCCCAGCATGCGAGGAGTCGTGGTCCCCGCCCTGACGGCCGTGCTGCGCAGGCACCCGGGCCTCGCGCTGAGCGCCGAGGAGGCGGTCGTACGTCGGCTGGAGCGGCGGCTCTCGGAAGGCAAGCTGGACGTGGGGCTGGGGTATGCACCCGCGCGCTCACCGGACCTCGACGCCGAGCCCCTCTTCGACAGCCGGCTCGCGCTCTTCGTCGCGAAGGGGCACCCGCTGGCGGGAGCGGAATCCGTGGCCTTGCGGCAGCTGAAGGACGAGCCATTCGCGCTGCTCTCGCCGGGGCTGCGCGTGCGCGCGCGTGTGGACGTCTGGTTCGACGCCATGCGGTTCACGCCGAACATCGCGCTGGAATCGAACGCGGTGGCCACCGTGCTCGCCATCGTGCGCGCGGGGCTCGCCATCACCGTGCTCCCCGAGCCCCGGCTGGCCGATGCCGAGCGCCTGGTGGTGAAGCGGCTCGCCCCCGCGCCGCGATCCGAGCTGGCGGCGCTCCTGTGGCGCAAGGGCGCGCCCCGCACGCCCGCGGCGGAACTGTTCGCCGCGGAGGTGCGCGAGCGCGCGAAGGAGGTCGGAGCCTGAGGGCTCAGCCGCCCTTGGGGAAGTCGCGGCAGGCCGCGTCGTAGTCCCGCCACCAGCCCTCCAGGGCCTTCATGTCGGTGGGCCGGGGCTCGTCACCCGCGCCCGCCATGTCCAGGTAGGCGTGCAGCAGTGGGCGGAAGTGCGGGTGCGCGCACTTCTCGATGATGTCCACCGCGCGCCGCTTGGGCGAGCGGATGTCCATGTTGAGCGCGTAGCCGTGCTCGGTGACCACGCACTTGATGTCGTGCTCCGTGTGGTCGATGTGCCGCACGTACGGCATCACGCAGCTCACGACGCGCCCATCCTTCAGGGGCCGCGTGGACGGCGTGTGCACGATGCTCAGGTAGGCATTGCGGAAGAAGTCTCCCGAGCCCCCCAGCCCGTTGACGATGCGCGAGCCGTCGATGTGCGTGGAGTTCACGTGCCCGTAGATGTCCACCTCGATGGGCGTGTTCATCGCGATGACGAACAGCCGCGAGATGATCTCCGGGCTGTTGGACAGCCACATGGGCCGCAGCACCAGCTTGTCGCGGCAGCGCTCGAACAGCTCCATGAAGCGCCGGCGCCCCTCGGCCGAGAAGGACACCGCCGTGGCCGACGCGTTCTCGAACTTCGCGTCGTCCTCCACGTAGCGCAGCATTCCGTCCTGGAAGACCTCGGTCCAGAAACGGATCTTCTGGAACGGGGACGCGTAGAGCTCGCCGATGATGGCGTTGGCCACGTTGCCCACGCCGGACTGGATGGGAGGCAGGCGCTTGCCCCAGCCGAACTGCTGGCGGCACTGCATGAGGAAGTCGATCACGTTCTGCGCGATGCGGCGGTCCGTGTCGCTCGCGGCCTTGAAGGGCACCGGGTGGTCGGGCGTGACGGACTCGACGACGGCCACCACCTTGCTGCGGTCGAACTCGACGTAGGGGGTGCCGATTCGGTCGCGCACGTTCACCAGCGGCAGCGGCCAGCCCACCTTGGGGTGCACGGCGGGCAGGACGATGTCGTGGAAGCCCGTGTAGTCCGGCGACGCGGTGTTCACCTCGAGGATGATCTTCCGCGCCCGGGCCAGTGCCTCGGCGGAGACGCCCACCGACGAGGACAGGACGACACTGCCGTCCTCGCGGATGCGCGACACCTCGACGACGGCGACGTCGATCTCCCCGTAGAAGCCGTACATCAGGTTGCGCGCGAAGGCGGACAGGTGGACGTCGGTGAAGTCCATCTCGCCCGAGTGGATGAGCTTGCGCGACACGGCCGAGGACATGTACGGCCCGCGCTTGCGGATGAAGGGGGCCATGGGGCCCTCGACGTCATCCGAGAGCGAGGCACCGCTCAGCAGGGTGATCCGGGCCTCGGGCGCCGTCCGGGCCAGGTGCCTGGCGAGCGCCGGGAAGAAGGTCTTCGGCTCTCCCGACTTGGTGAAGCCGCTGATGGCCACCGTGTTGCCATCGGTGACGTGCTTCACCGCTTCCTCGACCGGAACGACCTTGGCCAGCAGTTCAGCGTTCTCGACTCGGTCTCGCAGTGTGGTCATGCCCCAATGCTGCATCCTCCCGCGTCCCACGCAAGCGCTCTTAGCAGGCCTCCAGGCTCATGGTGGGGTAGCGGCCCGTGGCCACCTTCCAGGCAGGCATGGCCACCACCGGGCGCGCGGCCAGCACGTGATCGAGCGCCAGCAGGGCGAAGATGTCGGAGAGGACCGGGACGTTGTACGCGATGGGCCGCGGGCCCGCCTGATCCGGAATGGACAGGAACCGGCCATCCGCCTGCTGCTGGCGGACGAGGTACCTCACGCCGCGCTGGATCGGGGCGGGCTCGTCGAAGTGGCTGAGGGCAATCAGCGCGTATGACGTGCTGATGGGATCGCTGGCGTCGCCGGCCCGCTGCCCCCAACCGCCGTCCACGTTCTGCGAGCGCCGCAGGTAGTCCAGGGAGTACTCCTCGGCGAGCTCCACCATCATCCGCAGCCCGGAGGCGCTCTCCGGCAGCAGCCGCATCGCCAGCAGGGCGCGGAAGATGGCGTTCGTCTCGCTCAGGCTCCAGCTCCGCTCGAAGCTCCCATCCGCCTTCTGGTGGGTGACGATGTAGCGAATGCCCTGCGTGATGAGCTCGGCGTGCTGCTCGCGGTTGGGCGCCAGGGCGTTGAGCGCGCCCGCCGTCATGGCGACCTCCGACTTGCTCCCCGCGACGAACGTCGGGAAGCCCCCGTCACCGCCCTGCATGTCCACCAGGTACGCCTCGGCCTGGGAGATGGCGTGGGCATGGCGCTCCGGATCCAGGGCCCGCAGGAACTCCAGGCAGTACGCCGTGTCGTCCACGTCCGTCTGGTGCACGTCCTCGGCGTAGGCCCAGCCCCCATCCGGCTGCTGCTCGCCCACGAGGTAGTCCGCCATGCGGTACAGCAAGGACTTCCTGGCCCCCGCCTCCACCAGCGCCAGCCCCGCCGTGGCCGTGCAGAAGATCTCCATCCCGGTGATGAAGGGAATGCCACCATCCGCGTTCTGCACCGAGACCAGCAGGGCGATGCCGTTCTGGACCGACTCGCCGCGCCGCGGGAAGTGACGCAGCGCCAGCAACGCGAGGATGTTGGCCAGCAGGTGCTTCTCCCAGGCCCCCTCCGTGCTCTGGGTGGCCGTCAGCAGCTCCACGTCCTCGGCGCGGATCCACTCGGGGTAGCCGCTCCCCACCGCATGGAGGATGCGCAGCGAGGCCACCGTCACGGTCGCCCAGCTCTGGTACTTCTCCTCACCACTGCTCGCGAAGTCCTCCGGCGTGAGCACGGAGTCGAACGGCGCCAGCCCCAGCTCCGCCATGAGCACGCTGAACATCATCCGCTTGCGCCGGTTGGTGAAGTGATCGAAGCGCGCCAGGTACGCCCGGACCGCCTCCGCGTCCTGGGGCGTGCTCTCCCCCAGCGCATGCCGGCGCAGCACCGCGTGCAGGGGATCCTCCCGCTCGTCGATGCACTGGGCTCGCAGGTAGCCTTCGATCCGCTCCCGCACCTCCGAGAACAGGCCCAGCTGCTCCAGCAGGTGCAGGCTCAGCACGGACTCCAGGATGCGGCTCTCACACTGGCCCCGCACACACCCGTCCTCCCCCACCTGCGTCTCCAGGTACTCCCGGAGCTGCTCCCTCGCGACCACGGCCCCGCGCGCCCAGGGGCGCTGTGCCGGCCGGCCACTCTCAAACGCGGGGACATTCATGTACGGGGAGGTGCGCATCGGGAGGCCCTATCGAAGCGGGAGCGCGGCTGCTCGGCGACAATGTGACTGGATAATTTCAATAAACCAGAAAAGGGTATGGAGCAACCCTCTTGAGTCACTTTCTACTCAGTGACGACCTCACACATTGAGAAATGAGCACGGCCTCGGATCAATGTTTTGAAAAGGCCAGGAATTGAGAGCCTTTACGGCATGAATGGCTCCCGGCCGCGCGACGAAAAAGGACCGTGCGGCAAAATTCATGCGGGAGAGATGGGTCCTGACGCACCCAGCCCTGACGAAGCCGAGCGCCAAGGGCTGGCCGCGACGAAGGCGGACGCGTGGCGACAGGCACGCTGGGAGCGGCCCGGCATACCTGAGAGGTCGAGTGGGAGGTCAGCCCCGGGGCGGGGACTCGGGAGCGGGCGCCGCGAGCAACATCCGGGCGCGCTCGAGCACATCCTCCCGGGTGGCCACGGCCCAGCCGCGCCGCTGGGCGAGCACCCGTAGGGCGGGCTCGGGCTCGAAGGCCAGGGGCAGGCCCAGGCGCTCGAAGAGGGCTGAGTCGGTGATCGAATCACCCAGGGCGAAGCACCGCTCCAGGCGCACGTCCTGCCCGCGCGTCACCGCGTCGAAGATCCGGCGCTTCTCGCCCAGGGCGCCCGAGGACAGGTCCACGGCTCCCGTGTAGTGGCCCTCGCGGCGGGTGAACAGGGCGCCGCACGCCTGGGAGATGCCGAGCTCGTCGGCGACGCACTGAATCATCTCCTGGGGGCTTCCCGAGATGATGACACTCCAGTAGCCCGCCTCCCGCAGCAGGCCGACCAGGGGCCGCACGAAGCCGAAGAGCTTGTGGCGCTCCTGCTCCCACACCTTGCGGGCCAGCGCGTCGACGGTGTCACACCGGGCGCCCTCGAGGGCCTGGGCATAGAGGGGATAGGCGCGGCTGGCCATGGTGGAGAAGTCGATGAGCCCCTGCTTGTACTGGCGGAGGACCTCGAACACACCCTCGGCCCGGGTGCGGTGGCAGACCCCCGCGGCCATCAGGGCCCGCAGCAGCTCGACGCCCAGGGCTCCCGGGTAGAGCGTTCCATCGACGTCGAGAACCGCAGCCTTCAGCTCGTTGCTCATCCCCATGGCGCCTCTGCGGCGGTTATACCCGAATCCCGGGAATTGGCCCACCGCCGGGCCAGACCTCCGAGGTCACATGCCTTCATTGACACCCTGGTGGCGGGCTGACTACCGTCATGACGACATGCCGGACACGTCGACTCGCGGGTTGTTCAAGCAGTTGTTCCTGGTGCAGCAGCTCAACAGCGTCTCCTGCATGCCCGTGGTGGTGTGGCTGGTGTCGCTGGTGATGGGGCTGACGCCAGACCAGGCCTTGCGGACGGCGGCCGTGCTGCTGCCGCCCGCGGCGTTGATCTTCGGGCTCGGCCTGCCCGTCGCGCTCATCGCCTTCACGTGCCGGTGGGCCCTCACCGAGCGCCCGGGTGAACGTCCCGGTGAGCGGCTGGCGAGGATCCTCAAGGTGCCCCGGGTGCTGGAGGTGGGGTGCCTGCTCATCTACATGACGGGGGCCGCCACCTACACCGGACTTCCCAGCCTCTATTACGGCAAGGGGCTGCTGCCCATGCCGGTGGCCATGCTCGTCATCGCGCTGATGGCCAGCCTCAACATGGTGTGGACGCGCATCGCCTTCGAGCGGCTGCTGCGGCCCCTGGCCCTGGCGGAGTTCACCCGGTATCCGAACCTGGTGCTCAACGAGCGAGGCTTCCTGTGGCCGCGCTATGGCTGGTACCTGCCCCTCACCTTCGGGCTGTTCGTGGCCACCACGCTCACCACCACGGTGGTCATCATCTGGAAGGTGGCCGAGGAGAACGTCACCCAGCTGCTGGCGAGCATCTACACCGTGCCGGATCCGGGGGCGGCGATCCGTGCGACGGTGACCCAGCTGTTCGATCAGCTCGGACTTCCGCTGCTGCTGGTGGGCGCGTTCCTGGTGTGCATCGCCGCGCTGGGCGCCTGGAACGTGGCCAAGCACCTGGAGACCGGTGCCAACGCCGTGCGGGACGCCATCGAGGGCCTGGCCTCGGGCAACCCCCGCTTCCCCGAGTGGGTGACCACCGACGAGGTGGGAGATCTCTCCCAGGCGACGGCCCGCGCCTTCGAGCGGCTCAAGCTGCTGACACAGACGCTCGGTGAGTCCGCCCAGCAGCTGGGCACGTCGGCCCGGGAGCTGGGCAACTCGAGCCGGCAACAGAACGAGACCATCACCCGGCAGGCCGCGGCGCTGCACGAGACGCACGTGACGGCGCAGGAGCTCAAGGACACGTCGCAGCTGGCCTCCAAGCGGGCCGAGATGATCCTCCAGCAGATGGTCGAGGCGGAGTCCATCGCGCAGACGGGCGAGACGGTGCTCGATGGCAGCCTGAAGGGTCTGGAGCAGATCCGCTCGCAGGTGGCGGCGATGGCCGATCGCATCCGCTCGCTCGACGCGCATACGCGGCAGATCGCCCACATCACCACCACGGTGAAGGACCTGGCGGACCGGTCGAACATGCTGGCGCTCAACGCCGCCATCGAGGCGGTGCGCTCGGGCGAGCACGGCAAGGGGTTTGGCGTGGTGGCGCGGGAGATCCGCTCGCTGGCGGACCAGTCCATCCAGTCCACCCACCGCGTGCGGCAGCTCCTCGAGGACATCAGCGAGTCCATCCGGACGACGGCCACCATGACGGAGCAGGGCTCGGAGAAGGTGGGCGAGAGCCTGGAGCAGATCCGCTCCTTCGGGCACAGCATGCGCCAGCTGTCCAACCTGGTGCAGAACAACGCGGCGTCGGTGAAGCAGATCTCCGCCGCGGTGGGTCAGCAGGGCACGGGCATCGAGCAGCTCTTCACCGCGGTGACGGCCCTCACGGAGATGATGGAGGAGACCATCACCCGCATCCGCGCCACGGATCAGTCCATCAACGTGGTGAGCGACGTGGCGAACAACGTGGGCACCTTCGTCAACAGCTACAACTGGAAGGCGTGAGCGATAGCGGTCGGCCCTGAGCCACCGCTGCTTGGGGACTACGCCACGGGCTTCCTTCTGAGACGCGACAGGTGCTCCTCGCCGAGTTCCACGAAGCGCCGCGCCAGCTCGGCCTGGCCCTCCGCGCCGTGCTGCAGCAGGTACGCCAGCTCCGAGGGCAGCAACGCCTTGACGGTGACGAGCTTCACCTCCCCATACGGGGTGGAGAAGTGACCCGGCAGCGAGCGTGACGCCACGCCCAGCAGCACGGCCACCCTGCCCTCTCCGATGACGAGGGCTTTAGGCATGCCCTTTCCGGACACCTCCATGGAGAAGAGGCCCGCCTTCACGCTCTCGCGCACGTGCTCGTGCCCGGCGACTTCATCCGCCACACGCTCCAGCAGCATCAGAGGCCACCCCTTCGAGATGTCCTTCACGGCTGCGTCCACCTCCAGGGCGAGCTCGAGACCGAAGCCCACCGAGGGCTCCAGGCGCTCGATGAAGGGGTCCGAGAGTCCGTGCGTGACGAGCAGCGTACGCCCCGCCTCGCGACGGATGACGCTCCAGAGCTGCCGCTGGCCCGGCCACGAGCCGCTCATGGCGATGGGCATGAAGACCTCTTTGTCCAGCGACCCCAGGGTGCGCCAGGCCGCCTCACGAGCGGTGGCCGCCGTCTCCAGCAGCTCGCGGCTCTTCCGGTTCCTCGTGCGCTCCTCCGCGCTGAGGGTGCTGGGGCCGGTGACCTCCTTGAACTTCGGCCCCGTCGCGCCCAGTTCCTCGAGGGCCTCCTTGATGGCCTCGGAAACGATGATGGCGACCTTCCAACCCCAGGTACGAAACACCTGGGCATCGCCCACCCTCGTGGGGTCTATCCGCATGCCGATCACGGACCGATACCCTCCGAGTTGGTCCGGCAAGCCATGCTCAGGTGTCACGTAGCGCACCTCGTCGGAAGCCTCATCGTCGATGCACTTCACGACGCGCGTGATGTTGAGGAGGACATACGGCTCGCTCTGCCCGCTTACCTCCACCGGAATGAGTTGCACATCGCTGGGGGCCAGCCTGGCGAACACGGCGGCCACCCTGGCATGGACCACGGGGATGGTTGCACCGGCCACAAAGGAGAAGTCGAGCGCCTTGCCAGGGGCATAGAGCGGAATCCGAGTGTGACCTGAAAGGTGAGCGGACTCGCCCCGCTCAAAGAGCCAGGTACGAAGCTCCTGATTTCCCTCATCCAGGGGGCTTCCCAGTGCCCACCGGTTCGGGATGTAAACGTCTTCGAACAAGTCGAAATACCGCTTCGCCATGAAGAACTCCTAGGGCGATGCCCCACTGGTCAGCAGCTTATGGAGCAAGCTGCCCGTGTCGGAGATTTCCGCAGCCAACTCACGGAGTGCTTGCCTCAATGCTACGGCACATGCCTGCTGATTGGGGCAGTTCTCCGTCGCGGTCTTCAGG
Source organism: Archangium sp. (assembly GCF_036277355.1). GTDB lineage: Bacteria > Myxococcota > Myxococcia > Myxococcales > Myxococcaceae > Archangium. The sequence goes on from NZ_DASUNC010000138.1 coordinate 42,048, forward strand.
TGACGAAAGACGGCTTGATGGTACGCCTCGGGATGAGGACCTCTGTGCCCAGGCAGTGAAACCGTATTCGCCGGGTCCTTCATGGACATGCCCGCCTTGTCGAAGATCGGCTTGAATGCCTTTGTCCAGGGACCACCGCGCAAGGTGGACTTCTCGTTCTCGATGGTGGCGATGTGGTGGAGTTCTGCCTTCCTATTCGAGGGAGCTGTACGTGCCGGAGTTCCCGCCGGAGAGCCCCTCGCGGCCATGCTCAAGACGTTGGCGGGCAAGACGACACTGAAGGTGCCCTCGGCCACGGCAACCTTCACCCTGTCGGCTTCCTGCACAGACGTGAGTACGTCGCGGATACCGGCATGGGACTCGAGCGCACCGGCGGCTTGCGCGAATCCCGGCAGCGCCGGGGCCTTGGACACCAGCGCCGTCGTCTCTCCCACCGCCGCCGTGCCCAGCAGGAGGAGAATCCGCACACTGTTGGGGCCGATGACCTTGCCGAACCGCTCACCCGCCTCGCGCAGCTCCGCGAACGTGCTGGCCTCCGCGGCCTCCTCCCACAGCCGGAACCACGCCCGTATCAGGTCGAACAGCTCCCACCCGAGATACCCCCACATCAGCACGGCCAGTGCAGCGGCCACGCTTTTAGAAACGGGCTCGGGCGCCGCGACCAAGGCCATGTATCCGATGAGGGTGAGGCTCAGTGCCGTCCACAGCTGCGACGTGGAGAACATGGAGCGCAGCTCCGCGTCCCGCGCCTCCAGCGCCGCGTTCACGGAGAGCGCCAGGGCCAGGTCGCGCTTGTCCTCGCCGTCCAGGCCCGGCCCGTCCTTGAACAACCCGAGACAATCACCCGGAGTGCCTTGCCGCTCGCAGAAGTTCCCGTAGGAGCGCGCCAGGGGCGTGCGCCACGCCTCGCCCGTGAGCGGAGCGGAGGCCAGGGCCAGCTTCCGGTGGAGGTAGAGCGGCACAGGGCAGTCGGCCAGCCGCAGCGGCACGTTCAGCACCAGGGTGGCCAGGGCCGCATCGAGGTCGGAGTCGCTCACCCGCACCGCCCCGAATCGGGTGGGCAGGGAGAGGCGAACCCGCTCGTCCCCGATCGTTCCCTCCGACGCCTCCGCATTCGCGACAGCCGCGGACGCCGGCGCGTCCTCATGGGAACGGGGCGCCGCACGAGGAAGGCTCGTGACACACGCGGAGTGGAGGAAGAGGACGATGAGGGCCCATGCGCCCAACCAGGGGCGCCGCCGCGCACCACCCGGGCGCAAGTCAACGAGACGGGTGGACACGGCCGCGGCTCCAGTGGGGGACGGGCCCCGGAATGACAGGCCCGGAAACGAAAAAAGCCCCCGAGTCACTTGGACTCGGAGGCTCTTTCGGAGTGCCCAGGGCGGGATTCGAACCCGCACACCTTTCGGCGCCACCCCCTCAAGATGGTGTGTCTACCAGTTCCACCACCTGGGCATTTCCGGCGCGGTCTCGACTGAGTGAGTCGCCCCGGAAACAACGCGGCCTCTAGTACCACGAACCGCGCTGTCTGCAACAACGAATTTTCAACCGCCTCGCCACCCGCTTTCTTCCGCGGGTGGCCGCCCGCCTACTGCCCGGGCGCCGGAGCGGGAGCCGGAGTCTCGGCCGGACGCGGCTGCTCCACGCTGCCCGGAGCCGCCGGAGCCGAACCCGAGGGAGGCGCCGCCTCCTGCGGATTGGCCGGAGGCACCTGGCCCGCCGGAGGAGCCCCACCCCCCAGCTGCTCCGTGCCCTGCTGCGGGGCCGCCGGAGCCGGCTGCGTCGCCGCAGGCTTGTTCGCCAGCGAGCCCGCCACCGACGTGCGCATGCCCACGAAGGACAGGCCCAGCGACGTCAGGAAGAACATCGCCGCGCAGATGCCGGTGATCTTGGTCAGGAAGGTCGTCGCGCCGCGGCCACCGAAGGCGCTCGTCGCGGCACCGCCACCCAGGGCCGAACCCATGCCGGCGTCCTTCCCGGGCTGCAACAGGATGACGAAGATCATGAACACGCACAGGAGGACGTGCACGATCGTCACGAAGGTCAACATGCTTTAAGCTCTTCTTTCCGGTCCTGGATGAAAGGCCGCGCAGCCTAACCGAACGGGCTGGCCGGTGACAATCTTCCTGAGATCACACCCCGCCCTTCGCGATCGCCGCGAAGTCGCCCGCCTTCAGGCTCGCCCCGCCCACCAGTGCCCCGTCCACGTCCGGCTGGCCCAGCAATTCCGCCGCGTTGTCCGGCTTCACGCTCCCGCCGTACTGGATGCGCACCCGGTCCGCCGTCCCCCGGTCGTACAGCCGCACGAGCTGCTCGCGGATGGCCCGATGCACCTCCTGGGCCTGGGCGCTCGTGGCCGTCCGGCCGGTGCCAATCGCCCACACCGGCTCATAGGCCAGGACGAAGCCCGCCACCTCGGCCGCCTGGAAGCCCTTCAGCGCCCCCGCCACCTGCCGCTCCACCACCTCCAGGGTGCGGTGGGCCTCGCGCTCGGCCAGCGTCTCGCCCACGCAGATGATGGGCGTCATCCCCGCCCCCACCACCGCCCGGGTCCGCTTGTTCACCGTCTCGTCCGTCTCGCCGAAGTACTGCCGGCGCTCGGAGTGGCCGACAATCACGTAGGCGCACCCCACGTCCTTCAACATCGCGGCGGACACCTCGCCGGTGTACGCCCCGCTGGCCTCCCAGTGGCAGTTCTGGGCGGCCAGCTTCACCGCGGAGCCCTCGAGCTCCTTCGCCACGGCCTGCAACGACAGGAACGGCGGCGCCACGGCCAGCTCCACCCGGTCTCCCGGAAGCGAGGCCACCAACCCCTTCAGTTCCCGCACCAGGGCGAGCCCCTCGGGGATGGTCTTGTTCATCTTCCAGTTGCCGGCGATGAGCTTGCGTCGCGCCTGTGCCGCCATGAGGACTGCCTCCGTGGTGTTGGGTACGGCCGACTACTTCGTCTCCAGCGCCTTCACGCCCGGCAGCTCGCGCCCCTCGAGGAACTCCAGCGAGGCACCGCCACCGGTGGACACGTGGCTGAGCTTGGGCGCCAGCCCCATCTGGGTGACGGCCGCGGCGCTGTCTCCGCCGCCGACAATCGTGATGGCGTCCTTGTTGATGGCCATGGACTCCGCCACCGTGCGCGTGCCCGCGGCGTACTTCTCGATCTCGAACATGCCCATGGGGCCGTTCCACACCACCGTCTTCGCGCTCTTGATGTGCTCGGAGTACATGGCCCGCGTCTTCGGGCCGATGTCCAGGCCCATCAGGTCCGCGGGGATGGCGCGGTCGGCCACCTCGCGCACGGGGCCCTTGTCCGTGGGCTCGGTGCTGCACACGTGGTCCACGGGCAGCACCAGCGACGTCTTCAGCCGCTGCGCCGCCTCGAGCATGCGCGTGGCCAGGGACAGCTTGTCCTCCTCCACGCGGCTCTTGCCCACTTCAATCCCCTGCGCCTTGAGGAAGGTGTAGGCCATGGCGCCGCCGATGAGCAGCGCGTCCACCTTGGGCAGCAGGCTCTCAATGACCTTGATCTTGTCGCTCACCTTGGAGCCGCCCAGGATGGCCACGAAGGGCTTGGTGGGGTTCTTCAGCGCCCCGCCGAGGTACTCCAGCTCCTTGCGCATCAGGAGGCCGGCGCCCTTCTCCTTCACGTGGGGCACCATGCCCGCGGTGGAGGCGTGGGCGCGGTGCGCGGTGCCGAAGGCGTCGTTGATGTAGACGTCGGCGAAGGAGGCGAGCTCGCGCGCGAAGGCGTCGTCGTTGGCCTCCTCCTCCTTGTGGAAGCGCAGGTTCTCGAGCATGAGCACCTGGCCGTCCTTGAGGTCCTTCACCAGCTTGCGCACGCCGTCACCCACGCAGTCGTCGGCGAGGATGACCTCGTGCTTGGCGCCGAGCAGCTCGCTGAGGCGGCTGGCGGCCGGCTCCAGCGAGAGCTTCGGGTCCGGCCCCTTGGGGCGCCCGAGGTGGGAGGCCAGAATCACCTTCCCGCCCATCTCCAGGGCGCGCCGGATGGTCGGCAGCGCCTCGCGGATGCGGGTGTCGTCGGTGATGCGCTTGCCCTCCAGGGGAACGTTGAAGTCCACCCGGATGAAGACGCGCTTACCGGTGAGCTGCATGTCGTCGATGTAGCGGATCATCTCGGTCCTCCCACTCGGAACGCCCGTTGTACTGGCTGACTACAGACCCTTGGAGGCGAGGAACTTCGCCGTGTCCACCATGCGGTTGGAGAAGCCCCACTCGTTGTCGTACCAGGCCATCACCTTGAGCAGGTTGTCGCCCATGACCATGGTGTTGGTGGAGTCGAAGATGGAGGAGTGCGGGTTGCCGTTGTAGTCGACGGAGACGGTCAGCTCCTCGCTGTACTGGAGGATGCCCTTGAGCGGGCCCTCGGCGGCGGCCTTGAAGGCGGCGTTGACGGCGTCCACGGTGACGCTCTTGCTGGTCACCACGGTCAGGTCCACCAGGGACACGTTCGGGGTGGGCACGCGCACGGCCTGGCCGTTCATCTTGCCCTTGAGCGCCGGGAGCACCTCACCGATGGCCTTCGCGGCGCCGGTGGAGGCGGGAATCATCGACAGCGCGGCGGCACGGGCGCGGCGCAGATCCTTGTGCGTGAGGTCCAGGATGCGCTGGTCGTTGGTGTAGCTGTGGATGGTGGTCATCACGCCCTTCTCGATGCCGAAGCTGTCCAGCAGCACCTTGCCCAGCGGCGCCAGGCAGTTGGTGGTGCACGAGGCATTGGAGAGGATGTGGTGCTTCTTCGCATCGTACTGGTCGTGGTTGATGCCGTAGGCGATCGTCAGGTCCGGGCCCTTGGCCGGGGCGGAGATGATGACCTTCTTGGCGCCCGCGCCCAGATGCTTCTCGGCGCCGTCGCGCTCGGTGAAGCGGCCGGTGCACTCGAGGACGATGTCCGCGCCCAGGGACTTCCAGGGCAGCGCGGTGGGGTCCTTCTGGGCGGTGACGGCGATCTCCTTGCCGTCGATGATGATGGCCTTGTCCGTGGCCTTCACGGTGCCCTGCCAGGTGCCGTGCACGGAGTCGTACTTGAAGAGGTGGGCCAGGGCGGCCGGCTCGTCCAGGTCGTTGATGGCGACGAAGTCGAGGTTCTCCTTGCGGCTCAGGGCGGCGCGAAGCACGCAGCGGCCGATGCGACCGAACCCGTTGATGGCAATCTTGGTGGCCATGTCTCAGTCTCCTTAGAGAAAGTGGAAAGACGAGGTTGGAAAGCTCACAGGCACACGACGGGCCGTACGGCCTCCCGCCGTGGGAAAGGGCGGCCGACCGTAGGCATGTGACGCACGCGAGTCAACGCTCTGTGAAGAGAGAACGACGACGCGTCCGCCGTAGCTGAACAGTGGACAGGAGTAACAGCCACGCAACGGACGCACCGCCGCCCGCTCGGCAGCCACAGCCCGTCTCCGCGCTTTCGTAGGAGCCGGGAATGCGCTCCACCGAGCAGGGCGCGGGGCTCATGGGGGCACGGACGACGGCGCCCGGAGGCAGGACCTCCTCTCCATCGGGTGGCGTGGGGGCCGAGGCCAGCACGCCCGCCCGGGCCAGGAAGGCCCCCATGAGCCAGGCCCGGCGCTCGGGATTGACGATGCCCTCGAAGGGCACGCTCAGGAAGAGCACCTGCCCGCCCGGCGCCGAGGCCACCGCCGCGGCCGAGTCCGTCCCGGCATAGCCCAGCACGGGAGAGCCCCCCTCCAGCGGGAGGAGCACGTCCGTCATCCCCACCGGGAAGGAGCCTCGCAGCCCGTCGTCGAGCAGCGAGTGGGAGAGGCCCGGGAGCCAGCCCTCGGAGAGCCCATTCACCAGCAGGGCCGACGAGCCGCAACCCGGCAGCACATGGAGGATGTCGGTGAGGAAGGCCCGCGCGTCCTCCCCCCCCACCGCGAGCGCGGAGGCCACATGGCTGCCCGAGAGCAGCAGGTGCCCGCCGCCCGTGACGAAGGTGCGCATCATCGCCTGCTCGGCGACGGTGGGGCCCTGCCCCCCTGCCCCTCCCCGCCCGATGAACCAGTCCAGCACCCGGTAGCCCACCGGGGTGAGCAGGCCCGCGGAGATCGCCTCGCTGGTGGCTCCGTCGAAGGCCACCGCGTGCCGCGCCACCGCGTCCCCGTGACGCCGCAGGGCCGTGCCGTCATTCATGGCCTCCAGGAGCTCGCGCAGCGGCGTGCCCAGCCCGTAGGCCGAGAGGTCCTCGGCCCGCGCCAGCTCCGCGTCCAGGCGGCGGAAGGCGTTGACCACCAGCACCTCGGAGACCTTGCCCGCCTCCGGGACGCGCACGCCCACCACGTCCGAGGGGAAGGACTCGCCCCCCTCGTTGAGGGAGGCCACGCGGAAGTAGCGCGTCGTGCCCGCCGGCAGGGTGATGGAGAAGGACGTGGACGCCACCTCGGAGCCCCCGTCCCAGGCCAGGCCGTCCGCGCTCTCGTAGACGCGGTAGCGGGTGGCCGCGTGCCCCCCCAGGTCCACCGCATCCACGGGGGGCTCGGCCCACTTCACCTCCACCCGGCCACTGCCCGCGTGGCGCGCCACCAGGGCGGCGGGCGGCTCGGCCGGCAGGCGCACCGGCTGACCGTCCCGCGCGGCGAAGTACTTGATGAGGCCCTGCAGCATGGCGCGCGCGGCCACCCGGCGGAACTCCGGCTGCTTCAGGTGCACGGCGTCCGCGGGATGGTCATGGTAGGCCACCTCCACGAGCACCGCCGGCGTCTCCGGGTTGTGGGCCGGGTTCAACTCGCCGAAGTTGGCCGAGCGCAACGCGCGCACCCGCCAGTTCGGGTCGACCGCATTGCGGATGTCCTGCCGCAGCTCGTCCAGCAGCGCCCGGGCGAGCACGTCGCTGCCCGGCACTCCCGTGAAGTTCAGCGTGCCGTCCACGGGATTGGGCCCGTAGACGTAGACCTCGGTGCCGCGGAACCGGTCATCGGGCGTCGAGAGCCCGGAGGCATTCGTGTGCCAGGCGACGTAGACGGCGTCCTCCCCGTCCTCATGGAGCCAGGCGGCGAAGCGCGAGCGCGAGGTGACGTCGTCGTTGCGCTCGTTGGAGAGCGCGTTGATGCCCGAGGGCGCGAACACCGCGGGCGGCGCCCCGCTGAACTGGGTGTGGTAGCGCGCGCACTCCTCGAAGCGGGGGCGCGGCAGGGGCGCGAGCGTCCCGTCACCGATGACGCCCGTGCCACCGCCGATGCGTACCGCGTCCAGCGACAGGGTGCCCGACTCCGCCGAGTCGTTGAGCGCCACCACCGAGGCCGTCTCGGGATGCTGGCCCGCGCGGAAGTAGAAGCGGCCCAGCAGCACCCACGTTCCACCGTGGCGGCGCTGGTTCACCCGGAAATGGCTCTCGCCGCCCGCGTGCCGCACCACGTAGTGCGCGTCCGGGACGCGGCCCGGGTCCGCCCCATACGAGACGTACACGTGATAGGCGCCATCCGCCGGAATCACCGGGGCCCAGGTGGCCTCCGCCGTGGCGGTGGGCGCGGCCGTCATCAGCCGGTGGTCCCCGAGCTGGAAGGGCTGCACCGCGTTCCCCATCGGCACCGGCGGAGGACCCCAGCCGGGCGTGGCGGAGGTGAAGAACTCCGTGGCGCCAGTCTCCGAGTAGCCCGCGGCCCCGTTGTCGAGGAGGACCATGCGCGGGTTGAGGTCCGACTCGCGCACGGGAATCACCGTGGCGCCCGCGCCCGTGAGCATCGGCAGCAGGTACTGGTTGAGCGTCTCGATGGAGACCAGGTCCTCGACGACGTCGTTCGTGTTGCCCCGCTGGGTGGCCCACCGGCCCAGGGGCGAGCTGCGATAGAAGCCGTGCCCCGGGCTCAGGTAGATCGTCTTGCCCGACAGGGCCCCCGTGCGGATGCGCGTCTGCGGCACGCCCGCGAGCGCCGACACGGAGCCCCGGGGATCCTCGCGGCGCACCAGGGGCGGCTCGGAGGGCAACCAGCGGGTTTCGAAGGACCTCGGGCCCGGGAGCGGCACATAGACGGCACCCGGCGGCTCCAGGCCGCAGTCTTGGGAGAAGGAGCCATCGTCCTGGGCCTGGCTCGTGCCCGGCAGGCAGAGCAGCGAGACCAGCACCCAGGCGGTGGCACGTACGTGAGCAGGAAGGGCCATGAGGGGGCGGACGTTAGGCCCCGGCGCGAGGGTACGCCAATCAAACCGTGAGTGCCTGCCTGCTCTCCCGCTAACCTGCTTCCTCGATGAGCTCTCCCGCCCTATCCCCTCCGCTTCCACCGCCCGAGAAGCCGCAGCCGCCGCCCCATCCTCCCCGGGGTGGCTCCGGCATGCTGGCCTCCTTCGTCCATGCCTGGAACGGGCTCATCCACACCGTCGTGCACCAGCGCAACATGCGCGTCCACCTCGTCTCCGCGCTCCTCGTGGGCCTGGTGGGCAGCGGCATCGAGCTGGGACTCGCCGAGAAGGTGACGCTCATCTTCTGCGTCCTCCTCATCTTCTTCGCGGAGATCCTCAACAGCGCGCTCGAGCACCTGGTGGACCTGGCCACCCGCCACTTCGACGAGAAGGCCCGCCTCACCAAGGACGCGGCCGCCGCCGGTGTGCTGGTGCTCGCCACCGGCACCGTCGTCATCTTCGCCGCCATCCTCGTGCACAACTGGCAGACGGTGCTCAACAGCGGGCCTCGAATCGCCCGTCAGGTGGCGCTCGGCCTGCCGCTGGCCCTGTGCGTGCTCGTGCTGGTGCTCCCCCAGCCGCGCTCCGTCTGGGTGGACAGGCTGGCCTTCGTGGGCGGCGCCGTGCTGCTCGGTGCGCTCGCGCCGCGCACCGCCAGCTCCGTCTTCACCGCCATGAACGCCGGGTTGCTCGTCGTCGCCGGGGCCGCGGCCCGCCAGCGCCGCCTCGAGCGCGCCCGCCCCCACCGCTAGGAGCGGCGGAACGCGGGCAAAAAAAAAACCGGCTCCAGGCCGGTTTCTTCCTCGCCACCTGGAGGGACGCTCGAGCCCCGGGACCTGCCCGGAGCCCGGCTACCCGCCAGGGACAGCGCCAGTCTACCCGCTCAGGCTTCCTTGCGGAACTCCGGCCGGACCTCGGCCGTTGCCTGGGCAACGTTCTCGCCCTTGATGTCCTCCGTCACCAGGTCCAGCAGCTCCGTGGCGATGCCGATGATCTGCATGGGGGTGTAGCCGCTCGCGCGCAGCTGGTTGAAGAAGGTACGGGCGAGAATCCGGGTGCCCTGCTTGTCAGTACTCAAGGACGTGTCCTCCGAGATGCGGTGGGACCGCGTAATCACTGGCGGTTCCTTCTTCAACCGGCGTGCCAGCAGCCACCTTCCTGACGAATTCTCCATGCACTTCGGGTGGTTGAGAGAATCCAGGGGCGGGCCGGGTCGTCCGGAGATGCGAAGGGGCGTTCGCACCCCTCGCTTCGTCCAGGGGGAGGGCATGCGAGGGGTGCATCGTCAAGTTCGCACCCGCTCGCTCCTCGGGTGTTCAATAGCTTGCATTCGGGGGCTGGGGTGACGCACATACGCGCCCCCTGTCCCCGGCTTCAGGAGAAGAGCAGCGCATGGCGTATCGAGTGAACAACATCGGGCTGTGGTTGGACGAGCCGGAAGAGCTGCTCGGCCAGCGGGCGGCCGAGAAGCTCGGAGTGACCCGCTCGGACCTGGCGTCCGTGCGCGTCGTGCGCGCGGTGCTGGATGCTCGCAAGAAGGGCAGCCCCCGCTACATCTATACGCTGGAGGTGGAACTCGCCCCGGGCCGGGCGCCCAAGCGGCTGCCGCCAGACGTCGGGGAGACGGCGCCTCCGCCCGAGCCTCCGCAACGCGTGAAGGAGCCGGAGCGCATGCCGCTCATCATCGGCACCGGACCCGCGGGACTCTTCGCCGCGCTGGGGCTACTGGAACGCGGCGTTCGCACCATCCTCATCGAGCGCGGTCGCGAAGTCGTGGCCCGGCGGAAAGATGTGGCGAAGCTGATGCGGGACGGCTCGCTGGACCCCGAGAGCAACATGAACTTCGGGGAGGGTGGGGCTGGCGCTTATACCGACGGCAAGCTGTCCACGCGCATCAACCACCCCATGGTGCGCAAGGTGATCGAAACGTTCGCCCGCTGCGGCGCGCCGGACCACATCCTCATCGAGGGCAAGCCGCACATCGGCTCGGACCTGCTGCCGGGCGCGGTGGCGAAGCTGCGCGATGACCTCATCGCCGGGGGCTGCCAGGTGCTCTTCGAGCACAAGGTGGAGGACGTGCTCTACCGCGACGGCCGGGTGTCCGGCGTGCGGCTGACGGACGGGCGCACGCTGGAGAGCGATCGGGTGGTGCTCGCCCCGGGCAACTCGGCGCGCGAGCTGTACGAGCGCTTCGCCGCGGACGGGCGCGTGGTCATCGAGCCCAAGCCCTTCGCGCTCGGCTTCCGGGCCGAGCACCCGCAGGGGCTCATCAACTCCATCCAGTACGGGAGCGCGGCGAAGAATCCGAAGCTGCCGCCCGCCGACTACAAGCTGGCGGAGAACCTGGACGTGGACGGAGAGGTGCGCGGCATCTACTCGTTCTGCATGTGCCCCGGCGGCATCGTGGTGCCCACGCCCACCCAGGACGGGCTGCAGTGCACCAACGGCATGAGCAACTCGCGCCGCAACGCGAAGTACGCCAACGCGGGCATCGTCGTCACCGTGTCCGTGCAGGACTTCGAGCGCGAGGGCTTCAGCGGCCCGCTCGCCGGCCTGGAGTTCCAGCGCCACTGGGAGGCCAAGGCGTACGAGCTGGGCGGGGGCAAGTTCTACGCCCCCGCGCAGACCATTCCGGACTACCTCGCCGGGCGCGTGAAGAAGGACCCGGGCGGCACCAGCTACCGGCCGGGGCTCGCGCATACGGACCTCAACACGCTCTTCCCCGAGCGCCTCACACAGTCGCTGAAGCAGGCGCTCAAGGCGTTCGACCGCAAGATGCGCGGCTTCGTCAGCGACGAGGGCAAGCTCATCGGCATCGAGAGCCGCACCAGCTCGCCGGTGCGCATCACCCGCGGCGAGGACATGCAGTCCGTGTCGATGCGCGGGCTCTATCCCGCGGGCGAGGGCTGCGGTTACGCTGGCGGCATCGTCTCCTCGGCCATTGATGGACTGCGCGTGGCTGAGCAGATTGCGAGCGAGCTCGCCTGAGCCACGGGAGGGTGTCATGGGCTACCGCGTACGCACACCGGAGGGAGAGCTGGCCTACCCCACGTTGAGGGACGTGGAGGTGGCGTACATCCAGGGGCTGGTGGAGCCCACCGATGAAGTGCTCGAGGATGGACACTCCACCTGGCGCAAGGCGGCGAGCATTCCGGCGTTGGCCCGGGCGCGTCCCGAAACGAAGGGGCTCGCGGGGCGGACGCAGATGTTGAGCGTCATCCTCGCCGTGGCCCTGGGAGCCGGGGCGCTGACGCTCGTCATGAGCGACTCGTGGCCCCGGCGTGGACTGGGCATCGTCCTGGCGCTGGCCATGAGCGTGGTCCTCACGCGGATGACCGCCAAGGCCCACAAGCGGCCCGCGCCTCCGAGGGACTGAGCCCCTATTTCCCTTCCTTCCCCTCTCCCTTCGGGAGAGGGGATATTGGCTCCCCCGCTCCCCTGCCCCACGAGCGGGCACTCCCGCCCTCCCCGCATCGAGTCCCCAGCCGCCGCATGTTTCCCCCCATTGAGGGCACATGGCGCGCGGCCAGCACCGCGCCCGCGCAGAGGGGAGGACGGCCTTGTTCAACACCTATCTGTCCCGCGAGGCGGCACGCAGGCTGAAACACGGCGCCCCCTGGGTGCGCCGCGAGGACATCGTCTCCATGGAGGGCACGCCCTCCGCCGGTGAGGCCGTGCAGCTCCGGGACGAGGACGGACAGGTGCTCGGGCTCGCGGATGTGGACCTCGAGTCCTCCTATGCCGTGCGCCGGCTGGGGCTCCCGGACGAGTCCGCCGAGGGCATCATCCCCCGCCACGTCCGCCACGCCTTCGAGCGCCGCGCCCGCATGGTGGATGACCCGCGCTTCTGCCGCTCCATCAACGACGACGGCGACGCCCTGCCCGGCCTCATCGTGGACCGCTACGACACGCACCTCGTCGTCCAGACGCTCACGCGCGCCATGGACGCCCGGCTGCAGGAGATCACCCGCGCCCTCGTGGAGGTCTCCGGCGCCGAGTCCGTGCTGCTGCGCAACGACACCGCCCGGCGCCGCCAGCTCGGCCTGCCCGTGCAACGGCCCCACGCCCTCTTTGGCAACCCGCCCCGCTGGAGCCGCGTGCTGGAGCTCGGCGCGCGCTTCACCGTGGACCTCACCTACGGCCCGGGCGTGGGCTACCCCTACGATCAGCGCGAGCTGCGCCGCTTCCTCGGCCGCCTCTCCCAGGGTGCGCGGGTGCTCGACCCGAGCTGCCACGTGGGCGGCCTCTTCGTCCACGCCGGCCGCCACGGCGCCCGCTCCATCCTCGCCTTCGACAGCGACGCGGACACCGCGGACCTCGCCCGCGAGAATGGCGAGGCCAATGGGCTCCTGGGGCGCCTCCAGGTGGAACGCGGGGACGCCCTCTCCGTGCTGCGCGGCATCCACGACACCTTCGACCTGGTGCTCCTGGACACCCCCGAGGCCAGCTCGCCGCAGACCTTCGTCGAGCAGGTGCGCCTGGGCCTGCGCGCCACCCGCCACGGGGGCACCCTGCTCGTCGTCGGCTACCACCCGCCCCTGCCCACCGGCGGCTTCGACGACCTCATCGCCGAGGCCTGCGAGCAGGAGGGACGCATGGGCTTCCGCTTCGCCCGGCTCGGCCTGCCGCCGGACCACCCCACCCTCGTGGGGTTCCCCGGCACCGACTACCTGTCGGGCATCGTCATCGAGGCCAGCTGAGCGGCCCGCGGACGCCTACTTCTTCGTGGCGGTGGCGTGCTTGCGCACCGCCCGGAGCACGTCCGGCACGGACGTCTTGTTCGCCCGGTCGGCGATCCACTTCGGCAGCGAGCCGCCCGGATCCGTGTAGAGGTAGTAGGTGACGAACGTCTTCTTCCCCTCCTCGCGCGGCTCCAGCAGCCAGTAGCCCGTGTTCAGCTTCACCCGCACCACACCCTGCTTCTCGGGGGGCGCCCCCTCGGTGGCCGCCGTCCAGGCCGTCTTCAGGAAGCCCTTTCCGTCCTTCCAGTCCGACTCGTCCCGGATGCGGATGATGAAGTCCCGCTTGTCCACCAGCGGGGCGTTCACCAGGCAATAGAACACGGTGATCTTCCCGTCCTGCTCCGAGGACAGCACCCGGCTCTCCTCGGTGTAGGGCATGGTTTTCGTGTAGTGGCCGTAGTCACGGATGACCCGCCAGACGTCGTGGGCGGGGGCATCCACCAGGGCGGTGGCCTTCACCTCGGAGACGGAACCCCCCTCGGGAGTCCGGGCCAGCACGGAGATACCGTCGTCACGGGCCACCTGCTGCCAGGCCGGTTCAGGGGCGCCAGTCAACAGCACCAGCAGGGAGAGAGCGGGAAGTAGGGACATGAATCCATCCTAACCGCCTGGGTGGTGGTAGTGTCGCCGCCCGCGTATGACGACCGATAACCCGTCCGACAATTCCCCCACTTCCTCTCCCACCGACGCCTCCGTGGAGCAGGTGCGCAAGGTGTATGCGAAGGACCTGCGCGAGAAGGACTCCGTCAACACCGTCTTCCGCGTCACCAGGAAGGAGCGCGTCACCGCGCGCAGCGGCAAGGTGTTCCTCTCCGTGGTGCTCGTGGACAAGAGCGGAGAGATCGACGCCCGCGTCTTCGACAAGGTCGAGGCGCTCGAGCCCACGTTCTCCACCGGTGACTACGTGCTCGTGCGCGGCAACGTCATCGGCTTCCACGGCAAGTCCCAGGTGGTCATCGAGGCCCTCGAGAAGCTGGACCCCGAGCCGCTCGACCCCCAGGAGTTCGAGCCGCCGGCCCGTGAGGAGCAGCCCGCCCCCAAGGCCGCCGCCCCCGCTCGTGAGGAGCAGCCCGCCGCCCCCAAGCCCGCCCGCGAGGAGCAGGCCGCGCCCAAGGCGGGCGGTGAGGGAGGCCACAGCGGCGCCCGCGCCGTGGGACAGATCCGCGAGCTCATCACCGAGCGCGTGAACGACCCGAATGTGAAGGCGCTGCTGCTGGCCTTCCTGGATGACACGCAGATCGCCGCGGGCCTGCCGCACGCGCCGGCCGCCAAGGGCATCCACCACGCCTACCGGGGCGGACTGGCCGACCACCTCCTGTCGGTCATGCGGCTCACCCTCCGCGTGGCGGACCACTACCCCATGGCGGACAGGGACTTGCTGCTCGCCGGTGCCTTCCTCCACGACGTGATGAAGGTGGCGGAGATCTCCCCGGACAAGGGCTTCGAGTACACCGACGAGGGCAAGCTGGTGGGCCACCTCGTCATGACGGCGCAGAAGATCCGCGAGAAGACGCTCGGGATTCCCCACTTCCCGCCGCTGCTGGAGCAGCACCTCACCCACCTCGTGCTCGCGCACCACGGGCGGCTGGAGTACGGCTCGCCCAAGCTGCCGATGACCCTCGAGGCGCACATCGTCCATGCGCTCGACTCACTGGACTCGCGCATCGCCTCGTGGGTGGAGGCCATGCAGCGCGACCCCAACGACAAGTGGACGGAGAACCTCAAGCTCTACGACCGCCAGCTCTGGAAGGGCCCCGTGCCCACGTCCCGGGGCCGTGCGCCCGTGGAGGGTGGCCGCCGGAAGGGCAAGGAGGGCAAGAAGCCCAAGGAGCGTCCGGAGCGGGCCCCGGGTGCCGCCGCGGGCGAGGGCCAGCAGGCGCCGCGAGCCGAGCGTGCCGAGAGGCCCGAGCGAGCCGAGAGGCCCGAGCGTCAGGAGAAGCCGCGCGAGCCCCGGCCGCCGCGGGAGCCGCGCGAGGGACGGGAGCCGCGTGAGCAGCGGGAGCCTCGGGAGCCTCGGGAGGCGCGCGAGCCCAAGCCGCCACCGCGTGAGCGGGTGGACGTTCCCAAGGAGCTGACGTTCAAGCCGTTCAGCGTGCTGACGGCGCCGAAGGCGGAGCCCACCGACAAGGGCGGTGGGGAGGGCTCGGACACGGAAGGCTGAGACATGGCGAAGAAACTGGGCGAGCGCCTCGTCGAGGCGGGGCTGGTCACCTCGGATTCCATCCAGAAGGCACTGGAGCACCAGAAGATCACCGGCCACCGGCTGGGGGACTGCCTGGTGGAGATCGGCCTGCTCCAGGAGGCGGCGCTGCTGCGCTTCCTGGCGGCCGAGTTCCAGACGCGCTTCGTCTCCGCGGAGAAGCTGGCCAAGGCCCGCATTCCCACGGAGGTGCTGGACAAGGTGCCGGTGCGGCTGGCGGAGGCGCAGAACGTGCTTCCGCTGGCCATCGACCCGGAGCGCCAGTTGCTGTCGGTGGTGGCGGCCGAGCCCCAGAACAAGAAGCTGCTGGACGAGATCGCCCTGGTGACGGGGATGAGCGAGGTCTACGCGTACGTGGGCCTGCGCAGCACCATCGCCGCCGCCATCCGCAAGCACTACTACGGGGACACGACGGCCTTCGCCTCGCTGGAGGTGGTGACGGCGCAGATCCGGGCGGACGTGTCCACCATGGCCACCGCCTACGAGAGCACCGCGGGGGCGCCCCCCAGGGCCAGCCTCCAGCTGCGGCTCGAGTCGGACACGCGGCTGCGGCCACGCCCGGGCACGCAGGGGCGGAACAAGACGTCCAGCGGCGACACCTTCCCGGGCACGCGCGGGACGGTGAGCGACAGGGATTACATCGAGACGCTGAGCATCCTGGTGACGATGCAGGAGCGGGACCGCAAGCACCACCGGGGACACTCGGCGCAGCTGTCGAGGCAGGCCACGGTGGTGGCGAGGCGCCTGGGAATGCCGCCGCGGGACGTGGCGGCGGTGGCCATCGCGGGCTACCTGCACGACCTGGGCAAACCGGCCGAGCGCCACTTCTGCCTGGCGAGCAACGCGGTGAACCCGGAGTGGATGGCCGAGGCCAAACGCTACTGCCGGGTGCCGACGAAGCTCTTCGAGTCGGTGAACCTGCCGGTGCAGGTGAACACCATGCTCGCGCAGCTCTACGAGGCCTATGACGGCTCGGGGACGCCGCAGGGAGCCAAGGGGGATGACATCACCCTGGGCGCGCGGATTCTGGCGGCGGTGGACAGCTACCTGGATCTGACGAAGAACCCGGCCAACGCCTACGGGAAGCTGCTGACGAAGGAGCAGGCGCTGGAGCACCTGCGGGAGAACTCGGGCACGCTGTACGATCCGTTGGTGGCGGACATCGTCATGCAGGTGCAGACGGGCGAGCTGCTGCGCCAGCGCATCATCAACGACGGGCGGCAGATCCTCATCGTGGAGCCCGAGGAGGGCACGCGCACGGACCTGCTGGATTGCACCCAGAAGCAGGGGCTGGTGGTGCATGCGCTGTCCTCGCTGGATGGAGCGTACGACGCGCTGGGGTACCAGGACTGCGACGTGCTGGTGGTGGGGCTGAAGTTCGGGTTGGAGGAGGTGCTGGGGCTGCTGCAGGCGGTGCGCGTCTCGCCGGAGCACGCGGGCCTGCCGGTGGTGGTGCTCGGAGACCCGGACGCGGGCACGCGCGAGCGGTTGATGATGGGCGGAGCCTCGGCGGTGCTGCCTCCCGCGCAGCCGGACGAGGCGGCGAAGACGATCCGCGCCCTGTACGACGATCGCATCCAGCACAACGGGCCGGCCCGGGTGGTGCGCGGCAGCCTGGACGAGCTGCCGGCGGCACAGCTGCTCAAGCTGCTGGCAACGGGCAAGAAGTCGGGGCGGCTGTACCTGAAGCAGAACGCGCACGAGGGCTACCTGCACCTGGAGCAGGGAAAGCTCGTGTACGCGACGGTGGCGACACAGAACGGCGAGCAGGCCATGCAGACGCTGCTGGGCTTCCAGCAGGCGGACTTCCGCTACGACCCGGACTCGCTGCTGCTGGACACGCCGCAGATGGACAAGGACCTGGAAGTGCTCGCCCAGCAGGTGGCGATGCGCAGACCGACCATGTCCGTGCCTACCGTGTAAAGCGGCCTCTCCCTCTTGGGAGAGGGATACGCTGAGGGCAGCCCGGCAATGAGGTAACTGTTCCCGAGGGCATGACAATACCAGCGGGAAAGTACACGCACCCGCCGTGCATACAAGCGGTGCACAAGCAATTCGAATTGCTGGAGGCTGCGGACAACAAACCTCCTTCAATTCACGAAAAGTCAAAATCGTTGCGATCCACTCAGCGCAACCCCAACACTCGACAAAGCTCAAAGCAGGCTCAAGCCAGCCATTAGACTCCACACCCTAGAAACACACCAGCCACCATTCACCACAGGAGAAATCATGTCTCACATAGAACGTGCGCTTTTCGTCATCGGAGAACAGGGTGATGGCAAGAGCACACAACTCCGAAGCATGTTTCGAGACTTCCGACTCAACACATGGGGAGACATTCCCTCATCCCCAAAGCTCCACAGCATATATGCTCTCAGCAATGAACGAAGGCTGTACCTGCGCCTAACCTCTCCTCATGAACGTGGAGAGACCAGAACCGAGTTTCACAACAAATTCAAGCGAGTGCTAAAATATGGCCATCGGTGGAACTTCGCCTGCCCAATACAGCCTAACACTTACAACAAGATGCCTGATGCTGTAGAAACCATTCTTTACTTTTTTGAGCAGTTCAGCCCTGAGCGCACCAGAGCAGTATTTCTAAGCCCTAACCGACAGGGTATTCCGAAAGACCCTGCCAAACTCATGAAAATGCACGATCTTCTCTGGAAGAAGAAGGTAGAATGCATCAGCATTGATGCTCGCACCCCCGACCTTAATGGAAAGGTTTTGTCGGGCTTTTTCGACTTCACCTAGGAGCTTGTCGGAGTATCCCACCGTAGAGGGTGGACCAGAGGGGTGACGCCCCAGGTGGTCCTTCAGAGGGGAGGCGAGTTCTGGTTGAAGGTGGAGGGTGAGCACCACCTCGACGAAGAAGCCGGAGCAGGCCGCC
>NZ_DASUNC010000139.1:0-34244 GCF_036277355.1 Archangium sp.
TAGGCCACTTCCCCAGGCGAAAGGTGGAGGAGATGCGGCGGTCGTCTCCTCATCCACCCAACTTATCCGGTCTCTTCCTCCACCCAACCTACCCTGTGGTCTCGACTATGTTGAAAAACTTGTCGGACAGTCCACTAGGGCCCGGCGGGCTTCGCGACCTCGGACCCGCCGCTCCGGCCTTCTCGCGCGCGCTGCCGCTCGAGCCATGCCTTGTACTCCGCCGACTCCAGGAAGGCCCTGGTCTCCGGCCCCTCCTGGAGCCGCACCCGCACCTGACTCCCTCCGGCCTCGCGCTCCATGTCCTCGAGCAGGCGCACCGCGCCCGCGTGGTCCGCCTCCCCGAGGGCCAGGCTCAGCAACTCCACACGGGGCTCCCACAGCGTCGGGTCCTCCTCGAGGGCCTTCTGGAAGGAGCGCTTCGCCCCCTCCAGGTCGTCCTGCCCCGACTTCACCTGGCCCCGCAGGTAGGCCAGGTACGGGTCCGCCACCCTCCTGTCGAGCCGGTCGATCGCCTCCATCATCACCGCACTCTCGCCGCGCAGCAGCGGGTTGTCCAGCGCATACAGGTCCAGCAGCGGATCCCCGGGGAAGGCCTTCTCGAAGGCCAGCAGCCCCAGCGCGTACTCCGCCTCGTCCAGCGACGCGAGCGCTTCCAGGCGCTTGAGTTGCACGAACCTCGCCCCGCGCATCCGCGGCGGAAGCCGGTCCATCTCCGCCACGGCCTCGCGCGCCTGGTTCGCTCCGAGCAGGCGCTCGATGCGCCGCCACCGCAGCAGCTGCTCCACCCATTGCCGCTCCACGCCGCGCAGCCTCCGGGTGAGGCACTGCCCGCGTTCGGCCGCGGCCAGCAGGTACACCCGCCACATCGACTCGCTGATGCGCTCTCCCTCCAGGTAGGGGTAGAGGTCGACCAGGACGGCCTCGTTCCGGGCATTGCGGCCCAATTCGAGCTCGAGGTAGCTCAACCCGGCGTCGGACAGGACGCGCAGGAGCGCGATGGGCGTACGCCCCCGCATGTGCACCTGGAGCAGCCGGACCCGAAGGCCCCGCCCTCCCGCGCCCAACAACCGGCGGCCCAGGGGCCAGCCGTCCTTGCGCACCTCGCCGGCCAACGCCGCCAGGAAGGTGCTCGAGACTGGCAGGCCCCGCGTCACCCGCTGGAGGAACTGCTCTCCATCGAGCCGCGCATCCAGGGCGGCCTCGTCGCCGTCACGCAGCGCGGCTTCCACCTCCCGGGCCAATGACACGAAGGCCGGGTCGACGGGGGAGGACATGGCGGGGGGAGACGCGGGCGCGGCGAGCAACAGCCAGAGCAGGGGGAGCATGCGCCCCCGTCTATCACGGATGATGACTCGCGAGGTAGCCCGGACGACTTGACTCCCGGAGTCACGGGACCGCGGGCTCGGAAGGACCTCGCAAGCCCTACGCGGCGCGCGTCACTCCTGATACGCAGGGTGTTTCGATGCCACCTGGACCACTGGGAGGGAATGATGCCGCGAAGGCTGCTGCTACTGGTTCCGCTGCTCGTGCTGGAGACGGGTTGTCCGCATGCCTGGGGGCGCGGGGGAACCATCGACGAAGCCCTGGCCAAGGACATGCGAGAGTACCTGTCGAATCGGGGCTGCACGCTCGAGGAGGAGGCGTGGTGGGAGCAATGCGGCGAGGATTTCTGGAGCAGACCGGACCTCGAGCAGCAAGACTGTCCGCGGCAGTGTCGGCCTCCCAGGCAGAGGCAATGAGGGTGGGCGGATGAATTGGCGCAAGTTTCTCCCGGGCATCGGCATCCTCCTGCTGCCGCTGCCCCTGCTGGGGCTCGTCTACCTCGCCATGTCCCACCCCGGCGCGCGGCCCTCCCCGCCCACGGGACACCACGTCGTGCCCATGCTTTCACCGCAGGTGCGTCAGGGCCTTCGTACCTACGAGCAGGACTGCCGCACGGATGCGGATTGCGAGTCGCAGCTCCGCTGCTTCCACAACCCGCGGACGGGACGCCAGTACTGCACGGACAGCACGTGCGGGACCGACGAGGATTGTCCGGAGGACTTCGCCTGCCGGACCCTGCGAGCCCGCAACAAGGAGGACTTCATCCGCGTCTGCTCGCTGCAAGGCAGCCGCAAGGAGGGCGAACTCTGCGAGGTGCATCCCGCCCTTCTCGTGGACGGGTGTGAGAAGGGCCTCATCTGCTCGGGTTTCTGTGGCCGGCCCTGCCGTCTGGAGGAGCCCTCCAGTTGTCCCGAGGGGTACGTCTGCAAGGAGGGGGACCACGCCCCCTCTTGCGTGCCCACCTGCGAGGGGCGCGCCTGCCCCGTGGGCCAGCGGTGCGTGTCCCTGCTGGGAGGGCATGGCTCCGTCTGCATGACGGTCCTCGGCCAGGACTGCGAGCTGAATCCCTGTCCCCAGGGCACGTCCTGCACCCGGAGTACCTACCCGACGACCCCGGGACAAATCTGGATGCAGTGTCTGCGCCGATGTGGCCGGAGTACACCGCCCTGCCCCGAGGACTCGGCCTGCTTCTTGTTCCAGTGCCGCAAGGCGTGCAATCCAGAGGGACCGCCGGTCTGTGAGCCGGGCTTCGCGTGTGGGCGCCAACCCGGCCAGCCGTGGGCGTGCCTGCCGAGCACACGAGCCGAGTAGGCCCCCCACCCCGTCCCTCTCCTGGAGGAGAGGGCGAGACAATGGCCACCGTGTCCCCGGACCGCGGCTCCACTCCGCCCGGCAGGGCTCAGGCGCCCGTGCCCTGGCCCCGGTCCACGTCGCTCAACAGCAAGTCGAGCCCGTCTCCCGCCAGCCAGGCTCCGCTCGCCCGGGCGAAGTCCGGCTCCGCCTCGGCGTTGACCTGCTGCCAGAGGTCCGCCAGGCGGTAGCGCGCGGACGTGCAGTAGACATCCGCCAGTTCCCCCACGTGAGGCTGGCCTCGCGCGGTCAGCGCGGCGGCGCGCGCCAGGGTGACGGACATGGTGAACAGCTCGTTGGCCACCTGGTTGAGCAGGATGAGGGTCCGCTCGCGCGCGTAGAGCACTCCCACGTCCGGGTAGCGGCGTGACAGCTCCAGGCACTCGAGGCCCAACCGGCGCACCTCATGGGCCACGGCCTGGCGGTGCTCGAGGTTGCGGCCTGACAGGTGCTTGTCCTCCGGAAGCGGCGCGGGCGGGGCCTCGAGCTCCGCGGCCTGCGCGGCCGACGGGTAGTAGAGCGTGAAGAGCCCCTCCCGGGCGGCCTTGTGGTCCACGAGGAAGTCCACGCCCCCCGCGATGCGGAAGGCCCGGGCGTCCCGCACGGCCCGCTCCATGGGAATGGGGGGGGCCCCCCGCGAGGCCTTGCTCACCGCCGTCTCGTAGCCCTCGGCGGCCAGCAGCGACATGGTCCGGTCCGCCAGCCGCGCACAGGTGAGCGAGGCGATGTTCTTGGCCGCCACCTGCTCGAACCAGCGCAGCGGCAGGTTCGCGCCATCCGCTCCCGCCAGGCTCCACTGGGCCAGGCTGTCCAGAGCGAACACCTCCGCCGCGGTACTGGCCACCATGCGCTGGATTTCATCGTAGTCCCCGAGCGGCCGGCCGTTGTTGCGGCGCCGGTTGACGAACTCGCGCGACCAGCGCAGGCAGTGCTTGGCCGTCGCCAGGGACGCGGTGACGATGGTGTACATGCGGCCCAGGGCGCTGATGGGCTCCAACAGCGGCGTGTCCCGCCAGTGCCCCTCCGCCATCCGCAACATCTGCTCCCGGGGCACCCGCACGTCGTCGAAACCCAGCGCGGCGATGGGAAAGCCCCTCAGCCCCATCAGCTGGTGCTCCCTCCGCACCCGGAAGCCGGGGCTGGCCGTCTCCACGAAGAAGAGGCTGACGAACTCCCTGCCGCCCTCGCAGACGGTGGCGCTGACGATCAGCAGGTCCGCGATGGAGCCATTGCCGATGTAGACCTTCTCCCCCTTGAGCAGATAGGCCTTCCCATCCGCGGTGGGCGTGGCCAGGGTGGACAGCCGCCGCGAGGCGGCCCCCGTGGGCTCGGTGTCGGCCCAGCCGGAGATGGCGCCCTGGGCGATGCGGCCATGGACGTACTCCCGGAGCGGCCCGGCGGGAATGGCGTTGACGATGGCGCCCGCGCCCAGGCCGTTGTGGAGCGCCAGCGTGTAGCCCACCGGCAGGCACCAGCTCATGGCCATCTCGATGACCCGGAAGGCGTTGAGCGAGGACAGGCCCCGGCCACCCACCGCCGGGTCCATCTGCAGCTTGAAGTAGCCCGCCCCCCGCAGGGAGTTGAGCAGGCCCGGAGGCAGCCGGCCCTCGCGCTCCACCTGGGCCGGATCCACGTGCTCCTTCAGGAACCGCTGGATCTCGAGCACCAGGGCGTCGCCGAGCCGCTGCTCCTCCGGGCTCTGCTCGGGGAAGGGCTGGAGGAGGTCCCAGCGGAACCTCCCGCCGAAGAGTTGTCCCAGGAAGCCCTCGCGGCTCCGGGCGGCGGGTTGCAGGGGCTGGCTCATGGATGGAGGTCCTTTGGAGAAGAGGTGTGGGAAGGCCGCAGGGTTGCGTCGAGCAGGCGCAGCAGCGTGTCCCGCTGCTGCGGTGCCCGCAGGTAGAAGTGGCCACCGGGGAGCAGGTGGACGCGGAACGTGCCCCGGGTGTGGCGGCGCCAGGGCTCCAGCGCGTCCGGGCCCAGGTCATCTTGCGTGCCGCCCGTGATGACCATCTCGCAGTCCAGGGGCTCGCCGTCCTGGTAGCGGTAGGACTCGACGAGCGCGAGGTCCGCGCGCAGGGGCGGCAGCAGCAGCTCGCGCAGCTCGGCGTCCTCGCGGATCTCCGCGGCCATGTCTCCGTACATGCGCTCGAGCGCGTCCAGCAGTGGCGCCTCTCCAAGGTGGCTGGTGGGCTGCGTCCGGGAGGGCAGCTGCGGGGCGGGGTAGGCAGACAGGAACAGCCAGGCCGGTGGCGCACGGCCCAGGTCGCGCAACCGCCGGGCCGTCTCGAAGGCCACCAGCGCCCCCAGGCTGTGTCCGAAGAAGGCGAAGGGCGGCCCGAGGGCCAGCGCGTCCACCAGCGCGTCCGCCAGTGCGTCCACCAGCACGCTCACCCGCGTCAAGGGCGGCTCCTCCGTCCGCGCGCCCCGGCCGGGCAGTTGCACCCCCCACACCTCGACGTTCTCGAGCAGGTCCGCCCAGCGCAGGTACTCGCCCGCGGAGCCGCCGCTGTGGGGGAAGCAGAACAGGCGCACACGGGCGTCCGGGCGCCGCAGGCGGCAGGCCAACCAGGGTGAAGTCCGGGTCATCGTCATCTCGTGGAAGCGAGCGCCGGCTGCGGCGGCTCGTGGAGGGTGGCCAGGGGGGAGAACACCAGCGGCAGGCTCGACAGCAGGCTGCCCACGCCGGCGATGAGCAGCGTGGGCTTCAGCCCGAGCGAGCCGCCCAGCAGGCCGCCGAGGAAGGCGCCCGCGGGAATCGTTCCCCAGATGAGGAAGCGCACCGTGGCGTTCATGCGGCCCTGGAGTGACGCGGGGGTGAGCTGCTGGCGCAGGCTGATCTGGTTGACGTTGAACAGGGCGACCCCGAAGCCCGCGAGCGCGAGCGCCCCCGCGAGCACCCCCACCGCCGTGGCCTCGGTGGCCAGCGGCAGCATCAACACGGCCAGGCCCGGCAGGAAGGAGGCACCGGCGAGTGTCGGGCCCAGCCCCCAGCGCCGCACCAACCGGTGGTTGAGCACCGTCCCGAGCAGCGCGCCCGCGTTGGCCACCGCGAGCACGGCGCCGAAGGCGGGGGCGGACAGGCGCATCTCCCGCACCGCGTACAGCGGCAGGATGGCCTTCACCATGCCGAACATGTCGAAGAGGTTCGCGCAGGCCATGCACAGCACCAGCGGGCGCAGGAGGGGATGGCCCAGCACGTAGCCCAGCCCCTCCTTCATCTCCTGGCGCATGGGGGGCCGCTGCTTCGCGCGCCCCTCGGGCACGGCCTCCTGGCGCCGCACCCGCAGGAGCATCAGCGCCGACACCAGGAAGCTCGCCGCGTCGATGAGGATGGCCACGGGCGCGCTCACGGCCTTGACGAGCAGTCCGCCCAGACTCGGGCCCGCGAGCTGGGCCGTCGAGTACGCCATCTGCAGCTTCGTGTTGCCCTCGATGATCTGCTCCCGCTCCACCAGCGCGGGAAGGAAGGCGTGGTGGGCGATGTCGGCGAAGACGGTGAGCACGCCGTTGAGGAAGACGATGGGATAGAGCACCCCCAGCGACAGCACGTCCAGGGCATACGCCAGGGGGATGCCCAGCAGGAACAGGGCCCGCCCGAAGTCGGCGGCGATGAGGATGGGCCGCCGGGGCAGCCGGTCCACCCATACACCCGCCGGCAGGCCGATGAGCAGGAAGGGCAGGTAGCCCAGCGCGGTGAGGATGCCCACCTGCAGCGGGGTGGCCTCCAACAGGAGGATGGCCGTCAGCGGCAGCGCGATGAACGTCACCTGCGAGCCGGCGAGGCTGAGCGCATACGCGCCCCAGAGCTTGACGAAGTCGCCGTGGCGCCAGAGCGAGCCGCTCCGCGCCACGGCCGGTGGGGAAGACGGACTCATGCCCGGGTCTGCTCGCGCAGGCTCCTGGGGCGCATGTCCGTCCACACCCGCTGGATGTGGGCCAGGCAGTCGCGCTTCGGGCCGGTGACGCCCACCGCGCGCCAGCCCGCCGGCAGGGGCCGGTCACTGGGCCAGATGGAGTACTGCGCTTCCTCGTTGCACACGACGTCGTAGCTGCGCTGCGTGTCCTCTTCGAACATGGGGATGGACCTTGGGGTGTCAGGGCCGCCAGGGCGGCCGATGGAAAGGGATGGGAGGCGCGCTCGTACCGCTCACGCCGGGTGACGGAGGGCCGGGCGAGCCGCGGAGGGCGGCAGCTCGTGCGGCGGGGACGGGACGGCCACGGACAGCTCCTCCTCGAGGAAGCGGGTCAGCCGGGCGGCGGTGGGGGCACGGAAGATGGACTTCACCCGGAGCTCGGCCGGGACATGCGGACGCAGCCGTGTGATGAGCTGCGCCGCCATCAACGAGTCTCCTCCCCGCTCGAAGAAGTTGTCGTGGGGGCCCACCTGGGCCAGCCCCAGCACTTCCGCGAAGGCGTGGGCGATGCGGCGCTCCAGGTCGTTGCGGAACACGGGGGCCTCCGGCGCGCTGGCCGGGAGCGCCACGTCCCGCCGGGCCTCGCCGGTTGCGTCCGCCCGCGAGGCGCTCGGGGCCGGAGCCTCCGCCACCGGGGCGGACACCTCCGGTGCCTCGACCAGGTAGCGCCGCCGCTCGAAGGGGTAGGCCGGGAGCGGAACCCGGTGGGGCCGCGCGCCCGCGTGCAGGCCCTGCCAGGACAAGGGCGTACCCGCCACCCACAGGCGTCCGGCCGCGATGAGCGCGCTGACCAGGTCGGACGTCGGGTCCGAGGCGTGGGGCAGCGTGGACAGCGTGAGGTGCGTGCCCGAGCCGGGGTGCTGGCGCGCCAGCGTCACCAGGGTGCGGCCCGGCCCCACCTCCAGCAGGAGGCTGTCCGGGCCGGACAGCAGGGTGGACAGCGCGTCGTTGAAGCGCACGGTGTGGCGCAGGTGCGCGGCCCAGTACGCCGGGTCCGTCGCCTGCTGCGCGGACACCTCGGCGCCGGTGAGATCCGAAATCCACCGCAGCTTCGGGGGATGCCGCTCGACACGCTGGACGCACGCGGTGAACGCGGCCAGCGCCGGCTCGATGAAGTGCGAGTGCCCGGCGCCCGGAATGCGCAGGATGCGGGCCTCCACGCCCCGCGCCACCAGCCGCGCCTGGAGGGCTTCTATCTCCGCCACCGAGCCGGACAGCGTGCACTGGGCGGGCCCGTTCACGGCCGCCAGGGACAGCTGCGCGTGCAGCAGCGGCACCAGCTCGGACTCGGGCAGTGGCACGGCCAGCATGGCGCCCGCCGGCAGGCTCGCGAGCAGCCGCGAGCGCTCCAGCACCAGCGTCAGGGCGTCCCGCAGGGAGAACACGCCAGCCACCGTGGCCGCGGCGTACGCCCCCAGGCTGTGGCCCACCACCGAGGCCGGCTTCACCCCCCAGCGCTTCCACAACTGCGCCACCGCGTACTCGATGACGAAGAGGGACAGCTGGCCGATGACGAACTCCCCCATCCTCGTGGAGGCCGTCCGCACCGCATCGGCGTCCGCCAGGTCCGGGTGCAGCACCGTGCGCAGATCCAACCCCAGCCGCGGCGTCACGTACGCACAGGCCTCGTCCACGGCCTCGCGGAAGGCCGGCTGGGTGGCATACAGCTCCCGCCCCATGCCGACATGCTGGCCGCCGTGGCCGGGGAACATGAAGACCACCGGGCGTTCCCGGGCCTCCTCGTCCCCGGTGCCACCCGCCGCCTGCTCGTTCTCCTCCAGCGCGCGGCACACCCCGGCGGCGTCCCCGCCCACGGCGAAACGCCGGTAGGCGTGCGCCTGGCGGCCCACCTGGAGCGTCCAGGCCACGTCGGCCAGGGGGACGTCCGGGGAGGTGCGCAGGTGCTCGCCCAGCCGGGCCACCGCCCGGTCCCGTGCGGTGCGGCTCCGGGCCGACACCACCAGCAGCTGGGGCGTGGAGGCGCGCTCGTCCACCGCGGCCTCGGGCGCCTGCTCCAGGACCACGTGGGCGTTGGTGCCACCAATGCCCAGCGAGCTGACACCGGCCCGCCGCGGGTGCCCACCGGTGTCCCACTCCCGCAGCACCGTGTTCACCCGGAACGGGCCCTGGGCGAAGTCGATCTCCGGGTTCGGCTTCTCGAAGTGGAGGCTGGGCGGCAGCTTGCGGTGCTCCAGCGCCAGCACCGTCTTGATGAAGCCCGCCACGCCCGCCGCCGCGTCGGTGTGGCCGATGTTCGTCTTCACCGAGCCAATCCAGCAGGCGTGGCTCGAGCCCGTGCCGAACGCCTTCGTCAGCGCCGCCAGCTCGATGGGATCTCCCAGCCGCGTCCCGGTGCCGTGGGCCTCGATGTAGGTGATGGACTCCGGGTCCACCCCGGCCACGCGCTGCGCGTTCTGGATGACGTGGGCCTGGCCCTCCACGCTGGGGGCGGTGAAGCCCATCTTCCCGGCGGCGTCGTTGTTGATGGCCGAGCCGAGGATGACGGCGCGGATGTGGTCCCCATCCTCGAGCGCGTCCGCGAGGCGCTTGAGGACGACGAGCCCCACGCCATTGCTGCCCACGGTGCCCTGCGCGCCCGCGTCGAACGCGCGGCAGCGGCCGTCCGGGGACAGGGGGCCGCCCTCGCTGTAGTGGCCCAGGCGCACCGGTGCGTGTACGCAGGCGCCTCCGGCCAGCGCGATGTCACAGTCGCCCGCGAGCAGCGCCTGCGCGGCCAGGTGGATGGCGACGAGCGACGTCGAGCAGCCCGTCTGCACGGTGACGGCGGGGCCGCGCAGCCCCAGCTTGTAGGCCACGCGGCTGGTGAGGAAGTCCACCCCCGTGGCCAGCCTCATCTGCCAGTCACTGGCCCCGGCCAGCTGCTCGCGCCGGGCGCGCAGCGCGGACAGGTACGACGTCTCGCTCCCACCGCCGTAGACGCCAATGGCGCCGCGGTAGCGCACCGGATCATACCCCGCGTCCTCCAGCGCCTCGCGCGCGCACTCCAGGAACACCCGGTGCTGCGGGTCCAGCATGAGGGCCTCCAGCGGGGAGCAGCCGAAGGCCTCCGCGTCGAAGCCGTCCGCGTCCGCCACCATGCCGAAGGCGGGCACCTGCTGGCCCACGGCGCTCGGCTCCGGCGGCGGCGCGCCCGGGCGCCCGTCCGGGCCGAAGAAGGTGATGGACTCCACGCCCTGGACCAGGTTGGCCCAGAACTCGGCGGCGTTGGAGGCCCCGGGAAACCGGCAGGCCAGCCCCACCACCGCCAGGTGCGCGGAGCGGTCCTCCATCTCGTGGGGGGAGCTCATTCCGCGTCCTCCCGCGTGGCATCCGCCGCCAGCCGGCCCCGGCGCCCCTGCAGGCGCGAGCGCCCGCTGCGCTGCTGCTCCTGCCGCTGCGCCTGGGCGGCGGCCACCTCCTGCGCGCCCCCGTCCTCGCCCTGGAGGTAGCGGGCCAGCGTCCGCACCGTGGGGAACTCGAACAGCTTCACCATGGGCACCTCATGGCCCAGGCTCTTGAGCGCGTGCTGCACCCGCGCCAGCAGGAGCGAGTGGCCGCCCAGGTCGAAGAAGTTGTCCTCGGCCCCCACCTGCTCCAGCCGCAGCGTCTCGCGCCAGATGCCGGCCAGCTCGTGCTCCAGCTCGTTGGCCAGTGGCACCTGGGCCACCCGCGGCGCGGGCACCGGCTCGGGCAGTGCCCGCTCATCCACCTTGCCGGAGTGCGTGAGCGGCAGGGCCGGCAACACCACGTAGGCGGAGGGAATCATGTAGGCCGGCAGCTCGTGCGACAGGTGCTGGCGCAGCTGGGCCGGAGTCGGCACGGCCATGTCGGCCTTCGGGACGAGGTAGCCCACCAGCCGCGGCTCCCCGCCCGCCTCACTCCGGGCACTGACGTGGGCCTCGGACAGGCCGGGGTGCGTGCGCAGCAGCGCGGCGATCTCCGCCGGCTCCACCCGGAAGCCGCGAATCTTCACCTGTGCGTCGGCGCGGCCCAGGAACTCGAGCGTGCCGTCGGGCAGGTGGCGCACCAGGTCCCCGGTGCGGTACAGGCGCGCTCCGGGACGCGGCGAGAACGGGTCCGGCACGAAGCGGTCCGCCGTCAGGTCCGGGCGGCCCAGGTAGCCGCGCGCCAGGCCGGCGCCGCCGAGGTACAGCTCGCCCCCGACGCCCACGGGCACCGGCTGAAGCTCGCCGTCCAGCACGTACGCGGTGGTGCCGGAGATGGGCTGGCCAATCGTGGGCAGCGCCTCGCCGTGGCCCACCGGCTCCACCAGGCCGGAGGTGGCCGTCACCGTGGTCTCGGTGGGGCCGTACTGGTTGAACAGGCGCCAGGGCGTCCCGGGGGCGGGCCGGGTGTGGAGCCGGTCTCCCCCCGCGAGCACCGTGCGCAACACGCACGTCTCGGGCCACGGCAGCGCCAGCAGCCGCTCGGCGAGCGCCGTGGGCAGGTCCGTGAAGGTGATGTGCTCGGCCAGCAGCCACGACTGCAACCGCTCCGGGGACAGGCGGATGTCCTGCCCCGGCACGTGCAGCGAGGCGCCCACCGACAGCGCGGGCCAGATCTCCGCGGCCGACGGGTCGAACGCGGGGGAGTACAGCAGCGTGGCGCGGGTGCCCGCGTCCAGCCCGAAGGCGCCGCGCTGCCAGGCGACGAGGTTGGCCAGCGCGCGGTGCTCCACCATGACGCCCTTGGGCCGGCCCGTGGAGCCGGAGGTGTACATGACGTAGGCCAGGTGGCCGGGCCGCACGTCGCCGGGCGGGGACGAGCCCGGCGTGCCCGGGGCGTGTACGTCCTCGATGCGCACGTGCTCCAGCGTGGCGGGGAGCCGCCCGGTGAGCGACCCGTGGGTCACCACCTGGCGGGCCCCGGCGTCGGCGAGAATGAAGGCGAGCCGCTCCGCGGGATGGTCCGCGTCCAGGGGCAGGAAGGCGGCCCCGGCCAGCAACACGCCCAGCTGCGCCGTCACCAGGTCGGCGCCGCGTGGCAGGCAGACGCCGACGACGGTGTCGGTGCCCGCGCCCTGCTGGCGCAGCCGCCCGGCCAGCCGCCTCGCGCGGCGCACCAGCTCCGCGTAGGTGAGGCTGCCCGCCTCGTCACACACGGCCAGCGCCTCGGGCGTGCGCGCGGCCTGCGCCAGCACCTGCTCATGCACCAGCGCGTCCGGGGCCGGCACGCGGGCAGGGGCATTGAAGTCCACCAGGAGCGCCTGGCGCTCCGTGTCGCTCAGCAGCGGCAGGCGCGACACCGCCATGCCGGGACTGGCCACCGCGGCCTCCAGCAGCCGCATGAACTGGGTGGACATCCGCTCCATCGTCGAGCGGTCGAACAGGTCGCGGTTGTACTCCCAGATGAGCGAGATGCGGCCGTCGCCGCGCGACGCGTCCCCCAGGTGCCGCCCGGCGTGGGGGATGGCGACGACGTCCAGGTCCACCTTCGACGAGCCGTTGCCGCGCTCGAAGATGGTGCACGAGGCCTCGCCCAGCCGCGGGCTGAGCACGGCCGAGTCGTGGAAGCTGAACATGGCCTGGATGAGCGGGTTGCGGCTGGGGTCGCGCTTCACGCCCAGGGCCTCGACCAGCTTGACGAAGGGATAGGTCTGGTTCTCCGCCGCCCCGGCGGTGATGTCGCGGACCTGGCGCACCAGGGCCCGGAAGGACGGCTCCCCGGATACGTCGCAGCGCAGGACGACGGCGTTGACGAACATGCCGATGACGTCGTCGAGCTGCCGCGGGCCGCGGGCGGCGAACGCCGAGCCGATGCACAGGTCGCGCTCTCCCGTGTGCCGGTAGAGCAGCGTGGCGAACGCGGCGAACAGGGTGTTGAAGAGGGTGACACCCTCCTGCTGGCAGAAGACACGCAGGGCCTCGGGCAGGGCCGGGGGCAGCTCCAGCCGGAGCAGGTCCCCGTTGAAGGTCTGCACGGGAGGCCGCGGATGATCCGCGCGCAGCGGCAGGACCTCGGGCGCCCCGGCCAGCCGCTCGCGCCAGTAGCCGAGCTGGGCCTTCATGGCCGGCGAGTCCAGCGCCGTGCGCTGCCAGACGGCGAAGTCGCTGTACTGCACCGGCAGCTCGGGCAGCGGCGACGGCTCTCCACGCAGGTAGGCGTTGTAGAGCGTGTCCAGCTCCCGCATCAGCACGGCGAAGGACCAGCCGTCATGGACGACGTGGTGCTCGACGAGGACGAGCTCGTACTCGTCCGGGGCCAGCCGCAGGGCGCTCCAGCGGGCCAGCGGCAGCTCGAAGAGGGAGATGGGGCGGCGCAGCTCGTGGCGGATGGCCTCGTCGCGCCGGCGCTCCCGCTCCCCGGCGGGCACGCCGCTCAGGTCGAGCAGCGGCACCTGGACCGGCTCCGCCGGGCGGATGACCTGCCACGGCCGGCCATCGACCTCCTCGTAGGTCGTCCGCAGCAGCTCGTGGCGCCGGGTGATCTCCGTCAGGGCCCGCTCCAGCACCGCCACGTCCAGCGCGCCCAGCACGCGAATCGTCGTCTGCGCCTGGTAGGAGATGCTGTCGGGGGACAGCTTCTGGAGGAACCAGACCTGCTCCTGCTGGACGGTGAGCGGCGCCCGCTCCCGGCTGGCGTCGCGGACCAGCGGCGGCAGCGTGTTCCGGGCGGGGTCGGCCCGCCGGGCCGCCAGCAACTGCGCGAGCTGGGCGATGCACGGGTGGGCGAAGAGCTCGCGCACCGAGACGCCCAGGCCCAGCTCGTCCGCGATGCGGGTGGTGAGCTGCGTGGCGATCAGCGAGTGGCCACCCAGCTCGAAGAAGTCGTCGTGGATGCCCACCCGCTCCAGCCGCAGCACCTGCCGCCACACCCCGGTGAGCCCGCGCTCCAGCTGCGTGCGCGGCGCCACGTACTCACGGCTCCGCGTCACGTGGACGGTGGGCACGGGGAGCGCCCGGACATCCACCTTGCCGTTGGGGGTGACGGGCAGCGCGTCCATCACCACGAACGTCCGGGGCATCATGGCCTCGGGGAGCCAGTCGCGCAGGTGCGTGCGCAGCTGCTCCGTGCCAGGCACGGCGAGCAGATCCTTCGGGGCGAACCACGCCACGAAGAAGGTGTCCTGAAGGCCGGTGCTGGACTCGGCGGACCCGGTCGTCTGAGCCAGGACGTGCGCGGCCCCCACATGCGGGTGCGCCATCAGGGCGGCGGCAATCTCCCCGGGCTCGATGCGGATGCCGCGCACCTTCACCTGCTGGTCCGAGCGGCCGCGGAACTCCACCGCGCCCCCGGGCAGCCAGCAGCCGAGGTCCCCGGTGCGGTACAGGCGCTCGCCCCCCACGCGCGAATGGGGGTTGGGGATGAAGCGGTCCGCGGTGAGGTCCGCCGCGCCCACGTAGCCACGGGCCAGGCCCAGGCCGCCGATGTAGATTTCACCCGTCTCCCCGGCCTTCACGGGCCGCAGCTCCGCGTCGAGGATGTGGACCTCGGCTCCGTCGATGGGCCGGCCGATGGAGGGCATGCGCTCGTGCGCCGGTGCCTGTCCCACCGCGGGCACGATGTCCGAGGTGGAGTAGATGGTGCACTCGGCGGGGCCGTAGCCATTGACCAGCTGGAACGGCAGCCCGGGCCGCGGGTGCGCATGCAGCCGGTCTCCCCCCGTGAGCAGCAGGCGCAGGGGGCACGCCGCCGGCCAGTCGAGCCGCAGCACCAGCTCCGCCAGCGGGGTGGGCAGGAAGACGAAGGTGATGCCCTGGGCCAGCATCCACTCCTGCAGCCTGCCAGGCGACAGGCGCACGTCCTCGTCCGGCAGTTCCAGGCGCACGCCCGAGGCCAGCGAGGGCAGGATGGCCATGACGGCCGCGTCGAAGCTCAGCGAGGCGACCAGCCCGGCGCGATCCGCGGGCGACAACCCGAACGTGCCGCAGTGATACGCCGTGAAGGCGGACAGGGCGCGGTGGCTGACCATCACCCCCTTGGGGCGGCCGGTGGAGCCCGATGTATAGATGACGTAGGCGAGGTGCTCCGGCAGGACGGGGACGCCCGGATTGCCAGCCGGGGCTCCGGCGAGCTCCATCCCCGAGGCCGAGAGGACACGCACCCCTTCCAGCCCCAGCCGCTCCACGGCCGGCCCGGCGCCAATGACAGACGTCACTCCCGCCGCCGTCACCATGTGCCGCAGGCGCGCGGGCGGGGTGGCCGGATCCAACGGCAGGTAGGCCGCGCCCGCCTTGAGGATGCCCAGGATGGCCACGACGAATTCCATGCCGCGCGGCAGGCAGATGCCGATGATGGCATCCGACCGCGCTCCTTCGGCGATCAGCCGATGCGCCAGCCGGTTGGCGCGCTCATTGAGCGCGCCATAGCTGAGCGACTCGCCCGCGTGGCTCAACGCGACATGAGAGGGCAATTCGGCGGCACGCCGCTCGATGAGGTGGTGGATGGGGGGGGGCAGCAAGGTTCCTCCAGCCCGCATGCCCATTGGCTGGGCGCAGGTCTTCCCGGCATGGCCGGATTGACGGGTTTTGCTCAAAAATTGCGGCTGGATATACGTTTCTGAATCTTCCCTGTCAAAACAATCATCATATTGGAGAAGACATACATCAGCCCGCGAGGCACACCTCAGACGTCACAGCACCGCGACACAGCACCGCGACACAGCACAATGACGGTGCACTGACATTGCGATGACGGTGCACTGACACTGCAATGACGGTGCACTGGCACTGCGCTCTTGCTGTCTTCTTGGAAAAATCCACGAGACGAGGGACCGGCAGTACCGCTCGGAGAGAGCGCCTCGGCTCGGAGAGAGGGGATTCACGGAGGTGAATCGAACCCTCTCCCAGGGACCCGGAGGGGCCGGAACCCGGGGGCTCCGGCACCCTCACCCCGTCCCTCGCTACTTCTTGCCTGGCTCCGCGGCCTTGCCGGCTTCCTTCACCGCCGCGCCGGCCTCCGCCTTCGGCTTGCGGAGCGGACAGGACACGATCGCCCCGTTCGGATCGATGGCGTCCTTGCCGGACTCCACCTTGAGCACCTTGCGGTCCTCGCCAATCACGAACGTGTACCGGTTCGCCAGCTTCAACACCGGCGTCTTCACGTCATACAGCTCCGTCAGCTTCGCTTCTGGATCTGGAATGAACGGGAAGGGCGCCTTCAACGACTCCTTGAACTCCGCCAACGTCTTCTTGTCATCGGTACTGACGGCCAGGACCTGGCCGTGGAGCTTCTCGACTTCCGCGTAACGGTCGCGGTACGCCGAGAGCTCGCGGGTTCAACCCCCTGTGAAGGCCTTGGGGAAGAAGGCCAGGATGACCGGGCCCTGCTTCACCATCTCCGACAGCGTGTACGACTTGCCGGCGGTGTCCTCC
The DNA here is from genome assembly GCF_036277355.1 of Archangium sp. GTDB lineage: Bacteria > Myxococcota > Myxococcia > Myxococcales > Myxococcaceae > Archangium. Next base: position 15,902 of record NZ_DASUNC010000139.1, read on the forward strand.
ACCGTGAAGTCCGGCGCGACGTCCCCGGCTTGGGGGGAGGCTCCCGCGAGGAAGCCCGCTACGAGCGTGGGTATGAGCATGCCCCGAGTTAACGGCTTCGCCGTTTGCGGCGCAACCCGGGCCCTCTACTTCTCGCTCATCCGCGCCCACACCGCCGCGGCCGCCTCGCGCGCCTGCTCCGCCACCACCGAGGGGTTCACCGACAGGGGCCGGCGCGCCCACACCCGCCACACCCCGTCCACCATCACCGACTCGACGTGGCGCGAGCCCAGGCCGAACACCACGTGCCAGGCCAGGTTCTCCGCCGTCAGCGGGGTGGCCGGCAGGTAGTCCATGATGAGCAGGTCCGCCACCGCGCCCTCGCGCATCTGCCCCACCTGCAGCCCGAAGGTCTGCGAGGCCAGGCGCTGCCCGTTGGCCAGGTAGCGCAGCACGTCGATGGGCTGCCCCGCGTCGCGCGAGCGCAGCCACGCCGCCTGGGCCTCGGCGAACATGTCCGCGCTCACGCTGTCGGCGCCCAGCGTCGCCCGGTGGCCGAACTTCAACGCCGGGGCGTAACCCACCTCGGCCTCCATGTTCGAGCGCGGCGTGTGCGCCAGCCACGCGCCCGTGGGCAACAACTGCGCCAGCTCGGGCCACGCCAGGTGCCCCACGTGCGCCAGCAGCGCCCGCGGCGACAGCAGCCCGCCGTCCACCAGCCGCATCACCGGCGAGGAGCCATAGCGCTCCACCGAGAGCTTCTCGTCCAGCGGGTCCTCCGCCAGCGGCACGTGCAGCCCCGCGCTGGTGCTCTTCACGGCCTCGGCGATGCCCTCCAGGCCCTCCTTGCTCACGGTGAAGAGCGGCGCCGCGCCCACCTGTCCCCGGAGCCGCCCGCGCGCCTTGCGCGTGAAGGCCACCGTCTCCTCCAGGCCCTCCTCGCGCCCCAGCGCCCCGCGCCGGTCCGTCACCGCGTAGGCGAGCACCCCGCGCATGCCCACCTCGTGCAGCCCGCGCCCCACCCGCAGCAGCGAGCCCTGCACCGCCTTGGGCGAGGAGTGCAGATCGAAGAGCGTGGTGGTGCCGCACTGGAGGGCCTCGAGGCCCCCGGCGGTCGCGGCCACCTGCACCGCGTCCAGGTCCAGCGCGTCCTCGTAGCGCCAGCGCACCTTCTCGAGCAGTTCCTCGTAGCCGTCCAGCTTGGGCCGGGGCATGCCGCGCCCGAGGCTGGCGGAGAGGCGCTGGTGTGCGCTCACCAGGCCCGGGAAGACGAGCTTGCCCGAGAGCGTGAGGACCTCGTCCTCCGGGGCGGCCTGCAGCTCGGGGCCCCGGGCCACGATGCGCTCGCCCTCGATGCGCAGGTCCACCCGCTCGACACACGCGGGTTCGAGCTCGACGACGATGCCACCTTTCAGGAGCGTGCCCACCCGTCCCTCCGGTTGTCCGAAACCGTGTTACGTCAGCGCGCCCCGCCCCCGGACGCCGACCGGGCGGTAGGTTAGCACTCCGAACGCGTCATGGCGCGCCACAGCAGGAAAAGAACCACCCCCCCACGGAGGGTCCACAACGCGGTGCGCAACAGGTTCGTCACGACGAGCCGCCGCCAGACATCCGGCTGGAAGCCCGTGCGGAGGGACTCGTGCAGGGGCACCTGGAGGAAGAAGGTGGACAGCCACAGGGCCGCCACCAGGGCGAGGCCCACCCAGGGCACCACGGGATTCACCCCGGGTGGGGGGTGGAGCGCCAGCCAGACGGCCGTGACGAGCTCCAGCACCATGGGAGGGCCGACGACCCAGGCGGTGAGGACACCGTGGGCGGCGGCGTAGGGGACGAAGCCGTCCGTGCCCACCCGGGCGAACAGGGGGTAGTGCACCACCTGGACGAACCAGATGAGCCCCACCATGAAGAGCGTGGCCGCCGCGTGGGCGAGCAGGATGAACGGAGTGCTGAGCATGGGCATCCGCGTCACCTTCTAGTGGAGGCCGAGCTCGTGCTCCCAGTCATACAGCTTCTCGAGCAGATCCGCCGTGCACGCACCGGACACACGCTCGAATGCCGCAGAGTCGAGCGCGGCGAGGCGCTCGCGCTGGAAGGAGGGATCGGCCACGACATGGCGGTGCTTCAGGTTGCGGGCATACGAGAGGGCACGAGGCATCTGCCGGAGAATGGCTTCGAGGCTGTCCTCCCGCGTCGCTCGCGCCATGCGCTCCGCGGCCGTCTTCAGGCGTGCATGCACCGAGGTTCCACCCTCCGGGTACCACGCATCCATTGCCCAGCCACAGGAGGCCACCATCAGTTCCTCCAGGGTGAGCGCGGCCCCCAGGGTCTTGAAGAGGTAGCGCGCGGACTGGAGCGGCTCCCAGAAACGCAGAACGGCCTGGAGGCGCAGTGCCGAGAGCTCCGCGCTCCTCGGCGCATCCTGTGACGTCGCGAAGTACAACGCCCCCCAGGCCGTCTCACGAAAGAATGCCTCGTAGGCATCCCTCACGGGAAATGGGTCCTGCCATTCTGGGGCTTCGGACAAGGCGAGCATGACCTCCGACACCATGTACAGCCGCCAGACCGGTCGCTCGTGTTGAAAGTCGGCCACTCCGTGGGTCAGGACCACTTCGCTGGAAGCCACCCCTATCATCTGACATGGAGCGGGAAAGGAGCCGTCCTTCCGGTACTGCTCTCCACACCGCAGCCCCTCCGTCTTCGTCTTCTGGCAGACCGAAGGATAGAGCCCATGCAGAAAAGACGGCAGTTGCAGCGAAGACCTCTGTTCGGACGGCATGAGGTGCCTCCTAGCAAAGCGGGTCGTCATTGAGGAAGGGCCGCGGCAGCGGGCACCCGCACAGGGGGCGTGGCAGGTATGGGCCGCGCGGGAAAAGGGACAAGCTGTCCACCGCCCTGCGCCGGAGGCCGCTGGGCTCCCCCCGAATCCACGTTCATCCGACCGAAAATCGCCCCCGAGAAGAAGCCCGTCGCGGCGTTGCCCACGACCTCGATGACGATGCCAACGGCTCCGCTGAAGGTGGCGAGCCGTTCGCGTCGGTTGAGCATATCCTCCACTGCCTGGCCCACCCACGCTCCGTATTGCCGCAACTCCTGCTCCGTCAGTTCCACCCACTGCCCGGCCTCATAGGCCGCTGCCTCGGACTCGAATCGTTGCTGACTACGGGTCCACCGATACTGGACCACTCCTGGTTCGGTGGTCTGCCACTCCAGGCGCCAGATGTATTGTCCCCGTGCGAAACGAATCAGGATCTCCCCGCTGAACCCCGTGCCACCTGTAAAGGGTCTGCCGACCCGTAGCGCCCGATTCAATGCTGCCAGGTAGGTCTGTGCCTCCTGGCGGCCTTCCTGAAGGCCCTGAGCATTCCAGGGTTTGATCTCGAAGAGGCTCCGGTTGGAGGCATCGGCGATATCAGGGCGTAGAATGTGCTCGCCCGGGAGCAGACGGGATGTGTCCCCGATCCTCCAGATGACGGCACTCACGGGCATCTCCCGCTCCGCTCACCCGGACAAGCCACGGAGTCAGGAGGCAGTAGAAGACGAGGAGCGTGGGAAGACCATGCCCTCCCAGGTGAGGTCCCACCCACTCCGACCCGAGGGCAGGCCTCTTCCAACGGGACGACATCTCCAGCGTCGAATGCCCGGACCGGAGCGTTCACTGCCGGCCCGATACCCGGAGAAGGCGAAGCCACGTGCTGCCGACCGCGCACCGGTGCCTTAGTGCTGAGGGCGCCATGACCATTCGCCCTTCCCTGCTGAACATCCTCGGCGCCGCCGCGCTGCTGTCCATGACGGCCTGCACCGGCCGCTCCGCGGGCCCCGAGCCCGAGCCCCCTCCCCAGGTCCCGGACTACGGCCCCCCCGCGGCCCCCGCCCCGGCGCCCCTTCCCGAACGCACCTCCTGCAGCGGCCTCACCGTGGGCCCCGGTACCTACAACTGGAGCCTCACCCACGAGGGACGCACCCGCTTCTTCCACGTCCACGTCCCCCAGAACTACGACGCGACCCGGCCCACGCCCGCCGTGCTCTCCTTCCATGGCTACGCCTCCAACGAGCAGGAGCAGGAGGACCTGAGCCAGATGTCCCAACAGGCCGAGGCCCGGGGCTTCATCGCGGTGTATCCCCGCGGGCTGAACCAGAACGAGATCGCCGGCACCAACGACCCCCAATCCGAGGACACGCGCAGCTGGAACGCGGGCATCTGCTGCGGCCCGGCGCAGATGGCCACCCCGCGCGTGGACGACGTGGCCTTCGTGGACGCGATGCTCGCGGACCTCGACACGCGCGTGTGTCTGGACACCCAACGCATCTACGCGACCGGCCTGTCCAATGGCGGCTTCTTCTCCTACCGGCTCGCCTGCGAGCGCGCGGGGCAGATCGCCGCCATCGCCCCCATCGCCGGCATGGCGGGCTTCGAGCCCTGCTCACCCGTGCGCCCGGTCTCCGTGATGCACTTCCACGGCACCGATGACCAGGTCATCCGCTACGAGGGCGGCACCCTCCCCTTCCTCGGCGGACCCTACCGCTCCGCGCAGGACTCGGTGGCGCGCTGGGCCAGCCTCGACGTCTGTCTCGACGGCGCCATCCCCACCTACGACCAGGGCGACAGCACCTGCAGCACCCTCACCCACTGCGGCCAGGGCACCGCCGTCACGCTCTGCACCGTGCAGGGCGGGGGCCACACCTGGCCCGGGGGCCTCATTCCGCCCGAGGCCGGCCTCGGCAACACCACGCAGGACCTCGACGCCACCGGGCAGATGTGGCTCTTCTTCCAGGCCCATCCGCGGCCCTGAGCGAAGGCCCGCGCTCCGGGGGGCCTGCGGCGGAAGGCATGGCCGCTCGTGCCTTGCCCTGTCGACGGGGAGCCTCCAGCGTTGGACATGGACCGTCACACGCGGGAGGGCTGCATCATGTCCACGAACGCCGAGCGGCACCGGAATCCCTGGCTCCCCTGGCTCCCCTCCCTGCTGGTGCTCTGGGCCCTGGTGCCCGGCCTGGCCCGGGCCGCCGAGTTCCGCAGCGGTGACGTGGTGCAGGTGGGCCCCCAGGAGGTCATCGACGAGGACCTCTATGCCTTCGGCCGCGTCGTGAACATCCAGGGCACCGTCCGGGGCGACGTCATCGCCATGGGAAGAGAGGTGGACATCTCCGGCACCGTCGAGGGGGATGTGATGTCCGCCGCCTCGGTCAACCGGATCTCCACCCCGGTGCGCGGCAGCCTGCGGGCCGCGGGCGGCGAGCTCTCCGTGAGCGGGCCCGTGGGCGAGGACGCCATGCTGGCCGCCGGCAACCTGAGCCTCACCCCCGAGGCCCGGGTGGGGAAGGATCTCTATCTCCTCTCGGGCGATGCGCGGCTCTACGCCCCCGTCCAGGGCGAGCTGCGCGCCGCCGCGGGGACGCTCACGCTGGCGGCCCCGGTGGGCCAGGACGCGCACGCCGAGGTGGGCACGCTGCGGCTCACCGACGGGGCCCGCGTCGGCGGGAACCTGAGCTACCGCAGTGACAAGGACGCACAGCTCGCCTCGGGCGCCGTCGTGTCGGGCACGGTGGAGCATCTCGCCCCCCGGCAGGAGAAGGGCGGGGGACCGGCCATGGGCCTCTACCTCTGGCTGCGCTCGCTGGTGGGGCTGTTCGCGCTGGGGCTGCTGTTCTCCCTGCTCACGCCCCGCTTCGCGCACCGGGTGACGGCCATGCTGCGCCAGCGGCCCCTGCCGAGCCTGGGCCTGGGGGCCGCCTTCTTCGTGAGCGTCCCGTTCCTCGCCGGCCTCGTCTTCCTCGTGGGCCTGCTGCTCGGCGGTTGGTGGATCGGCCTCTTCATCCTGGCCCTCTATGGCTTCGCCATCGCCCTGTCCTTCCCGGTGGTGGGCCTGTTCCTCGGCCGGTGGCTGCTCGAGCGCTTCCACAAGACGGGGGCCCACCTCGCCGTGGCGCTGCTGCTGGGCCTGGTGCTGCTGACGCTGGTGGGGCGCGTGCCGATACTGGGCGGACTCGTCGCCCTGGCCACCATCCTCTTCGGACTGGGGGCGCTGCTCCTCGGCGTATTGAGGGGCCGCGAGCCGGCCGGGGCTCCGGTGTGAGCGAGCCGGGGCGCGCCCTCATCCTCCTGCCAGACTCACCCCGGTGACAGGTCCCGCTCCGCCGCGCCTCGCTGCGCCCGGGCCGGCCGCGCCGCGAGCACGTCTCCGGCGGAGGCCTCCCCCTCGGCCCCGTAGCGCAGCAGGCCGAGCAGCTGCTCGGTGGAGAGCGCCGCCGCCCCGTCCGCCTCGGACAGCAGGCTGTTGGCCAGGTCCCGCTTCTCCTCGTGCAGCGCGAGGATGGCCTCCTCGATGGTGCCCTCGGAGATGAGGCGCATCACCGTGACGGGCTTCGTCTGGCCGATGCGGTGCGCCCGGTCCGTGGCCTGGTCCTCCACCGCCGGGTTCCACCACGGATCCAGGTGCAGCACGTGGTCCGCCGCGGTGAGGTTGAGGCCCGTGCCCCCCGCCTTGAGCGAGATGAGGAAGACGTCCCCCTCGCCCCGCTGGAAGGCCGCCACCCGCGTCTCCCGCTCGGCCGCGGGCGTCTGTCCATCCAGGTACTGCAGCGGCACGCCCCGCCCCTCCAGCGCCTCGCGCACCAGCGCCAGGTGCTTGACGAACTGGCTGAACACGAGCGCCCGCCCGCCCCCGGCGCGCACCGCCTCCACCACCTCCAACAGCCGCTCCAGCTTCGAGGCCGGCAGCGGCGAGTCCCCGTCCACCAGCCTCGGGTGACACGCCGCCAGCCGCAGCCGGGTGAGCGCCGCCAGCACCTCGAAACGCTTCTTCGGGCCCTTCGCGTCCGCCAGCCGCGCCAGCGCCGCCAGCCGCGTGTCCTCGTACAGCCGCCGCTCGCCCTCGGACAGGGTGATGGGCACCACCGTCTCCACGCGGGCGGGCAGCTCGCGCGCCACCTCCGCCTTGGTGCGCCGCAGCAGGAAGGGCCGCACCACCCGCGCCAGCGCCGCGCGCGCTTGGGGGTCCTTCGTCCGCTCGATGGGCCCGGCGAAGCGCGTCCGGAAGGACTCGCGGCTGCCCAGCAGCCCCGGGAAGACGAGCCGGTACAGGCTCCACAGCTCCGACAACCGGTTCTCCACCGGCGTGCCCGAGAGGGCGATGCGCGCCTCGGCCTTCAGGCCCCGCACCGCCCTGGCCCGCGCCGTGTCCGGGTTCTTCACCGCCTGCGCCTCGTCCAGCACCAGCGTGGCGAAGGACACCTCGGAGAAGCGCTCGGCGTCGCGCATCAGCAGCGTGTAGCTCACCACCACCACGTCCCCCGCGCCCAGGCCGGAGAGCAGCTCCTCGCGCTCCGCCTCGCGGTAGCCGTGCAGCTTCAGCGAGGGAGCGAAGCGCGCCGCCTCGCGCATCCAGTTGAAGCACACCGAGGTGGGCGCCACCACCAGCGCCGGGCCGGCCTCCGCGCGGTGCAACAGCAGCGCGAGCGTCTGCAGCGTCTTGCCCAGCCCCATGTCGTCCGCGAGGCACCCGCCCCCACCCCAGGCCGTCAGCCGCGCCATCCAGACGAAGCCCTCGCGCTGGTAGTCGCGCAGCCGGGCCTTCAGGGCCGGGGGCACCGGCACCTTCATCTTCTGGGCCTCGCGGATGCGTGCCGCCAGGTGGCGCCAGTCCGGGGGAGCCTCGACCGTGGCACCCACCTCGGCCAGCGTGTCCAGCATGGGGGCCGCCGCCGCGCTCACCTCCCACTTGCCGTGCGAGGGGTGCGCCAGGTCCGCCAGGGGCGTGAGCTGCTGGCGCAGCGTCTCGGTGAGCCGCATCCAGCGCCCTGGCGCCAGCGCCACGTAGTGCTGCCCGCGCCGCAGTGCATCCAGCAGCAGGGCCAGCTCCACGCGCTCGCCCTCCAACTCCACGCCGCCCCGCACGCCGAACCAGTCGTGCTCCCGGAGCACCTCCACCCTCAGCCCCCGCGCGTCCGGCGAGCGCACCACGCTCCACGGCCGCTCGTCCCACTCCACGCGCAGCGAGGGGCCCGTCAGCGGCTCCAGCCGCTCCAGGAAGCCGAGCGCCGCCTCCGGGCCCTCCAGGAGGAAGTGGCCATGCGTCTCCACCGGCAGCCCCAGCCGCTCCAGCAGCGCGCCCGCCTCGGCGCGCTCGGCCTCCAGGTTCCTCCGCGCCCGCACCCGCTCCGTGCCCCGCAGGCCCCGGACGGCGTCCGCGCCCTCGCCCGGCACCAGCGGGGGCGCCTCGGGCAGGGGCCGCACCAGCAGCCAGCCCTCCAACGACTCCCCTCCCGTGGGCCGCAGGCGCAGCAACAACCCGGGCGTGGCGGGCACCTCGCGCGCCTCCAGGGAGGGGGGAAGGGACACGGGAATGGAGGACTCCACCCCCCCGAGCCGGTGCAGCAGCTCCGCGCGCGACGAGGCGGGCAGGCGCCCTCCGTACTCCACCACCGGCGCCAGCACCGCCAGGGCCTCGGGCGAGGCGGACACCAGCGTCACCCGCGGCAGCTCCGGCTCCACGTACAGCCACGGCAGCGGGGCCCGCCCCGCCATCAACTTCAGCAGGATGCGCATGGACACCGGCTCGCCGCCAAACGTGGGGCGCACCCGCAGCCCTTCCACCGCCTCCGCCCCCTCCTCGAGGGTGAAGCCGAGCTGCGCGGAGCGCACCCGCAGCGGTGTCTCCGGCTTCGCCTCGAACACCAGCCGCGGGTGGTGCTCGAGCAGCTTCAGCGCCTGGACGAGCAACCGCCGGCGATCTCCCGGCTCCTGCATCCTCGACACGAGGCGGCACAGCTCGAAGGCCTCCACCTCCTCGGGGGAGACGAGCGCGGCCCGGGCCTCGGCCTCGTCGCGCGGGACCACCGGCGTTCCCTTGGACAGCCCGCCCCGCTTCAACGGCCGGTGGAGGTAGGGCCGCAGGCGGGGCTCTCCCTGGGCGAAGCCCTCCAGCCGGAAGCGGACCTGGGCGGGGGTGGACGCGGACTCCTGGCGGGCCCGGAGCCCGAGCCCCACCTTGTCCAGGGCGGCCAGCAGGGCCCGGCCAGGCGCCACGATGAGCCGCTCGGCGAGCCGGGCGTTCTCCCCCGCCCGCCGCGAGTCCCCCAGCGCGGCGAGCAGCAGCTCGAGCGCGGTGAGGGCGTGAATGCAACGCGCCGGCCCGAGCACGGCACACGTCGAGCACGAGACGGCGTCCTCCTCCTCCGCCAGGAGCTGGGCCAGGTCCACCCGCACGCACTGCCGCTGGTAGTGCTCCGGGAGATGATGTGCCGCGGAGCGCCCGTAGCCGGACTCGTGGACGTGCGCGACCGGGCGCTCCTCCGGGAAGCGCAGCACCCGCTCGTTGTCGGGCAGGAGGCGGGGAACGGCGTGCTCGCGCACCCGGGCCCGCTCGCGCTGGAGCAGCTGCACGAGGGGCTCGAGCCGCTCATCCGTGGGGGGCGCAAACCCGCGGCGGGTGCGCTCCAGCTCCAGCCCCAGACCCACCCGGTGGGCCTCGAGGCGGGCCCGGAGCCAGGCGGCCCGCTTGAAGAGCTCCCGATCCTTCCCGGACCAGGCCTCGGGCAGCGGCCGGGAGCCGTCCAGGATGGAAGCGACCGGGTACTCCTCCAGGAGGAAGAGCTGGCGGGAGAGGCCGAACCCGCGTGGCAGCAGCGGCTCCAGCTCCGAGACGGGGAGGGAGCGCAGATGGGGGACGTGGTGCGCCTCCAGCCAGCCCGGCACCTCCTCGGGGCTGGGCAGCGGAGCCTCCCCCTGTCCGGGGGGAGCCTCCGCCTCCTGCTCGGGACGGAGGGCGTCGAGGACGGCCAGCCCGAGCGCCACCACGTGCTGGCAGATGACGGCGGACTGGAAGCGGGAGCACGGGCAGTTGCCGAGCAGCCCCTGCTCGTTCGCGGACACCGACACCGGGAGATGGCCGCCCCGGCCGCGGACCTCTCCGTGCAGCACGTCCGTCACGGCGAACCAGGAGAGCACCCGGTCCTTGGCGGCCAGCGCCGCGCCCTGGGCGTAGAGGTCGTCGCCCGCGAGCAGTTGGAGCTGTTCCCGGGTGAGCCAGTGACGCAGCCACTTGCCGGGCAGGGAGGTGGACTTTTGCGGTGATGCGTTCGGCATGACCTCCAAGATAACGTCGAAAAGCGGGGCTGTCCGCGTCCACGTTCTCGGACTGGTGGCCGCCGGGCGTCCGGCCGGGCGAGCCATCCGCTCCAGGCGCGAGGCCTCGGCGAAGTCTGGGAGGAGGAGGTGCCGCGTCCTGGCCGGGAACCAGGACCGGGCGGGTCCGGGGCACCGTGGGGCGCGCCTCCGGACCCGCGCGGGGACGACGAACTAGCCGTTCACCTTCTTCCACGAGGGACGGGTGCTGAGGCGCTGCCACCACGACTTCACGTGCGGACGCTCGGTGATGAGGGTGCCGTGGGGCGTGGCGGAGAGGTACTGCAGGTAGGGCATCCAGGAGATGTCCGCGAGGGTGAACCGGTCGCCCGCGAGGTAGGCCTGGGACATGAGCGCGCGGTCCACCACGTCGAGCGCCTTGGCGGTGCCGTCACGGCCCTTGTTCACCTTGTCCATGTCGGGCTTGCCGCCGCTCATGGGCTTGAAGAACATCTCCATGACGATGGCCATGGCGCTCGAGGAGAAATAGGACTGCTCGACGCTGAGCCACTGCTCCATGCGGCCGAGCGAGGGCAGATCGCTCGGGGTGAGCTTCTCGCCCGGCAGCTTCGCGTCGAGGTAGCGGATGATGGCGCGCGACTCGTACATGGTGAAGCCGTCATCCTCGAAGTAGGGGATGACGCCGAAGGGGTGCTTCGCCACGTACTGGGGCGCCTTGTGCTCGCCCTTCATCAAATCCACCATCACGAACTGGGCCTCGTGGCCCTTCTCCGCGAGCGTGGTGAGCACCTTGCGGGTGCAAGTGCTGTACGGATGACCGTAGACCTTCATGAACGTGCCTCCTGTGGGGGTTGAAGCGGGGCGAAGCTATAAGAAGCCCCCGGGGGTTGCGCCAGCCTTCCATGCCATGGAGCGGAAGCGCACACCCGGGTGGCTCGTGGACATCATCGTGACGCGCAAGCGTGTCCGCAGGTAGGCCACCCGAGAGGAGAGACACGTCATGACCAGCCTTCCGTCGATCGTGCTGGGCCTGGAGGAGCCACCCGAGGAGCTCGAGGTCGCGCGCGTCCCGCCCGGGAAAACGTTCACTGATGGTGTGCTACGGGCCGGAGCCGCGAGGGTGGACATCACGCCCGGCTTCCTCACGCCCACGGCGGGCTGGTCGCTGTCCGGACACAGGATGCGTGCGATGTGGGGGCGGCTCCACGCGCGCGTGCTCGTGCTGGACGATGGCCAGGGGGAGCGGGTGGCCCTCATCGCGGCGGACCTGCACGCGGGCTCGCGCTACCTCGCGGAGAGGCTCGCGGAGCGCACCGCGTCACTGGGCCTGCACATCGGCCGGCTCTTCCTCACGGGCACGCACACGCACAGCGGACCGGGCAACTTCTACGGCAGTCCGTTCTACGATTCCCTCGCGCAACCCAGGCCGGGGCTGGACGCGCGGGGGGTGGCGTACCTCGTGGAGCAGTTGGAGCGGGGGGTGCGCGAGGCCTGCGAGCGCCTGCGCCCGGCGCGCGTGGGGCATGGCGTGTCCCGGCTCTGGGGGTACTCGCGCAACCGGAGCATGAAGGCCTCCCGCGACAACTTCCCTGGCCAGGAGGACGCCGCGCTCCGCCGTGAAGCGGAGGCCCTGGGCTTTCCCGAGGGCACGCCATCCGACATGCCCTCGGAGCTCGCACTCGAGCAGGTGTTCGTGGACCCGCGGGTGCAGGTGCTCTGGGCCGACGAGGCGCAGGCGCCCCACCGGCCGATTGGCGCCTTCGGCACGTTCGGAGTGCACTCGGCGATGCTCGCCCTGAACCACGCCCTGGGAAGCGCGGACCTCTTCGGGGTGGCCACCCACCATGCCGAGCACCTGATGCGCCGTGCGGAGCCGGGCACCGAGCCGGTGCTCGGGCTCGCCGCGGGCACCATCGGGGACTCGGACCCGACACTGCCCGGCATGCCGGTGGACGAGCTGAAGCGGCAGCGCCACGGCCGGACGCGGAACCTGGAGCTGGCGGAGAAGGTGGGCCAGGAGCTGGGACAGCGTCTCTACGAGGCGTGTGGCGCCGCACGAGCACGGGCGGAGACGTCGGTGCGCCTCTCGGTCCACTTCGACGAGCCCACGATTCGCGACGCCACGCTGTCGGATGGCACGCGGCTGCCGCGCGAGGCGCAGGTGGGAGGCCCCACGCTCGGCGGCTCGGAGCTGGGAGGAGGGATTCCCATCCTGTTCCGCGAGGGGATGCGGAACACGCTGGGGGACACCGATCCACAGTGGCCCAAGGAGCCGCCGCTCCTGCTGGAGAGCATCCTCGCGGATCTCCTCAAGTACCAGCCGCCGGCCCTGCCGCTGCGGCTGCTGAAGGTGGGGAGCGTGTGGCTGATGGGGCTGCCAGGAGAGCCCACGTCCTGGCTGGGCAACCGCCTGGGCCGGGAGCTGCGCCAGTTGGGGGCACGCGAGGTGATGGTCGCGGGCGTGTGTGGCGACTACGTGGGCTACCTCACCACGGGGGCCGAGTACGAGCGCCAGCACTACGAGGGCTCCAGCACGATCTGGGGAAGGAACACGGAGCGCTGGCTCGTCGAGCACTGCCGGGCCCTTGCGGGGAGCGCACCCGGGCGCGTCCCCTCGAACGCAGCACGCTTCCCGGTGAGGTGGGGCGGGCACGAGGAGCTCTCGAGCCCAAGACCGCCGATGAACGATGCCCTCCCCTACTGGCCCCGGCGGCCCCGCTTCGACGAGCCGAGACTGTTCCGGGGACGCCTGCTGTTACGAGGGAGCTGGTTCGCCTGGGCGCCACAGGAGAACCGGGAGCTGGGGCGAGGGCCCTGGGTGCAACTGGAGGACGCGGACACGGGCGAGGTGCTGCACAGCCGAGGGCTGCCGGTGGATGACCAGCATCAGCGCTTCCTGCTGGAGTTCACCGACGACGAGGACCACATCGACTGGCGCTGGTCGGTGATGCTCGAGGACTGGAGGCACTGGGTGGGGCGGACGGTGCGCTTCCGGGCCCTGGGTCCGCGAGGCGTCCGCGTGCAGCCACCTCCGGGGGCCCAGTGGCCCGAGCGCCAACTGGTGGCGAACCCCCCGGAGGACCGATAGGCGTCTAAGTTCGAGTTTCGCACTTTTTCAGGGGCCCAACTGACGGTAGGCAGAGGGAAAACGTAGTTCCAGAGGAAAAAACGGGTGTTTTCGGAGGACCCATGGCTCACGAAGGTTCGCGGAAACTCCTTCGGTGTTTCCCCCATGGCTTGAGCTGTGATGGCTTCCCTGCCGCAGATGGTGCCGCTCTCGATGAGGAGTCTCCCCGAGAGTTTCAGAGGGACAAGCACCAAGAAGAGCACCGCGTACTGGGTGAGCACGCGTACTGGGTGAGCAGGAGTCTCAGGTCGCCCCCCTTCGAGCCTACCCAAAAAGTGCGAAACTCGAACTAAGCAGGTGACCAAAAGTCCCCGACACAATAACGCGGAGGGCCTACGCTGAGCCGATGCGCAAGGCAGGAGTCCTCTCCCGCCGCATTGAAGGCCGTTCCTTTTTGTAAAGGAACTTTGGCTACCTACTTATAGCGTCTCAGCAAAGTAATGTCAGGGCTGGCGGGATCGGGAGGTCCGAGCCCTGCCACAGCCTGCGCAGGAAGTGGTCTTTCCTGCAGATGGCGTCGTGTTCGGCCTCGACGACCGCTCCGCGGTGGTAGGCATCCACGCGGCGTCCGAGCGGACATTACTTTCCTGAGACGCTATAGCGGTGTTCCTCCATCGTGGACATCACCGTGACGCGGCGGCGCGTCCGCAGGCAAAAGGAATGGCACACAACCGTGAACCGCAGAAGAAGAAGGCCGGGCTACTGAGCCGGGACGTGCCGAGGCCTCTGGCAACGGAGCCGAACCCGAGCGCGGAACCTCGGCAGGCGCCTACGCTCGCCCTCGATCAAGAAGCAGCGAGGGCGGGCGGATGTACGCAGTAGAACGACGTAGCGGCTCGATGCAGGACAACCAGCCCTGGGATTGGGGCAGTTGTAGTGACGTAAGTGGGTCAAAAAAACTCCTGTCGCCTGCCCCCTCCCCTCATCCAGCAAGCTCGACAACAAGTATACTCGCCGCATGCATACTGCCGAGAACAGCACCCGACGGGCCGACGTGGTCATTCTAACGGCCGTGAAAGAAGAGTACGGAGCTGTGCTGCAAGTGGAGGCCGGCGCGTGGCCAGGCTCTACTTGGGATAAGGACGCCCAGAGCCCCAACAACCTGCTGGTCTCCTTCCGCAACTTCCAGGGATGCGGCGAGAGACCGCTGCGCGTCGCCGTCGCTCGGACCGCGAACATGGGCGCAGTTTCGGCCACCCATGCGCTCGACCAACTCGTCCAAGCCTACGATCCGGTGTGCATCGCCATGTGCGGAGTCTGTGCGGGGCGTCCCGGCAAGACCAATTTGGGCGACGTCATTGCCGCCGACAGGCTTTTCTTCCACGACGTCGGCAAGCAACTCTCCGCAGACTTCCAGTCGGACATCACGACGTACAACCTTCGTGATGACTGGAAGGTGGCCATTGAGCACTTCGACTTCGCCGCCCACTTACGCTACCAGCAGTGGTGGCTTGAGCGCCCGGTGCCTTACGCATGGCAGGAGAGTTGGCTACTCGCGAAACTGCTCGAAGGAGTCACCAACCCGGGGCGTCTCCCCGAGTGCGATGTGGCCTGTCCGCAGTGGACGAAGGTTGTCGAAAGGTTGTGGGCCTCCGAGCTCCTTGAGAAGGACAAACTCCAACTCTCGACCAAGGGCCGGGCGCACATCGAGAAACTGCTCGTCACTCATCGAGGCCAGTTCCCTGATATTTCAGTTGCTGGCAAGGACAGCAAGTTGCCATTCCGCGTCCATGTGGCCCCCATCGGCAGCGGCAGCGGTGTCATCGAAGACGAAACGTACTGGGGTTTTGTGACCGACAGCATGCGCAAAACGCTCGGCTTGGAGATGGAGGCAGCGGCCGTTGGCGCGCTCGCCCACGCGCTGCAACCGAACCGTGGGCGACCACTTCATGCGCTAGTGATGAAGGGCGTGATGGACTTGGGCAACGAGGGCCGAGATGATCTCTTCAAGGACTTCGCCGCCCGCGCCTCCGCCGAGTGCCTGCTGGCCTTTCTGCGTTCGCACTTAGACCCAGAGTTGATTCCTGGCGTGGACGACCTCCTTGTTCCCGGCACCGAGAAAATGCCGGCGGACCCACCTCCATCCGCTCTCCTCACTGCGCGGTATCAAGCGGTGGGCTTCGAAGAGTCGGGCCGCGCCGATATCCTCGCCGAATTAAATCGCTGGTGTGACGAAGGGCCGACAATGGCAGTGCGCCTCATCCATGCCGAGGGTGGGGTAGGCAAGACCCGCCTCGCCATCGAATGGATACGACAGCGACGGGCGGCGCGGTGGGCCGCCGGCTTCTTGGCAGCAACGGCTGCCGAGGATTGGTTGGAACGTCTATGGGCGTGCGGTCAATCGGTCGTAGTCGTGCTCGACTATGCCGAGAGCCGCCAAGGACTCCAAAAGATCCTCCAGCGTGCTCAGGACTACCGGCAGCAGGAAGGGAGCCGTGCCCTCCGGCGAATGCGCATCCTGTTGCTGGCTCGTAACTGCGGCGACTGGTGGACAGCGCTGCGGCAGACCGATACAGGGATGGGAAACTGGCTCGTGACCACACCGCCGCACGAGTTGAAGCCACTCGTTACGAACGAGGTCGAGCGCAAGGAACTCTTCTGCCGCGCGGTGGCGGCCTTCTCGCCAGAGAAGACGAATCCCATCGGTGGACGCCCACTGCCTACTCTTAGCGATAAACTATTCGAGCGAGTGCTATACCTCCACATGGCGGCAATCGCTTTCGTCGAGGGATGTGAACTTGCCCCGAACAAGTTGATGGATGCCATACTCGACCATGAGGAGCGGTTCTGGGCATCGCGCGCTACAGCCGACGAGGTGAAAACATCAGAGCGACAGTGGCTAGCCCGCCAGATGGTGGCTGTTGCCACGCTCCGTGGTGGACTCGCCGACCGAAACGATGCACGCACTGCCGCCGAACGACTCCTCGACCACACGCCGTCTGACGAAGAACAGGCGGTGCTTGGGCTGCTTCATCGAGTTTACGAGCGCGCTAGGGGGGAGATGTATCTGCCCGCGCTAGAGCCTGACCTCCTCGGTGAAGCAATGGTGCTGCGCGTTGCTGCCCCGCCGCTCAAAGAGCATCGAGTGTCAGCCAATTGGATTGAGCGAGCGTTCCCTCCCGACGACCATACAAGCGCCGTACAGACCGGCTTGGAGGTACTCGGACGCGCGTCTCTGGTCTCGCCCGCGCTGATGCGGCCTTGGATGGAGCGGATGCTCTCCGGGCTTCTGCTGGAACGGGCGTCGCTGGCGCTCAACGCCGCGAAGTCCGTGGGGTTGCGCACCGCGTTCTCGCCGCTCGGCGAGGTGCTCGCCGACCTGGTTGAGGCGGCAGGAGATCTCGAGGTTGCGCGCACGCTGGACAAGGCCATATTGCCTTTCCCAACGGTGTCACTATGCCGAATCGCCGAGTGGACACAGCGGACGCTGCTCATGGCTGTTCCAGAATCAGCGGACGAGGGCATACAGGAGGAGCGGGCGCGGCGACTCAGTGAACTCAGTATGAGGTTACGTGCGCTAGGGCGCAAAGAAGAAGCACTAGCGGCAGCCCGCGAGGCTGTCGAGTGCTTCAGTCTCCTCGTCCAGAGAAACCCCAACCCATTATTAGGGCTCAGCCTCTCCACAAGCCTCAACTACTACGGGATCACGTTGGGCGATATGGAGTACTGGGAGGAGGCGCTAGCGGCGACTCGCGATGCCGTCTACCTTGGCCGCTCTCTCGCCGAGATCAACTCTGACACCTTCCTCCCCATCCTTGCCGCGAGCCTCACCAATCTTGGCGTAAGATTGATTGGGATGAGGTACTGGGAAGAGGCATTAGCGTCGCTTCGCGAGGCCCTCGAACACTATCGCCTCCTTGCCCAGCGCAATCCCGACGCCTTCCTCCCCAATCTCGCCACAAGCCTCTCCCATCTTGGCAAAGGGTTGAGAAGCAGTGGGCACCCGAAGGAAGCATTAGCGGCGACTCGCGAGGCCGTTGACCTTCGCCGCACTCTCACCGAACGCAATCCGGATGCATTCATCCCCGACCTCGTCGAGAGCCTCATCGACCTAGGCGATAGCCTAATCGAGATGGGTCGAGAGGACGAGGCGCTGGCGGCGATTCGCGAAGCCGTAGATCTTCGCCGTCGCCTCGCCGAGAGTAACCCCGACGCATTCCTCCACGACCTCGCTGCGAGCCGCATCGACCTCAGCCACACATTGCGTCGATTGGGACACCAAGAGGAAGCGCTGGATGCGGCGAACAAGGCCGCTGTGCACTACCGCATCCTCGCCGAGCACAATCCCGACGCCTTCCTCTCCGGCCTCGCTGCGAGCCTCCACAACGTCAGCGCAGGGTTGTACGACATGGATCGAAAGGACGAGGCACTGGCGACAATTCGCGAAGCCGTAGACCTTCGCCGTCGCCTCGCCGAGAAAAACCCCGACGCGGTCCTCCCTTACCTCGCACTGAGTCTCATGAGCCTCGGCGCCATCTTGATGGAGAAGGAGCGTATGGAAGATGCCTTGACAGCGACTCGCGAAGCTATCGACATTAGCCGTCCTCTCGCCGAGCGTGACCCTGAAGTCGTCCATACCCTCGTCGGGAGCCTAGTCAATCTCAGTAGCATGTTAAGCGAAATGGGATGGACAGAGGAGGCGCTGGCGGTCGCTGAGGAAGCTGCCAACAAACTCTGGCCCTTCTTCGAATGCAACCCGCACTCATTCGAGCACCTCGCGAAACATATGCTCGACCAAGCGCAATTGCTTCACAAATCACTCCATCAACCTTACTCGCGGATGCTCATCAGGCGAATCGCCACCTTCGAGCGCCTCACGAAGAGCACCGTTCGCCGGTAAACCTGAGCAACTATTGGCCTCTCTGGTTCAGGAGGTTGTGGAAAGCCGCCCACCGGAGCAGATAGGATGCTGTTGTCCGAGCGTCTGGTTCCAAAAGTCGCATTGGGGAGAACCAGGAGGTGGAGCCGAAGATGAGGGTGCGCTCATGGGCATCCCAGCGGTCCTCGCGAAGCCTAGGAGCTTGTCGGAGTATCCCACCGTAGAGGGTGGACCAGAGGGGTGACGCCCCAGGTGGTCCTTCAGAGGGGAGGCGAGTTCTGGTTGAAGGTGGAGGGTGAGCACCACCTCGACGAAGAAGCCGGAGCAGGCCGCC
>NZ_DASUNC010000140.1:0-139348 GCF_036277355.1 Archangium sp.
GCCCCGACATCTACGACGTCTCCTCTCGAAGAATGGGAGAGATCTGGAAGCGCCCGGCCGTCATGGGCCGCTACACCCTGGCCGTGCTGCCCGATGGACGGAAGTACCCCGTGTGCATCGTGCTGGGCGACCAGCGCGGGCTCGTGCCCAAACATGAAGGCTCCAAGGAAGGGGCCGCCGTGCTGAACCGGGAGTTGCCAGTGAACGCCGTCTGGCGCTGGCCGTAAGGCCAATGCAACTGCATGGACCTCGGCTTCGTGCGTATTCTGGCCATCGCGATCACTCGTTCTGGGCGAAGCCGAGCAGTTGAGCGACGCTGGTTCCTCTCACTTCTCCGGCTTCGGCTCGGTGTGCTCTTGATGGAAGACCAGGCCGTGTTGGCGGTGCCGCTGTTTCTCAAGTGGCTCTGGCGGAACAAGAGGGAGATGTCACGGTCATCTCGCCATCATGTGAAGGGACTTCCATGCACTATCCGGCACCAGGAGAGCGGCTGACGAGCCGGTTCTTGCTGTTCACGGCCGCGCTGTTGCTGTTTTCAGGTTCCAGCCTTGTTCCTGGCGCACTTGAGGACGAGCGCCTCTTCACCACGGAAGCACCGCAATCCTGCCACGTCGTACACGGGGGAGCCATGAAGGATTCGACCTCTCTGAACAGGACGGTGATGGCGCGGGAGTTGCGCAAGGCCGATTACAAGGGGCGCGCCAATACCTGGCACAAGCCATGTCAGGACACCATTCTGGTCGTCAACCTCCAGAAGTCACAGTATGGCGACGTCCATTACATCAATCTGGGGGTATGGGTGAGGTTGCTGGGAGAGAATGAGGCACCCAAGGAGTATCAGTGCCACATCAGACAGCGCGCCACCTCCTTGCGGACCGAAAAAGCCAAGGCGCTGGAGCAGGCGTTGAACTTCGTGGACACGGCCATGAGCCCGGAAGAGCGTGAAGCGCTCATTGCGGAGTTCATGCGGACCGAGGCCATTCCGTTCCTCGAGTCGATCGCGACGATGGAGGGCATTCGAACCGCGGTCGAGACCCAGCAACTCCGCGGTGGCATGGTCCCAGAGCGCCTACGAGACCTGCTCGTCAGCAAGCCCTGAAGCAGGTCCTTCTCCCTGGAGGACACAGCGGCCTGCTACGGCGCTACCAGGTCCCGCGCGCCAAGCGGCGCGAAGCACGCCTCCACGTCGGACTCGCGCACCCCGGCGAGCGTGGGCGGGTTCCACGTGGGCGTGTTGTCCTTGTCCACGAGCACCGCGCGGATGCCCTCGCGGAAGTCCGGCAGCGCGGTGACGTGCTGGCTCAGCCGGTACTCCACCGTCACGGTCTCGTCGTACGGCCTGCCCCGGCACAGCCGCAGCTGGCGCAGCGTCACCTTCAGGCTCGTGGGTGACATGCGCCCCAGCGTGGCCCGTGTCTCCGTGGCCCACGGCGTGCCCTCGGCCTCCAGCGCCGCGAGGATGTCCTCCACGCGGTCCTTCGCGAAGCACCGGTCGATGGCCTCCGCGTGCGCGCTCAGGGGCGAAGTCCCCGGCTCGGAGGCGAAGCCATTCAGCACCCGCGTGGCCACCGCGCGCGCCTCGTCCGTGCTCCAGTCCGCCGCCGCGAGCGCCTCCACCACGGCCTCCAGCCGCTCGTGCGTCACGTGCTGCGTCCCGTACCCGAGCCACATCGCATCCGCGGCGTTGCACCGGGTGCCCGTGAGTCCCAGGTACGTGCCCGCCTCGCCCGGGAAGCGCGGGAGGAACCAGCCACCGCCCACGTCGGGGAACAGGCCGATCGCCGTCTCCGGCATGGCCAGCACCAGCCGCTCGGTGACGACGCGGTGCGAGCCGTGCACCGACAGCCCCAGCCCTCCGCCCATGCTGATGCCGTCCACCAGCGCGATGTACGGCTTGGGGTAGTGGTGGATGAGGTGGTTGAGCCGGTACTCCTCGTGGAAGAAGGCGCGCGCGAGCGGCTCCTGTCCCGCGGGAGCGGGCGAGCCCATCGACAGCGCCACGGCGCGCACGTCACCGCCCGCGCAGAAGGCCCGGCCCCCGGCTCCGCGAATCACCACCGCCTTCACCTGGCTGTCCTTCGCCCACGCCTCGAGCGCCGGGTGCAGCGCGCGAATCATCCCCAGGTCCAGCGCGTTGAGCGCCTTGGGGCGGTTGAGCGTCACCAGTCCCACCGGCCCGCGCCTCTCCAGCTGCACATCCGTGGTCATGGCCGCGCGCCATAGCAGATCCACGCCCCGCGTCGACACCGTGCGCGGGGACGACCCTCACCCCCCGCCCTCTCCCAGAGGGAGAGGGAGTCCGCGCACAACCTCGGCTACTGGATGACCGTCATCCAGCCGTGGCGGTCCGGATGCGTGCCGTACTGGATGGCGGTGAGCGTGTCGTACAGGCGCTGCGACACCTCGCCCACCTTGCCGTCACCAATCACCAGCTGGCCCTCGCGGAAGCCCAGCGCGCCCACCGGCGAAATCACCGCCGCCGTGCCCGTGCCGAACACCTCGCGCAGCTCGCCCTTCTTGTGCGCCTCGCGCATCTCGTCCACCGACAGCTTGCGCTCGCTGACCTTCATGCCCCAGTCCCGCATCAGCGCCAGCGCGCTCTCGCGCGTGATTCCCGGCAGGAACGTGCCCTCGAGCGGCGGCGTAATCACCTCGTCGCCGATGCGCACGAAGAGGTTCATCGTGCCCACCTCCTCGATGTACCGGTGCTCGGCCGCGTCCAGCCACAGCACCTGCGCGTAGCCCCGCTTCTTGGCCTCCATCGAGGCCTGCAGGCCCGCCGCGTAGTTGGCCGCCGCCTTCGCGCCACCCAGGCCGCCCTTCGCCGCGCGCGTGGCCTGCTGCTCCACCCAGATGCGCACCGGCTCGGCGCCGCCCGAGAAGTAGCTGCCCACCGGGCTCAGGATGATGAAGAAGGTGTACTTGTCCGCCGGCCTCACCCCGAGGAACGCCTCCGAGGCGATCACCGTCGGCCGCACGTACAGCGCCGTGCCCGGGGCGCTCGGCACCCAGTCCGCCTCCACCTTCACCAGCGCCTCAATCGCCTCGCGGGCCATCTCCGGCGGCACCGGCGCCATGGCCAGCCGCTCGGCGCTCGTGTACAGGCGCTTGCAGTGGTCCATGATGCGGAAGGCGCGCAGCTGCCCGTCCTTGCCGCGGAACACCTTCGAGCCGTCGAACACCGCCTGCGCGTAGTGCAGCACCGCCGCGCCCGGATCCAACCCCAGCGGCCCGTGCGGAAGAATCCGCGCCTGGTGCCAGCCACGCTCCGGCGAGTACTCCATCCGGAACATGTGGTCGGTGAAGTACTTGCCGAAACCGAGCCCCTCGGACGGAGGCTTGGGCTTCAGGGTGGGGGCGCGCTGGACCTCGATGGGCAACATGCTTCGACTCCTCGGTTCGCGCTTCCACCCCGGAATGTCGTGACAATCCAGGGTAGAATCGAGACAATCAGTTACGTTGGCAGCCTTGTCCCGTCAAGTGTATCGATTGTCACCATGACAAGTTGGATGCCGGAGCTTCGAGGACGCAACGGTCCGCTGTACCGGGCCATCGCGGACGCTCTCTCGGAGGACATTGACGCGGGGCGTCTGGGTCCGGGCACGCGGCTGCCCACGCACCGGGAGCTGGCCGAGCGCGTGGGCGTCACGGTGGGCACGGTGACGCGCGCGTACGCCGAGGCCGAGAAGCGGGGCCTGGTGAGCGGCGAGGTGGGCCGCGGCACGTACGTGAGGGACCGCGAGGTGCCCGTGCACATGCCCTCGCCGGTGGACCTGGCGCATGACGACTCGCCCGTGGAGCTGGGCATCAACGCCCCGGCGACGCCCGAGGGTGACCCGGCCAGCCAGGCGCTGCGCCGCTCGCTGGAGGAGCTGGGCCGGACGCCGCGCCTGTCGGAGCTGCTGGGCTACCAGCCGGCCGCGGGCACCACGGCGCACCGCGTCGCAGGAGCGGCGTGGGCCTCGCGCTTCGGGCTGCAGGCCAGGCCGGAGCAGGTGGTGGTGTGCGCGGGCGGGCACCATGCCATGGAGGTGGCGCTGGCGGCGCTCACCCGGCCGGGGGACACGCTCGCCACCGAGACGCTCACGTACCCGGGCATCAAGGTGATGGCGCGGCGCTTCCAGCTGCGGTTGCAGGGCGTGGCCATGGACGCGCAGGGGCTGGTGCCCGAGGCCTTCGAGGCGGCGTGCCGGGTGGGCGTGAAGCTGCTCTACACCCAGCCCACGTGCCACAACCCGACGGGCGCGGTGCAGCCGGAGGAGCGGCGGCGGAGAATCGCCGAGGTGGCGCGCAAGTACGGGGTGCTGGTGCTGGAGGACGACGCGTACGGGCTGTTGCCGGAGAGCCGGCCGCCGCCGCTGGCGACCTTCCTGCCCGAGGCGAGCTACTTCATCGCCGGGGTGTCCAAGCTGCTCACGCCGGGGCTGCGCATCGGCTACCTGGTGGCACCGGCGCGGGCGCGGGGCGAGCGGCTGGCCGAGGAGGTGGGGCTGGCCTCGTTGATGACGACGCCGCTGATGGCGGAGGTGCTGGCGCGCTGGGTGGAGGACGGCACGGCGGACGAGCTGGTGGTGCGCCAGCGGCAGGAGGTGTGCGAGCGGCTGGCGCTGGTGCGCGGGCTGCTCGGGCGCGAGCTGCCGAGGGCGGCGCTGGCCCCGCTCTACCACCTGTGGCTGGGCCTGCCCGAGGGCCGGCGCAGCGAGGAGTTCGTGGCGCAGGCGCGGCGCAACGGGGTGTCGGTGTCGTCGGCGGAGCTGTTCACCACGGGGACGGGGCCGGTGCCGGCGGCGGTGCGGGTGTGCATCGGCGCCCCGCGCACGCGCGCGCAGCTGGAGCGGGGAGTGAAGCGGCTGCGCGAGGTGCTCGACGCCGGGCCCGAGCCGCTGGCCGCCATCGTTTGAGCCGGAGGCTCACGTTCCTCTGCTTCGGAGGTCTTCTACCGCGTAGGACGGAACTCCTCTGGGATGGAGTCCTGGAGTAGTTCTCTGAGTTCATTGATTTCGGGCTCGCTTTTCGAGCCAAACCGAAGCCGGAGCAGCGCTAGGAGAACAGATAGCGCTTCATCTGCAAGGGCCAGGGGCAGCGGGTCGTATGCAGCGGGATCTTTCGGAACGACGGGAAAAAGACGGTCCAGCCGTGCGACACCGTCGTAAACGCTGGGAGCGCTATTCGCCGGACAGAAGAAGAACTGGCTGTAGAGCAGTGCATCGATCCGATGCCGCATCACTTCAGGAAAGCCCTTGGGATGCTCGTCGGATTGGATTCCGTAGAGAGGGGCGACCAAGACATTCCGCTCTTGGAGGTGCTTCTTGCCTGCTTGGCGAAGGAGCGGGTCAACATCGTCAAAAGCGGTACCTACAGCAGCAACGATGATGGCAAGCCTTCGCTTGGCTTTTTGCACCATCAATTCCTCATTATCGGCGAGTTGCAGCCGATAGACGGGAAGTCCCTGACGCCGTTTGAAGTCGTCTCGCGTCACGTTTCGAATCTGGGCGCGGGCGGATTCATGCTCTCGTGGTTTGTCGCGCTCGACGTCCAGAATCTGGGGGATCGGCGGATACACTGGGACTGGCACCCAGGCGAGTTGACCCAACGTCGGTATCTGGCGGAAGGAGTTCTGATTCAGCGGCTTGTAGAAAGGGCTGATGAGCGTCGTGAGACTCATACGACTTCAGTCCTCAAGGTCTGGCTGTCGCAGGTCGCCGAATGTGACGACCCCAGAGAACTCCGGGCTGTTCTCGCTCACGTCCTCGTAAGCCGCTGCTTGGAGGAATGCTTCATCGTGAGGCCCAGTGTCCACGGGGGTTCTTGGAGATTCATCCAGCGTTCGGCGACGGAGCGATGCCAAGGCCTCGCGAGCTTGCTTCATCTGTTTCGCGGAGAGCTTCATGGCGGGTACACGAACAACCTTCTGTGGAGTCTGTGCCTTCCGAAAATCCAGTGTGTCTCCTGGCTCGATGTGCTGCATCGGCTCGGTTTCGAAGTACACATGCGTCAGCAGGCCGGGAGTATCATCGGCCCACTTTCGTACAGCTGCTTTCATCCCGGAGGTAACGGACATCGAGAACGAATCGAGGATGCGCTCGGCTGGCAGCTCGGACTTCGGGCGACGCCCTCGGTAGACGAATCGCTCCTCGCCGGTGTGCCTCGATTCGTAGGCTTGTTTCTCGATGAGACCTAGGGCTACGGCTTTGTCGATCGCGTTCAGTGATTCTGCGCAATAAGGTCCGAAATGGACGAACTTCCAGGGCCACCCGGTCAACGTGCTGCCCCCTGTTTTGCGCGCGTAGTAGAGATCCGCGAGGTACAGGAACTTGACGAGGCGAATCGGGGTCAACACCTCGTCACGTTCGGCAGCCCATTGGCAGATGAGCTGGACGAGTTCAGGGAGGCGCTCAGCTGGAAAAGAGCCATCCATCAGTCACCAGATAATACTGTCGGGTCTGACAGCGCTACGGCAGGCGAGCGAGCAGGTTCTCGACCAGTGGGTTGATGGGCCACGGTGCAGAGTCTCTTCACTGAAGAGCCCGTCGAGCAGGAGCGGAGACAGCGAACGCGCACAGGTGGGAGATAGATCATACCTCCTGACCGATTGTCGATCCCCCGCGCGCAAAGTTGTGGAGGGGGTGGGTTTTGTCGGTGCTTTTCATGTGGGTGTGTGCATCGGTGCCCCGCACAGATGCGCCCGGATAGAGTGCAGGACGGCGGCTGCGCGAGGTGCTCGACGCCGGGCCCGAGCCGCTGGCCGCCATCGTCTGAGCGGGAGGCATTCGAGCATGGGAAGCAGGGGACCGGGAGAACACGAGGAGCGCCCTTCCGCGTTCCTCGGCGTCCTGCGCTGCCTCGTCGCGATGGTGACGAGCGGACTGGGGCTGGGGCTCGGAGCGTGGCTCGGGTTGTATGCGGTCGGTGCCCTGGACGAGATGCTGGGCGAACCGATGGGCGGCTCGGGTGACTTCCTGCACTTCGGGCACCTGACCCTGCTGTGCACCGTGCTGGCCGCGCCCCTGGGCGCGGTGTTCGGTGCGTTCGGAGGCCACGCCCTGCTCGCGGGACGTGGCTCCCTCTGGGCGGGACTCGGCGCGCTCCTCGTGGGACTGGCGCCGATACTCCTGGTGTCCCTGATGCTCCGGGGCCTCGCGCTCCCGATGCTGCTCCTGCTCCCGGTGGTCGTGGCCGTGGGCCTCGAGCTCGGCCACGGGGCCCGCGTGAGGGGCGGCGGGGAATGAGGCCGAGGCATTTCAATCTGGCGCGCTGCCTCGTGGCGGCGGTGCTGGGCGGGGTGGGGTTGGGGCTCGGGGCGTGGCTCGGGATGGAGGGGGGCCATGCCCTCGACAAGGCCCTGGGCTACCCGCTGGGCAGGGCCGCCGGGTTCATCGGGAACGTGACCTGGATGTGCGGCGCCGCGGTGGCGCCCCTGGGCGCGGTGGTGGGGGCCTTCGGGGGCCACGCCCTGTTGTCGGGACGTGGCTCCTTCTGGAGGGCGCTCGGCACGGCCTTGCTGGGACTGGTGCCGGTGCTCGCGGGGTTCCTGGGGGTGGCGGCCCTCTTGTTCCCCACGGTCCTGCTGGTTCCGCTGGCCGCGGCCGTGGTGCTCGAGCTCAGCAACATGTCCAGCGAGTGAGGGCCCTCGGCTCCTCGCAAGGCAGGAGCTGGCGAGGGGCGGGGCGATTGTCACTCACGGGCAGGTAGCACCCGCCCTCGTGCACGCCCGTGCCGCGAGGGCAGGGGAGCGCGTGCGCGATCCGCACCCAGCAGTGGCCGTGCAGCTCCTCCGAGGGCGGCTCGCACGGCGGCTTGCGCTGCCCCGGGAAGGGCGCCTCCGGCAGCGGGTAGCCGATGACCACCGGCGTCTCGTTCCCCTGGTCTAGGAAGAGGAGGGGCTCGCTGAGGGCCGTCTCGGCGACGGTGGACGCGTGCTTCGCCGCGGAGGGCTCGGGGGGACGAGGCCAGAGCAGCACGGCGCTCCCCGCGAGTGCCGTCATCGCGCAGGCCCAGCCGCCGATGCGCCCCACCTTGCCGCCTCCAGCCCATTCCGCTCTGCCGATCATTCTCGTGTCTCCCATGCGGGCGGCTCGGAGCGCGTGGCCCCGGCCGCCGGTTGTCCTGGCTCGTTGCCCATCACGCCAGGTGACCCTACCCTACCTGAAATGTCAGATGGATGGGTAGACTTCTGAAGTCACGGGGGGGTGGAGCCCTCCGGACAGGCGAGGAGGTGCGCCGAGCCCTTCGACGCGGTACCGCTCGAGCTGGGCCTGCTCTGGTTGGAGCGGGCTGCGGCGAGCCGGTGACACGGGGGGCTGTCGCTCCCGCGGGATGAGCATCTCTCGCGGGGGATGGGCCGCGAGGTGGGAAGGGGCGTGTTTCTCCTCGGAGGAGGGCGTTGGCAGGCCGGTTGCTTCGAGCGGTGCCTCGAAGCATTCGCTGGCGTGGTGCCAGGGTTGGGGGAGTCATCGTGATGGGTCGAGGCGTGGGAGCAGGGGTGGGCGGTCGGGGCGCGCAGTGGCTGCTGTGCTGCGTGGGGTTGCTGGGCGGGGTGATGGCCTGCGGGCCGGTGGAGCCCGGGGAGCTGCGGTGCGCACCCGAGCAGGGCTGGGAGTGTCCCCGGGGCATGCAGTGCATCGCCGGCGTGTGCGCCGAGGAACCGGAGGAGGAGGCGAAGTGCGCGGTGGGGGCGAAGCGCGCCTGCGAGGAGGGCTGCGCGGGAGTGCAGACGTGCGGGGCGGACGGGACGTGGGGCGCGTGCGAGACGTGTGGGCAGGGGCAGCGGTGCGTGGGGAACCAGTGCGTCTGTGATGCGAAGTCCTGCGCGGACGGCTGCTGCCAGGGGAACACGTGCGTGCCGGGCACGGCGAACGCGGCCTGCGGCAAGGGAGGCGCGGCCTGTGAAAGCTGCTCCGGGTCGTGTGATGCGGCCCGGCGCGCCTGTGTGAGTTGTGTGGGGGATGCGCAGTGCGGGGGCCCGACGCCCCGGTGTGACACGGCGACGGGCACGTGCGTGTGCGCGAAGACGGAGCAGACCGAGAGCCGGTGCGGCGACGGGCAGGACAATGACTGTGATGGCCTCGTGGATTGCGCGGACCCGGACTGTGGGGCGAAGTCCTGCGGTGCCAATGGGAAGGTGTGCGGCGGCGCGAGCTGTGCCTGCCCGGGCGGCGCCACCGAGCTCCTGTGTGGGGACGGAAAGGATGATGACTGCGATGGGCTCGTGGACTGCGCGGACCCGGACTGTCAGGGCAGGACGTGCCGCTCGGCGGCGGGCGTGTGCGACCAGGAGGAGGTGTGCACCGCGGGCGTGTGCCCGGCGGACAAGCGCATCGGCAACGACATCGTCTGCCGGCCTTCACGGGGCGCGTGTGATGTGGAGGAGCGGTGCGATGGCCAGGGGGTTTCGTGCCCCGGGGACCGGAAGGTGGCGGCGGGGACGGTGTGCCATGCCTCGGCGGGAGCCTGCGACCCGGCCGAGACGTGTGACGGCGTGACTCCGGCGTGCCCGGTGGACAGGCTCCAGCCCGCGGGCTCCGTCTGCCGCGCGGCGCGGGGGGACTGCGATGTGGTGGAGAAGTGCACAGGCACGAGCGCCACGTGTCCCGCCGACGCCGTGGACAGCGGCAAGTGCAATGACGGGAAGGCGTGCACCACGGACACCTGCGGGATGGATGGCATGTGCCGGTACATCCCGATTGGCGTCTGCTATTGAGAACGGAGAGAGCGCCACTGCGGCGAGGGGTGGCGCTCCTTCCTACGTCTGTTTCATTCCCCTGGACATGACATCCACCAGGGCATCCACGCTGACGTCGATGGTGAAGCCCCAGACGAACACCGCGGCCAGGTCCTGCGCGGTGCCGGTGAACTTCTCGGCGAACAGGAAGAAGCCCACCGCGAGGATTCCGATTCCCGCGATGATCGTCCGCGCCGCCTTGGCCCGCAGCAGCGCCTTGAAGGCCAGTGCATGGCCCACCACGGGAGAAACGGGGGCCGCCGGCTGACGGACCCGCTGGAGCAGTCGGCTCAGCGCCTCGGGAATCGCCCCGAGCAATCCCTGCGGACTCTCCGGGAACGTCACCGGCGGAATGGCGGGGACCGTGGGGAGGGGAATCGCCACGGAGCGCTGGGGTGCCTGCTGATCATCGCCGGAGAACGACTCGAGGATCGGCGAGCCTCGATGGACCGCCTCCTGCTCCTGCCTGTGTTTGACCACCAGGGCCGCGAGCTCCACATAGCGCCGGTGGTCGATGAGCTCCCGCGCCGCGTCGTCCGGTGTGCTCCCGAGCGGTGCCACCGTCACCTGCTTCAACACCCGTTCCAACGGACGGCTTCGGTCGATGAGCCACGCCAGCTGCTCCTCCACCGTGCCGTTCCGCGGCCGGGACCACTCCTGGAGCTCCTGCTCCAGCCCACCCAGGGGAACGCCCCCCGCGTCGAAGACGTCCCGCACGCCGTAGAGGATCCGCAGCAGCTGGGCTCGGAGCTGGGGCTCGGTGTTGAGCAGCATCGTGCGCGCATCGTGGGCGCCCGAGAGCACGGCCCGCAGGTCGAGCTGGGCCGCGTCCAGGGGAATCTGTCTCAAGGCGTCGTGGAGGTGCTCGATCTGCTCGGAGAGCGCCTTCTGGTCCTCCTGCCTCAGGGGCAGCGGCGCGTCATCGAAGCGGGCGAGCTGGGTGTCCACGGCTCCCCGCCAGGTCCGCAGCTTCTCCCGGAGCGCCTGGGCGAGCAGCGCGAGCTGGCTCTCGAGCTCCTGGTCCGCCGCCGCCACGGAGTGGGACTCAAGCCACTTCCGGCTGGCCGCGAGCGCCTCGCGCGCCTTCCCGAGGGTCTCCTGGGTGGAAGGCGGGAGCGACCAGGCGATGGAGAGGAGCTGTTCCGCCTCGGTGAGCCGGGCCTCGGTCTCGGCCTGGCGTCTGTCGAACTCCGCGCGGGCCGCCTCGAACTGCTGCTCCACCTGGGGGAGCTGCTCGGAGAGCCCCTTCACGTCCAGCGTCCGCAACTGCGCGAGCGGCGCGCCCACCTCCTCCAGCGACTTGAGGTAGAGCGGATCCGGCCGCAGACGCCGCTCCTCGTCGAGCTTCAGCCGGAGCGCCTCCGCCTCCACGCGCTTCTCGTTCAGCTCCACCTGGTACTTGAGCCACGTGCGCAGCAGGTAGCCCGTCAACAGGCCCAGGACGAGCAGGAGGGGAACCCAGAGCACCGTCCGCCGGGTGCGCACCTCGTAGGTGACGGTGAGCGGCGTCTGGAGCTGGGGCGAGAGCAATTCCACGGTGCCCTTCGCGGTGCCCACCGGGAAGTCCCCGCTCACCTTATAGGAGATGTCCGCGGAGCCTCCCGGCGGGATGACCACCGGGACGGGCGGCGTGCCGCGAGCCGTGTCGAAGCTCAGGGACCCCGTGAGGGTGGTGTCTCCCGAGGTGGCCGCCGTGACGGGCTGGATGGACAGGTGCGTCACCCGCGAGCGCCCGCTCGTCTCCGAGAGCGTGAAGAGGCCCGGGGTGTCCTGGTGTCGATTGAACAGGCCGATGACCCGCTCCATCAGGGGCGTCGCCTGCGCCCGGAGCCGGGCCTCGGGGACGAGCACCTGCAGCTTCAGGTACTGCTGCTCCTGTCCCTGCCGCAGGGAGAGCTGCACGTCATAGGTGCCGGGCTGCGGCAGCTTCGCGAGCTCGACCGTCAGCGAGATGCCGGGGTGCTGCCCGGGAGCGGACTCGGAGAGCGTGGCGGTGAAGGCCTCGCGCAGCGCGTTGTCGTGCCAGTCGCCGAGCCCCACGTCGATGGGCTTCTCGCCGATGTCCAATCCCTCCAGGGTGCCACCGGCGGGCGGGGCGAGGGCGATCCACAGCGTCCGCGCGTCCGCGTCCACCTTCACCGAGTAGACCCGGCCCGCCGGCAGCTCCACCAGGTCCCTGGCGAGCGCCGGGGCCGCGAGCCACAGCGCGAGGCAAAGGGGAAGCAGGCCCGTCGTCCGTCTCATGGAGCTCCTCCGACCAGGAGGCCGGAGTATTCGCTTGTCCATGGCGCGACGGGAAGCCTCGTTCGCGGGCCGCTGTCAGGAGTTGACCGCGCGGGGCACGGGCTCGGCGTCGAGCCAGGCCAGCAGCGGCGCGAGGAAGGGGGTGAGCCGCTTGTAGGTGCTCGTGTCGGCGGGCACGGTGCGCAGCACCCCGGCGAGCCGGCGGCGGCGCGCGGGATCCTCCACCTCGGTGGCCACGGGGGCACTGTAGGTATGGATGGTGAAGAGGATGGCGCCCGTGCGCGGCATCAACGAGAGCGTCTGCCGCTCCAGCCGCAGGAAGCACCGCTCCCCGGCGTTGTCCGGAGTAATCCCCTCGAAGAGGTGCCGCCACTCGGGGAAGCTCCAGGGCTCGAGGTCCATCCGGTCCGTGACGGTGATGGCCCAGTTGCAGCGGGTGACGGTGCGCCCGGGTTTGAGGCCCTCCATCAGCCGCGTGGTGGCCACGCCCAGCTTCTCACCGAAGCCCGGCACCGGCGCGTGGATGTCGAGCAGCGAGCGCCCCATCTTCTCGTCCAGGCTCCACATGGAGGGGAAGCACAGCTGCCCGGCCATCATCGGCAGGCCCTCGCGCGTGCCGTCCATCAGCAACAGGTCCTCCTGCACCTGCCGGCCCAGCCAGTCCAGCGGCGCCAGGGGCAGGCTGCCCGAGTCCCCCGGGGTGAAGCGTGTCTCCGTGCCGAGCAGGAGGTTGCGCCAGTGCCAGCGCCCGCCCTCCACCTCCAGGGCGAAGTGCCGGGGGTGCTGGCGCGCCAGGAGGGGCAGCAGCTCCGTCACCGTCTCCCACTGGTGGGGCTCGGTGCCGGGCAGGGCCTGGAAGCGGGCGTGGAGGTTGGCGGAGAGGTGGGCCTGTTTGAGGGCGAGCTCCCGGGCGTAGTGCGCCTCGTCGACCTCGATGAGGGTCTCGCCGGGGCGGAGCGCGCGCACGCCCAGCGTCATCGCGTAGCTGTCCTGCTCGAAGGGGAAGTAGGGCAACACGTGGTGGCTCTCCGGCTCCCGATTGTACGGCCTGCACTCTCCCCCGGGAACAGCCATTCCCAGACGCCGGCGCGTGGCGTTGAACCGATGGGGATGGCCTGTGCGCGGGTGCCGCGGTGCGCAAGAGGGCGGCCGGGCAGGGGAGCCCTCCGGCGGCCGTTGCTGGGACGGAGTGGGCTGCGCGGCCCGCATGTCCCCGGGGCCCCCGCGCGAGCACGGTGCGTAGCTTGTCCGTGCATCGCCGCGGACGGCAGGGACGGCGACAGGGAGGGAAGCGGACAATGCAAGCCATGATCTTCGAGGGGCCCTACCGCGTCTCGGTGGGGAACAAGCCGGACCCGGTCATCCTCCACCCCAATGACGCCATCGTGCGGGTGACGCGCTCGGCCATCTGCGGCTCGGACCTGCACCTGCTGCACGGCTTCATCACGGACACGCGCGTGGGGTGCACCTTCGGCCACGAGTTCGCCGGGGTGGTGGAGGAGGTGGGCACCTCGGTGCGCACGCTCAAGCCGGGGGACCGGGTGGTGGTGCCCTTCAACATCTCGTGCGGCACCTGCTTCTACTGCCAGCGCGGGCTGACGGCCTGCTGCGAGAACACCAACCCCAACAGCGAGATGGCCTCGGGGGTGTATGGGTATTCGCACACCACGGGGGGCTACGAGGGCGGCCAGGCGCAGTACGTGCGCGTGCCCTTCGCGGACGTGGGGCCCATGAAGATTCCGGACGACATGGACGAGGAGGAGGTGCTCTTCCTCAGTGACATCCTGCCCACGGGCTACCAGGGGGCGGAGATGGGCAACATCCAGCCGGGGGACACGGTGGTGGTGTTCGGCGCGGGCCCGGTGGGCCTGTTCGCCATGAAGTCGGCATGGCTGCTGGGCGCCGGCCGCGTCATCGCCGTGGACAGCCTGGAGTACCGGCTGGACTTCGCGCGCAAGTACGCGCAGGTGGAGACGCTCAACTTCAAGGACGAGGAGAACATCGTCGCCACCTTGAAGGAGCTGACGCGCGGCCGCGGGCCGGACGTGTGCATCGACGCGGTGGGCCTGGAGGCGGAGGGCTCGGCGATGCACAGCATCCTGGGCGTGAAGCTGAAGCTGGAGGCGGGCTCGCCCACGGCCATCAACTGGGCGATTCAATCCGCGCGCAAGGGCGGCACGGTGTCCATCATCGGCGTGTACGGGCCGCCGTGGAACATGGTGGCGATCGGCACGGCGATGAACAAGGGACTGACGCTGCGCATGGGCCAGTGCAACGTGAAGCGCTACATGCCGCACCTGCTGGAGCACATCCGCGCGGGGCGCATCGACGCCAGGGGCATCATCACGCACCGCTTCCCGCTCGCCGAGCTGCCGCGGGCGTACGAGCTCTTCGAGAAGAAGCGGGATGGGTGCATCAAGTGCGTGCTGCTGCCGCACGGGCATGCGTGAGGAGACACGGGATGGCTGCTGAGCATGAGCAGGACATGACGACGGCGGAGCAGGTGCACGCGGACATTCCGGGCTGGGGCGTGGACGGAGACCCGGAGAACCGGCCCGGAGTGCCCATGCTGTTGAAGCCGGAGCCGCGCGGGGGCGCGCATTGGCACAGGCCGGAGCGCCAGCCGCCGCCGGACTTCCCCGTGTTCAAGCGGGCGGAGCTGGATGAGCTGACACCGGCGTTCGGCACGGCGGCGCCGCCCAAGGGGTTGAGCGGGGTGCTGCGGCGGGTGGCGTACGCGATACCGGAGAACCGGGTACGGCACGTGATGCTGCTGTTGATGGCGGACCGCGTGGACGTGCTGGAGTCGAGGCTGCTCGGGAGCCCGGCGAAGACGCTGGGCACGGTGCTGAGCCTGGTGGGCGGAAGCTGGCTGCTGGGACGGCTGCGGACGTAGATGACCCACCTGCGGGGACACCTCCCCACTTCCTCTCTCCCCTCTGGATAGGGACGGGGTGAGGGTGCTGGGGAACCCGGATTCCCCACGCCCACGCCCACGCACCTACCCGCGAGCCGTAGTCTGGTGAACAGGCGGGCACGGGAAGCCACGGCCGCGGCCGCTCGCGAGTGAATGCGCCGGGCGGTACGCTCGTCTGCCCGGATGATGCTTCGCAAGCTCCTGCTGCCATTGATGCTCGCGGTGCTCGGCTCGGCTCCGGCCGTGGCCGCATCGCGTGGACCGGTGACGCCCGCGGCGAAGTCGAAGAAGGCCACGGCGAAGCCGGTGGTGAAGGCCACACCCGCCCAGAAGAAGCGGCCCGCGGCCCCCCTGCCCAAGGGACGCCGTGTGGCCACCCGCGCGGGGAAGCTCGTGGGCGCCTCGCTCACGGCGTACCGCGTCCCGGACGACTGCTCCGGCCTGGTGCGCGCCGCCTACCAGGCCGTGGGCATCGAGCTGCTCTCGCACGGCACGCGGCCCGGGGAGAACGCGGTGAGCGCCATCCACCGGCGCGCGCAACGCGCGGGGGCCCTGCACCAGCGCACGCCCAAGCCCGGCGACATCGTCTTCTTCCGCGAGACGTATGACCGCAACCGCGACGGGGAGCGCAACGACGGGCTGACGCACGTGGGCGTCATCGAGTCGGTGGAGCGCGACGGCACCGTGGTCTTCGTGCACCGCGGCGGCAGTGGGGTGAAGCGCTCGCGGATGAACCTGCGCTTCCCGACGAAACGCGAGCAGGGCGGGCGCGTGTTGAACGACTACATCCGCCGGGCCGAGGATGGAGAGCGCGCGAGATTCGCCAGCGAGCTCTTCAGCGGCTACGCCTCGGTGTCGCGGCTGTAGTCCCCGGGCTCCGGGGAGCGGGCGTGCCTCCGGCCGGGGGCCCGTGCCCTCCCTCGTACCCCGGTGAGTACCTACCCCCCAGGGCAGGAGGAAGAAAAGGCGCGGGCGCTGTTGAACGGGTGGACTCTGCTGCCCCTGGGGTACGGGTGAGCGACACGCGGCCGCACAGTACGCGACGGGCCATGGAGCGGCTGCTGCGGCTCCAGAAGGTGACGAGCAAGCTGTCGCAGGCGCTCACGCCCGAGCAGGTGGCCCGCGTCATCGTCCAGCAGGCGGGGCCGGCCATGGGCGCGGCCGAGTGCTCCATCTACCTGTGGGAGGAGCCGGGAGTGCTGCGGCTCGTCCAGTTGGTGGGGGTACCCCAGTTGGATCTCGATGGCTGGAGTTGCGTGCCGCTGGAGATGCCGGTGCCCATCGCCGACGCGGCGCGCACGGGCGAGCCCGTCTGGATGGAGTCCCCGCAGGTGCTGCTCGAGCGCTACCCGTCGATGGAGGGCGTGCCGTTGAACCCCCAGCGGGCGTGGGCCAGCCTGCCCCTGGACGTGGAGGGGCGGGTGCTGGGGGTGCTGACGCTCGGCTTCGAGCGGGAGCGGGGCTTCGCGGCGGAGGACCGGGACTTCGCCTGCCTCGTCTCGCGGCAGTGCGCGCAGGCGCTGGAGCGCGCCCACCTCTACGCCCGCGAGCGCGAGCTGCGCGAGCAGGCCGAGCGGGCCCGGGCCGAGGCCGAGGCGCACCGCCGGCGGATGGAGCTGGAGCGCAACCGCCTTCAAGCCGTGCTGCAGCAGTTGCCCCAGGCCGTCATCCTCGCCGAG
This sequence comes from Archangium sp., assembly GCF_036277355.1. Lineage (GTDB taxonomy): Bacteria > Myxococcota > Myxococcia > Myxococcales > Myxococcaceae > Archangium. Next base: position 16,562 of record NZ_DASUNC010000140.1, read on the forward strand.
GCGCCGGAGGGCCGGCTGGTGATGGGCAACGCGCAGGCGGTGCGGCTCCACGGGGAGACCGTGCCCGCCAACTGGAGCAAGGAGGAGTACACGACGGCCAGGACGGGCTTCCACGCGGACGGGCGGCCCTACTCCCCCGACGAGTGGCCGCTGGTGCGGGCCCTCACCCGGGGCGAGGTGGTGCGCGGCGAGGTGATGGAGGTGGCGCGCCCGGACGGCTCGCGCTTCAGCCTGTCGGTGAGCGCCGGGCCGGTGCGCGACGCCGAGGGCCGGGTGACGGCCGCCGTGGCGCTGATGGAGGACATCACCGAGCGGCTGCGCCTGGAGACGTCCCTGCGCCAGGGCGAGGCCGTGTTCCGCCGCATCATGGAGTCGGACATGATGGGGCTGGCCTTCTCGGACGCGGAGGGGCGCATCCACGAGGCCAATGACGCCTTCCTCTCGCTGGTGGGGCATGGCCGCGAGGTGCTGGAGCGGGGAGGGCTGCGGTGGCAGGCGCTGGTGCCGCCCGAGGGGCGGGAGGTGGGGGAGCGCGGGCTGCGCGAGCTGTGGGCGCGCGGGGGTGGCCTCCGCCTTCGAGTTGGAGCTGCTGCGCCGGGATGGCAGCCGCGTACCGGTGCTGACGGGCTCGGCGCGGGTGGAGGAGCAGGAGCGCATCCTCAGCTTCGTGTTGGATTTGTCGGACCTCAAGCGCGCGGAGGGGGCGGTGCGCTTCCTCGCCACGGCCAGCCGGGTGCTGGGCCAGTCCCTGGAGGTCTCGGACGCCACGCTCCAGCACGTGGCGTGCCTGGCGAGTGTGTCGGTGGCCTCGTGGTGTGTCATCGACCTGGTGACGCCCGAGGGGGGGCTGCGGCGCGCGGCGGCGGCCCATGAGGACCCCGCGAGGGAGCTGAAGCTGCTGCGGGCCTGGCCCACGCCCTCGCCGCACGACTCCGGGGGCCGGCTGCTGGAGGCGTTGCACTCGGGCGAGCCGCTGCTCTTCCAGGACTTCCGCGCGGAGACGTGGCGGGAGGTGTCGTCGGGCTTCGTGCCGCTGGAGCAGGTGATGGAGGCGGGGGAGGTGTGCTCGGTGATGGTGGTGCCGCTGCGCTCGCACGAGCGGGGGCTGGGGCTCGTCACGCTGGGCACGTGCATGCCGCGGCGGCGCCAGGGGCCGGAGGACCTGGCCATGGGGCAGGAGCTGGCCCACCGGCTGGCGGCGGCGCTGGAGAGCGCGCGGCTCTTCCTGGAGTCCCAGCGGGCGGTGCGCCTGCGCGACGAGTTCCTCGCGGTGGCCTCGCACGAGCTGAAGACGCCGCTGACGCCGCTGCGGCTGCAACTGCAGGGCCTGAGGCGGGGGGTGGAGGCACAGGGGGGTGAGCCGGTGCCGCCCGAGCGGATTCTCCGGGCGGTGCGCAGCTGCGAGTCGCAGGTGCGCAAGCTGGCGGGGCTGGTGAATGATCTGTTGGACGTGTCGAAGCTGGCGCGGGGCCGGCTGCCGCTGCACCTGGAGGAGGTGGACCTGGGGGCGGTGGCGCGCGAGGTGCTGGAGCAGCTGTCGTCCGAGGCGGTGAGGGCGGGCTGCCGGGTGGAGCTGATGGACGGGGAGCGGGTGGTGGGGAGGTGGGACCGGTCGAGGTTGGAGCAGGTGGTGACGAACCTGCTGACCAACGCGCTGAAGTACGGCGCGGGCCGGCCGATCCACGTGCACGTGGGGTGGGGGCACGGGGTGGCGAGGCTGTCGGTGCGGGACGAGGGGATTGGAATCGCGCCGGAGCACCGGGGCCGCATCTTCGGCAAGTTCGAGCGCGCGGTGTCCGAGCGCCACTACGGCGGGCTGGGGCTGGGGCTGCACATCACCCAGCAGATTGTCAGCGCGCTGGGGGGCTCCATCCTGGTGGAGAGCGAGGTGGGGAAGGGCTCGACGTTCACCGTGGAGCTGCCGCCGGACGCCGCGGAGGCGGGCGCGCGGGCTATGCTCGCGCGGCCATGATCCTTCCCGCCCAGCGCCACCTCTTCGACCTGCCCGATGACGTCACGTGGCTCAACTGCGCGTACATGTCCCCGCAGCTGCACGAGGTGAGCGAGGTGGGGAAGGAAGCGGTGATGCGCAAGGCGAAGCCGTGGCTGCTGAAGCCGGAGGACTTCTTCACGGACTCGGAGGCGCTGCGCAAGCTCTTCGCGCGGCTGGTGGAGGCGGACGCGGACGGGGTGGCGCTGGTGCCCTCGGCGAGCTACGGGCTGGCGGTGGCGGCGGCGAACGTGCCGGTGAAGGTGGGGCAGCGGCTGCTGGTGCTGGCCGAGGAGTTCCCCTCCAACGTGTACCCGTGGCGCGAGCTGGCGGAGCGCGCGGGAGGGCAGGTGGTGACGGTGCGCCGGCCGGAGGATGGGGACTGGACGCGGGCGTTGCTGGAGGAGCTGGACGAGCGCACGGCGCTGGTGGCGGTGCCGCACTGCCACTGGACGGACGGAGGGGTGGTGGATCTGGTGCGGGTGGGGCAGCGGGCGCGCGAGGTGGGCGCGGCGCTGGCGGTGGACGCGACGCAGTCACTGGGCGCGCTGCCATTGAGCGTGGCGGAGGTGAAGCCGGACTTCCTGGCGGCGGCGGGCTACAAGTGGCTGATGGGGCCGTACAGCCAGGGCTACCTGTACGTGGCGCCGAGGTTCCGCGAGGGCCGGCCCCTCGAGCACAACTGGCTGATGCGCGGGGGGAGCGAGGACTTCGCGCGGCTGGTGGACTACCGGGACGACTTCCAGCCGGGGGCGAGGCGCTTCGATGTGGGGGAGCGCAGCAACTTCGTGCTGGTGCCGATGGCGATGGCGGCGCTGCGGCAGTTGCTCAAGTGGGGCGTGGCGGACGTGCAGGAGACGCTGCGCGCGCTGACGGAGCGGGTGGCGAAGGGGGCGAGGGCGCTGACGCTGGAGGTGCCGCCCGAGTCACAGCGGGCGGGGCACATGGTGGGGCTGAAGCGGCGGGGAGGCTACGGGCCGGACGTGGCGGCGAAGCTGGCGGCGCGCAAGGTGTTCGTGAGCGTGCGCGGTGACAGCATCCGCGTGTCCCCGCACCTCTATAACACCGAGGCGGATGTGGACCGGCTGCTGGAGGAGCTGGACGCGCTCGTGTGAGCCGGTGGCACCACCTGCGAGCGGGCGAAGGAGGCCTCGTAGTCCGGGGCGAGCGTGCCGAAGAGCCGGTCCCACACGACGGTGTAGAAGCCGTAGTGGTGGGCGAGGTCCAGGTGGTGCCGGGCGTGGAAGGTGGTGGTGGCCACGGCACGCAGGAGGGGCCAGCGCACCCAGCCATCCGGGAAGGGCTCCACACCCAGGTGTCCGAGCAGGCCCCAGAGCGTGTTGAAGACGAGGTAGAGCAGCATGCCGGCCCACGAGGCCTCATAGGCCACGCACACGGCGAGCCACAGGGCGCCGAAGCCGAGCACCTCCAGCGGGCTGAGGACGAAGAGGGTGAGGGGCCGGGCGCGCTCGTAGCGGTGGTGGGGCGCGTGCAGCCAGCCGTAGAGCAGCGGCAGGTGCGCGGTGCGGTGCAGCAGGTACATGCCCAGGTCCATCACCCCCACGAGCACCAGCACGTCCACGAGCACGCGGGGGCCCCAGTCGAGCCGGAAGTGTATCCACCCCTCGCGCCACAGCAGGAGGCCGGCGAACGTCACCACCGAGTTGAGCACGACGCACACCGTGGCGAGCACCCACTCCTCGCGCTGGAGCGGAAGGGCCTCGGGGGCCACGCGGCGGTGGGAGTAGCGCCGCACCAGCCACTCCCCGAGCGCCACGGCCAGCAGGAGCACCAGGGCATTCTTGGCCAGGAAGACGAGGGCGGCCTGCCACAGCGGCACGGTGCGCAGCCAGTCGATGATCTGGTGCATGGGACGTACTCCTTCCTTCCGCTCGGGTGCTTCCGGTGCTTGCATCCGCGAGCATGACAGACCGTGAGCAGCGCCGCACCCAGGCCCGGGAGTTCGACCTCGTGCTCTTCGGAGCCACGGGGTTCACCGGACGCCTCGTCGCCGAGTACCTCGTGAAGAAGCGCCCCTCGCTCCGCTGGGCCCTCGCCGGCCGGAGCCTCGACAAGCTCGAGCGGGTGCGAAACGAGCTCGCCTCGCTGGAGCCCTCCGCGAAGGAGCTGCCCCTGGTGGCGGGTGACAGCCTGGACAAGGCGGCCATGGACGCGCTCGCGAGGCGCACGCGCGTGGTGTGCACCACGGCGGGCCCCTACGCCCGGTATGGAAGCCTGTTGCTCGGCGCGTGCGCGGAGCAGGGCACCCACTACTGTGACCTGACGGGCGAGACGCACTGGGTCCGGGAGATGATCGACGCCCACCATGCCCGCGCGGTGGAGACGGGGGCGCGCATCGTCCCCTCGTGCGGCTTCGACTCCATCCCGTCGGACCTCGGGGTGCTGCTGCTCCACGAGCAGCTCGCCGCGAAGGGCGGGCGGCTGGCCGAGGCCCACTACCGGGTGCGGCGGATGAAGGGCGGCGCGAGTGGGGGAACCATCGCCAGCGGGCTCTACGCGGCGGAGCGGATGAGTGACCCCGCGGTGCGCCGGGTGATGGGGGATCCGTTCTCGCTGAGCCCGGAGGGAGCGCCGGAGCGGAAGGGGCACGGGGACTGGCTCCGCCCGAGGCGAGACCCGGAGACGGGGCGGTGGCTGGCGCCGTTCTTCATGGCGCCGGTGAACACGCGGGTGGTGCGGCGGAGCAACGCGCTGCTCGGCTACGCCTACGGGCGCGAGTTCCGTTACGACGAGGCGATCGACGTGGGGCGGGGCCTGGGGGGAATGGCGCGGGCGGCGGCGACGAGCGTGGGCATGGCGCTGTCGGGAGCGGTGGTGTTCGGGCCGGTGCGCAAGCTGGCCGAGCGCTTCCTGCCCGCACCGGGCGAGGGGCCGAGCCGCGAGCAGCGGGAGAGCGGCTTGTTCGAGATCGAGCTGCTCGGGGTGGGGACGGCGGGGGAGCGGGTGCGAGCGCGCGTGGGGGCGAAGCAGGACCCGGGGTACGGGGCGACGTCGTGGATGCTGGGCGAGTCCGCGCTGTGCCTCGCCGAGGACGCGCTGCCGGAGCGCGGAGGGCTGCTGACCCCGGCCTCGTGCATGGGGATGAAGCTCGTCGAGCGGCTGCGCGCCGCGGGCATGACGTTCCAGGCCGAGGCCCCCTGAAGCAAGCCCCCACAGGGTGTTGCGAGGAGCCATCGGTGGGCTCACCGGTGTTTCGGTGAGCCCAGGGGGTGACGCATCCGACCGCGTCAGCGGAGTGACGCCCCCGATGCGGTGACGTGGCCCCGGAGTCTCACGAGGATGTCCCGGGCGCGCGTCCAGAGAATCGAGCCACCCTCCTGGGGCTCCAGGAAACGGGTGGCGTAGGGGAAGCGAGTGGCCAGCGTGGCGCCGAAGTCGGGCGAGTGGACGGTGCTGGTGTCCGCGCCGCCGTACCAGAGGTCCACCGGGACGGTGATGTGCTCGGGCTCCACCAGCCACGGGTTCAGCGCGTTGACGAGATCCCTCGCGTACCCCTGAGCGCCCTGGGAGAAGCCCTCGCGCAGGGCCCGCTGGTACGCCGGGCCGAACGAGTCACTCAGGTAGAGCGCCCGATCGCGCTCGCCGCTCATGCCGAGGATGAGCTGCCACAGGCCGTCCCACGTGGCCATGCGGGAGAAGGACTGCTCGAAGCCGGCGGGGTCCTGGCGGGCGGCGCGGACCATCGAGGCCACATCCGGGTGCAGGCGCGGCGCGAGGGACGGCCAGGCGAGGTCATCCTGCCCGGACACGAGGGCCACGGCCTTCACGAGCCCTCGGCCCGCGAGCGCCAGCGCGAACGGTGCGCCCTGGGAGAATCCCACGGCGGTGACGTCCCGCGGCTCGAGCGCGGTGAGCAGCTGGCGCACGTCCTCGGCCCAGGAGGCGAAGGTCTTCTCCGGGTGCGGAGTGGACGCGCCGAGGCCGGGCCGATCGATGGAGAGGAGCCGCAGGCCGAGCTCCGCGAGCGCATCCGCGCCGAAGCCGAGCGAGCCGCTCATGGCGGCGCCGGTGCAGAACAGGACGGGGAGGCCGTTGACGGGTCCCCACTCGGACCAGGCGAGGGTGCGGCCGTCGTTCAGCCGCAGGGTCGTCTGTCTTTCGGGAGGAGTGACACGCACGTTCATGCGGCGGGATGATAGCGGCGTCCCCGAGACATGCAGTGCGGGAAAAGAGGCTCAGGTCCACGCGTCCGCTCGCAGGAAGGCGTCCTCCCGTTCTCCCGCGAGGTGCTCCCGGAGCTCCCGGCTGAAGCACTCCAGCTCATGATAGGTCGTCTGGAGCTCGACCTCGGTCATGTGCTGGGACTGCGGGCGCTCGGAGGGGCTGACGGTCGTCGCGACACGAACGCGGACGCCGATGTGGCCGGCAGCGTCCACCTGATAGGCGGAGATCGCCAGGTGGATTTGCTCCAACCGGTCGTTCCTCCAGTATCCACCGGCGAGGCCCGTCCGGGCCTCCTCGGCCAGAGGAAACGCCGCGAGCGCCGAGGCGAACCGCTCGAGCTGCTCCGTGCCGAACCAGGCGCTGCCCTGCCCGCTGAAGCCCTGGGAGCGGACACTGGCATGAAGCTTCCCGGTGCCGTCGTCATCCGGCTCGAACGCGAGACGCAGTCCGTCATCCTTCATGGGCACATCCTCCCTTCACGCATCCGCGTGGCACGTGAAAGGGAGACTAGCCCACCCGCGTCCACTCACACCGTGGCGGGTTGGACACGGTCCATCAGCGGGGGAGGCTGAAGCGCAGGCGGAAGACGTACTCCACCTCGATGGGCTCGCCCCCGTCCGTCGCGGGCTCGAAGTGCAGGCCGGACAGTTGGCGGAGGACGGCCCACTCCAGGTGCGGCAGGGGCTTGCTGATGCAGCAGTCCTTCGTCTCTCCCTCCGTGGTGATGCGGCACTGGGCGATGAGCAGTCCCTGCACGCGCGCCTCGTACGCGTCCCGGGTGTACGTGGGCCAGCTTCCCGAGAGCAGCCGGGGCATGCTCATCCCCGGTCCGAAGAGCCGGGCCACCGGACGGCTCGGGTCGGAGCAGCTCCGGATCTGGCGGGGGTGGAGCGCCTCCTGCTCGGGACGCTGGAAGTCGGCGCGCCAGCCCGTGGGCGTACGCTCGAACAGCACCGTCTGCCAGGTGGTGGTGGTCTCGGGGTGGCGGTGGATCCACTGATTCAGCGCGATGAGGCGCCGCGTGGGCGACGAGGGGTTGAGGATGGGCGACGTCCTCAGCGACGCGGCTTCCCAGCGGGGGCGGGTGTACCGGACGGAGCCGGCGGCCTGCCCGTTGCCGTCATCCACCTCGCGCTCCACCGAGCACTCGACGAAGCGGGACAGCGCGGCTTGGAGGCCGGGCCGGTCGAGGTCCATCTCCGGCAGGTACGAGGGATGGCGCCGGAGGAAGTCGAGGTCCTCCTGCCGGATGAGCTCGGAGGGGCGGTAGGACTCCGGGAGGCGCGAGAGCACGGGCTCCGGGAGCAGCTGGTACTGGCAGAGCACTTCCGCGATCCGGGCCCGCGTCAGCTCCGGGCGCGGTGCCTGGAGACTCCCGTGCCACGGGCGACGGCGGCGCTTCCCACGGACGCGGAGGGCGCCGCGCACCCTCCGAGCAGAAGCACGAGCCAGGTCAGCCACGAGGAGGAGCGGAGCATGCGATGAGGCCTCGCCCCGCAGTCTACGCCAAGCGTGGGTTGAAGATGTCGAACTCCAGGCTCGTCGCCACCAGGTTCATCGGCGCCTCGTGGTGGTATGCTCTCGGGATACGATTCCAGGTCAGTCCGAGTCGAGGAGAAGTCAGTCCGAGTCATATGACCACGACGTTCCTGCTGGATGTGTGCGAGACGCACCTGGATGAGGCGGAATGGTTCTGGACGCGGTGGGAGCACGCACTGGCGGCGCCTGACTACGATCTGGCCGACACGGCAGAGGTGGAGGAGCGGCTGCTGGCTCATGTGGATGGGCTGAGTGAAGGCGGGCCGCCCGTGGTCGAGGCGTTGCTGCGGCCAGCGTTGGAGTCAGAGGAACTGGCGCGAGTGTCCGCGGCGTTCCTGGCGTTTCTCCAGTCGCATCCGCCCGCAGAAGAGGTGCGTGCGTGGGTGTGCGATACGGTTCCCGCGCAGCACTCCGCCATGCGGAGGGTGTTGGAGGTGTGTGACTGGGAGGGGGTGGGCACAGCCCTGCTACCGTTGCTCGAGGGGACGGATACGGAACTCCAAGCGCTCGTGCTGGACGCACTTGTCTTCCGTGAAGAGCTCCCAGATGAGGTGCTGGCTGACTTCCTCCCTCACGAGGACCCCCGGATGCGCATGGCGGCGATGCGGGGATTGCGCACGCTGCCACGGACGAATGCGCGAGCACTGTTGTCCTCGGCGCTCGCCTCCGTGAATCCCGTCATCCGAGACGCGGCCATCGAATGGGGATTGGCGGTGGGTTCCCAGGAGGCGTGGGCGGTGTGCAGGCAGGCCGTGAAGCAACAGGGCCGTGAGTCCCTTGTCCTCTGGGCGATGGGCGCTGACGAGGAGGATGTGGCACTGCTCGTGGACCTGCTGCGCATACCGGAACGCCGTGCCGGCGCCTTGTGGGCGTTGGGGTTCAGCGGGCGTGTGACTGCGGCAGAGGCGTGCCTGGAGTGGATGGAGGATGCGCAGGTCTCACGGCTGGCCGGTGAGGCCTTCAGCTCCATCACGGGTCTGAGCATGGACGGTCCCCATGCCCTCCCCCCCGAGCCACCACTCGAAGAGCCCATTCCCCTCGAGATGGAGAACCTCGACGCCGACCTGACTCCTCGTCCAGAGGACGATCTACCAAGGCCGGACGCCGAGGCCGTGGCTGCCTGGTGGCGGGGGGCTCGTGGGCGCTTTGTCCGGGGGACTCGCTACTGGCTGGGTCAACCCTTTCAGGGCGAGCTGCTCCTGACCGCACTGGAGCGAGGGCCCATGCGGCGTCGGCATGTGTGGGCACGGGAACTGGAGATTCGCAGCAGACGTGCCTGCCGTGTCGAGTCGCGAGCTTTGACGCGCCGGCAACGAGTCGAACTGAAGCGGGCGGCCTCCATGGGGATTCGTCTCCCGGGTGCTTCCTTTGCCCGGCTTCTCACCGGGTAGGTCCAAGGAGTTTTCGTGCTCCAGGTTCGCAACAAGACCCCCTTTGTTCCTGGCATGTTCCTGTTCCCCGATGAGCAGGGGGTGGACACGCTGTATGTCGCGCTCAAGGCCTCCTTCGAGGTGCGCGGCGGAGCCCTCTTCCTCGCGGACAAGCAGTGCCCCCTGGTCATGGGGGATGAATACCGGGGAGCACCTGGGAGTTCGAGCTTGAGCGCTTCCAGTGAGGCTCATCTGTTGAAGCCCGGGACGGACGTGCTGCTGGAGGGCGAGGCCCATGCGCCGAAAGGGCGCGCGGTGGAGTCATGCCTCGTCTCGGTGCGTGTCGGTCCGCTCCAGCAGGTGCTCCAGGTCTTTGGTGACCGGAAGTGGAAGAGCGGATGGGCGTCGCCAGACATCTCGAAGCCGGAACCCTTCGTGAGGATGCCGTTGGTCTGGGAGCGGGCCTTCGGTGGGTCGCACGAGGTGGGGGATGGGCGTGTGCTGGCGGAGGCGCGCAACCCGGTGGGGCAGGGCTTCCGGGGGAAGCGGAGCGGCTCGGAGATGGCGGGACGCGCGCTTCCCAACCTGGAGGATCCACACCACCTGCTCGGCTCCATTTCCGATGCGCCCGCGCCGATGGGGGTAGGGCCGGTGGCTCCTGCCTGGGAGCCACGCAAGAGCTGTGCTGGGACGTATGACGAGGAGTGGCAGAAACGGCGTGCGCCCTACCTGCCGCGGGACTTCCGTCCGGAGTTCTTCTGTGTCGCGCCGCCAGCTCTACGAGCACGAGCGGGCTTGAAGGGGGGCGAGTCAGTGGAACTGCTCAATGTATCCCCAGAGGGGGTGCAGCGTTTCATCCTGCCTCGGTGCGAGTTGGATGTGACGGTGAGGATCTCCGGAAAGACAGAGCGGGCGGAAATGTCGCTGGAGACTGTACTGCTGGAGCCTGGCAGGGGGCGGGTGTGTCTCTCGTGGCGAGGGGCGGTGGGTTGCGACAAGCGTGCGCTGAAGGTGGAGGAGGCGTGTTTCGCGGTAAAGTCGATGCAGGGCGTGAATGGTTGAGCGGGGAGCTCGCGGCACAACGAAGGGGGCACTTGTGGGCACGAAGGTATTTGCCAATGGGCGAGGAATCGCCAGCGAGGACAGCGGCGGGCAGAGCGTCATGTTCCCGGATGTGTGCAAGACCCCGAGTCCTGGTGGGCCGGTGCCCATTCCCTACCCGAACATCGCGAAGTCCTCGGATGCCTCCAAGGGTCCGAAGAAGGTGACGGTCAACGGCAAGATGCCCATGGTGAAGGGCGCTCAATACAAGACGTCCTCGGGAGACGAGGCGGGGACGGCGGGCGGGGGCGTGGTGAGCGGCTCCACCCAGGGGCCGGCGGAGTTCATGCTCTACTCCTTCGACGTGAAGTTCGAGGGGAAGAACGTGTGCCGGTTGGGGGACCCCTTGTTCCACAACAAGAAGAACATCATGGGCTGACTGCCGGCTCTGGCCGGATCCACTCGGGAGACAACCAATGCCGGAAATGGGAGAGCCCATCACCGTTGATGAGGTCGCCAGCATCGAGCATGACGACTATTGCTACTTCTGCAGCGCCAAGGAGGAGCCCAGGGTCGAGGAGAACGAGTTCCCCAACGACTATGACGAAGACCTGGATCTGGACGGCGAATTCAACGCCGCCTTCAAGAACGACGCAGGCACGCTTGGAAAGGCCTTGGGCGCGTCCCCTCCCAGGCAAATCGAGGTGGGCACCGAAAGCAAGGACGTCATCGCCGCCGCCCACCACCTGATTCCTGGCAATGCGTCCCTGGCGAACAGCAAGCTCTTCAAGTCCTCCAAGTACCTCTGGAAGGACGGAAGGGTGAGAGGCAACATCGGGTACAACATCAACTCGTCCGCCAATGGCGTCTGGCTTCCGGGCAACTACGCCGTTCGCCCATGGTCCACCAAACCCCTGTTCTTCAAGCGAGAGTATGCTTTCGCTGCCATGGAGGCATACCAAGCACAATTTCACGATGCGCATCAGGAGTACAGCAACTTTGTCCTGGCGGCGCTGGATCAGGTCTACGACAAGCTCGATGCGATGAAATCCATCTGGTGCCCGGAACAGAAGAAGAAAGCGGGTGAGCGCGACCCGGAGAAAGATTATCCGCTCTACGCGCTCGTTGGCCGGCTCAACTCCATCTCGGGCCGCATGCGTGGACTGCTGACGGGAACGCCAGAAAAGTCCTGGAGGCTCAACGTCTACACGTCCCGGTTCGCCCTGCTTCTGATGATGGAGAAGCAATCGCTCTAGGAGCCTGTGGCCGCTCATGTACTACCTGCTTTCGGGACCGCAATACCCGTGTCGATGGATCGAGACCTTCCCGTTCGATCGCACCTTGCGATGGACGATGGGCGCCAGGCATACGCAGCCGGTCCCCAGGCCCTTGGAGTTCACCCTGTCCCGATTGAATCCCGCCTTCTCGGATCATGGCCCGAGACTCCCTCCTTATTTCTTGAGGGGCATTCCCCTGTTCCGGGACGATCTGCTCGATGCCATGAGGCGCGGTGGGGCTGACAACCTGGATGGCTATGATGCGGTCATCTGGGATCCCGACAGCGGTAGACGCATCCTGGACTACAAGGCCATCAACGTTCTGGGACTGATTGCCGCTGCGGATATGAGCAGCTCGAAGGCGAGGCTCAATCCGGGTGGCGCCCTGCTGGATGTGGAGTTCGACGGGTTGATCCTCGACGAGTCACGCACCTACGGTGCCCTGCTCTTCCGCCTGGCGGAGGCCAATAGCGCACTCCTCTTCCATGAGCGGCTCGTGGAGCACCTGCGCGCGAGCGGCTTCCAGGACATGTCCTTCCTGGAGCCGTCGCGGTGCGCGCTGTAGTCGCTGCGCGTGGACGAACAAGGCTCGGGACCGGCGGAACGCCAACGAAAAGGAAGAGGGAGGGAGTAGATGGCAGCCTGGCAGCCAGCGGAGATCCTGACGGCCGGACTGGTGAGCCCCGTGGGGTTGACGGCGGGAAGTTCCGCCGCCGCGGTCCGTGCTGGAATCACGCGGTTGCGAGAGACCGCCATCTACAGCCGGACACTCAAACCGCTGCTGGCGGGGTTCCTGGACGAGGTGCACCTCCCGGAGTTGCCGGATGCGGTACGCCGGGCTACCCGGACGGTGACCATGCGTTACCAACGCATGTTGCGCCTGGCGGTAGGCGCCCTGAGAGAGGCCGCCCGCGACTGCCCCGTCCCGCCTCCCCTCCTGCTCGCACTGCCCGAGCCCACTCCCGGAGCGCCTGCTCCTGGAGCGACTGACTTCCTGACGCACCTCATGGACTTCTCCGGGGTGCCCCTCGACAAGAAGCAGAGCCAGCTTTTCCCGCATGGGCGGGCGGGAGGTTTCTTCGCGCTGCAGGAGGCCCTCCGTCTGCTCTCGAGTGGCCGCGTACGCCATGTGCTCGTCGGCGGGGTGGACTCCTTCTTGGACCTGTCCCTGCTTACCGCCTTGGATGCGGAGGAGCGGCTTCGTGGACATGGGCTCTCGGATGGGCTGATACCCGGGGAAGGGGCTGCATTCCTGCTGCTGGGGCTGACACAGCGGGGCTGGCCCGGGCAACGGTCCATTCATGCTCGCGTCATGGGTGTTGGGACGGGGCACGAAGAGGGTCATCGCTACAGTGAGAAACCCTACCGCGGAGAAGGGCTGGCGCGAGCGTTCCAGCTCCTGTTCGAGGCCTTGCCACCATCGGTGCCCAGGGTTCGCTGTGTCTATACGGGGATGAATGGTGAGAGCTTCTGGGCCAAGGAATGGGGAGTGGCCTATCTGCGGCACGCCAGGTATTTCGAGGAGCAATTCTCCATCGAGCATCCAGTCGAGTTCATGGGAGATCCCGGAGCTGCGTTGGGGCCCATGATGGTCGTGCTCTCCGCACTCGGGATGCAGAAAGGCTATCGCCAGGCTCCGTGTCTGGTGTGGTGCTCCTCTGAGCGCGAGGATCGCGGTGCGGCATTGATCCACGGAGGGAATGAATAGGGGTGGAGACGCTGTATTTGAGGTGGCTCCGTGTGTGTGCCATCATGCGCAATACATGCGAGTGCGTCCCTTGAAACCTCTGTCCCTGGACTTCACCGGGCTCATGCAGAAGCCCGCGGCAATCAATGCGATCAGCTGCTTGAGCGGTGAGCGATTGCTGCTGGGGGGGAATGACCACCGGTTGCGGCTCTACTCGCTCGGAACAGGCGCGGTGCTGCAGGACGTCAAGGGGAAGAATCATGACATCCAATGTCTTGCGGTTTCCCGTGATGAACGTTGGGCGGCGGTGGGTCATGGCTCCTGGGGAGGTGTTCACCTCTGGGATTTGAACACGGGGGAACTCCGGTGGGCGCATCCCGCCCAGATGTACATCAAGGCCGTGGCGTTCTCGCCAGAGGGCGAGCGGGTGTTCGTGGGGAAGGCGGGCAATCACGTCCAGGTCATGGATGTTGCCTCGGGCGAGGTGCGTGCCGAGCATGGCGACGACAGCACGAGCTGTGACCGCTTCATCTTCAGTCCAGAGTGCCGTCTCTTCATCGTGGGGCGGGAGGGCACTCTCACGGCCTGCGATGCCTTGACGGGGCGAGAAGTGTGGTGCCAACCCGAGGCGCACATGGGCGCCATCTCGGCGCTGGCGGTGTCTCCCGGTGGGCGTTTCCTGGCTTCGGGAGGAGGTGATGGCAAGGTTCGTGTGTGGGAGCTCACCACGGGAATTCCCTATGCGACCCTTGTGCCGAATGCGGATGAGGTGCAAGGGGTTGAAGATGCCTTGGACCTGAGCATCCAGTGTCTGGCCTTTTCTCGCAGTGGGGGCTGGGTGGCCTCTGGCGCGCATCGTCACGCCATTCGCATCTGGGATCTTCGGACTCGAGTCGAGGTGGCCGGTTTCATCCCAGAGAGTACTCTGCTCGGATTGACCTGCTTGTCCTTCGGGGAGACGCATGCGCGGCTGGTTGCCGGCACGAGAAGTGGTCGGCCGTTGGTGTTCGCCGTGGAGGCGGAAGCTGGGACGCCCGCGGAGGAGACCCGGCTGTTGCCCGGCGGGAGCACCCCCGCCGCCGCCGTGAGTTCCCCAGGGAGACCGCTCGAGCGTTTCGAATTGCGGACGCAGGAAGGCTATCTGCAGAGCGAGGCCTTGCGCGTGTTAATTGGGGACACACAGACCCCCGTCAACCAACTGCTGGAGATAGCCCGGGCCCTGGTGCAGGAGGCGGCGGGCTCTCCTCACCGCGGAAGTCCCGTGGGATTGCTCTGGCCTCTCTACGAGAAGGTCCGGGAGAAGGACGCCGTGATGGCGCGCACGCTCGCCGCAGAGCTCCTGGGGAGCGTACTCCCGAGCTCGGACGCCATCGGCCATGATTCACGGGGTGAGCTCATCCCCTTCGCACGGAGGCTCGTGGGAGAGCTCCTCCAAGCCGATGTCACGCAGCTTCCCGCCAAGTTACGGACAATGCTCGTTCGTGCCTACAGCCAGGTGTGCTCGGTCTGCGCTGGCCTGAACATCGGGTTGGACTGCGTACCGCTGGGACTGCATCTCCTCATGCAACTCATGGTGAAAGCCGAGTGGGAGGCCGTGCGAGATGCGCTGGTTCTCTTCTGTGGTACGGGGGATGAGGCCCATGGCCCGGAAGGACACCTCCGCTTCTACGTGGAGGGGGGGCTGATCCGCGCGGCGGACTGCGCAGCCTACGCGCGGACTCTGGGGGAGAGCGGGCTGGCCTCTCTGCACCCCTCGCTCCGAAAGCTCGCCGACGTGTGCGCCACCCTCGGCGGAAGCTGAGGTGTCGCGCGCCTGGGCCGTCCGCTGAGGTGGACATGCCCGGGCGCGTGCGTCGCCCTGGCTCGCCTCAGTCGAACTTGTAGCCCTTGGGCACCACGACGATGCCGTTGTCCGTGACGGTGAAGCCGCGCGCCTTGTCCTGCTCCAGGTCGTAGCCGATGCGTGCGTTGGGCGGCACGCGCACGTCCTTGTCGATGATGGCGTTGCGCACCTTGGCGTGCCGGCCGATGTCCACCTCGTCGAAGAGGACGGAGCGCTCCACCTGCGAGTACGAGTTCACGCGCACCCGGCGGGACAGGATGCTCTCGCGCACCGTGCCGCCCGAGATGATGCACCCCCCGGCCACCATGGAGTTGAGCGCCCGGCCCACGCGCTCGCCCGCCTCGTGGACGAACTTGGCTGGCGGGCTGTACTCCACGGCGCTGCGCAGCGGCCACTCCGGGTTGAAGACGTCGAACTCCGGGTCCACCGACACCAGGTCCATGGAGGCCTCGTGGTAGGCCTCGAGCGTCCCCACGTCCCGCCAGTACGTGTTGGCGCGCGTCTGCCCGGGGATGGGGTTGGAGTGAAAGTCATACGCGTGGATGTGGTAGCCATCGCGCAGCGCGCGCGGCAGCACGTCCTTGCCGAAGTCGTGCTGCGAGCCCTCGGTGCGCGCGTCCACCTCCAGCAGCTCGCTGAGCACGCGGCGGCTGAAGATGTAGTTGCCCATGCTGCACAGGGCCAGGGTGGGCTTGCCCGGCATGGCCTTGGGCTCCTGGGGCTTCTCCTGGAACTCGGTGACGCGGCCGCGCTCGTCCACCTGCATGACGCCGAAGCGCGTGGTATCCGCCAGCGGCGTGGGGTAGGCGGCGATGGTGATGTCGGCGCGGTGGGCCTCGTGCTGCTCCAGCATGTGCGCCACGTTCATCTTGTAGATGTGGTCGCCGGAGAAGATGGCCACGTCGTCGGCGCGGTGGTTCTCCACCAGGTGCATGTTCTGGTAGATGGCGTCCGCCGTGCCGCGGTACCACACGTTGCCCAGCTCCTCGTAGAGGTACATCTGCGCGGGCGCCAGCGTGATGAAGTAGTCGGCCAGCAGGCCCGAGCCGAAGCGCCACCCGCGCTGGATGTGCTCGGTGAGCGACTGGGCCTTGAACTGCGTCAGCACGTAGATGGCGTAGACGCCCGAGTTGAGGAAGTTGCTGAGGGCGAAGTCGATGATGCGGAACTTGGAGCCGAACGGGACGGCCGGCTTGGAACGCTTGGACGTCAGGGGCGCCAGGCGTGTGCCCTGGCCCCCCGCGAGAATCATCCCGAGGACGCGTTTGCGGCTGCTCATGTGATGGAGAACTCCCTCCCGGCGGCCAGTATAGGAGGCTTCCCGGGAAAGGCGCGGTTTCGGCCCGGGCGCCTCGGAACGGTGGTGCAGTGTTGGGGCGCCAACCATCCCGAGGGAGGCCGCCGGGTTCATCGAAGCGACAGCCGGTGGGCCGCAAGGGATTTGACGCGCCGCCCCGATGAGCGGCCGTGCGGGGAGGCGCTCCCTGCGTGAAGGCCGAGGGCTCCCCACGTTCCCGGCCAACGACGGCTTTCTCGAAGGGGAGACACAACCATGACCCGGAGCAAGTTCATCCTGGCGGGCCTCATCGCGGGCGCCATGGCGTTGGGCACGGCGTGCAAGTCGGACAAGGCGGCGGAGAGGCCGCCCGAGGATCCCACCACGACGGAGGAGACCCCCCCGCCGCCGGCCACGGACCCGGGAGGTACCACCACGACGCCGCCCGGAGGAACGGGAGGCGCCGGTGACGTGGGCGCCGATGACTTCGGCGAGCCCGTTCCGGATACGGGCGCCACGGTGCCCGAGGACTACGGCGGCTCGGGCACGATGAACCCGGAGAACCCGGGGACGGGCGGCTCGGGCCTCGAGGACGATCAGCGCTTCGAGGGGGACAGCTTCCCGAGCGACAGCGAGCGGGTGAACGAGCCCGCCCCGCCGCCCGCGGGCGCTCCGGTTCCGACCCCGTGACGCACCGCGCGCGCCGCCCGAGCGGCGTGAACGAGGCAACATCGGAACAAACAAGTGGACGGGACGGGGGCCACGTGGCGCTAGATTCGCCGCGTGGCCCATCCTCTCGCTGGCAAGCTCCCTCCCGACTCCCTCCTCATCAACCCCGAGACGCTGCGCTCCCAGTACTACTCGGAGCGCCCGGACGTGAACGTGGCCGAGCAGCGCGTGGCCTTCGGCACCTCCGGTCATCGCGGCTCGGCCGCGCGCCGTGCCTTCAACGAGCCGCACATCCTCGCGGTGACGCAGGCCGTCTGCGAGTACCGCGAGAAGGAAGGCATCGGCGGTCCGCTCTTCCTCGGCATGGACACGCATGCGCTGTCCGAGCCGGCGCAGCGCTCGGCGCTCGAGGTGCTCGCCGCCCACGGGGTGCAGGTGCGCTTCACCGGCGAGGCCACGCCCACGCCGGTCATCTCGCACGCCATCCTCACCTACAACCGCGGGCGCACGCAGGGGCTGGCCGATGGCATCGTCATCACGCCCTCGCACAACCCGCCCGAGGACGGGGGCATCAAGTACAACCCGCCCAACGGTGGCCCCGCCGACACCGGCATCACCGGGTGGGTGGAGAAGCGCGCCAATGAGCTGCTCGCCGCGGGCAACACCGGCGTGCAGCGCATCCCCTACGAGCGCGCGCGCACGGCCTCCTCCGTGAAGACGTATGACTTCATCACCCCGTACGTCGAGGACCTCGGCAACGTGGTGGACCTGGAGGTGGTGCGGGGGGCGAAGCTGTCCATCGGCGCGGATCCGCTGGGTGGCTCGAACCTCGCGTACTGGGAGCCCATCGCCGCCCGCTATGGCCTGTCCATCCAGGTGGTGAACAAGACGGTGGACCCGACCTTCCGCTTCATGCGCGTGGACCACGACGGCAAGATTCGCATGGACTGCTCGTCGCCCTACGCCATGGCCGGCCTGGTCGAGCTCAAGGACCGCTACGACATCGCCTTCGGCAACGACACGGACTCGGACCGGCACGGCATCGTCACCCGCAGCGTGGGGTTGATGAATCCCAACCACTACCTGTCCGTGGCCATCAGCTACCTCTACCGGAACCGTCCCGGCTGGAAGCCCGGCACGGGTGTGGGCAAGACGCTGGTGAGCAGCAGCATGATCGACCGCGTGGGCAAGGACCTGGGCCTGCGCGTGGTCGAGGTCCCCGTGGGCTTCAAGTGGTTCGTGGACGGGCTGCTGGACGGCTCGCTCGGCTTCGGCGGCGAGGAGAGCGCGGGGGCCTCGTTCCTGCGCCGTGACGGCACCGTCTGGTCCACGGACAAGGACGGCATCATCCTGGACCTGCTGGCCGCGGAGATTCTGGCGCGCACGGGCAAGGATCCGGGCGTGCACTACCAGGAGCTGACGCGGAAGTTCGGCGCGCCGCTCTATACGCGCATCGACCAGCCGGCCACGGCGGCGCAGAAGTCGGCGCTCAAGAAGCTGTCGCCGGACGCGGTGCGCGCCACCACGCTGGCGGGCGAGCCGATTCTCCAGCGGCTCACGAAGGCGCCCGGCAACAACGCGGACATCGGCGGGCTCAAGGTGGTGACGGAGAACGGCTGGTTCGCCGCGCGGCCCTCGGGCACCGAGGACGTGTACAAGATCTACGCGGAGAGCTTCCGGGACGCGAAGCACCTGGACTCCATCGTGGAGGAGGCGCGGAAGATCGTCAGCGACGCCTTCGCGCGAGGCTGAGCGCTGTCCCCTCTCCCTCTGGGAGAGGGTCAGGGTGAGGGTCTTCCCTTGTTCCGAGTCGACCCCCCGCCGGGCCTCGCTGTCTCGCAGCCGGGATGGTTGGCAGCGAGGTGGACGCGCGGGGCCGGATCGCTCCCTGTGCGGAGCCGCTGGCCCGTTCCATGCGTAGGGCATCGGGCACGATGCCTGGACCGCATGATCTCTTCGCCCGCTACACCTTCGGCCACCCCGAGCGGGCCGCGGCCGAGCTGCGCGCCGTGTTACCCGCGCACGTCGTCTCGGAAGTGGACTGGTCGAGCCTGCGTCAGGAGTCCGGGAGCGTGGTGGACCCGGAGCTGCGGGAGACGGAGAGCGATCTGCTCTTCACGGCGCGTTTGCACTCGGGCCGCTCGTTGTTGCTGTACGTGTTGCTGGAGCACCAGTCGTCAGTAGATTCGTGGATGGCGCTGCGCATGCTGCGCTACGTGGTGCGGCAGGTGGAGCGCTGGAGGCAGGCGCACCCGGAGAGCACCCGGTTGCCGGTCATCGTTCCGCTCGTCATGTACCACGGGCCGGACGGAGCCTGGACGGCACCGCGCCGGGTGGAGGACCTCTTCGATTTGCCGGAAGAAGAGGAGGAGCGGGAGCGGTGGCGAGCGCTGGTGCCGCGATTCGAGTACCTGCTCGATGACCTGACGGCCGAGCGGGAAGAAGCGCTGAAAGCGCGTCCGGGCCCACCGCTGGCGCGGCTGGCGTGGTTGGTGTTGCGCTACGGACGTACGGGGGAGCTGGCTCACCGTCTACCGGACTGGACGGTGCTCTTCGCGCAGGTACGGGCGGGTCCCGGGGGGACGGAGCATCTGGTGGTGGTCATCCGTTATTTGCTGTGGGTGGAGAAGGATGCGGCCGTCCACGCGGCGGCGAGGCGGGTGTTACATTCGGTGTTGGATGAGCAGCGCGCGGAGGAACTGATGGGAACCTGGGCCGAAGACATATTGGAGCGGGGAGTCAAGAAGGGTCTGGAGAAGGGCATGGCGCAGGGTCTGGCGCAGGGGCGGCTCCAGGAACGCGCCGAGGCGGTGCTCCGGATCCTCACCGCGCGAGGCGTTCCCACCGACGAGGCGGCCCGGCAGCGCATCCGCTCCTGCACGGACGGTGCAATCCTCGACCGCTGGTTCGATCGCGCCCTGAACGCCACCTCGCTCCGCGACGTGCTGGACGACCTGACCCAGTAGCGTTCCCCACTCCGACGCGGGGCGCGGGGCTCAGCCCTCGCGGAGACGCTCGGGGTGGGAGTACACGTTGAATCGCCCGTTGCGCACGAAGGTGGCGAGCGTGATGCCCGCGCGTCCGGCCAGGTCGATGGCGAGCGAGCTCGCCGCGGAGACACTGGCCACGAAGGGGCACCGTGCCATGGCGGCCTTCTGGATGATCTCGAAGCTGACGCGTCCGCTGACCACGAGCACGGTGGGGCGCAGGGCGGCCGGTTGCGAGGCGCGCGCCGAGCGCAACCCGTGCTCGAGCACCAGCGCGCCCACCACCTTGTCCACGGCGTTGTGGCGGCCCACGTCCTCGAAGGCGGCGAGCACCGAGCCCCGTTCATCGAGCGCGGCGGCGGCATGGACTCCACCGGTGCGGGCGAAGTTGGGCTGAACGGAGCGCAGGTGCTCGGTGGCGTGGGCGAGCACGGAGGCGGGAAGCTCGGGGCCCGGGGGCACGGGGCTGCACGTGGCCATCAAGTCCTCCACGCTGCGTCGGCCGCACACGCCACAGGCCGCGGTGGTGAGCGTGCCGCGCTTCGTGGCACCCATGCGCTCCAGGTCGATGACGAGCCCGGGAGCGGGCGTCACCTCGACGATGTTGCCGTAGCCCTCCTCACCGGGCCTGCCGCAGTGGGCGAGGCCACCGAGGTCCTCGGCCGAGTGGATGAGACCCTCGGCGAAGAGGAAGCCGGTGACGAGGAACCGGTCCGCGCCCGGGGTGCGCATGGTGACGGCCACCGTGTCGCCGCTGATGCGGATGTCGAGCGGCTCCTCGAGGGCCACGGTGTCCTGCTCCTCGGGCGCGAGCCGGCCGTCCGCGGTGTAGCGCCGCACGGGCCGCCGGGTGACGCCGGGAGGCAGGGGGGCCGGGTGTCTGTCTTCGCTCATCGCGAGAGCACTCCATCGCGCAGGCACTGCTGGAGGAAGGAGGCAATCCCTTGCACGTCCTCCGAGCCGAAGCGTGTCATTCCCTCGGGCACCGGGGCCTCGCCCACCACGGCGAGCACATCCCGCCGCTCCGCCGCGAGCAGGGGCCCCAAGCCCTCGCGCCAGACCTCCAGCTTGGGCAGCGGCCCGTACTTCCATCCCTCGACGAGCACCAGGTCCACGGTGCCAGCGAAGCGCTCGAGCAGGGCCAGCACGTGCTCGGGAGGCTCGGGGAGGGAGAGCTGCACGCCGGCCGGGTTGGCGAAGGCGACGAAGGCGGCACCGGACTCGGCGTAGCGCGCGGTGTCACTGCCCGCGCGGTGGAGCGGATGCACATCGGACGAGTGCTTCACCACGCCGACACGCAGGCCGCGCTGGTGCAGCTCGGGCACGAGCCGGGTGAGGAGCGTCGTCTTCCCCGAGCCGGACCAGCCCACCACGGAGAGCGCGGGTGGACGCATCAGGGCACCCCGGGGAGGAAGCGGGGCCGGTCGAAGCGCTCGAAGTCCACCTTGTCCCCCACGGCGAAGTCGGCGCGGCCTGGAGGAAGAACGGCATACCCCTCGGCGCCGATGTTCTGCAGGTGCTGCCCGGCGCCCTGCGAGCGGATGCGGGCCCACACCTGCCCGTCCTCGCGCGTCTCCAGGGTGCCGCTGATGAGGTAGGTGAAACCGGCCTGCTTGTGGCGCGAGTCATCGAGCCGGACGCGCACACGCTGCCGCTCCTCGGAGACGCCCTGGAAGCGCAGGAGGAGAGGGCGGGCGAACTGATCGAAAGCGACGGTGGCGGCGCCGGGGTTGCCGGGGAGCACGACGACGGTGGTGGAGCCGAGCCGTGCGACGGCCACGGGCTTGCCGGGCTTGAGGGCCACGCCATCCACGAGGAACGAGGCACCGAGGCCGGCGAGGAGACTCTTCACGCGGTCCTTGTCGCCCACGGAGGCGCCGCCGGTGGTGACGAGCACGTCGGCGTCCTGGGAGAGCCGCCGCAGGGCCGAGCGCAACACCGCATCGTCATCGCGGGCGCGCTCCTGGGCGACGACGAGGGCACCGGCCTCGCGGGCCAGGGCGGCGACGAGGATGAGGTTGCTCTCGTACACCTGGTGGGGAAGGGCGGGAGCGCCGGGAGGCACGAGCTCATCCCCGGTGGCGAGCACGGCGACGCGGGGCAGGGGCCGCACGAGGACGTGGGAGTCACCCAGGGAGGCGAGCACACCGAGCATGGAGGCGTCGACGCGCTGACCGGCGTGGAGCAGGGGCGTACCGGCGAGGAGGTCCTCTCCGGTGGGGCGGATGTCCTTGCCGGGCGGGACGCCGACGCAGACATCGACGAGCCCCTCGGAGGGGATGACGGTGGCCTCCTGGCGGACGATGGCGTTGGAGCCCTCGGGGAGGGGAGCGCCGGTGAAGATGCGCGAGGCCTCGCCGGGCTGGAGGGAGCGCGAGGGCAGGTGGCCGGCGTAGACGGTGTCGACGACGCGCAGCCGGGCGGGGTGGTCGCGGTTGGAGCCGGAGGTGTCCTCGGCGCGGACGGCATAGCCATCCATGGCGGACACGGGGCAGCCGGGGAGGGAGCGCGAGGCGACGACCTCCTGGGCGAGGAATCGGCCGAGGGCGTCGAGGAGGGGGACGCGAGTAGGGGACGCGGGCTGAATCGCGTCGAGGGCGGCCGTCCGGGCGGTGGCGAGGGGGGAGAGGGACATGCGAGGAGACGTCGTCCGGAGAGCTTTAGCGCAAGGGAGGGGCGGGCGGGGGCTGGAGTGAAGGTAGCCTTCACCAGCGGACGGAGCACGGGGCGCGAGGAGGCCTGGCGTGAGCGATAGGGAACGAAGCGGGCCGGAATATGCGGACGTGACGCTGGCGGTGATCGCGGGCGGCAAGGGCGAGCGGTTGGGCGGAGTGGCCAAGGGCCTGCTGGAGCTTGAGGGCCGGACGGTGCTGGAGCGGGTGTTGGAGCTGGGGCGGCTGTGTGGGGACGTGCTGCTGGGGACGAACGAGCCAGGACCCTACGAGCGCTTCCACCTGCGGACGGTGGGGGACGTGGTGCGGGGGCGAGGCGCACCGGGAGGGGTGCACGCGGCGCTGGTGGGGGCGAGGACGGAGTGGGTGCTGGCGGTGGCGTGCGACATGCCCTTCGTGTCGGAGGCGGCGGTGCGGGTGCTGCTGGACGCACGATCGCCCGAGGTGGACGCCGTATGTTTCACAGTGGGAGGCCGGGTGGAGCCATTGCTGGCCCTGTACCGGCGGACCCTGTCGGACGAGTGGGGCGAGGCGCTGAAGAAGGAAGAGCCCTCCTTGCGAGCCCTGCTCTCCCGCTGCCGGACGAAGCATCTCCCCGAGGAGGCTCTGAGAGCCGTGGACGCGGAGCTCCGAGCGGTGGTGAGCGTGAACACGCCCGAGGACCTCGCCCGTCACGGTGTCTCACGTCCCCCCAGTCCCCCAGGTCCCCCTGCCAACACCCCGCCCAATCTCCCCTCGCCCCCCGGGAGAGGGACGGGGTGAGGGTGCCCGGATCCCGGGTTGAATCCCCGCACTGTTCCACCGGGGGAACAGTGATTTGCCCGAAGACCCTCTAGTGGAACAGGGCCGCGCGGCGCATGCTTTCCCCATGTCTTCATCCCGACCGGACCGGCGAACCCTGCTCAAGGCCGCTGTGTTCGGCGTGGCCTCGTCTCTGCCGCTGGTGGGCTGCCGCGATTCAGCCCGTACGGCGCGTCCGTCCCAGGAGGGAACCTCCGCCATGACCACCGCTACCCCCGAGCCCCGCCTGCCGGTGCTCTTCATCGGGCACGGCTCGCCGATGAACGCCATCGAGGAGAACACCTGGACGCAGGGCTTCCGCTCGCTCGCCCGGCAGCTGCCGAAGCCCAAGGCGATCCTCGCCATCTCCGCGCACTGGTTCCTGCCCGGCACCTTCCTCACGGGGAACGAGCGTCCGCCCACCCTCCACGACTTCGGCGGCTTCCCCCGAGCCCTCTACGAGATGCAGTACCCGGCGCCCGGCAGCCAGGAGCTCGCGAAGCGCGTGGTGCAACTGCTCGGGCCCTCGCGAGCCTCCGTGCAGGACGACTGGGGCCTGGACCACGGCACCTGGACGGTTCTCCACCACCTGCGGCCCGAGGCGGACGTTCCGGTGGTGCAACTGAGCATCGACGCGCGGCTGGCCCCCTCCGAGCACTTCGCACTCGGCCGTGCGCTCGCGGGACTGCGGGACGAGGGTGTGCTGGTGATGGGGAGCGGCAACGTGACGCACAACCTGCGCCACGCCTTCACGAGCCTGCGCTCGGGAGACACCACCACCCCGGCGTGGGCCGAGCGCTTCGACCAGGAGGTGGCCCGAGCCCTGGAGCAGCGCGACGGAGCCTTCCTGGCGCGCGTCATCGAGACGGAGGCGGGCCGGATGTCGCACCCGAGCATCGACCACTACCTCCCGCTGCTGTACGCGGCGGGGGCCGCGGGTGACGGCGGCACGGTGCGCTTCCCGGTGAGCGGCTTCGATCTCGGCTCGCTGTCGATGCGCTCGGTGCTCTACAGCTGACTCATCCGCCGGAGGACGCGGCGGACAGAGGCCGTCCCTTGAGGAACTCGAGCAGGAAGTCACGGAAGGCGGAGACCTTCCGGGGGACGTGCTGGGTGCGCGGGTACAGCATGACGAGCGACGTGGACGGCTGCGCATAGCGGGGCAGCACGCGGACGAGCTGCCCGGACGTCACATCCGCCTGGGCGAGGAACGTGGGGAGGACGGCGATACCCGCGCCGGCCTTCGCCGCCTCGCGCAGGAAGAGCATGTCATCGCCGAGCACGCGCGCCTGCTTCTCCGGCAGGCCCAGCTCGCGCAGGTACTTGAGCCCTCGGAACACGACGAGATCATGCTGCGCCAGGTCCTCGGGCGTGCGAGGCGTTCCGCGCCGGGCGAGGTACGTGGGCGAGGCGAAGAGCTGCACGTCGAGCACCCCGAGCCGCCGCACCATCAACGAGGAATCCGCCAGCTTCGCGCCCGAGGCGCGCAGCGCGAGATCGAACCCCTCGGCGACCAGGTCCACGTTGCGGTTGGTGAGGCGGCAGTCGACGCGCACGGAGGGGTAGCGCGCGGTGAAGCGGGCGACGACCTCGGGCAGGAAGGTGGCGCCCATGTCATGGGGCGCGGTGAGGCGCAGCTCGCCGGACGGGGCCTCCTCGCGCTCGGGCAGGGTGCCGACGGCTTCCTTCAGGGAGGCGAGCAGGGGCGCGGCGCGCTCGTACAGCGCGGAGCCGGCGGTGCTCAACGACACGTGGCGGGTGGTGCGGTGGAGCAACCGCGTGCCCACCGAGTCCTCGAGGCTCGCCACGCCCCGGCTCACGGAGGACTTGGGCAGCCCGAGCCTGCGGGCCGCTTCCGAGAAGCGGGGTTTTCACCCGAAGTGGGAAAAACTCCAGTCCTTCTCGAAAATTACACAGTCGGAAAGGCCAGCAAGTCGAGTAACGTGCGTTCCCACCCAGGTGTCCCTCCGGGTGGAGAGGACGAGGTGGTGCGGCCGCTATGAGTCGATTGAAGGACAAGGTGGCCCTCGTGACGGGGGCGGCTTCGGGAATCGGGCGTGCCACGGCGCTGATGTTCGGGCGGGAGGGCGCGAGGGTGGTGGTGACGGACATCTCGCCGGCGGGCGAGCAGGTGGCGCAGGACATTCGCGCGGCCGGAGGGCTGGCCTTCTTCGCGGTGCATGACGTCACGGACGAAGTCACCTGGCAGAAGGTGATGGCGCGCACGCTGGACGTGTATGGCCGGCTGGACGTGCTGGTGAACAACGCGGGCATCGCCATCTCGCGCTCGGTGGCGGAGATGAGCATGGCCGAGTGGCGCGAGCAGATGGCGGTGAACCTGGACGCCGTCTTCCTGGGCACCAAGTACGCGGTGCGCACCATGCGGCTGGGCAAGCGCGGGGGCTCCATCGTCAACGTGGCCTCGGTGTCGGGACTCGTGGGCAGTCCCGGGACTGCGGCCTACTCGGCGAGCAAGGGCGGGGTGCGCATGTTGAGCAAGGCGGTGGCCATGGAGTGCGCGCCGGATGGCATCCGCGTCAACTCGGTGTTCCCGGGCGGGGTGCGCACGCCCATCTGGCAGAACGCGGACTGGTGGGACGGCTTCGTCCAGCAGGTGGGCAGCGAGGAGGACGCCTGGAAGCGGCTCGAGGGCGCCGCGCCGCTGGGCCGCATGGGCGAGCCCGAGGACATCGCCGAGGCCATCCTCTACCTGGCCTCGGACGCCTCGCGCTACGTCACCGGCGCGGAGCTCGTGGTGGACGGCGGCTACACCGCGCGCTAGTTGCGGCCCCACTGCCGGGGGCGGGTGAAGCGGAAGAAGCCGCTCTGCTCCTCCTCGGCCACCGTCTGCGCCTCGTCGGCGAAGTAGCGCGCGCGCAGCTCCGTCAGCCGCGCCTCCAGCTCCGGCCCCGAGTACTGCTGGGCCAGCGCCTCGCGCTCGGACATGTACTGGCTTCCCAGCTCCCAGCGCGCATCGCGCGCCCGGTCCAGCTCCTCCCAGCGCTGCAGCGCCTGCTCGTCCAGGCCCATCTCCTGGCGGATGGTGCGCAGGTTCTTCGCGCGCTGCTCCGGCTGCATCGCCGCCAGGTCCTTCTGCACCGAGCCCAGGTCCAGGAAGTGGTTCATCAGCTCCTGCTGGTGGGCCTGCACGTAGGCCTGCGATTTCTCTCCGTACGTCTTCTCCAGGCTCTGCTTGTACTGCGCCATCCGGTCGCTCACGCTCGCGCCGGGCAGCGCGTCGATGCTCTTGAGCGCATCCGCCACGGCGGTGTTGCGCAGCTCGGCGGCCCAGATCTTCTCCGCCACGTCCTTGCCGAACAGCCGGTTGCGCTCCTCCCAGATGGCGGCGCGGCGCTCGGCCTCCGGCTTGTCCTTGAGCTCGGCGTGGTGCTCCTTCACCCACGACTCGTAGTCCAGGCGCTGGCGCAGCCGCTGGACGAGCTCGTCATACAGCTCGGGGAAGGCCTGCTTGAGGACGGCGAGCAGGTCCGCCTCCCAGCCGGTGGGGTTGAGCTTCTGGAAGTGGCGCATGAGCTGCTCGAGCATGCGCATCTGCGTGTGCGGGTCGCGGATGCGGGCGCCGTAGCGCGAGCGCAGGTAGGAGACGATGTCCTTCTCCGGCCGCTCCAGGCCGTCCTCGCGCTGCTGCTCCTCCGAGAGGGGGCCCGGCGTCTGGTCCACGCGGACCTGGGCGCCCGGGGCCACCGGGGCGGGGGCGCGCGCCGTGGCCGGCTCGGAGGACGGGCCGGAGCCGGGACGCCCCTTGAAGACGAGCAGGGCGGAGCCGGCGAGGAGCAACACGAATGCCAGCAACAGCGGAGCCTTCCGACGGTTCATGGGCGGCTTCATCTCGGAGTGGGGGGGGCGGAAGCGGGAGAAGGCTACCCCCGGAAGGCCCTCGCGCGCGATGGGGGGGCCCTCCGGGGGGGACAGCGGGACAGCGGGGACGGCTCAGTCGAAGTAGGCGATGTAGTCGATGATGGCGGCGTAGAACTCGGGCTCATCGAAGGTGTCGGGGCCCACGCCGATGACGTCCAGGTGGTCCTGGGTGATGACGCTCGAGGTGGAGGTCATCTGCGAGGAGGCGCTGGGCGTGTTGATGTTGCCCATGTACGGCACGTTGGCGTCGGTGCCCACGTAGTCGAAGCCCAGCGCGTACTCGGTGTACTTCAGCCGGTAGCCCATCTGCTGCGAGTTGATGCCCACCACGCCGTCGTCATCCGACTCGTTGGCGATGCCGTCGCCCTTGCCGGCGGCGCCGTCGTTGTCGCAGTCCTCCAGGCAGTAGCCGTCGCCGTCGATATCGAAGATGAACTCGTTGAGCAGCCAGAGCGCGGGGTTCACGTTGACGCCGTTCTGCGCGGTGATGAGCGACACGTAGCGCGAGGCGTAGCGCGCGTCGATGGGGTTGTTGACGTTGAAGGTCTTGGCGCCGGTGGTGAGGCCGTCGGTGGAGCTGTAGTCGTTGTAGACGAGCTGCTTGGCGCCGGCGAAGGCGTCATTGCCCGGCTGGTAGACGACGTTGCCGAAGAACTCGGCCAGGGCGGAGACGACGCTGGTGACGCCGGGCTTCAGGTCGAGGATGTACTTGGCCACGGGCGAGCCGCGGTGGGGCGAGGACACGCTGACGAGCACGCTCACCACGGTGTAGCCCTTGCGGGTGTAGAGCACCTTGGCCGCCTTGCGCGCGTCCATGCCGCCCTGCGAGTGGCCGATGAGGTTCACCCGCGTGGCGCCCGAGCTGGCCATGTACCCCTCGATGTCGTTGGCCAGGTCCAGGCCACGCACCTCGGAGTTCTGGAAGGGCTGCACCTGGCCCACGAAGCTCTTCTGGCCGCTGGCGAGGTCCTCGTTGCAGGGCACCTCGAAGAGGCCGCAGGTGTCGCCGACGAACATGCCGTAGTCGTCGCCCCAGTAGTCGTAGCCGAGGATGTCATCGAAGCCGGCCATGCCGTGGGCGAACACCACGGGGTAGGTCGTCTTCGCGGCACCGGCGTGCGCCTGGGTGGTCAGCCCGAGCGCGCACAGCGCCATCACGAGGGTGTGCAGCTTCTTCATGGGGACTCCTTGGGGTGTCCCTGCCGGGGGCCCGGTCAGGGCAGTGGGGGTGTGGCTCACCTCCCCCAGCAATCCTCGCGCCAGACCCGTTGCGTCATCGATGCGGGGACGACGCATTGCGTTATGTAGGAGGAGTGGAGCATTGATGCTCCAGTCAACCACGCGCTCCCCGCGCCCGAGGGGGCTCCCGGAAGCCAAGAATCCAGGAGTCTTCAGGGGTTATACGTAGACTCCCTCCACTGTCCTGAATGAGGACAGGAAATGACGTGTTTTCGGACAGAAAAACGAAAACCCCCGCGCCTCGGGGAGAGGGGCGGGGGTCCGTGGGGGGGGGCGGTTCAGAGGGTGCCCGCCGGCATCATGGCCGGTACTCCCAGTGCCAGGGCTCGGAGGGGACGGTGCGGGCGAAGCCGAAGCGGCTCGCGTTGTTGGCCAGCCACTTATAGGTGGAGGTGCCGGTGCCGCCCACGTTGATGTCGAGGGCGATGCCGCCCTGGTGGTTGGAGTAGCCGGGCCTGGCGGCGAGGTTGCCGGTGCCGTTGAGGTACTTCTGGTAGAGGACGCGCTGCTCCTCCATGGAGCGGAAGGCGCTGTTGACGTGGAGGTTGATGCCGGCGGCCTGGGCGGCGGCGTGCATGCGGTTGAAGGCGGCGGCGGCGTCCGAGCGCATCTCCTTGCCACCGGCGATGGGGGACACGGTGATGTCGCGGGGCACGCCGTTGACGTAGCCCTTCACGGCGCGGCCGCCACCGGTGCCCGGGGTGGTGACGGGGCCGGACACCTTGATGCCGAGCTTGTCCCACGTCTTGGGGCCGACGACGCCATCGGCGGTGAGGCCCTTGGCCTTCTGGAAGGCCTTCACGGCGGCCTCGGTCCTGGGGCCGAAGGAGCCATCGGCGGTGCCGGCGTTGAAGCCGAGCTGGTTGAGGCGGTTCTGCAGGGCGCGGACGGGCTCACCGCGGGCGCCCTCGCGCAGGGTGGGGCCGGAGCCGCCGGAGGAGGCGGGGGTGGAGGGCTTGGGGGCGGTGGCCTTGTCGAGGGCGCTCCACGTCTTGGGGCCCACGACACCATCGGCCTCGAGGCCCTTGGCCTTCTGGAAGGCCTTCACGGCGGCGAGCGTCTTGGGGCCGAAGGAGCCATCGGCGGCGCCGGGGTTGAAGCCCGCGGCCTGGAGCTTGTTCTGGAGGGAGGTCACCGCGGGGCCGCTCGCGTTGAGGCGGAGCGTGGGGGGGGCGGCGAGCGCGGTGGTGGCGCGGGGGGCGAGCGCGGCGGAGGAGCGGGCGATGGCGACCATGGCGGGGGGGCTCGGGGGGTCGAAGGGGAAAACCTGCTCCTATTTTCGTAGGTGCCAGGAAGAAGTTTCCTCACACGTGTCGATGGGGGTGATCCACGAGGGGAGAGGAAAGCGCTGCCACGCGGGGCCGAGGGCCGGTACGCTGGAGGGGCTCGGGTTCCGGGAGGGGAACGTGGCGATGAGGATGAGACTCGACACGCTGGCGGGGGAGACGTTCCTCCGGCTGGAGGATGGGGTGGCGCACCAGGAGGACGGGCCGAGGCTCGCGCTGGTGACGCGAGGGGAGGAGCTGGCGCGGCTGTTGGAGGGGGCGATGGCGTGCTCCTTCTCGCACGAGGTGCCGGAGCGTGCGGAGGAGAGCGCGGTGGTGGAGCGCTTCCTGAGGGACTGCTCGGAGTACAGCGACGTGCACGGGCTGCCGGACGCGTTGCGCGAGGAGATGGAGGAGCACTTCGCGCAGCTGTTGGACGCGCTGTGGAAGCTGGACTGGCTGGTGTTCGGCGAGGCGCGGGAGACGACGCTGGTGCCGGGGGAAGACCCTGTGCGGGGGCGGGCGGTGACGCTGTGCCTGGCGCGCTACGACAGCCCGTCGGTGCAGCTGGGGGCGAAGCTGCGCCGGTACGTGGAGAGCTTCAAGGAAGCGGTGGTGCGCATCGAGGGCCGCGGGGACGCCAACGAGGGCGGCGCCGGCAATCTGTTGCACTGATGCACACTTCCCGAGCAGTGCCTGTCCACTTGTGATGACTGACGAAGCATGGAGGCCCCGAGGCGAAGGCGTCTGGAGACAATCCGCGCCCCTTGAGGAGGAGACCCACCATGCGTCGAAGGTTCGGAGCGAGCGCGCTCCTGATGTTGGCCGTCCTCACGTCCTGTGACGACGAGCCGAAACCCCAGCCCGAGGCCATCACGTGGCACAAGGACGTGGGGCCACTGGTGCAGCAGAAGTGCGGCGGGTGCCATGTGGAGGGAGGCATCGGGCCCATGGCGTTCCAGACGTACGCGGACGCCCACGCGCAGCGCGAGGCCATCAAGGCCTCGGTGCAGTCGCGCCACATGCCGCCGTGGCCGCCGTCGAACGAGTGCGCGCGGTACGTGGAGGACCGCTCGCTGAGCGACGAGCAGCTCGCGCTCATCACGCGCTGGGTGGACGCGGGCGGTCCCGAGGGCAACCCGGCCGATGCGCCCGGCACGCCCGCTCCCCCACCGGGAGGACTGTCCCGCGTGGATGCCACGCTTCAGATGCCCACCGAGTACACGCCGAGGCAGTCACCGGATGACTACCGCTGCTTCATCCTCGACTGGCCGTACGCGGACACGCGCTACGTGACGGGCTTCCGCGCGAACCCGGGCAACATGGGCATCGTCCACCACGTCATCGCGTTCCTCGCGCTGCCCTCGCAGGTGGCGCAGGCGCAGGCGCTCGACGACCAGGAGGAGGGGCCGGGCTACACCTGCTTCGGAGGGCCGGGGCTGAACGGGGGCCAGGTCGCGTGGCTCGGCTCGTGGGCGCCGGGGAGCCCGGGCATGGACTACCCGGCGGGCACGGGCCTGCTCGTGCAGGGCGGCTCCAAGGTCATCCTCCAGGTGCACTACAACACGGGCCACGGGCTCCACGCCGAGCCCGCGGGAGGGCCGGACAGGACCTCGGTGTCCTTCAAGGTGGACTCCCGCGTGGACAAGGTGGCCTTCGTGCAGCCCTGGGCGAACCCCGAGTGGATCACCCGCAAGACGATGAACATCCCCGCGGGCCAGGCGGACGTGGTGCACGACTGGGCGTTCGATCCGACGAGCATCGCGGATCAGCTCACGGGAGGCCTCTTCCGGAAGAACGAGCCGCTCACGGTGCACTCCGTGGCGCTGCACATGCACACGCTGGGGACGAGCACGCGGCTGGAGATTCAACGCCAGACGGCGGGCCGCGAGTGCCTGCTCGACATTCCGCGCTGGGACTTCCACTGGCAGGCGAGCTACACGCTGACGCGGTCGCGGGTGATTCAGCCGGGGGACACGCTGCGGCTGGAGTGCCACTGGAACAACAGCGCGCCGGGAGCGGCGGAGGCCAACTGGGGCGAGGGCACGGGGGACGAGATGTGCCTGGGCCTCTTCTACATGACGCAGGAGGGGCAGTAGGGCGGAGGCGGTGACACGAGCGGCACCGCCTCCGCCCCGGTACCACGGACTGCTACAGCCAGCAGGCGTCGGGGCTGTCACCGGTGCGGGTGGTGAGGCCCTTGGACAGCTTCTGGAACTCGTGCCACGGCTCCCACTTGGAGGGGTAGTGCGTGGAGCCATTCCAGTCATTGCGGAGGCCGAAGTCGCCCGAGCCGTCCGAGTGGTTGCGGTACGCGTACCAGAGCGCGGAGTCCACCACGCCCGAGTCGCCGAAGGCCTCGGCGGAGATGCGCATGGCCTCGGCGACCTCGGCCTCGGTGCGCACGGCGTTGTCGGGCCCGGTGACGGAGCCGCGCTCCTGGAAGCCGAACTCCGTCACGAAGAGGCGGGTGTTGGTGACGCCGGTGGCGGAGTTGAGCTTGCTCTGCACCGTCTGCAGGCCGGTGCGCAGCGTGTACTTGTACCCGGAGGTGGAGGTGCCGAAGCACGCCGAGCCGCCTCCGTTGTTGAGGCAGTTCCAGTCGTAGCTGTACGGGTTGTAGGGGTGGATGCCGAAAGAGTCCCAGGGCGGGTTGCCCTTGTAGGCGGTGAGCGCGCCCGAGCTGAACAGCCCCGTCCAGAAGGACTCGGTGGTGTACGTGTTGAGGATGCCGCCGGAGATGATGAGCTCGGAGCGGCCGTTGGCCTGCTTCCACTCCTTCACGCGGCGCACCGTCCAGGCGAAGGTGTTGGGCTCCACGCGGAAGGGCGTCCTGCCATCGGGGCACGGCTCGGCGATGTTGGGCTCGTTCATCACCTCGATGGCGTCGGCCTTGGTGGACCAGCCATTCACGGTGGTGTTGAAGACGTTGAAGGTCCACCCGCTCACCTTGTGGGTGAGGTAGTCGTTGATGTACGCGTCCCGCGAGGCGCCGCTGTTGGGGTCCCCGCAGAACTGCGGGTGCGTGTACAGCACGATGACCTTGAGGCCGTTGGCGTGCGCGTCGGCGACGAGCTGCTGGTACGTGGTGGTGGAGACGTTCGGCCAGGCGGCCTCGATGCGCAGCCATTTCGCGTTGAGCTGCTTCATCTCGCAGAAGAACTTCGCGCGCGAGGCGGCGTCACTCAGGGGCTGGGGGCCCGCGTTGTAGATGCCGCCCGTCACCACGCCATAGCGGTTGGCGCCGAGGATGACGGGGGACTGCCGCGTGCCCGTCTCGGGCGCGGCGGTGGGCTCGGACTCGAGGCCCCCACCGCAGGCGGCGAGCAGGGGCAGCAAGGCGAGGGCGCGCGCACCGCGGCGCTTCGCGGACGGGGGGAGCATGGAATTCCTTCCGGAGGGAGACGCCCGGAACCTATCCGGTAGTTTCCGGAATTCCACGTTCAAGTCAATGCACCGCGATGTTTCGCAATGCTTTGTCTGGCAAGCGACGGGGTCCGTGACGGGCGGGTGGGGGGTCCGTCACGGAGGGGGAGCGGTCAGCGGGCCTGGAGGTGCCTGGCGTAGAGGGACTCGAGGGACTGGAAGTAGCCGCGCTCTTCCCACATGGCGGCGGCGAGCCGCTCGGCGAGGGAGGCGACTTCCTGCTCCTCGCCCTCGAGGGGCGTGCGGGGAGCGCCGTTCCACGTCTCGAGGGCCTTGGAGAGCTCGGAGAGGAGGAGGCGGCTGCCGGCGAAGAGACGGCGCAGGGCCTGGTTGACGGGGCGGGCGTCCAACTCCTTGCAGGCGGCGTCGATGGCGGCGTGGACGCGGCGGGGGACGTCCTCGGTGGCGAGGGTGGCCGCGTCGAGGTCTCCCCGCTCGAGGGCGTGCTGGAGGAGGTAGCCGTGGTGGAGGGAGACGGAGGCCATGTCCACGCAGTCCTTCACCCAGAGGGCGGTGGCCATGCGCCTGTAGGCCTTGCGCCAGGTGAGGCGCAGGGAGAAGAGGGCCATCTTGCTGGCGAGCTGCTGGAGGCGGCTGCCCTCGCGGGGGTGGAGGCCGGCGAGCACGGTGATGGTGCGCTCCGGAGGGGAGAAGGAGCGCTCGCGGAGGATGGTGCGGACCATGCCCTCGCGGACGCGGCGCAGGGCGTACTCGTCGAGGAAGGGGACGGGGATGAGGGGGGTGAGGCCGGAGGCCACGGCGTACAGCGCCACACGCTGCACCTGCGGGGACACGGCGGAGGGCTGCGGCTCGGAGCCGGATGTCGAGGACATAGGTGGAGTCAGCGGGGAATTAGCACGGACGGGCGCGCGCCGTGAGGCTTCCCACGCGCTGAGAGGACGCGAGCGTTACGTGATGGGCACCTCGCCACCGCGGCTGACTTGTCCTACATAGAGGGCCATCGTCGAGGGACTCATGCGTGCTCGCCTGTTTGGACTGCTCGTGCTGTGGGCCGCCACGGCCACCGCCTCCGCGCCGGTGACGTCGCATCCGGCAACACGGGTGCGGCAGCTCGTCGTGGCCCAGGCGTCCACGCAGCCTCTGCGGATTTCCCAGGCCGTGCTCCAGATGACGGACACGGTCCGGGCGCAGATGCTGGCGATGCTCGCCAGGGGAGACATCCAGAAGGCCATCGCGCTCTACCAGTTGGAGACGGGCCGGCAGACCCTTCCGCGGTGGCTTCAACTCCTCGAGCTCGCCTTCACCGCCGAGAACCGCAGGCCAGGACCCTGCCTCGAAGTGGCCCGGCGCATCTTCACGGCGTTCCAACAACTCGGCGGCAAGCCCGAGTTCATCCGGTTCACGCCACATGGTTCGAGATATCTCGCCTTCGAGATGCGCGCGGGTGAGCCACGCAGCACGGTTCAGCTCTCGGACTTGGGCCTGCACGTCGCTGTACGTCTGCAGAACAAGATCTACGATGCCTTCACCGGGCCACAGGGGCTGCCGGAGGACGAGTACATTCGCCGCCTCGTGACGGAAGAGGGAATGAAGATCTCCTCCGCGGTACTGAACAGCCTGGACGAACCATGACCCGTGGCCCGGAAACCGTCGTCAAGGTCGTGCCGCTTCCCGAGGAGTGGCGCGGGCGTTTCGTCTCCCTCATCGACGTCCTGCTGCGCGTCCGGTCCGAGCATGCGCGCGGCAGGCCCTTGTGGGTCTTCTTCGGGGGAATGGAGACGACCCAGGCCGTGGCCGCTTTCGAGACCGGCTATCGGGCCTGCTGCCGGTACCAGGGCATGGAGGACCCCTGGTACGAGGCATTCAATGGCTGGCTCTTCAAACGGGAGCTCTCCACGGAGGGCTGGCATAAGCGGTACCTCGCTGAATGCGGGGGAGACCACCTGAAGGCCATCCAGCGGTACCTGGACACCGTGGCCGAGTTCGCCGTCCAGAACCCCACGCCTCCTGCTTCGGCCAACGGTTGAAGCACGGCCGGGCGAGCGTCAGGCGATGTTCACCTTGCCACCGGAGCCGGGGCCCGGACGTCCGGAGGTGCCCAGTGCCCGGCACACGGCGAGGTACTGCTTGTGCAACTCGAGCGACAGCGGGTCCAGGATGAGCGCCCGCTCATAGGCCTCGCGCGCGTGGGAGAGCAGCCCGGCCTGCTGGTGGGCCTGGGCCGTGGCGAGGTGCACCCGCAACGGCCCCTGCGCATGCGGCCGCCGGGTGAGGAAGTCCCGGCGCAGCTCCTCCAACTGCGTGGCGGTGAGCCCCGCGGCCAGACAGCGTGCCACGCCCTGGAAGTTGCCCCGCTCGGCGTCGTAGGCGGCCCGGCGCTGCGGCTGGCCGAGCGTCTCGGACGCCTTGCGCACCCGGTCCAGCACCAGCTCCACCTTGGCGCGCAGCGCGGGAGAGATGGGCCGCTCGCGCAACCGCTCCAGCGCACTGCACGCCCGGCGCGCACGCACCCGCAGCTCCTCGCACCCCGAGTCCGGCGGCAGCGCGAGGAAGACATAGAGGTCCTCCGTCCCGCGCTCGCGATACGGGGCGAGCACCTGCTCCACCTCGGCCTCGGCGGCCGGGTCCATCGGCGGGCGCAGCGTGTTGAGCGGCTGCCCCAACATCAGGTGCGCCACCGCCGCCTTGAATGACACGGACGGCTCCACGAACTGCACGCCGAAGCCGGCGGCCATGCCCCAGGCCTGTGCCTCCTCGGGTTGCACGTGCCGCACCACCTCGCACTCGCACGTGAGCTCCCCATCCGGGTGCTCCAGCGCCGCCACCACGCGGGAGAGCAGCGGCGGCAGGGCCTGGTCCGTGCACAGGAACATGCCTCCGCGCGTCAGGTCCGTGCACGTGAGCTGCTCGGCCGCGGCGCCGGGCCGCGCCGTCACCAGCACGGGCAGGGCCAGGGCGGGGCGCACGGCGAAGGGGCCCACGGGCGGGGGCGTGCGGGCGGGGCCGGCCGGCGAGCGCACCATGTCGAGCGCCACCTGGAGCGCGCCGCGCATCGCCGAGGCGCTCTGGAAACGGTCCCCGGGCTCCTTGGCGAGCGCGCGCAGGATGACGCTGGAGAGCGCGGGCGGCACGTCGGGGTACAACGAGGTGGGGGCGATGGGCTGCTTCGTCTGGTGGGCGAGCAGCAGCGCGGTGAGGGAGCGCTCGACGAAGGGCAGCCGCCCGGTGACGAGCTGGTAGGCGATGACCCCGAGGGCGTAGAGGTCGGCCCGGCCATCCAGGGCCTCGCCGCGCGACTGCTCCGGCGCCATGTAGTCGGCCGAGCCGATGATGGCGCCCTCCTGCGTGTCGGTGCCGCGCTCCTCGCTGTCGAGCAGCTTGGCGATGCCGAAGTCGAGCACCTTCACGAAGGCGGGGCCGTGGCCGCGCTGCAGCAGGAAGAGGTTCTCGGGCTTGAGGTCGCGGTGGACGATGCCTCGCGCGTGCGTGGCCTGCAGGGCGTCACACACCTGGGCGAGCAGGGCCACGGCGACCTCGGCGGGCACGGGCCCGCGGGAGAGCAGCGCGGAGAGTGGCTCACCCTCGAGGTACTCCATGACGAGGTAGGGCCGGGGCGGCGCGGGGTTGATGTCGATGATGTTGACGATGTTCTCGTGGCCGATGAGGTTGACGGCGCGGGCCTCCATGTGGAAGCGGCGCAGCACCTGGGGCGAGCTGGCCAGCCGTCCGTGCAGCACCTTGATGGCCACGCGGCTGCCGATGTCCACGTGCTCGCCGAGGTACACCGCGCCCATGCCCCCGTGGCCCAGCTTCCGGGTGAGCCGGAAGCTGCCGATGCTCGTCCCCAGCAGCGAGTCCGCTCCCGCCTCCCGGCGTTGCACCGAGGGCTCGAGGGTCGTGCGCAGATCGGCGGAGTTGTCGGGGCCTGCTTCGCTGGACATGGGACGGACGGCGCTGAAGGCGGAAAGGGATGGTCCCACGAAAACTCCCCCCCGGGACATCCCTCTCCACCTGGGTTGGAAACGTGGATGCCATTGTTCCCCACCCGCCCGTGTAGGCGCAGCGAGCCCGGCTGTAATGATTCATTCAGGGTGCAGGATTGTGCTCGCTAGCCGACAGTGGAGGGGGGGAGGGAAGGGACGGGAGAATGGGAGGTTGAGGTGGCGGACACTCACCGAAGGAAGAAGGGGAACGCGATGAAGGGACTCGAGGGCAAGGTGGCGTTGGTGACGGGGGGCAGCTCGGGGATCGGACTGGCGGCGGCGAGGGAGCTGGGGAGGGCGGGGGCGAAGGTGGCGCTGGTGGGCCGGGGCCGGGAGCGGGGCGAGGCGGCGGCGGGTGCTGAAGGAGGAGGGGCTGGAGGCGCTCTACGTGCAGGTGGACATGGGGAAGCACGGGATGCTGCATGATGACGGTGGACGGCGGAATCATGGCGGGGCTGTAGCGAAGGAGGGCGCCCGATGTGGATACGTCCGTTGCTGATGCTTTTCTGCTGCGTGCTTTGGCTTCAGGAGGGCTGCGCGGCGGCATCTGCACGCGAGGTATCCCTGGGGGTGCTCGTTCTCCCGGACCATGGTGGAAGTAATGGGCTTCTCCCGAGTCACCCTCCACGGCCGCACGGTCTCCATGCATGCCCGTCGGAGACCATGAGCTGCTATCCCGGATGCGCTGTCGTGGGTGACACCTACGCATGTGGGAAGACCCTCATCGAGCTTACGGGGGGGCTGGCTGGAGCCATTGAGGCTGTTGCTCTTTCCGAGAGCATGTCGCTGGAGGATTTCTGCGAGAAGTACGAGGTCCTTTGCGCGAAGGGCGGAAAGCAGAACATCGACAATGAGTACGTGCTTCAGGCCAGGGATCTACCCAAGGGAACGGATCCTTGCGCCTGGCTTCGGGACCTGCAGAAAGATGCCGCTGCACGTGGTGACACGGCAGAGGTGCGGAAGATAAAGCGGGCGCAGAAAGCGTTGGGGTGTCGTCCCAACGCCAACGACTTCTGACGGAGAAGGAGAAGGGCCCGATGGCATGGTACGCGGCCAGCGTCGTCATGTACTTCCAGCTCAAGGATGAGCCGCAGGACGACTTCTACATCTGGGAGAACGTCTACCTGATTGATGCGCCCGACAGCGCCGAGGCGCGGCGCAAGGCGGAGTACTTCGGCAGGCTGGAGGAAGGGGATGACGATGGCACCCTGACCTGGAACGGCAGACCGGCGAAACAGGTATATGGCGGCATCCGAAAGCTCCTGACCTGTGCCCCGTCTCTCACGAGCCGTACTGGGGACAGCGAGACGATCGAAGACGGCACGGAGGCCACCTTCTCCGCCTTCATGGTCTCCAGCCGGAAGGAGCTCGAGGCCTTCATCCGGGGGGAGTCCGTCCAGGTCACCTACGAAGAGTAGCGGGCGCCTCGTCGATCACGGCCCCACGAGGACACCCGGGTTGAGAATGCCCTGGGGATCCAACGCGCCCTTCACGGCCTTCAAGGCGAGAGCGAACGGCTCGGGGCGCTCGCGGTCGTACCAGGGGCGGTGGAGCCGGCCCACGGCGTGGTGATGGGTGATGGTGCCGCCGTGCGTGGA
Source organism: Archangium sp. (assembly GCF_036277355.1). Classification (GTDB taxonomy): domain Bacteria; phylum Myxococcota; class Myxococcia; order Myxococcales; family Myxococcaceae; genus Archangium. The sequence goes on from NZ_DASUNC010000140.1 coordinate 55,229, forward strand.
AATGGCCTCACTGGCGGCCTGCTTGAGCGCCATCCACTGCGCCAGCTCGCCCCCACGCTTCGCGGGGGCGAGGAACGTGTAATAGGGCGCGGGCCCATCCGGATAGACGTGGGTGAAACGGCAGCTCACGGTCCCGCCGCCGCAGATGCGCCCGAGGGCCTCGCGCACGGCCTCGAGGATGGCACCGTGGAGCGAGTCGAACCGGTCCCACGTACACGCCGTCTCGAACGTGTCCGCGATGACGCCGAGGCTCACCATGACGTTCTGCAGGTACGGAGCCTCGATGAAGGCCGAGCGCCAGCTCTCGGCGGCGCCACTGGCGCGCGGCTGTGCCCCCGCCTCATCGGAGCGGTAGCGGGCACCCTCGCGGCATTCACCCCCGTGCTCGACGGTGATGGCGAGCGCGCGCTCCATCCAGGCGTGCAGCGGATGGTCGGCGGACTCGAACGCCAGCACGAGCACGCTGGAGCCATCTTCGGCGACACCGTTGAGGAAGGACTCCTGCGCGTCGAGGAGCCTGCAATTGGAGGGATGGAGTCCGGACTGGGAGAGCTCGCGGACGGCGCGCACGGCGACATCGAACCCGGGGAAGTGGACGCTGGCGCTGGCGCGGAAGCGGGGGCGGGACTGGAGCCGCACCCAGGCCTCGGTGATGACGCCGAGCGTGCCCTCGGAGCCGAGCACGAGCCTGTCCGGAGCGGGACCGGCGCCCGAGGCGGGAAGACGGCGCGTCTCGTAGAGGCCGCGCGGGGTGAGCATGCGGGTGGACTGCACCAGGTCGTCGATGTGCGTGTAGAGCGTGGCGAAGTGGCCACCGGCGCGCGTGGCGATCCACCCGCCGAGCGTGGAGAACTCGAAGGACTGGGGGAAGTGGCGCAGGGTGAAGCCGTGCGAGGCGAGCTGGGACTTGAGCACGGGCCCGGTGGCGCCGGCCTGGATGCGGGCCGAGCGCGAGATGGGGTCCACCTCGACGACCCGGTCCAGGCGGCGCAGGTCCAGGGACACGGCGCCACGGAAGCCATTCCCGATGGCGGCCTCGACACCGCGCACGACGCTGGTGCCTCCGCCGAAGGGGATGAGGGCCACGTGGTGGTCTCCACACCAGTCCATGACGGCGCGCACGTCCTCCTCGGAGCGGGGGCGGGCGACGAAGTCGGGCGCGGAGGAGAAGTCCCCGTGGAAGCCGCGCACGAGGTCCCCATAACCCTTGCCATAGGTGTGCGCGGCGCGGTCCGCCTCGTCCACCGAGCACAGGTCCGCGAGCGATTCGGGGGGAGCGACACGGGAGGGCGGGAGACGCAGGGAGGTGGCGGGCTCGTGGGGCTCCAGGGAGGGGCCGCCGAGGAGGGGGGAGACGTGTCCGGCGAGGGAGCGGCGTGTCCCGATGTCGGGGAACTTGTCCGCGTACCCCCAGCCCCAGATGCTCGTCGCGCGAGTGCTCATGGCGCGCGAGCGTAGCGGCTCAGCCGGGGAGCGGGAATCCCAGGGTGACGGAGACGAGGTGGGCCGTGAACCCGGCGACAAGTGCCCTGCGCACGGACACGGGCGAGCCGAGGGTTTTCAACAGACACCACACGGCGGTGGACTCGACACTGCGCCGGGGGCTGGAGCTTCTCGAAACCATCGGCTACACGGGGAAGTGAGATGACCACCAGGCGCAAGCGGGTCCGGCCCGGAGACGTTCTCGAGGTTCGAACGCCTCGGGGGCTGGCGTATGTCCATTACACGGGCAGGCACCGCGAGTACGGAGATGCCATTCGCGTCCTGCCTGGTTTCTTCGCCAGTCGGCCCGCGGACTTCATGGCGCTGGTCGACCCTCCGGAGGCCTACTTCACTTTCTACCCGGCGGGTGCGGCGGTCTCTCAGGGTCTCGTGGAGATCGCCGCGGAGCACCCGGTACCTCGGGGAGAGGTGTTTCCCTCCGTGTACCGTCGAGAATGCGCGAGCAATCGCGAGGGCAGGGTCCTGGCCTGGCTCATCTGTGAGGGAAGGAGGGAAACGCTCGTCCGTGAGCTCAGCGAGGTGCAACGCCGTCTGCCCATCGCCTCCATCTGGAATCATGAGGCCCTGGTGTATTACCTCACGCAAGAATGGCGGCCCGAGCAGGACATCGGCGTCCCTCCAGAGCCGCGAGTCCCCGCTGCGGACAAGCCGCGCCATGTCCGGCACTACCTCTACTTCGCCACGGCCAAGGTCGGAAAAGTGGTGGCTGCTCAACTCTTCACGCAAGGCTACGTGGTGACGAGTCGCAAGAGCGCCGATGGGAATAACTGGCTGGTACTCGTCGAGCACCACGTGCGCGATGCGGCGCGGGAGCTCGACTCCGCACGCGAAGCGCTGGAGCGCCTCGCCCAGGACCACTCCGGCGAGTATGACGGCCTCGAGATCGAGGTCTCGTAGCCCTCAAGTCACGGGAAGCTCCGGCTCCCATGCCCCGCTTGCCGCCTCGGGCCGCTCCGGCCTCCTCGGCTCCTCGCGCAGCACCGGCAGCGGGTACTTCAACGGCTTCCCATCCGAGGCGTGCGTGTGCCCCGTCACCTCCGCGGCGCCCATTCCCTCGCGTTGCGGCTGGAACGTGGCCTGCGGATCCCTCGCCGACGCCTTGCCCGCGTGGAACACCGCGAACCGTGTGGCAACCGCTCCCGCCGTGCCGAGCAGCGCCCCCGCCACCTTCATCCACCGGGTCCGCCCCGGCCACAGGCTCAGCGCGAGCGACGCCGCGGCGCACACCCGGGCCGCCTTCCACAGTCTCCCCGAGTCCCCTTGCTTCAGCGGCCGCTCCAGCACCTCCAGGCCCGAGGCCTCGTGCTGCACCGCGACGCCCGTCATCAGCTCGCCCACCTTGCCCATCGTGCCGAACAGGTGGAGCACCTTCGCCTCGTGGCTCGCGTGGGGCAGCAACTCCAGCAGGCTCCCCGCGCCCGCCACCGCCGAGGACACGAACAACAGCGGCAACGACTTGCGCGTGGCCTGCCAGAGGGGCACCGCCGTATTCGCGAGCAGCACCGCCGTGTACCCCGCCAGCGGCATCCCGAGCAGCCCCGACGCCACCGCGGCGCCATCCCCCACGCGTCCCAGCCACCCGCGCCGGCCCGCGAACAGCACGGACGCGGTGTTCATCGCCCCCGAGCCCACCAGCACCCACGAGCCCATGCTCATCGGCGACGTCGGCCGGAACACCCTCAGCATGTTCAGGAAGCGCGCGGGCCGCCCCAAATCATGGATGAGCAGCCCCGAGCTCACGATGTCTCCCGCCGCGCCCACCCACCGGCACCGGTGCCCCAGCTTCCTCAGCCCCTCTCCGCCAAAGGCCTCCGCTGCCGCTCCCAGCAGGCTCGCCGCGCCCGCCACGCCGCCCACGTAGAAGTACAGCGGGATGCTCCAGATCCACACCGGCTCCTTGATGGCCGGCTGCCCGTAATAACTCGGCGACTCCGCGTTCACCCCCGACTGCGAGGGCCTCGTCCGCAACAGCGCTCGAGAGGGATTGGCCTCGTCCGTGTCCTTCACCCGCTGCTGCGCGCCCTCGCCGGACAGCGTTCCCAGCCGCGTGTCGATGTTGCGGCCGTCCTGCCGCTTCTCCAGGTCCTCGGGCCGGATGTCACCCACGCACCACCTCCCGTCCCAGCAACACCGCCCCGAGCGCCATCACCGCCATCCCCAACGCTCCCCACCCCGCCGACACCCACGCCTCCCGGCCCTTCATCGTCGGCACCACTGGATCCGGTGGCAGGTTGTAGACCTCGGGCTTGTCCACCAGCAGGAAGAAGGCATTCAGCCCCCCCGTGCCCGGCTGGTTCTCCGCGTCCGCGCCATACAGGTACGCCTGCTCCCACCCCTTCTCATGCAACTGCTCCACCCGGCGCTGCGCCCGCTCGCGCAGCTCGTCCACGTCGCCGAACTGGATGGACGCCGTGGGGCACGCCTTGGCACACGCGGGCGTCATGTCCTCGCCCAGCCGGTCGTAGCAGAGCGTGCACTTCCACGCGCGCCCGTCGTCCTCGCGCCGGTCCACCACGCCGAACGGACACGCCGCCACGCAGTAGCCACAGCCGTTGCACACGTCCGGCTGCACGTACACCGTGTCGAACCCGGTGCGGATGATGGCGCCCGTGGGACACGCCTCCAGGCACCCGGCCCGCTGGCAGTGCTTGCACACGTCCGAGGCCATCAACCACGAGAAGTCCAACAGCCCCACCGTCTGCGTGGGCAGCGGCACCGGCCGCTCGACGAAGGCCACGTGTCTCCACGTCGCCGAGCCCAGGTGCCCCGTGTTGTCGTACGACATGCCGGTGAGCTGGAAGCCGTCATCCGGCAGCTGATTCCACTGTTTGCAGGCCACCTCACACGCCTTGCAGCCGATGCACAGCGTGGTGTCGGTGAAGAAGCCCTTCTGTCCCATGGGGCGCTACTCCTTGTCCTGCGGCGGTTGCTCCGGCGGGCCGACGCCCTCCAGGTCCCTCGGCACTTCCACCACGCCCGGGGGCAGCGGCCACGGCTCCCAGCCGAACGCCGCGCGCCGGTCCTGGCTCCTCCTCCCCGGCAGGATGTTGCACGTGAAGGCCTTGGACTCCTGGATGGAGACGTTCGGGTCCGCCGTGAAGCCAATCAGGTCATTGGTGCTGTCACCCTGCACGCGTCCCGTGTAGCCCCAGTGGTACGGCAGCCCCACCTGGTGCACCCGCTTCCCGTCGAGCTGCAACGGCCGCAGCCGCTCCGTCACCAGCACCCGGCATTCGATTTCCCCGCGTGCCGTGGACACCGTGCACCAGCCTCCGTTCTCCAGCTCGGCCTCCTCGGCCAGCTCCGGAGACACCTCGACGAACATCTCCGGCTGCAGCTCGCTCAGCCACGACAGCCAGCGCGACATGCCTCCCGCCGTGTGGTGCTCGGTGAGCCGGTACGTGGTGACCACGTACGGGTAGCGTGGATCCCCCCACGCCCGGTGCATGGGATTGTCCTTGCGCCGCCACTCGTGCCGCGCCGGGTTGCACTGCTGCCCGTAGAGGAAGTTGGGGACCGGTGACTCCAGCGGCTCGTAGTGCGTGGGCAACGGGCCGTCCATCATCCCGCTCGGCGCGAACAGCCAGCCCTTCCCGTCCGCCTGCATGATGAATGGATCATCCCCGGAGATGACGTCCAATCCCCGGTCGCCCTTGTCCGCCCGGTACGAGGGCGGACGGTCCGCGATGAAGTCCGGCACGTCCTCGCCCGTCCACTTGCCCTGCCGCGCGTCCCACCAGACGTACTTCTTGCGCTCGCTCCAGGGGCGGCCCTCGAGGTCCGCCGAGGCGCGGTTGTAGAGGAGCCGCCGGTTGGCCGGCCACGCCCAGCCCCACTCGGAGGCCACCCACGTCTGCTCGCGGCCCGGCTTGCGGCGCGCCGTCTGGTTCACCCCGTCCGCGAAGCACCCCGAGTACAGCCAGCAGCCACACGCGGTGGAGCCGTCGTCCTTCAGCTCCGTGAAGCCGGACACCCGCTCGCCATCCGCCACCGTGCAGCCGTTGATCTCCTTCAGCACGGCCTCGGCGTCGGGCTCCTCGCGCGGGCCCTTCGTCGGGTAGTCCCACGTCAGGGCCTGGATGGGACGGTCCTTCTCCTCCTTCGAGTCCGCGTAGAGCTTCTTCAGCCTCCGCCCGAGCTCGAAGAGGAAGGACAGATCACTGCGCGCCTCGCCGGGCGCCTCCACGGCCTTGTGGTGCCATTGCAGCAGGCGCTGCGTGTTGGTGAAGGTGCCGTCCTTCTCCGTGTGCGCGGCGGCCGGGATGAAGAAGACCTCGGTTGGAATGTCCTGGGGGCGCACGTCGCCGCGGACCACCTCGGGGGCGGTGCGCCAGAACTCGGCCGTCTCGGTGAGGGTCAGGTCCGAGACCACCAGCCACTCGAGCTTCTGCAAACCCTTGCGCTGGAGGGCCCCGTTCATCGAGCCCACCGCGGGGTTCTCGCCCATGACGAAGTAGCCCTTCACCTGGCCATCGGCCATGTTGGCCACCGTGGTCATGTGCGAGTGGTCGCCGGTGAGCTTCGGTATCCAGTGGAAGCCCCACTCGTTCTTCTTCGTCGCGGCGCCGCCGTAGTACGCCTTGAGGAGCGAGACGACGTACTTGGGGAACTCGCTCCACCAGCCGCTGGCGGACTCGTTGTTGTGCAGGTACTGAGCCAACCGCTGCGCATCTGGCGCGTGCGGCATGGGGATGTAGCCGGGCAGCAGGTTGTAGAGGGTGGGAATGTCGCTGGAGCCCTGGATGGAGGCGTGGCCGCGCAGGGCCATGATGCCGCCGCCGGGCCGGCCGATGTTGCCGAGCAGCAGCTGGATGATGGACGCGGCGCGGATGTACTGCACGCCCACCGAGTGCTGCGTCCAGCCCACCGTGTAGCAGAAGGCGCTGGTGCGCTCGCGCCCCGAGTTGTCGCAGAGCGTCTGGGCCACCTTCAGGAACAGCTCCCTGGGCACGCCGCAGATGCGCGAGACGACGTCCGGCGTGTAGCGCGCGTAGTGGCGCTTGAGCACCTGGAAGACACAGCGCGGGTGCTGGAGCGTCTTGTCCCGGGGCACCTCGGTGATGTGCTTGCCGCGCACCTTGCCGTGGCCACCGGCGCCCGGCTCGCTGAAGATCTCCTTGTGGCCCGCGGCGGGCACCACACCATCCATGTTCTCGTACTGCCAGGTGTGCGGCCCGTACTTGCCCGTCTCCGGGTCATAGCCGCTGAAGAGGCCGTCGAGCTCCTCGGTGTCCTGGAAGTCCTCGCGCAGGATGGCGGGCGCGTTGGTGTAGTGGACCACGTAGTCGTGGAAGTAGCGCTCGTTCTCCAGGATGTAGTGGATGAGGCCGCCGAGGAACGCGATGTCCGAGCCCGTGCGGATGGGCACGTGCACATCCGCCATGGCGCTGGTGCGCGTGAAGCGCGGGTCCACGTGGAGGAGCGTGGCGCCGCGCTCACGGGCCTCCATCACCCACTGGAAGCCCACCGGGTGACACTCGGCCATGTTGCTGCCCATGATGAGGATGCAGTCCGCGTTCGCCAGGTCCTGCTGGAACGTGGTGGCACCGCCCCGGCCGAACGAGATGCCCAGACCGGGCACCGTGGACGAGTGTCATATTCGGGCCTGGTTCTCCACCTGGACGATGCCGAGCCCGGCGGTGAAGAGCTTCTTGATGAGGTAGTTCTCCTCGTTGTCGAGCGTGGCGCCGCCCAGGTGCGCGATGCCCATGGTGCGGTTGACGGTTTCGCCCTTGTCGTTGTGCGACTCCCAGGTGGAATCCCGCGCCTGCTTCACGCGCTCGGCGATCATGTCGAGCGCCTTGTGCAGGGGGATGCGCTCCCACTGCATGGAGCGGGGACGCCGGTAGAGGACGTCCGTCACGCGGTGGCTGCCGGTGACGAGCTGGAAGGTGGCGGCGCCCTTGGGGCACAGCCGGCCGCGGGAGATGGGCGAGTCCTCGTCGCCCTCGATGTCGAGAATCCGGCCGTCCTGGACGTAGACCTTCTGGCCACAGCCCACGGCGCAGTAGGGGCAGACCGAGCGGACGACCGTGTCCGCCTGGACGGTGCGCGGCTCGAGCGTCTGGCTGCGCCCGGACATCGCCGTCTCACCGAGCGCGGTGGAGTCCTTGTTCCGGAGCTGACGGAGGAGCGGCCAGCGAGAGAACAGGTCGAAGAGTCCCAAGACATGCCTCCGGAGAAGACGTGACTCCGAAAGCAAGGTGGGGCTTCAGGCAGCGGGAGGCGAGGGGGGCACGGTGCTGTACCGCGGGACGATCTCCCCTCGTCCCCCGGGCAACCAACCGGGCTCGATTCCTAGAGGACGCCAATCAGCTCGCCGCGGTCGAGGAACTCGCCCTTGACGGTGTAACCCGAGTACCACGAGGTGAGGTTGGTGCCGTTCTTGTCCACCTCGATGTGGGTCTGGGCCGTGCTGACGGCGCCCGTCCCGCCGACGACGCCCAGCTCGCACCGGTCGCACGTCTTGTCGTAGGAGGCGGCGGTCTTGATGAAGTGCCAGAGCCGGAGGACCCGGCCATCCGAGAGGGTGGTGGACACGGCGTTGTGGTTGCCGCTGCCGCTGCCGCTGCAGACGACGCCCGTGGTCCGGATGGTGAAGTTCCAGCTCCGGGTGCCGATGAGCGGCAGGTCGATCGGGTCCACGTTGCAGTTGCCGCTGATGTCCACCGCGCCGTGGAACGCGCCGCTCGAATAGTACGTGGTCGTCAGCACCGTACCGGGGTGGGGCGCCACCACATCGAGCGCGAGCGCGGCCGTGGGAACGAGCGCCAGGGAAGCCAGTGCCGCCAGGGTCTTCTTCATCGTGTGGTGCATGGGAATTCCTTTCATGCGACGGGGCCGGAGAGCGGAACCGGACGGCTCCGCTCCCTGGCCATGAGCCGGGCTCGACGACGCCCGCTCGAATCAGTCGAGGACGCCGAGCGTCTCGGTGCGGTCCACGGCCTCGCCCTTGGAGGTGTAGCCGGAGTACCAGGAGGTGTCGTACGTGCCGCTCTTGGTCTGCTGCATGTGCGTGTGGGCGCCCGTGGAGTTACCCGTGGAGCCCTCGTCGCCGACCTGGCAGCGGTCGCACGTCTTGTCCACCGAGGCGGCCGTCTTGTTGAAGTGCCAGATGCGGAACTGCCAGCCGTCCGCCCACGTGTGCAGCGCCTCGTTCTGGTTGCCGCTGCCGTTGCCCGTGTTGCAGTAGTGGGTGGTGGTGCGGATGGACACGTTCCAGTACACCGAGCCCACCACGCCCGTCTCCACGCCCCAGTAGTCGCAGGTGCCGCTGGACACGTCGACCGCGCCGTGGAACGCGCCGCTCGAATAGTACGTGGTGGTGGTCACCGTGGCGGGGTACGGCGCCTTCACGGTGTGCGCGGTCACGGCCGCGGGAACCAGCGCCAGGGAAGCCAGGGCCGCCAGGGTCATCTTCATCGTGTTACGCATCGTTTTTTCCTCTCGAGCCGGTGCACGGCCCTCGTGGGGGGGGTGGACGTCTACGGAACCTGCTGCAGCCGCTGCTTCTCCCTCAGGATCAGGTTCCACTCCTGAAGGTCCAGACTGAGAACTCGAATCCACGCGTCGATTTCCGGCGCCAGGCTGGGGTCGCTGCTCCGCAGCCGCTGCAACTCGGGAATCGCTCCAATGAAGCCCAACTGGGCGATGCTCTGCAGGAGCGCCTTGCGCACGCCGGCATCCCGCTCGTCGCGGTACAGGGCGAGCACGGACTGCCGGGCGCTGGCCATCTGCTCCGCGGGCACGCCGCCCAGCGCGAGGGCCGCCGCCTTGCGCACCTCGGCATCCTCGCTGCGCAGCAGCGATTGAATCTTGCCGGCCGAGCCGGCGCTGATCTTCTGCGTGTCCATGTTGCCGAGGATCTTCGCCGTCACCTGCGGGTCGGTGGAGGCGGCCGCGGCCGACACCGCGGCGTCCGAGGCCGGGCCGTGGAAGCCGGCGTAGACCTGCTGGATGTCCTCGACGATGTTCGTCGCGGCTTCCCGGCGCACCTCGGGCGAGGCGTCGCGCACCAGCTTCTCGTACGCGCCGTCCGTGCTCTCCAGGGCGCTGGTGCGGCGCATGGAGCGCACGGCGGCGGCGCGCAGGGCCGGGTCGCGCTCCTCGATGGCCCGCTTCGCCACCGCCTTGATGGCCTCGGGGTCCGCGCCGCGCTCGGTGCGCGCCACCAGGGCGGCCGCGAGGTGCTCGGACATGACGGGGTCCGTCTCCCGCTCGAAGGCGGCCCGGAGCTCACCGTCCGGCAGGGTGACGGCGGACTCGCGCAGCAGCGTCCGCATGTACTTCTTGTACGCCTCCGAGTTCGACTTGAGCCCCTGGCGGATGGAGTCCATCAGGCCCTCCACGGAGCAGCGCTCGCCCTGGAGCGCGGGGCCCGGGGCCACCACCTGGGCGGCGGCCGTGCCGGGCAGCAGCGCGCACAGCGTGAGCGCGAGCAGGAGGGGGCGGGAAGGGAAGGAAGGGGTGCGTGTCATGGTCGTTCCCGGGCTCACTCGTGGCGGTCGAGACAGCTGAAGGGATCCTGGTTGGGCAGGCCGTTGAAGAGCCGCACGAAGTCCAGGGTGCCGCTCGCGTAGAGGCGCTCGAAGTCCTGGTAGATGGGCTGGAAGCGCGGATCCTGCACGGCCATGTTCGCCATGACGGGCAGGGCGCGCTTGCCGGCGGTGCGCGCGGAGAAGCGGAACAGGGCCCACTTCACGCACAGGGACTGCTCGGTCTCGAAGGTCTTCGCGAACAGGTCCAACACCTTCCCCTTGTCCAGGGACAGGGAGAGGTTGTGGGCCGCCGCGTCCCGGCCCTCCTCGCTGCCCTCGCCGACGAGAATCTTGGCGAAGCGCTCCGTCTCCTCCGCGCTGAGCAGGGGCGCGGCGTGCATGGGCATCATCTGCCCCAGGTAGCGGATCTGCTCGTCGGGCGACTGGGCGCCGATGGTGAGCAGCTTGTCCATGTAGGGGGTGATGTTGGCGTTCTGCTTGAACTCGCGCTTCATGACGCGCGCGATGGTGCGGGCCGCGGCCCAGCCCGCCTCGCCGGACACGGGATCGTTGGCGAAGGTGGTGAGCTTGTCGAGCGCCGCCGGAGCCAGCCGCTTCTGCGTGTCCAGCGCGGAGAGGATGCCCGCGCGCCGCTCGGCGGGGAGGGCGTTGTCCAGGCCCATGTCCAGCAGCTTCGCGGCCACCTGCGGCTGGTGGACGGCCTCGCTGTCCCGCACCGCCGTCAGGTACACGCCGAAGGACCTGCCCTGGGCATCGAGCGACCAGCTCAGCACCTCGAGCGCGTGGGCCGGGTCCTTGCCGATGAGCTCCGTGAGGCGCTCCTTCAGGAAGTCCCGGACGAGCCCATCCCGCGAGTTCAGCAGGGGCTCGGCCCACTGGCGGAAGTTGTGGATGTTCACGCCCTGGTTGAAGCGCTCCAGATCCTTCCAGCAGAGGGTCTCCTGGAAACGCGGGGCCTTGGCCTCCTCACCCGGGGCCAGCGGGGCGGCGGCCTGGGCGGCGGCGCCCGTCTTCTGGGCGGGGGCCTGCTTCGCGGACGCCTGAGCGCCAGGGGGGGCCGTCTCGGCCGGGCCTTCCTTCGCCTCCCCACCGCGGCCAATCAGCGCCACACCGGCCAGCAGGGCTACGAGGCCGGCTCCGGCCACGAGCAATGGCTTGCGCCGGCTAGAGGTGCCTGGTGCGGAAGAGGAGGAGGGCGGCGGAGAAGTGGGAGTCATGGCGGTGGGCCCGAATCGAGGGGTTCCATCTCTAGAGAGACCCTGGACCTCACCGCCATCTCACAAAATGATTAAATCATCCATTTCTTGGGAATTTTCGGCTGCCCGGCCTTCCAGGACAGGGAGCGAATGCCAGGAAAAACGGAGGCCCCCCGTGGGGAGCATGTCCTCACGCGGGGCCCCGGTGGGTGACGGAGGCGGCTCAGTCGAGGACGCCGAGGGTCTCGCTGCGGTCCACGGCCTCGCCCTGGACGGTGTAGCCGGAGTACCAGGAGGTGTCCTTGGTGCCGTTCTTCTCCTGCATGAGGTGGGCGTGGGGGCCGGTGGCCTGGCCGGTGCCGCCCTCGTTGCCCACCTGGCAGCGGTCGCACGTGCGGTCGTACGAGTCGCTCGTCTTGATGAAGTGCTTCTGGTGGAACTTCCAGCCGTCCGCCCAGGTGTGGATGGCCATGTTGGCGTTCTCGTAGCCGTTGCCATCGCAGACGATGCCGGTGGTGTTGATGGTGACGTTCCAGAAGACGGAGCCCACCACGGCCGTCTCGGCGCCCCAGTAGTTGCAGCGGCCGCTGGAGACGTCGATGGCGCCGTGGTAGCCGCCGCTCGGGTAGTAGGTGGTGGCGGTGATGGTGCCGGGGAAGGGCGACTTGACGGTGTGGGCCGTCACGGCCGCGGGGACGAGCGCCAGGGAGGCCAGGGCCGCGGCCAGGGTCATCTTCATCGTGTTACGCATCGTGTTTCCTTTCGAGCCGTTTCACCGGCTCGCGTGGGGGACAGCACTTGGGAAGAGGCGGAGCCGGGAGGTCTGGCTTCGAGGGGGCTCAGTCCAGCACGCCAATCAGCTCGCCCAGGGAGAGGGCCTCGCCCCCGGTGGCGTAGCCCGCGTACCAGGAGGTGTCCTTGGTGCCGGACTTGTCGCGCTGCAGGTGCAGGGAGTTGGCGGGAATGCCCGCGTCGCCGGCCGCGCCGATGTTGCAGCGGTCGCACGTGCGGTCATACGTCTGGCCCGTCCGGTTGAAGTCCATCAGCCGGAAGGTGAAGCCATCGGCGAACAGGTGCTTCGCCACGTTCTGCGGGCCCGTCAGCGCCGTGTAGCAGAGCGTCTCCGGGGTGTTGATGACCACGTTCCACGCCAGCGAGCCGGCGACACCCGTGGTGATGGGGGTGGTGCCGCACGTGCCGCCGTCGATGTCCACGGCGCCGTGGTACGCGCCGCTCGAGGTGTACGTGGTGGCGGCCACGGTGCCGGCCAGGGGGGCGCCCACGTTGCGCACGGCGAGGGCGGTGGCGGGGGCGAGCGTGGCCAGTGTGGCGAGCGCCAGCAGCGGCTTCAGGGTTCGAGTCATGGGCGAGGTCCTCCCGGGCCGTGCCTGCCGCCCGGGTCATGGTGGTGAAGCAGTGGGGGGATGAGACGGGCTGGGAGGCCCCGGACGGGCCCGGCCTCCCAGAGATCACGAGGCCCGGTCAGGCCTGGTTACTACTGGTTACGTGGCGATGTTTCCGACGGTCTCGCCGCGGCTGAGGAACTCACCCCTGGTGGTGGTGCCGTCGTACCAGCCGGTGAGGTTGCTGCCGTAGCGGTCCACCTGCATGTGGGTGTGGGGGCCGGTGACGTTGCCCGTGCCGCCCTCGTCGCCAATCTGGCAGCGGTCGCAGTCGCGGTCGTACGAGGCGCCGGTCTTGAGGAAGTGCCACTGGCGGAGGACCTTGTCGTTGGCGAAGGTGTGCTTCACCTCGTTCTGGTTGCCGCTGCCGTTGCCGTAGCACACGGTGCCGGTGGTGTTGATGGTGACGTTCCAGTGGTAGGTGCCGTACGCGCCCGTCTCCACGCCCCAGTAGCCGCAGGCGTTGGCGCTGGAGAGGTCCACCGCGCCGTGGAACGAGCCGCTCGAGTAGTACGTGGTGGCCGTCACCGTGCCCGGGAAGGGCGCGCCGACCCGGACGTCGGCGGTCGCGGCCGCGGGGATGAACGCCAGGGAAGCCAGGACCGCCAGCGTCGTCTTCATCGTCTTACGCATCATTGTTCCTCTGGACCGGTGGACCGGCCCCAGTGGGGGGGGGCGCTACCGAGCCTGTTGCTGCCGCTGCTTCTCCCTCAGGATCAGGCTCCAATCCTGGTGGTTCATGTTGAGGACTCGAATCCAGCTGTCGATCTCCGGCGCCATGCCCGGGTCGACAGCGCGCAACCGCTGGAGCTCGGGCACCGCGCCGGAGAAGCCGAGCCGGGCGATGCTCTGGAGGATGGCCTTGCGGACGGTGGGGTCCTTCTCGTCGCGGTACATGCCGATCAGCGCCTGACGGGCGTTGGCCATCTCCGCCGCGGGCACGCCGCCGAGCGCGGTGGACGCCGCGGCGCGGACCTCGGCGGAGTCGCTGCCCAGCAGCCGCTCGAGCTTGCGCGCCGAGCCGGAGCTGATCTCCCCCGTCATGAGTTGGCCGAGCACCTTCGCCGTCACCTTCGGGTCGTCCGAGGCCGCGGCCGCCGACACCGCGGTATCCGCCGCCGGGCCATGGTGCCCGCCGTAGACGTGATGGGTGTCCTCGACGAGGTTGGCCGCCGCTTCCATGCGCACCTCGGGCGAGGGATCTCTCACCAGGCGCTCGAACATCTCCCCGCTGCGCCCCAGCGCGCCGGTGCGGCGCATGGCGCGGACCGTGGCGGCGCGCAGGCCGGGGTCCCGGTCCTCCAGCGCCCGCTTCGCCACCACGTGGAAGGCATCGTCCTCCAGGCCGCGCTCGGTGCGCGCCACCAGGGCCGCCGCCAGGTGCTCCACCATCACGGGGTCGTACTCGCGCTCGAAGGCGGCCTGGAGCTCGGCGCGCGGCAGGTTGACGGCGGACTCGCGCAGCAGCGTGCGCAGGTAGAGCTTGTAGGCCTCGGACCTGGAATTCATCCCGCGGCGGATGGAGTCCATCAGCCCCTCGACCGAGCACGTCGTGGCCTGGAGGGCGGGGGCGTCGCGCGGGGCGGACTGCTGCGAAAAGGCCAGGGCCGGCGCGAGCAGGCACACGGTGAGCGTCAGGGTGGGGAGCACGTTCATGCGAAGGAAGGCGCGTGTCATGGGTGGGCTCCGGAGCTCATTCCTCGTGGCGGTCCAGACAGCCGAAGGGATTGTCCGTGGACAGGGAGAACCAGATGCGCCCGAAGTCGACGATGCCGCTGGCGTAGAGCTTCTCGAACTCCTGGTAGAGGCCCTGGAAGCGCGGGTCCGTCATGGCCATGTTCGCCATGACCGGGAGCGCGTCCTTGCCCGCGGTGCGCGCGGCGAAGCGGAACAGGGCCCAGCGCACGCAGACATCCTTCTCGATTTCGAAGTTCTTGCCGTAGAGCTCCAGCGCCTGGGCCTTGTCCTCGGACATGGACAGCTCGTGCGCGGCCATCATGCGGACGTCCTCGCTGCCCTCGGTGGCCAGCAGCTTGCCGAGCCGCTCCATGGCAGGCGTGTCGAGTGGCGCATCGGCGCTCATCCCCATCTCGAGCGCGAGGTAGCGCACCTGCTCGTCCGCCGACCGGGTGCCGATGGTGAGGAGCTTGTCGAGGTAGGGCTTGAAGTTGCCGGACTTCTTGAAGTCCTCCTGCATCACCCGGCCGATGGCGCGCGTGGTGACCCAACCGGCCTCGCCCGAGGCGGCGTCCTGCGCGAAGGCGGACAGCTTGTCGAGCGCCGCGGGCTCCAACCGGGGCATGCGCTGCAGCTCGTCCAGGAAGCCCGCGCGCCGCCCCATGTCCAGCTTCTCGTCGAGCCCGAGCTCGGTGAGCCGCGAGGCCATTTTCGGCAGGGCCTTGGAGCCGCGCAGGCCGCCCATGAACAGCTTGAACTCCGCGGGCGAGGCCTCGCGCGCCCAGTCGAGCACTTCACCGGCCCGGCCCGCGTCCTCGCCGATGAGCTCGGCCAGGCGGCCCTTGAGGTACTCGAGGACGAGCGGATCCTTCACCGCGAGCAGCGGCCCGGCCCACTCGCGGAACGTCTCCAGCGTCACCGACTCGTTGAAGCGCTCCAGGTCCTCCCAGCACACGGTGCTGTTGAACTGCTTGGGCTTGGACTCGGCCTGCACGGGCCCGCCCGGGCCGGTGTGCCCGGACTTCGTGTGGGCGGGGCCGGTGGACGAGGGCTGGGGGGCCGCGGCCTGGGGAGCCTCGGGCTCGCCGCCCACCGCGGAGGAGCCACGCGAGAGCAGCGCCACCGCCGCCAGCAGGGCCACGGCACCAAGCGCGATCGCGACCTTCGGGCCGCGGCGGGCCGTGTCATTCACCGGGAGGGACGCGGAGCGATGGGAGGATTCTGGAGTCATGGGTCCTTATCTGGAAGAGGCCCTGAATCCTCCCGCATCCCAAAAAAGTGAAAAATCCCGGTAAACGGGGAAGAGTCTTAAAGCAAATGAGACCTGATTTCAAGTGGTTGCACGCCACGGGGCCAAGGGCGGGCCATGGTAATTCCCCGAGAAATCTCCCAGACCGATGGGCCGGCTGGCCAGAACGGCCCGGCCCTGGTCGAGCTCACGGTGCCGCCCCACCCCTCCAGCCGTACGCCGTACACCTGCACCGTCCAACCCGGAATGTTGATGGCTCCACGCGCCAATCCACCTGAGGGAGAAGTCGCTCAGCCCTTGCGTCACAATTCGCGGACGAGCAGCACGCGGGCGTCGAGGAAGCCGCACAGCCCGTGCACCCCGGGCTCCGGAGGCGTGGAGGCGGGAGGTCCCGAGTCAGTCAGTCGAATATGACAGGTACCACTCTCGATCGGTGTCACTCTTGGGGGGAGCGAACCTTGCCTTCCATCGGAGGGCACGTAGCACGTCCTTCACCGATCCCGAGTCCAGTCCGAGTTGGCCTGATGCCACGCGTATCACTCCCAGCGTGGCGTGGAGCTCAAGGGACGGGTACAGCATTTGGAAGATCCTACGTACCTTCCCGTCATCTGAAAGCAGCGGGAGCCCGAGTGTTCCGGCCATGGCTACGGCGCGTGCATCAACATCGGTGAGGTGGGCTGCCGCGTCGACAAAGGCATCAACGAACGCATCCCCCATGAGCTCCGAGGGATGCAAGGTGCAGAGCCCCGCCTGCTCTAGTGGGCTCCAATCGGCGGGCACCCAAGTTGGCTGCCCCTCCTCGTCCAGCGGACCGCGGAGACGCTGAGCCTCCTGCCTTACCTCGGGGAGGACGAGCAGCGTCCAACCCATCGCGCGGAGGAAATCGATGGCTCGCCCCGTTGCCAGCATGTTGATGGCCGAGCACGCATCAATGACGACTTGTTTCGTCGACATCACCTACCCCGCGTCCCGGGTGTTGAGGACGTCTTCGCCGAGGTCCAGAACGAGTTCACCGCCCTCGGTGGCCTCCACTTGGCGCGCGAGGTACAACTCGCGCGCCGTGATCCGATCGCAATGCAGGTAGTTCGCGAGTTCTCCCTCGGAGAGCATCTCCTGGGCGTAGGCCTCCAGGGCCAGCCTTTCGTAACGTTGGGGAAGCCATCGCTCGACGTTCTCCCGGACAGGCTTCAATCCCATTTGTTTCTGAGCGGCCTGCGGGCGGAAATTTCGCTGAACCAATTTTCGGTACGTGCCTGCCGACAGAAGTTGCAGTTCCTCCAAACGGAGCGTCATGGCCTGAAAGGACACGGCGTAGAATCGGGCCATGGCGATGAGGTCTGCGGCGGAGAAGTGGGCTCCCTTGTCCCTCAAGTGCTCGGCGAAGCGGCGCCGCACTCCCGTGGCGGGCATGAGGAACTCTGCGGCCAGGGTCTCACTGAATATTTCGGAAGGATCGAGCCGACCCTCGAACTTCGCGGGCAGCACATCCCCGGCTTCGCGGTCGCGTAGGAAATGCCCCAATTCATGGACGAGGGACCACCGCCTGCGCTCCCGGGGTTGAAGTCGGTTGAGTGCGACGCAAGCGCCCAGCGTGTCACTCCAAAGGAAGATGGCGGCGACTTCGGAGGGGAGCGGAAGCTGGAAGATGCGCAAACCTGCTTCCAATTCCAAGAGGGACTCAAGTGCGAGCACGGGTCCATCGCCGAGATCAAGGTGCCTGCGCAGGAATGCAGCAGCATCCTGTGCCGCAAGACGAGGCTCCAACCCAACGGGTGAATTGGAGGCGCGATATGCGGTGATGGCCTCAAGGGGTGCCGGAGCTCGGGTGACGGAGAGTACCTGCTCCAACTCAACGTACTTCCGTCCAAGCGCTTTGAGGCGCTCGACGGCTTCTTCCACCACGTCGCCCCGTGCTTGCCGCGGGGCCATCCGGAACCTGGGGGATGCGTCTGCAACGACCGTGTGTTCACGGAGCAGTTCGTTCAGGGAAGTGGAGAGTTCCTGCGCGAGCCTGAGCAGTTCTGCATTGGTTGGACGTCTCTCCCCTTTCTCCATGGCCACCAACGTCGTGCGTGCGACGCCGATGCGCTTGGCCAAGTGCTCTTGCGTCTGGTTCAGTCGCTTGCGCGCCTGGGCGATTCGCTCACCAAGTTGCTCGGAAGAGATCATGGTTGGCCTGCTTGGTTCGGTTGGGAGTTTCAAGCTTCAGCGGGCCTTGCTCGGCGCGCATTTGGTGACGGAAGCCGATCCACCGATGCTGCAAATTCCGTAGCTGCAGAACCCAAAGAGCCTTCTTCAGGAAATGCTCTCGCACAGAGGTGCCGAGGGAAGATAGCAGGTAAAGTGGGCGGCCTCGTTCCTGGATGCGAGTATAGGCGCCTGCGACAGAGTCCAATCCACCGCTGAACAGCGCGACCTCTTCTGCTCCGACCAGACGCTCAATGCTCCAGTCGATTTGCTGCGGAGCCCATACTTTGGAGCGAGTAAACGTCAGAGCCCACTGGTCATCAGTTAACCAATGGAGGAACTTCTCCAAGGCGGAACGTACCCCGTTCAAATGCCCTGGTTCTGCAACGCCCACCTCCAGCTCGATTCGCCGATGCCGGCTGTGGTGATGCGGCGCTTGATCTCCATGAGCGTTACGTGGAGCGAGCCGATCGATATGGTGGACGGCGGTTGCCACATGGAGAAGGTCGCGCGCTACGGGGCGGAGTTGTCCCAACCAAGTGAGTGGCTCATGCTCCAGCCGTATCCTTCCCAACCGGAGAGGCTTCCCTTCCGATGGATGCATGAGGACTTCGCCGAAGCTTCCTACCGTATATCGGAAGGTGCTCATGTTGGGTCTCACAGGAGGTTTTCGCCGTACAGGTCCACTTCGCTCCGGAACTTCGAGGCGAGGCCCAGTCGCTTGAAATTTGGATTCCGCGCAATCAAGGCCGCAGTGGTATCGACCAGTTGCGCTAGGTGACTCTCAAGCTCCTGAACATCGAGCTGGATACCTCTCTTGTTGAGCCGGTCAGCCACTCCTCCCTTGGCTTCAATGATCGCGGAGTTGATGGCGCTCATGACGAAGCAGCGGAGGACGTACTGCTCGTCACGGATCCCCAATCCACAGGCACGGATGGCTTCCTGGCAGAGGAGTTCGTCCTTCCAGTCCTTGCCGTATTGCTCGTGCACGCGGTTCAAAGCGGACCGGTGGATGTGGGTGAATCCCTCGAACCACGCTTGTCGCTCGTCATCAGCTTGGGATGCAAGACACCTCAGCGTCATGTGAAGGGATGCAACACCTCCATCAAGAAGGTGGTTGACCCCTTCAGCAATGGGGAGGAGTTCAGGCTCCTTGCCGCATGCTGCACGCACGAGGCTTTGTGCTGCTCCGCGCAGGGGCGGTGACAGGGTAGTGAAGATGTCCCGGTCCGGCATGGCTCCCTCCTGAAGGATATAGGTCCACCGCGCCCTTCCGACAAAGTCAGATCTAACGATCTGGGTCCCGGATTTCAAGTCGACATTGTCAATCTAGTGGGGCTCGTGCTCGGCTTTCTTCCAAGTGCCCGAAATCACAAGATTTTTTGTCTCGTCGCTTCTGGTGCTACAGGCTCGTTGCCTGATGGTGCCCGGTGCGATGTACCAAGGTGTGCAGGACCGTCAATTTTCCGGTCACGCGGCTTTCTGGCCGAGACGGGGCGGGGAACCAACCTCGTGATTCATGCAATGCGCCGGAGGTGGTTTACGGCTTGAGGTTGGTTCTGGCGTTCTTCAATTCGGTTGGCTCTCAGCCCTTGCGCCACACCTGGCTGGCGAGCAGCGCGCGGGCGGCGAGGAAGCCGCACAGCCCGTGCACCCCGGGCCCCGGAGGCGTGGAGGCCGAGCACAAATACAGACGCGGATCCGGCGTGGCGTAGGGGACGAGCCGGGCCACGGGGCGGGCGAAGAGCTGCGCGCCCTCCATGGCGCCGCCGGAGATGTCTCCGCCGATGAAGTTGGGGTTGTAGGCCTCGTACTGCGCGGGCGAGCGCGTGTGCCGGGCGAGGATGCGCGTGCGGAAGCCGGGAGCGGCGCGCTCCACCTGGGCTTCAATCCGCTCCGTCATGTCCTCGGTGGAGCCGTGGGGCACGTGGCAGTACGCCCAGCCGGTGTGCTGGCCCGCGGGCGCGCGGCTGGCATCGAAGAGCGTGTGCTGGGCGAGCAGCACGTAGGGGCGCTCGGGAATCTCCCCGCGAGAGACGGCGGCCTCGCTGGCGGAGATCTCCTCCAGGGTGCCGCCGAGGTGCACGGTGCCGGCGCGGGCACACGCGGGAGCGCGCCACGGAATGGGGCCGGAGAGGGCCCAGTCCACCTTGAAGACACCGGGCCCGTAGCGGAAGCGCTGGAGCTTCTCCACGTAGGACGGCGGCAACCGGTGGCCGGCGAGCTGCACGAGCTGCCGGGGCGTCACGTCGAGCAGCACGGCGCGCGAGCGGGGCAGCTCGTCCACGTTGAGCACGCGGTGGCCCGTCTCCACCTCGCCGCCGAGCGCGCGCAGGTAGCTGACGAGCGCGTCCACGAGCTTCTGCGTGCCACCGCGAGGAAAGGGCCAGCCCACGGCGTGGCCGGAGGCGAGCAACAGAATCCCGAAGGCGGAGGTGAAGGGCTTCTCCAGGGCGGAGAAGGAGTGCGCGGCGGAGCCGGCGAAGAGGGCGCGCGCGAGGGGCCCGCGGAAGGCGTGGGAAGCGAGCGAGTGCGCGGGACGCAGGGCGCGCAGGCCGAAGCGGGCGAGGCGGAAGGGACGGCGGGGGAGGCGCAGCGGGTCGCCGAGCTGGGCCATGACGTCGTCGAAGGCGCGCACCATGGGGCGCATCCACTTCACATAGCGCTCGGCGTCGGGGCCGAGCCCCTGGGCGGTGGCCTCGAGGGAGCGCTCGAGGACGGCGGCGGTGCCCTGCTCGAGCGGGTGGGCGAGGGGCGCGTCGGGGTGGATCCACTCGAGGCCATGGGCGCCGAGGGGCAACTGGCGGAAGAAGGGCGAGGCGGCGGCGAGCGGGTGGATGGCGGAGCAGACGTCGTGGACGAAGCCGGGCAGGGTGAGCTCGGCCGAGCGGGCACCCCCGCCGGGAGTGGGGCCGGCCTCGAAGACACGCACCGAGCGGCCCGCGCGCGCCAGGGAGATGGCGGCGGCGAGCCCGTTGGGACCGGCGCCCACCACGACGGCATCGAGCAGGGTGCTCATGGGTTGTGAAGCTTCACCCGGCCTGATGGGGACAGGGGCGGGATGCCACCGGATTGCGTTCACCAGTGGACGTCCGAGGTTGTCCGGCACCACGGCACCCGGGCGGGCAGGCGAGGGACGAGGGGACAGGGTGCGCGGAGGCGGCGGGAATTCCCATCCTCCCGGGTGGGAGTGTGCGGCTCGAGCGAGGCCCCGCGCGGGGCCCGGAAGACAGGGGAGAGGACATGGCTTGCCAGGGTCTGAAGGGCAAGGTCGCCATCGTGACGGGGGCCTCGAGTGGAGTGGGCTGGCAGGCGGCGGTGCGCCTGGGCGAGGCGGGGGGGAAGCTGTGCATCACCGCGCGCCGGGCGGAGGCACTGGAGCAGCTGCGCCATGAATTGGAGGCGAAGGGCGTGGAGTGCATCTCCGTGCCTGGGGACGTGACGGTGCAGGCGGACGTGGAGCAGGTGGTGCGCGAGTGCCTGACGCACTACGGCCGGGTGGACATCCTGGTGAACGACGCGGGGGTGCAGTCGTACGGCTTCTTCGACGAGCTGCCGTGGGAGCACCTCACGCGGACGTTCGACATCAACGTGTTCGGCTTCATGCGCTTCGCGCGGGCGGTGCTGCCGCACTTCAAGGCACAGGGCAGCGGCCACATCCTCAACGTGCAGTCGATGTTGTCGAAGGGCTCGGCGCCGCTGCTGTCTGCGTACAGCGCGAGCAAGCACGCGACCCTGGGGTGGGCGAAGTGTCTGGAGATGGAGTTGATGGGCACGGGGATTCAGGTGTCCAACGTGCTGGTGCCCTCGGTGGCGACGAACATGTTCGCGCACGCGCCGACGATGTTCGGCCTGGCGCCCAAGCCGGTGCCGCCGACGTATGACCCGGACGTGGCGGCGCGAGCGGTGGTGCAGTGCGCGCGGCGGCCGGGGAGGACGGTGGTGCCGGTGTTCCTCGGAGGGCGGTTGCTGTTGTGGCTCAACCAGCTCGCCCCCTGGGTGGGCAAGGCGATCATGGGTCGGTTCGGCGCGCGGATGCAGATGAGGGACGAGCCCATCCATCGGCCCGAGGGCAATCTCTTCCATCCGGTGGAGGCGGGCGTGGGGCCCCATGGCCCGGTGCCACCGACGCCGAAGTGGATCCGCTTCTCGGCGACGGCGGGCCTCGCCGCGCTGGTGGGCGGCGTGATGCTGGGCGTGGCGGGACTGGCCCGCGCGGCACGCTGAGGGGACACGGGACCCTACCTCTCCCGTCAGACCTTCCTGTAGAATGCGAGCAGTCAGGCGGGAAGGCCTGCGGGAGGAATGCGGATGGGCAGGGGAAAGCGTCCAGCCACCTACGAGGACATCGAGGCGTTACCACCGGGCTGGGTGGGGGAGATCATCGACGACGAGCTGTGGGCGCTTCCACGGCCGGCGAAGTGGCACACGTGGGTGGCCTCGCGGCTCGGTGTGATGCTGGGAGGCTTCGGCGTCGGGCAGAGGGAGCCGGGCGGTTGGTGGATTCTCGACGAGCCGGAGTTGCACTTCGGCCGGCAGGTGTTGGTGCCGGACCTCGCGGGCTGGCGCTACGAACGAGTACCCGGGCTGCTCGAGAGGGATGCGCCCTTCTTCCACCTGGCGCCCGATTGGGTCTGCGAGGTGCTCTCCCCATCCACTGCTGCGTTGGATCGGGGACGAAAGCTGTGGCTCTACCATCAAGAGGGCGTGAACCACGCGTGGCTGGTGGACCCGCGGGCGCACACGCTGGAGGTCTACCGGCGAGGGGCGCGAGGCTGGCGGCTGGCCCGGTACGGAGGAGAGGACGTGATCCACGCCGAGCCATTCGACGCCGAACCCCTGGACCTGGGGCGGCTCTGGGCGCCCGGGTCCACGCCCGCGCCCGGGCCCTGATGCTTCGGAGGGATGCCTACTCCTCGGACTCCTCGTCCATCGCCTCCAGTTCCTCGATGGTGGGGAATCGGATGAGGATCCACTCCCCGTCGCGCATGCGTGTGACGTTATGGCGAGCGCCTGCCACCTCAATGACCGCCTCGTAGGGCACAGTCGCCTGAGCCCGCAGCCAGGCGAGAGCCTCATCCCGGGTGCCAAAGGAGCGCAGAGGCTTCGGCCAGGCCTCCTCGGTGTTGAAGACCCGGGCGTACTCCCAGAAGTCCTTCAGCCGGCCAACGTGTTGAAGGAAAAGGAGCGCCTTGGCCGAGGTTTCGATGGTGGTTACGGCTTCCGGCTCGCTGGAGTGCTGCCTTGCTAGCGCTTCGAGGGAGCTCAGGAGGTCTTCCAGCTTGGAACTCATATTCATTCCCTACAGACGATGCCTTCCAGCACACTTCCCGATTGAGTCATCAGCACCAGCGGGGCGAGGACCAGGACGCCCGCACCGGCGGAGACGACGATGAATGTAACTCCAGCCGCGGTGACGATGGTTCCTACCAGTAGCTCCTGGCGATGGCGCTTCAGCCAGTCAATGGCTTCATCCATGGCCGTGAACTCCAATGCGTGAAGCTCTTTCAGCTTGAGGCAGTCCTCATACGCTTCACGGCACGTGTTCTGGCAGTACGAATAATGGCCTGGGCCCCCACGCTCGATGAGATCGGGAGGCTTCCTCTTCCAGCATCGTCGGAAGCACTCGATCTGCTCTTTGTCGCAGTCCCTGGCGCGACGCGCGGTGAGTGCTATCGGGCCTGACTCCCTTGCCCGGACGAGCGCTTGAGCGAGCAGGGCCCGGTCGAGCTCCGATGCTTCCTGCCAGGTCACTGCCTGCGCCTCATCCGAGGCATCTCGAATGATCAGGAGCCGGTCCTGGGTAGGTACGACACGCTCGGAGGGGACAGGGCGCGGAGTACTGCACGCCAGGAGGATGAGGGGCAGGAGCACGCAGGCACCTGCCCGGATGCGGCGGGGCATCATCGAGGGGATCTCACGAAGCTGAGGGGGGCGCTCTGGTAGCATGCCGGTCGGGCATGGCAAGCGACATCATCGACTTCCAGTCGGAGCGGGGGCGCCACGAGGAGTTGCTCGGGCGAGAGGACGTGATGACCGAGCTGGAGGCGCTCCTGCTGGGCGGTCCCTCGCGCGGGTGGGTGCTGGTCAAGGGCGGGCCGGGGATGGGCAAGAGCGCGCTGCTGACCGAGTGGTTGAAGCGGCGCGAGGGCGCGGGGCGGCCGGTGCCGCCGCACCATTTCCTGCGGCGCGGCGTGGAGGACTGGGACCGGCCCGAGGTGGTCAAGCGCAACCTGGCCGCACAGGTGGAGCGGCTCTACCCCGAGTGGGCTGAGCCAGACGCACGGCCCGAGTCGCGCCTGCTGGAGTTGTTGCAGCGGGTTTCGGACAAGATACTGAAGCCACGCTATGAGCGGTTGGTCCTGGTGGTGGATGGCCTCGACGAGGTCGAGGGCGAGTCAGACGGCTCCAACCCGCTGCCGCGTTTCCTGCCGCACGTGTTGCCGCCTGGCGTGAAGGTGCTGTGTGCTTCGCGGCCCACGTACCCATACCTGAGCTGGCTGGAGGGATTGGAGGGAGTTCGCACCCTCGACCTGGATGGCGAGCGATGGGCGGGCTCGAACAAGAACGTGGTGCGCCAGTTCTGGGCGCACGCGGCATCCCGCTTCGTGCCGCCGGTGAAGCCGGCCTTCGTCAGCGAGGTCGTGCAGCGGGCCGAAGGCAACGTGCTCTACGCCGTGAAGCTGGCGGAGTGGTTGCTGGATCAACCCGTGGAGAAACGGCGGGCCGAGCTGCTGCCACGAGGATTGGAAGCGCTGCTCGAGGAAAGCTGGGCGCGAATTCAGAGGTTGCCCGGTGAGCTTCGCAAGGTTGCTCTCGAGGGGTTGGGGGTGGTGGCCGTGGCCCGCGAGGCGCTGCCCTTGTCGGTCGTGGCGGCAGTGGCCTCCTGGAAGGAGTTGGAGGACGGTGAGCGATTCCTGCGCGCGGCACGCTCGTTCCTCCTCGAGGAGCCGGGACATTCGGGGCGCGAGAAGGTCTGGCGGCCCTTCCATGAATCCTTCCGGAACTTCATCCTGTCGAAACTCGGCGACGAGCGGGAGCGGGAGGAGCACCGGCGTGTGGCGGAGCAGTTGTGCCGTTGGCCGGTGGAGACCGCGGACCGGGACTTCCGTTGGAGCTATGCCTTGCGCCATGGTGTGACGCACTGGCTGAAGGCCGGGGCGGGGGCGAGGGCACGCAGTCTCTACACGGATCTGGGCTACCTCGAGGCGAAGTGCCGGCTCGCGGGTGTATTCGCGGTCGAGGAAGACCTGCGCAGTGGCGCGGAGTGGGGGACTCCCCAGGAGAGGGAGTGTCCGTTGGCGCTCCATCGCGCCATCCAGGCCGAGTCCCATGGATTGAGGAAGGTTCCGGAGGCACTGGCCCTGGTCGTCTACAATCGGCTGCGCTCCTTCGGGTGGACGGCCGCGAGGTTGGAAGAGACGCTGCACTTCCCCGAGGGGCTCCCTGCACTCCGTTTGCGGCATCCTGTTCGGGCCGGGAGCAGTGAACGCACCCTGGAGGGACATCGAGGTTGGGTGAGAGGGTGCGCGGTGACGCCGGATGGGCGGCGCGTGGTGTCGGCATCGGACGACAAGACGCTGAAGGTGTGGGACGTGGAGACGGGACAGGAACTGGCAACCCTGAGGGGCCACGAGGGGTGGGTGATGGGGTGCGTGGTGACGCCGGATGGGCGGCGCGTGGTGTCCGCGTCCGAGGACAAGACGCTGAAGGTGTGGGACGTGGAGACCGGGCAGGAGCTGGTCACCTCGAGGGGCCACGAGGCCGCGGTCAACGGCTGCGTGGTGATGCCGGATGGGCGGCACATGGTGTCGGCATCCGATGACGAGTCACTGAAAGTCTGGGAGGTGGATACAGGGAAGGAACTGGCAACCCTGAGAGGCCATGTCGGTGGGGTGATGGGCTGCGCGGTGATGCCGGATGGACGACGTGTGGTCTCGGCCTCCTACGATAAGACGTTGAAGGTGTGGGATTGGGTCACGGGGAAGGAGTTGCTCTCCCTGGAAGGGCACACGGGCGGGGTGCGTGGGTGCGCAGTGCTGCCGGACGGGCGGTGCGTGGTGTCGGCGTCCAACGACGGAACGCTGAAAATCTGGGACGTGGAGACGCGCCGGGAACTGGCGACGTTGACGGGCCATGAGGGGTGGGTGAGGTGCTGCGCGGTGTTGCCAGACGGGCCACGTGTGGTGTCGGCGTCCGAGGATGGGACGCTGAAAATCTGGGATGTGGAGACACGCCGAGAGCTTTTCGCCCTGAAAGGTCACGGGGGTTGCGTCGGGGCCTGCACGGTGACGCCGGAGGGGCGGCGCGTGGTGTCCGCATCCGAGGATGGGACGCTGAAGATCTGGGACGTGGAGGCAGGACGGGAGCCATCCACTCCCAGGGGTCATTCGGGATGGGTGAATGGCTGCGCGATGACGCCGGACGGGCGGCACGTGGTGTCCGCGTCCGAGGACAAGACGCTGAAGGTGTGGGACCTCACAACGGGGCAAGAGGTGCGCACCCTGGAAGGTCACCGCGGGGTGGTGAGTTGCTGCGCGATGATGCCGGATGGGCGGCGTGTGGTGTCCGCGTCCGATGATGGGACGTTGAAGATCTGGGAGGTGGAAACAGGTCGCGAACTGCTCACCCTCGAGGGCGATGGGGATTGGCAGATGGGCTGCGCGGGGATTTCTCGTGGGCGTGTTGTCGCCGCATCCGCCAATCGGACGCTGCGGATCTGGGAGGTGGAAACAGGTCGGAAGCTGGCGACCCTGAAGGGCCATCAGGGTGGGGTTCGGAGTTGTGCGGTAACGCCGGGTGGGCGGCATGTGGTGTCGGCGTCCAATGACAAGACGCTGAAGATCTGGGACGTGGAGACGGGACGGGAAGTCGCTATCTTGAGGGGGCATGGGGGCTGGGTGATGGGCTGCGCGGTGACGCCGGATGGGCGGCGCGTGGTGTCGGCGTCCGAGGATGGGACGCTGAAGATCTGGCACGTGGAGACATGGCGAGAGCTGGCAACCCTGAGGGGGCACGAAGGGTGGGTGAGCGGCTGCGCAGTCACGCCAGACGGACGGCGGGTGGTGTCGGCGTCCTACGACAAGACCTTGAAGGTGTGGGACATCGACTCGGGTCGGTGCCTCTCCACGCTCTTCGGTGCGGGTGCCTTCCTCTCTGTCGCGGCCACGTCCGATGTCGTTTGTGCGGGCGACGTTCTTGGGAACGTCTGGATTCTCGAAATGGAGTCGGCTGTTGCCAGGGGGATCCCGACCCTCATGAACACGCCAGCGTCTGGATCCACCATGAGTGTCCCCTTCCCGAAGCCCGTTCTCGAGGCCTACCGCTCTCAATCGCTCGCCTTCTTCATCGGCTCCGGCCTCTCGCTCGGCCGCGACGTCAAGGGCAACTTCCCCACGTGGGCGCAACTCCCCCACCGGTTGCTCGATGTCTGTGCGCGTCTGGACTCGCTCGACGCGCAGGTCATCCAGACCCGGCGCGGTCTGTTCACGGGACGCATGCGTCTCGAGCTCATGCTCGCGGACCTGGGCTCCCTGCGCGCTGCCCTCGACCGCGACTACCAGAAGGCGCTCAACGACATCTTCCGCCCCGCGGACGCGGCACCCGGGGCGGCGCATCAGGCCGTGGCCCGGCTGGGGGTCCGCGCGATCCTGACCACGAACTACGACCCGCTCCTCGAACGGCTCCAGGAGGCGCGGCACAGGCAGCCGTATACGTGGAAGGAATCGGACCTGGCGCTCAATGACCTGGAGTCCGGACGCCATGTCCTGCTCAAGGTCCATGGGACGGCGGAGCGTTTCGACACCGTGGTGATGACCGAGAGCGAGTACAGGGATGTCCGCTCCAATCCGTCCTACCGGGCGGTCCTGGGCCATCTGCTCCAGGGATACACGTTCCTGTTCATCGGCTACGGGATGAACGACCCGCTCGACCTGGACCTCGTGCTGAAGTGGAACGCGGAGGCATTCAAGTCCGCGGCCCGCCGCCACTACGCGCTCCTGAAGGACCCGAGCGACACCGACCGCGACCGCTACGAGCGCGAGTACAACATCCGGGTCATTCCCTACAACGACCACGCGCAGCTCCCGGCCATCCTGGAGGAACTCCAGCGCGGCACCGCCGGTCAGCCCTGAGCCGGGTCTGATGGGTGCTCAGGACAGTGCGCGGTGGAGGAGAACGGCGAGGAGACAGAAGGGATAGGCCAACAGGCAGCTGTACAAGACCTGCAAGGGGGTCAGCTTCCTGTTGTCGATCTCTCCGCGAGTCGGGCCCTGTCGATCTCTCTGCCTCAAGAGCCAACCGAGCCCGAAGGCCACGAGTCCCGAGATGATCCATCCAGTCATGCCCGCATCATCCGTGGGCCGCTGGCCTTCCTCAACCGCCAGTGATGGCACGACCTGACGCCGTCACTCTCCGGGGTCGAGCACTTGCTTGTGCGAGCTGGTTCTCCATGACAGCTCTGCTACGTTGGGGCGGACCTCTGAAATCCGGGCTTTCTCCCCACTTCACACACAAGGTCCACAACCATGTTCCCGCTCTGCCTTCTTCTCGCTGCGTTCGTGATTCCATCTCCCATGGAATCGGGCATTGCGGTCACCGCACTCTCCGTGGATGCGGACCATTCCACCGAACCCTCGGGTCTTGTCAGTGGGGAGGGGGTGCTCGCAGGCAGTAGCAGAGCGGGGAAGGCTTTCACCAAGAAGCAGAAGCAGACCGTCAAGCAGAAGAATGCCGAGGCGCACGGGGGCTCGAACCACTGTGAGAATTGTGAGGTCGAGACAGTAGCGGGCAAGAAACACGAGAAGGGAGTGACCCCGCCGCGGAATGAGACCCAGGTCGACCACAAGACGCCCAAGGTCAAGGGCGGCGCTGGCGACGTGGACAATGCCCAGGTTCTCTGTCGGAACTGCAACCTCAAGAAGGGGAGCAAGGAGCCACAGAAGGAGGAAACGCCGTGACCTCATCCAGCGCGGATGGGCGGGTCAAGATCGTCTTCAAGCTGGAGAAGGATGAAGACGACTACCCTCCCTTGGACTACGAGGGCTTGTGGGCTCTCCCCGTCGGAGAGGGGCTGTTCCAGATCGACAATGTCCCCTTCTTCGCCAGGGGCATTGCCCATGGCGACATCGTTTCCGCTGCACCCGAGCAGCGGGAGCTTCGTTTCCGGGAGGTCGTGCGCCCCTCGGGCCATAGCACCCTTCGCCTCATCATCTACGACGAGAAGGACATTCCTTCCGTCAGGGCGCTGCTCCAGGAGATGGGTTGCTCCATCGAGCAGAGCCACATCCCGGGGCTGATCTCCGTGGACGTTCCCCCGACCGTCTCCCTGGCGGTGTTGAGGACGGCCCTGGACGAAGGTGAGGCCCAGGAGCGATGGGGTTACGAAGAGGCCTGTCTCGCCTCGACCTGACCCCATGGGCTCAGGGGGGGGGCTATTTCGTGAGTCGGGTCCATGGGGCTACCTTCGAAGTGGTGCATGGAATAGAACGCACCGGGCATGCATCCCCGCGCTCTCGCCCTGTCCAACGCTGCTGTCGTGCTTCTGGCCCTCCTGCTGCCGCGTGTCACGCTGGCGGAGCCCTCGCCGTGGCGCCCCATCGTCCTCTCCGAGCTTCCTCCGGGTCACATGGCCGAGCTGCGGATCTCCGCTGGCGTCCCCATCGTGGTGCGCTTCGAGTCCGAGCTCGACCCGGCGGGGACGCGGCTCCGGGAGAAAGGCCCCTCTCCCTTCGAGTCGCTGGACGTCTCCGGCCGGCTGTTGCTGCTCCACCCCTCGGCCAGCGCATGGCTCTGGCCTCGTATGCACCTCCAGGTCCGGCGGATGGACGGCACGGGCCTGACCCTCGTGCTCGTCCCCAGCCCTCCCGCCCTGGCGGATGTGCAGGTGGACGTCTTCCTCCACCCGTTCTCACCCGGGGCGCTGCGGGTTGCTCTGGAGAAGGTGAGCGCCGAGCATGAGGCGCTGAAGCTCCAGTACGCTTCGTCCCAGGACGAGCTCGCGCGTTATCGCGACGACGAGTTCAATGTCGATGTCGCCATCGCGGTGCTGCTGCTCGACGACGAAGCTTCCTCCCATCTGGTGAAGGACAAAGCCCTCGAGGTGAAGAACGCGGATGTGCGGGCACTCGCCTGGTTCGTGCGTCTCGCCGGTCGCTCGGCCTACGTCTTCTTCGTGATGAACCGCCACCGCACGGAGAGCTGGACTCTGGGGCAGGGAGCGATTCTCAACGACAGGACCCGGGAGTCGCTCCCCGTCATCGTCCGTGCCCGTCCATCCGTCATCCCACCCGGCGGAAGTGGGCGTGTCGTGCTCGTCACCCGGACACCGCCTTCCGCGAGCAAGGCACGCTATGAAGTCCAACTCCAGGGGCCGGGTGATCCCAGATGGCAGCTTTGCTACTATGGGGCGCAGCTCTGAGCTCCGCGCTCGCATTTCATTCCCCAACAGAGGTCCATGGACATGTCCCCGAGGAGAAGTCTCCACCTGCCCGCACTGGGCGCCCTGGCGGTTCTCTTCACCGCCTGCTCCGGTGTCCGCTTGCGGCCCGATGGAACCCCCGAGCCCCAGGACTGCCCACGGGAGGCCCTCGACGCCATGGCCCGGCTGGGAATCCATCCCAAGGACTCCCTCACGGTGCTCGTGGATGAGCGGTGGGGCGAGCGCGGCGTGACGCGGCTGGAGGAGGGTCCTGTCGTCGGCTACCTGGACTCGTCCCATGAGCAGCTTCCCGAGAGGACCCGGCTGTTCGGGCAGGTCTGGACGGCGGGAGAGATGGTCACCGTGTGGTATTACGAGGCCGAGGTTCCCGGGGGGAGCCGGATGCCCTTCTGTGCCGAGGTCGACGACAGCGGTGGGCAGGTGAAGGATCCGTCATCTCCCCGAGGCGTGGCCATCATCCAGGACAATGTCGCCAACGCGAAGGTGGTCGCGCGTTACGGCGAGATTGACCCTTCCCGGCCGAAGGGCCGGTTGTTCATCTATGGGGACGTCGACGAGTTGCCGCCGGATGTGCGTGATTCGTTGAAGAAGTGAGGCCGCGGCTCAAGCCTCGCTGCTGTAGAGGCTCCGCAGGAAGAGCGTGAAGTGGGCTGCAATCGGGAGGAGGTCGGCCTCCACCGTCATGAGGACGATTCCCGGCTCGCCCGGTGCGTCCCGGTAATCGAAGCAGAGGTACTCCCCCCCCGGGCGTGGTGGCGAAGGGGTACACCCCCTCGGGCAGGAGGGGCTCGAGCTGCTCGTGGATGCTGAGGGCGCAGTACGTGCTGCCCCACCGGGGGACGGTGCCGGGTGTGAGCAGTGGGCCCATCGAATCGCTGCCTCGGCCCACCTGGAAGGTGGACGGGATGGGAACCCTGCCCTGGTGGGTCGCGATGACCTGCTTGTAGGCCTCTGGCAGCACGACGCCCCAGCGCTGCTCGAGCCGTGCGATGTCCCGCGGGGTTGCCGGAAGGGGCTCCTGCCACAGGTAATTCTTCCAGCGGACGCTCATCGGTGCTCCCCTCCCCAGTCACTCCCCGGGGTCGAGCACTTCCATCAGGGCCTGCCCGTTGGTCAGGTCGAGCAGTGCGGTCTGGAAGGACTGCACGCGGGTGACGGGGAGCAGGAGCTGGTAGCCCACGGTGGCGGCGTACTCCTCGGAGACGGCTTCCGCCTCGTGGGCCGGGAGCATCCGGCGGAAGCCGTCGACGCTCGCGTACTCGATTTCGACGAAGAGGCGGGCCTTGCTCACGCGCTCGGTGGTGGGCAGGTGCTCGAGCCCCTGCTGGACGCAGCCGGTATAGGCCCGCACCAGCCCGCCCTTGCCCAGGAGCGTTCCGCCGAAGAGCGGGTGACGACGACGGCCACGTCTCCCACGTTGCCGTGGAGCAGTGCCGTCAGCATCGGCCGGCCCGCGGTCCCGTGCGGCTCGCCGTCATCGCTCATCCCCGCCATGCCCGTGGAGCCGGGCGGGCCTACCACGTACGCCCAGCAGTTGTGGTTGGCGTCGGGGAACTCCTCGCGGACGCGGGCGATGAACGCCTTGGCCTCCTCCACCGTGGGCGCGGGGGCCACCGTGGTGATGAAGCGGCTGCGCTCGAGCTCCTGCTCCACCCGGTGGAGGCGTGCCGGTATGGGGTAACGCGAGTTCTTCGGCATGGACCCACTCTCTCGGGTTAGCTTGGGCCATCAAGGACGCGCCATGACCTGGACACGCACTCTCGTGCTCATTACGGCCTGCACTCTGCCAGGATTCGAACTGCCAGCAGAGTCCGCATGGCCCCTGGTTTCACTCCTCGCCTCAGGCCCAGGGAAAAGAGGGCCTCGCAAGCCACCAGGAAAGAAGGAGGAGAAGCCGAAACGGCCGGTGAATCTGAGCCGGTGCCTCGATTCTTGTGCCGCAGGTGGCGTGGTCTTCATCAGCTTCTGCAATGACATCGAGAAACCCGCGATACGTGCCGTTTGCTTCTCGAAGGCCAATGAGAGCGAGCAACAGTGTCGGGGCTTTTGTTCCAACTACTTCGGGAGCTGAGAGGTTGACGCCATGCCCACGGTGACTCGACTGATGCGGGGGACCCGGCCTTCTGGGCCCATCATGGCGGAGCGCCGGTTCGAGAGCGCGGATGGCTCTGGCCAGCGTGCCTCCATTCGCGTCCGTGCACCCGCCAGGGATTCTCAGACCGGTAACTACAAGTGCACCGTGGAGTGGGTCCACTCAGGCGAGAAGGAGCTGTTCGAACTCTGGGGGATCGACTCGATGCAGGCGCTGCAACTCGCCCTCCGAGCCGCTGGAGACCTGGTGAACGGGGGGGAGGAGGCACTCCGGTGGGAGGGAAGCGATGAGGGCTACCTGGGGTTTCCCAGGACGTACCCGGAGTTTCTTCCCCAGGCGCTCCTGCGGAAGCTGGAGCGGATGATCGACCGGGAGATCGCCGCCCATACGCGCAAGAGCGAAGCGGAGCGCAAGCGGCGGCAGCGCGAACAGGCGCGGGGCCGAGCCGCACGGAAAAAGCCCGGCCCTGGCCGGGCGAAGATGCCATAGCGCCAGGGCCGTCTGTTCCCAGCTCAGTGGATCCGCAGGGTCAGTTTGCCCAGGTGGTGCTGGAGCACCTCCTTCTGGGCCCGGGCGGCCTCCTCCATCGCGTACACGTGGCCGATCTCCAGGTGGAACGGCCCCGCTTCGATGAGCTCGTTGAGCCGCTCGAGCGCCTTCTGACCCGGGATGCCGTCATAGGCGATGACCTCGACGCCCCCGGAGCCCCGCGGCGGTGGCTCCACGCCGTTCGGGTGGGCGATGCGGCCGCCCTGGCGCACGTGTTTCAGCGCGCTCAGGCATTTGTCATTGCACGCCAGCACCAGCGCCGCGTCGAGCCCGTCCGGGGCGAAGTCGCGGCAGGCCTTCTCCACGTCCCCGTGGTGCCCCTCGACGACCGCCTCCGCGCCGAGCCGGCGGGCCAGCTCCACGCCGTCCTCGCCCGAGGCCACCGCCAGCACCCGCGCTCCCAGCCGCCGGGCGAGCTGCAGCGCGATGTGTCCCACTCCCCCGCTGGCGCCGAAGACGAGCAGGCGTTGTCCCGTCTGGAGCCGCAAGGTGTCCTCGAGCCCTTGCAGGGCGGTGATGCCATCCGCCGCCAGTGCCGCCGCCTGCTCCACCTTCATTCCCCGGGGAATCCGCGCCGCGTGCTTCTCCTTCGCCACGGCGAATTCCGCGTAGAAGCCTCCCTTGGGGCTCAGGAAGGCGGCGGCGTAGACGCGCTCCCCCACCTGGAAGCGCCGCACGTTCTTCCCCACGGCCACCACCTCGCCCGCGCCGTCGGTGCCGGGCACGTAGGGGAAGTGGGGCTTGCCTTGCATCATCCCCACCATCTCCCCTTCCCGCTCCAGGGGATCCCAGATGCCCACCCCCGCCGCCTCGACGCGGATGAGGATTTCATCGTCTCCGCAGTCGGGCACGGGCACCGTCTTGATGCCGAGCACCTCCGGGCCGCCGAAGCGATCCAGCGCCGCGGCCTTCATCTTCTCGGGAATGGAGGGGGCCATGGTGTGACTCCTTGTGGGTGAAGCGTGGGTGAAGCCGGTTCACGCGGAGGATGGGCACTCCCCGGAGTCCTGTCAGGGCTCGGCCCGCCGCACGAGGGGCAAGGGCTATACCCGTGAGCGCCTGGCCGTGCGGTTCACACCATCGGGCCGCGTCCGTGATGTCGGCCTGGGCGGGCTTCCGGATCTCCAGCGAGCGTTTCACAGGGAGTCGAGAATGCGTGCCTTGACCACATCCCAGGACTCACCTGCCTCGGTGTTCGCATCCAACTCGGCCAGCCGCTGCTCGAGCTCCGCCAGTTGTTCCTCGGAGGTCGTCACCTGCTCGGGGTGCGCGGCGACACTGTCCCACAGGTCTTCGGCCAGCTGGATGCGCTCGGCCACGCTCAAGTGCAGGAGATCGGAGACGGTCATACGCGCCATGGTCCCAATGTAGCGCCGACCCTCACCGGGGCACCACCTGAAGCAGGCTCCCGAGTGCGCTCCTATACTCCTGCCAGGCAGACCTCTTCCCAGCCCTATGCCCGCGGGCGCTCGGTGATGGGGCAGCTCGGGGAGGTGAGGTTCTGCGCGGTGTTGATGAGGGCCACGTGGCTGAAGGCCTGGGGGAAGTTGCCCAGCTGCCGCTTCGTGCGCGGGTCGTACTCCTCGGCGAGCAGCCCCACGTCGTTGCACAGCGACAGCAGCCGCTCGAAGAGGGCTTGCGCCTCGTCCAGCCGGCACAGCAGCGTGAGCGCGTCCGCCAGCCAGAAGGAGCACGCCAGGAATGTCCCCTCGCCCGGCGGCAGTCCGTCCTCCGAGCGGCGCGTGTCATAGCGGCGCACCAGCCCGCCCTCGCTCAGCTCGCGCTGGATGGTGTCCACCGTGCCCACCACGCGCGGGTCCGACGGCGGCAGGAAGCCGAGCTGCGGAATGAGCAGCAGCGCCGCGTCCAACTCCCGGCTGCCATAGGCCTGGACGAAGCTGCCCCGCCCCGCGTCATAGCCGCGCTCGCACACCTGGGCGTGGATGCGCGCGCGCAGGGCCCTCCAGCGCTCCACCGGCCCGGGCAGGCCGTACTGCTCGACGGTCTTGATGGCCCGGTCCACCGCCACCCACGCCATCACCTTCGAGTAGGTGAAGTGCTGGGGCGGGCCGCGCACCTCCCAGATGCCCTCGTCGGGGCGCTCCCAGTTGGACTCGAGGAAGTCGAGCAGGTGGCGCTTGAGGTTCCACGACTCCTCGCGCGCGGGCACCCCCGAGCGCCGGGCCATGTGCAGGCAGTCGAGCACCTCGCCGAAGACGTCGAGCTGGAACTGGCACACGGCCGCGTTGCCCAGGCGCACGGGGCTCGCGCCCTGGTAGCCGGAGAGCCAGGGCAGCTCCTGCTCCATGAGGCGGCGCTCGCCGGCGACGCCATACATGATTTGAAGCTCATCGGGCTCGCCGGCCACGGCGCGCAGGAGCCAGTCGCGCCAGGCGCTGGCCTCCTCGCGGTAGCCGGCGTCCAGCAGGGCGAGCAGCGTGAAGGTGGCATCGCGCAGCCAGCAGTAGCGGTAGTCCCAGTTGCGCACGCCGCCGAGGGCCTCGGGCAGCGAGGTGGTGGGCGCGGCGACGATGCCGCCCGTGGGCGAGTAGGTGAGGGCCTTGAGGACGATGAGCGAGCGCAGCACCTGCTCGCGCCAGGGGCCGTCATGGGTGCAGTGCGAGGACCACTCGCGCCACCACGCCTCCGTGTTCTCCACGGCGGTGGCCGGGTCGATGCAGGTGGGGACGGGCTCGTGCGAGGGGTACCAGGTGAGGAGGAAGCGGGCGCACTGGCCGGCGGAGAGGGAGAAGCCGGCGCGGAGGGTGGAGCCCTCCAGGCGCGGGGGCACGTCGGAGCAGAGGATGAGGGCATCGGGCCCGGCCATGGCGCAGAAGCGGCCGTCGAGGGAGTGGACCCAGGGCGTGCGGCTGCCGTAGCCGAAGCGGATGGCGAGCACCATGTGGACGGAGACGTGGCCCTTCAGGCACAGCACCTCGCGCACCAGGTCCGGCTCGCGGCCGCGCGGGGGCATGCAGTCGACGACGCGCAGGGTGCCGGTGTCCGTCTCGAAGTCCGTCTCGAGGATGAGGGTGCCGGGGCGGTAGCGGCGTTGGACGCGGCGGATGCCTCCCGAGGGGGCGAGCAGCCAGCGCCCATGCTGCTCGGAGCCCAGGAGGGCGGCGAAGCAGGCATCGGCGTCGAAGCGTGGCAGGCACAGCCAGTCGATGGAGCCATCCTTCCCGACGAGGGCGGCGCTCTGGGTGTCACCGATGAGGGCGTAGTCTTCGATGCGCAGGGGCATTGCCTTCCAAGGTAGGGATGCCCCCCGGAAAACACCCGGCTCCGCTCACTCGAACTGGGAGACGACGGTGAAGGGGAGGCTCTTGGGCAGGGTGATGGCGGTGGGGGTGGTGCCGGCCTCGGCGTAGACGCCGCCGGGCGCCGAGGCGCCGAGCACGAGGCACACGGGGTGGCTCTCTCCATCGGGCAGGCTCGCCTGGGTGTAGCGCACCTGGACCTTGCCGGTGTCCATCCACAGCGTGCCCGAGACGAGCGTGCCCGCGGGCAGGTCTCCCACGGCGCTCTCCAGGCGGCTCGTCACCTGGCCCTGGCGGTAGACGCCGTAGTCGTTGGGGCCTCCGGGCTGGGAGGCCTCGAGCTGCAGGGCGCCCTGCTGGCCGGGCTCCAGGCGCAGCTTCTTCATGAGCTCCACGGTGCCGGGGGCGCAGGTGAGCGGGGGCGCGGCCGTCTTCTGCTGGCCGAGCGTGACACACGCGGTGAGGGCGAGGGTGCTCGCCGCGATGAGGCAGGGCTTCAGGAAGGGGTGCATGGGGTGCTCCTCCGGTGGCGGGGAGTCCATGCAGTACACCCGTGCCGGGCCGTGCCGGGGGAGCGTGTCGTGCGGCCGTCTGGCAATGGACGATGCGTCAGGGGGTGACGGGCCTGCGATGAGGCGTCCAGTCGCGGTGGTCCCAGACGAGCGACAGGGCGGTGACGAGCAGGCCCACGATGACGTCGTTGAGGGTGGCGGCGCGGTAGCCGCCGAAGCCCAGCAGGAAGGGCGAGACGATGAGCCACACGCCGAGCAGGGTGTTGGCGTAGCGCAGCCTGGGAATGGCGATGGCCGCGAGGGCCAGCAGCATGACACCCAGCCCCACGCACAGGTCATTCAGCTGGGCTTCCTGGAGCCGGTAATCGAGTACGAAAGGCGCGGACACCAGCCAGAAGCCCAGGATGACGTTCAACCAGCGAGCCCACATTCGCCGCTCCTCCGGACACTTGAAACGTTGACGGGTTCAAGTTGGGGAGAGGGGGGCGCCGGGTGCAACGGGGAGCCATCCCTCGGAAGGCGGGCGTGCACGCGCGAGCACGTCCGCCTGCCTGTGCGGGAGCGCGGACGCGGTGACGAGGCCGAAGAGCAGGGCTTGAAGGGCGAGCCACCGGCGCTCGGCGGGAGACCAGGTGCGCGGGGGCGGAGTGACGCGCAGGAGCGGAAAGGAGAGCCGCTCGAAGAGCCACACGCCGCCGCCGAGCAGGAGGCCATGGAGGGGCACGGGGGCCAGGGGCCGGAGCCAGACACCGAGCACCCCGAGCGTGGGCCCGTAGAGCCAGCGCATGGCGAGTCCCCACCGTTGGGCTTCACGGGGACGCAGCCGGACGCCGAGCCACGCGCGAGCGGCTCGTCTGGCGATGTGGCTCACCGAGTAGGGAGGCGGATGCCCGAGCCGCGAGTCGCGGAGGGGCTCGGAAACAGTGAGGGCCAGGGTGCCAAGCACGCCCGCGCCGAGCCCTCGCTTCCAGGTGTGCTGCCCGTGCTCATGCCCATCCACTGCCAGCCTGGCTGCCTGCCTCGAGAGCACTTCCATCTACCGACCCCCGGCGGTGCACCGCCCGTACGCTGGAGGTGGGCATGCACCGGATGGTGGACAAGCGGGCCTCGGTCAGTGCCCTGCTGCTCTACGCTGCCGCGGCTTCTTCGGCCTTCCAGTGGGCCCGCGAATCGCGGAGCTTCATGCGCAGGGGAACGGCTTCTCCCTGGGCAATCTCCGCCAGCATCTCGAGCGGATACTCGGCGATGGGAGCGCGAACGAAGACCATCAGCCGGAGTGCCCGCTCCGCGACGGGGCTCATCTGCTTCTTGCCGGTCTCCCACCGCGAGACGGTCTCGGGCGTGACATCCAGGACCTCGGCGAAGTCGGCACCGGAGAAGCCCAGATATTTGCGTAGGGCCCTGACTTCTTTCGGGGTGAGGCGGGTCTTCTTGGACGCCACCTCCTGGGCGATGAGCCGGTGCAACTCATCGAGGCGCGGAATATCGACTTCGTACTCACCGCACTCGCGGCAGCGGCGGACCTCCACGTTCATGAGTGTCACGGTGTCCAGGCCACACTCGTCGTAGAGGTAGTTTTCCCGGCCACTCTTCATCTGGGCACCGCAGCGCTCACACCTCATTTCTTCTTTCTCCAAGCCGTGACGATCTTCAGCTTGGACTCGGACACGAAGGCAACCACCACGGCCATCCGCTCGGTGTGGACTCTGTACCGCCACGTGCCGTTCTCCAACTCCGCCTCCTCCAGGATCTTTCCGGCACGCAGCACGTTCCTGACGTCGAACATGTCCAGGTCGTCCTTGGCCAGCTCTTCCTTGGCGTGCCGGGAGGACTCGATGACCCCCGTGGCACAGATCTCCTGGATGCGCTTCCTGGCTTCGTTGCGGTTGAACGGCTCCTTCATGAGGAGAACGGTAGGTTGCTCTCCTGTCCGGGTCAAGCCTTGACCTTATATCAAGTTATGTAACTCGTGGGTTGCTGTCAAGCACCCCAGAGGAAGGAATCATCCTGCTCAGTTCGAATCTTGCGGAACGTTGGTTTTTCGCCGGAAAGCTGAAGGTAAAATGGGCGAGCCGATTCACGCGGGCGCATCTCGGGTTATCCCTCACCCCAACCCTCTCCCAGGAGGAGAGGGGGCATACACGGAGGACACGCGATGCCCCAGTACGACTTCGACTTGTTCACGATTGGCGCGGGCTCGGGCGGGGTGGCGGCGAGCCGCAGGGCGGGCTCGTATGGCGCGCGCGTGGCCATCTGCGAGGACAACCGCATCGGTGGCACGTGTGTGCACCGGGGCTGCGTGCCCAAGAAGCTGCTCGTCTACGGTGCCCACTTCCACGCGGAGTTCGAGGACGCGGCCGGCTATGGCTGGTCGGTCTCGGAGCCCGGTTTCGACTGGAAGAAGCTCCAGGCGGCGAAGGACAAGGAATTGGAGCGGCTCGACGGCGTCTACCGGCGGCTGTTGAAGGACTCGGGAGTCCAACTCATCGAGGGCCGGGGCCGGGTGGTGGACGGGCACACGGTGGAGGTGGATGGCCAGCGCTACACGGCGGAGCGCATCCTGGTGGCGACGGGCTCGCATCCCTTCCTTCCCGAGGTGCCGGGCATCGAGCACGCCCTCTCCTCGGACGGCGCGCTGGGACTGACGGAGCTGCCGAAGCGGCTGGCGATCGTGGGAGGGGGCTACATCGGGGTGGAGTTCGCGGGCATCTTCAACGCACTGGGGGCGAAGGTGATGATGCTCATCCGGGGCGACACGGTGCTGCGCGGCTTCGACGACGACATCCGGGCGATGCTCACGCAGGAGATGCGCAAGAAGGGCATCGACATCCGGCCCGAGACGTTCATCCGGGACATCGAGAAGCGGGCGGACGGGACGTTGAGCCTGCTGACGCGGATGGGGGACACGCTCGAGGTGGACGCGGTGTTGTACGCGACGGGGCGGGTGCCGAACACGAAGGGGCTGGGGTTGGGCGAGGTGGGAGTGCGGCTGGACGAGCGGGGGGCGGTGGAGGTGGACGAGTGGTCGCGCACGAGCGTGGAGAGCATCTACGCGGTGGGGGACGTGACGGACCGCATCAACCTCACGCCGGTGGCGATCGCCGAGGGCCGGGCGTTGGCGGAGACTGTCTTCCACGACAACCCGACGAAGATGGACCACACGGGGGTGGCGTCGGCGGTGTTCAGCCAGCCGCCGGTGGGGACGGTGGGGTGTACGGAGCTCGAGGCGCGGGAGCGTTACGGCAAGGTGGACGTATACGTGTCCAACTTCCGGCCGATGAAGCACACGCTGAGCGGGCGGGACGAGCGGACGATGATGAAGGTCATCGTCGAGCGCGAGGGTGGGCGGGTGTTGGGCTTCCACATGGTGGGAGCGGACGCGCCGGAGATCATCCAGGGGATGGCGGTGGCGTTGAAGTGTGGGGTGACGAAGAAGCAGTTGGACTCGACGGTGGGAATCCACCCGACGGCGGCGGAGGAGTTCGTGACGATGAGGGACAAGCGTCCGGACCCGGTGGAGTCGGCGGCGAAGGACCTGGGCCACGAAGCCCATCAAGGCTGAAAAGCCAGCCACACAGAACCCCGGGAGACACCGTGCCCCCCACCCTCTCCCTCTGGGAGAGGGAAAGGGTGAGGGTCTGCACCACCGTGCTCAATTCCCGCCGAAGGTGGAGCCCGCGGTCACCTGGAGGATGCCCGGATACGTGAGCTGTCCATGGTGTCCGATGATGTGCTGGTACACGGGCACCCGGAGGTTCAACCCGAGCCGCACGGCGCCCACGGGATACGCCAGTCCCGCGCCAGCGAGGACATCGGTGCGGCCGAGGTTGCCATCCTGTTGGACGAGCCCATCCCAGCGTTCGGGCTGCTCGTTGACGACATCGGCGCTGACCGAGAAGCGCAGCGCACCGATGACAGGCCCCTCGGCGGAGACCCCGGCGGCGAAGCGGCTGCCGCTCTGATATCCGAACCGGTTCTCCGCGAGGGACAGCTGTGCCTGGCCATAGACGCGAGCGCCCCAGTTCCCCCAGGAGCGCGAGGCCTCCAGGCCGAGCAACGGCTGCACGGTGCCCGTACCGAACTGCACATGCTGATGCGGCAGCCCCCGGGCACCCAGGGCGAACGGATTCTCCACCGTATTTCCCAGCGGAACCGTCACCCCGAGCCGCGCGGCCAGGCCCACGTCCCCGAGCCGCCACGCATGGCGCCCCAGCACCCACGGATCTCCGAGACCGAACAGCGTCTCATCGCGGTGGTGGATGTTCTCGTAGTCGAGCGTCAGGGGCGTGCCCTCGAGCGTGGTGAAGCGCACGGTGGTGGCGCTCAGGCGCAGGGGCAGCTGCACCTCCACGCCGAGGGCATCGGTGATGCCGTGCTCCAGCGTGGCGCGCAGCTCGGCGATGGTGAAGTGCTGGTCATGGAGCTGCGGAGGCTCGTCCCGCACCTGGCAGATGGGGCCGATGTCCGGGCACTCGGAGGGATGCACCACATGGACGGACGTGGCGAGCGTGGACAGGGAGACGCCGGTTTCTCCGGCGCGAAGGGTGGACAGGGAATCCCTCCCGACCGGGAGGTTGGGATTGCTTCAACCCGCGCAGGCGGCGGCGCGGTTGGGAATGGCGAGCCCCAGCAGGCCCACGGCGACGGGCACCCATCTCATCGCGCACCCGCCTCGGCCAGGGCGGCATCCAGCGCGGCGGGGTCGAACCCCTTCACGGCGCGCACGAGCTTCCCGTCCTTCCCATACACGAGGAGGTACGGAAGGTTCTCCACCTGCGCGAGGTGGCGCTTCGCGACGGGCGAGTCCCACGAGACGACATTGAGCTTGCGGTAGGCGATGTCCCCGCGCGTGTTGAGCAGGGGGAACATGTGGGCATCCACCTTGCGGCAGGGGGGGCACCAGTCGGCATAGAAGTCGAAGACGGTGACCTTGCCGGGCACGGCGTGGGGGGCGAGCTCGGGCACGTCCTCGCCCTCGTGGGACAGCTTCACCAGGTCCGCGCCGGGGGCGAGCACGGGCAGCGGCTCGAAGGACAGGTCCGGGTGGCAGGTGAAGCACTGGGACTCGGGGACGCCGTGCTCGCCGCACCAGTCCTTGGCGGCCTGGAAGCGCGGGGCGAGCTCGGGGTGGCAGCGGGTGCAGTTCTCCTGGGGGACGCGGTGCTCGCAGAAGGCGGCGTCCTGGGAGGAGGCGACGCTCAGCGAGCTGAGGTTGCCGTGGGGCGTGGAGGTGGTGGCGCATCCGGCGGCCGCGAGGCCACCCAGGACGCACAGGGTCTTCAAGAAACGCATGGTCTGCTCCTCCGCGAGGGCTTGGGGCCCGGGCGGAAAGGAATGGGACGGACGGACTCCGAGGCGCTAAACCCCCGGAAACCCGAACCCAGAAATAAAAGAACAAAGGGGAAGTTGAATTTCAGGCACGGGGAGGCTGGAATACGTCACGCGCGTGCAACCGGAGGGGCGGAGGAAGGGGTTCCGTCCATCCATCCGGCACGTCTTGCAGCCAGGCCGGTGGGAGCGAGGGAGCTTCCACGGGCAGGGGGGACACCATGCGGCCACAGGGACAAGCCAGGCACGAGGCGGGGCACGGAGTGGTGCTCTCGCGGCAGTCGTCGCAGGACGTGTCCTCCGCCGCGCGCGCGGCCGTCGCGCCCAGCAGCAGGGCGAGGGCGAGCGCGAGCAGGGTGGACAGGGCGCGGCGCATGGCAGGCGTCCACACGTATCGTCATCCGCGGGGGGCGGCAAGCCCCGCGCCGGGAACATCCCATCGGGTCAGGTTGTCCGCTCTTCGAGCGTCCCTGGCCGCGTCTTCGCCAGGCAATCGGTGGGTCTCCGTCTCTGTGACAGAGGGGGCGTGTTGAATGCGTCCGTCTGTCGGACCCCCCGTGTCGGGGGCCACGCCAGAAAGGGGGGGAGCCTCATGAAGGACAGCAGGAGTGGAATGTTGCAATCCTCAGGGATTGAGGATACCGTGCCAGCCATGGAGTCCTGGAAGCAGGACGGGGGTGAGATGATGGAGCTCACGCTGTGCTACTTCCAGGTGGAGGGCTCGCGGCTGGACGAGGGCTGCGAGGACGGGCTGTCGCTCTCGCGCCGCTCGGTGCTCACCGAGAAGCTCCTCCCGGCCCGTTGGACGCCGGTGCGCCGCAAGCGGGCCCGGCGGGGGCTCGCCCAGGACTCGGCCTTCGCGTCCCTGCCCGTCTGACCGGTTTCCGTCACGAGGGGGCAACCTCAAACCTTCAGGTTGCAGGCCAGGAATTCCCGGTTAGTCTCCAGCTCCATGGACACTCCGATTTCCGCCCGGACCGCCATCCTGATGTCGCTGATCGGCGGGAAGGGCTTCGGGCTGGAGATCATCGAGCGGGTCCGGGAGAGGACGAACGGGAAGATCCACCTGAACGAAGGGTCCGTGTACCCGGCGCTCAAGGCGCTGGAGCGGGAGGGGTTGTTGCGCAGCTTCGAGGGAGACCCCATGCCCGAAAGAGGCGGACGTCCGAGGCGGTATTACGAGTTGACGGGGGAGGGGCGGAAGGTGGCGAGGGAGCAGCGCTCGGCCCTGCTGAGCCTGCTGCAGACGGCGGAGGCATTCTGAATGAGCGTCATGAACGTCCAATACCCGTATGATCCCCGGCAGGCGTTCCCCCTGCTGAGCGCCTTTGGGATGGAAGGGGACGTGGAGGATGGGCTCACGGACTCGCACCGTCCCGTCCTGGCCGCCGAGCTCTCCCGGAAGGCCCACGAGCCCTCGCTCGAGCCCCAGGAGCCCGGGCAGGAGGACGGCCTCGTGTGGGTGGAGCCCGCGGCGCCGGTGAACCCGGTGGTGCGGCGGGTGGAGGGCTTCCTCGGGCTGTGGGGCCGGTGGGCGAGTGCCCGCGTGGCCAACGAGGAGCTGGGAGACGCGCTGGAGCTCATCCACAAGTTGGCCAGGGCCGGCGTGCCGGCGTGGATGCTCTATGCGCAGGCGGGCGTGTCCGCCTTCTGGGCGCTGGTGCACACGGCGCAGGATGCCGCGCTGCGGCTCACCGGACGGCAGCGGGTGGAGCGCTAACCCTTCACCAGGTTCTTCATCACGAACCAGACGCTCCTTCACGGCGGAGACGGCCTCTTCCAGGGTGTCTCCGGCGATGAAGCGGTGGGCGATGCGGCGCAGGGCGGGGACTTCGGTGGCGACGTCCTTCAATCCCTCGCGGCGCGAGAGGAACATCCGTGCGGCGCGGGAGAGCCGGGTGGCCTGGTCCAGGGTGTCCTGTTCGGAGTCCTGTCCGGAGTCCTACGAGCCGTGTGGGGCGAGGAAGTCGCCGACGAAGGCGTTGAAGGCGTCGGTGTGGCTCATGTACGGCAGGTGGCTGGCCTCGCGGATGACCTCCAGGCGCGAGCCGGGGATGCGCGCGGCCACGTCGCGGGCGTAGGAGAGGGGCACCAGCAAATCCCTGGCGCCGTGGAGGATGAGGGTGGGCACGCGCAGGTGCTCGAGGTCCTCCAGGTAGTCCGCGGCGAGGATGTCCTCCAGGCGCCGCAGCAGCTCCAGGGGCGAGAGGCGGCGCGCCTCGCGGACGATTTCGGACCGGCCCTCGGGGGGCAGGTGACGGCCGCCGAGCACCCGCGCCACGGTGGGGGCGAAGAGGTAGGCGAAGGGTTTGGGCATGCGCACCAGCGTGGACAGGGCGAGCGCCCAGCGCCGCACGCGTTGCACGCTGGCCACCGGTGACACCAGCACCAGCGCCTTGAGGCGCTCGGGGTGGGCCAGCGCATAGGCGATGGAGATGAGGCTGCCGAAGGACGAGCCCACCAGGGCGAAGCGCTCGGGGAGCCGCGCGTCCGGGTG
The DNA here is from genome assembly GCF_036277355.1 of Archangium sp. Lineage (GTDB taxonomy): Bacteria > Myxococcota > Myxococcia > Myxococcales > Myxococcaceae > Archangium. The sequence continues at coordinate 99,619 of NZ_DASUNC010000140.1, forward strand.
ATTCAGGGCGGCGAGGTTCCACTGCAGCGGCGTATGCGTCAGCGGCGTCTGCGGCGTGGGCGTCCACAGGAGGAGCCGCCGCTCGGCCGCCAGGGGCCGCATGGGCGCGAACGAGCGGCCCGAGGCTCCCAGTCCGGGCAGGCACAGCACGGTGCGCGACTCGTCGAGGCTGCCCCCGGGGAAGGTGAAGAGCCGCACCGGATGGCCGCGCACCAGGCGCTGCTCGAGGGCCAGCTCATAACCCTGCTGAATCTCCTCGGGCTCGGGGACGAGCCGGGGCAGGGCGGGAAGGGTGGCTTCACGCATGGCAGGCTCGGATGAGGAGGTGGTGCACCCGGGTGGCGATCCGGTCACGGAAGTGTTTCAACCGGGACTCGGGTGCATCCGCCGGAGGGGGCTCCAGGGACGGGCCCACGGCGAAGGTCATCTTCACGGGCAGAGGAAGGGGACCCAGGCCCATGCCCAGGGGCACCCGGTATTTTTCACCGGGTGCGAGCGGGACACACCAGCGCTCGTCCTCGGGGCAGAGGAAGGTGCCATCCACGCCGAAGCCGGCGAAGGGGACGATGGGCACCCCCGCCTGGGCGGCCAGCCGGACGAAGCCGAGCGTGCCTTCCCACCGCAGCGTGTAATGGTGACGAGGCTTCTTGAACGTCTCCCACGCGCCGCCCGGATAACAGACGACGAGGTGTCCCTGTCCCAGGGAGGCGAGGGCATTCTCCCGGGTGCCCTCGACGCCTCCCAACCAGGGCAGAACGGTTCTCACCAGGGGGATTTTGAAGAAGCCTCGCTCGGCCAGGCCCAATGGGTAGCGGCCTGTAGCGCGATGTATCAAATGAAAGAAGGCAGGCGTTTCATAACCCCACAGCCCGTGATTGCCCACGAGCAGGACGGGGCCCCGGGCAGGCAGGTGCTCGGCGCCGAGCAGGCGGGCGCGGTGGTAGAGGGCGGAGAGCGCCGCGCCGGTCTCGGCGAAACGGAAGACCGCTCGGCGCACGGGGTTCAGGGTGGCTTCCACGGGGAGGGAAGATGGAGATGCCCGGCCCGGATGACAGAGGGCCTTCGCCCGCCTGCCTGCCACGCATTGGTTCGGACATTGGACAAATGGCCCGGTGGTTGTCCGCCCCGGGTGGGGTGGCGATGGTTGTGGGGCCATGGGCCCTTTCGAGATGCTGTCAGGGAAGCAGAGGGAGTTGCTGGCGTGCTTCGAGGCGCTGGCACCGGGGGCGGAGGGGCCGCCAGCGCCGGAGCGGGTGGAGGAGCTGCTCGAGGCGCTCTGGCTGCACGTGCGCCTCACGGAGCGTCACCTGCAGCCCCTGGTGGTGCGGGTGGAAGGCCAGGCGCGGGCCCTCCAGGAGGCCGAGGTCCTCCTGGCCATGCACGAGCTGATGGCCGAGCTGGAGTGGTTTCCCCAGGACAGCCTCGAGTGGCAGGTGCGGTTGATGGCCCTCGAGGACGCGGCGGTGGCCCACGTCCGCTCCCTGGAGCTCCAACTCTTTCCCCGGCTCGCCGCGGCTCTCGATGCGCGAGAACAAGCGGACCTCGTCCGGGAGATAGCGGCCACACGCGAGGAATTGTGGCTGGAGATGCGCCGCGCCCGGTCCGTATTCCCGGCGGATCACGCCGATGTCTGTCTGTTTCAGGCGTGAACGGAAGTTCAGGTGTGTCTGGTTGCTGGCGACAATCTTCACGTCAGACGCAATCTTTATTTATTTTTAAGCGACAACTCGTGTATTGGTGGCGTCATGTCTGGGCAGCTGTTGAATAGAACAGGCCCTTGAACACAACCCCCAGATGACCGGCTCGCCCCCCGAGACGGTTCATCCAGAGAGGAAACACGAGCATGTCGGTCGACAAGGCATTCCGGGAGATGGTTCGCAACGAGATCGAGGCGCAGATCAAGCCGCTGCGTGACCTGGTGTCGCGTCTGGAGGCGGGCACGGCGGATCTCGACCGTCTCCGCACGGTGGCGGAGCAGCTGGCGCCGCTGGCGGGCGCGGTGGGCCCCCTGTTTGGCGTGAGCGGTGGTAGCCGCGGTGGCGCGGCTCCGGCCCGCCGGGGTCCGGGCCGTCCGGCTCGCGCGGCGTCGGTTCCCGCTCCGGCGGCGTCCGGTGGCAAGAAGCGCGGCCGCAAGCCGGCCGCCGAGGGTGGTGCCCGCGAGTGCGCCATCAAGGGCTGCGGCAAGCCCAGCCGCACCAAGGGCTACTGCGCCGCGCACTACCAGAAGCTGCGCATGCTGGAGAAGACCAACCGCCGCCCGAACAACTGGGTGGACTACGCCGAGCCCAACAGCGTCGAGGACATCAAGCTGCCGCGTGGCCGCGCCGCCGCCAAGGCGCTCGCCGAGGCCAAGAACGCGGGCTGAGCCGTACCCCGGCCGAGCCGGAGTCGAATCGGACCCTCTCCCTGCTCCTTGGAGAGGGTCCGGTTCTTGCGGGCCCGTGGCGGGCCCGCCATTGTTGGGCATCATGAACAAGCGCGAGCTGGAACCCGGAATCTTCACCGACCTGGCCGGACGGACCACGTACGGCGATTACCTGCAGCTGGACCGTCTGTTGTCCGCGCAGGTGCCCCGCTCGCAGCCGCCGCACCATGATGAGCTGCTCTTCATCATCCAGCATCAGACGAGCGAGCTGTGGATGAAGCTGCTCGTCCATGAGCTGACGGCCGTCATCCATTACATCCAGGCCGACAACCTGGAGCCCTCGTTCAAGATCTTCTCCCGGGTGGGCCACATCCAGCGGATGCTCTTCGAGCAGTGGAGCGTGCTGGAGACGCTCACGCCCAATGAGTACCTCGAGTTCCGCGGCGCGCTGGGACAGGCCTCGGGCTTCCAGAGCCACCAGTACCGGGCGCTGGAGTTCCTGCTCGGCCACAAGGACGAGCACTCGCTGGGGCCCTTCAAGCACATGCCGGGGGTGCACGCGCAGCTCGAGCGCATCCTGCACTCGCCCAGCGTGTATGACGAGTTCCTGCGTCACCTGTCGCGCCAGGGCCACGCGGTGCCGGCGGACCGGGTGGAGCGCGACTGGCGCGAGCCGTATGAGAAGAGCGCGGCGGTGATGGAGGTGTTCCGCCACATCTACGAGAGCCCCGAGAAGCACTGGGATGCGTACGAGATGTGCGAGAAGCTGGTGGACGTGGAGGAGCGTTTCCAGCTCTGGCGTTACCGGCACATGATGACGGTGATGCGAGTCATCGGTTTCAAGCAGGGCACCGGCGGCTCCTCGGGCGTGGGATTCCTGCGCAAGGCGTTGGATCTGCGCTTCTTCCCGGAGCTCTGGGACGTGCGCACCGTGCTCGCTCCCCCGGCGCCCAGGTAGGGCGTCTCGCGTGGCTGCCCCGGGCGGCTCCCATTCCTAGCTTGAGCAGGAAAAGGAGGAGACACCATGGGCGAGCACGACAGGCCGAAGCACGAGCCCGCGCTTCCAGAGGACGACGAGGGCCATTCCACGCGGCAGGCCGGAGACCGGCCCATTCCCACCCCGGGGCATATCGGCAATCTTCCCGATGATGCGCCCGGCCCGGGCAAGCCGGTCGTCTTCCCGCCGCATACACCAGAGGACTGAGTGTCCACCGCGGGAGGCGGGTGCATCGGGCCCCCTCCTGGCCGTGGTAGAGCAGCCCCATGCTCCTCGCACCGACCCTCGCTCTCGTTCTCGCGGCCAATCCCAGTCCCGTCGACGCCTGGGCCCGCAAGGCCTGTCCTCCTCCAAAGCAGACGCCTGACTCCAACGTCGAGATGAAGTTCATGGAGCAGCAGCGCGCCGAGTGCCTCAAGAAGGCCATGAACAAGGCACTCGACAAGGTCATCGTCCCCCTCAAGAAGTCCAAGCCTCCCGCCTTCAAGGAATGGATGTCCTTGCAGGCCGACTACAACCGCTGGATGGCCGATGCCTGTGCCGCCGTCGAGGAGGCCAACTGGGTGGACCTCGCCTCCGGTGAGCGCTCCATGGGCACCGGCTACGGCTTCACCGAGAGCCAGTGTCAGCAGCGGCAGTTCGCCTGGCGTGGCTTCTACGCCGATGCGTGGGCGCGCAAGGACTGGACTGCCATTCAACAGGCCCTCCAGGGCTTCTCCGAGTCCGCTCGCAAGGCCCGCGAGACGCTCCAGTCCTACCGCTCCAAGGCCCAGGCCGCCGCCGCCCGCGCCCCCGCCCACGTCGAGGAGTCCGACCTCCCCGTGCGCCAGCTCGCCCGCGACGACTGGAAGCCCTACCTCGAGCGCCTCGAGCGCGCCGCCTCCGCCCCCGAGGCCCTCGCCCGCCGCCAGTGCGCCCTCCACCCCAGCCCCGCCCCCGACTGCGCCCAGCGCCTCACCGACAGCCTCCTCTCCCAGCTCGACTTCTCCGACGCTCTCAATAACCAAGAAACTGGGGATTAGGGAAAAATCGGAAAGAGCGGTACGACGCCCGGCGGATGTCAGACCTCTCTGCAACATGACATTCCTCATGACCGCCATGTTGAGCACCGCCTTCCTGTCCCAGGCCGAGCCCCTTCCCCTGCGCCGCAAGGGGCTGTCGCTGGCCACGCGCCCCGTCAGCTCCCGCTCGGCCGCGCTGCATGCGTATGCCGCCTCGCAGCTCGGCGCCGAGCTCATCGCCACCTACGGCGCCGGCCGCGGCACCTCCGGCGGCTGGCTGCTGCTCTCCGGGCTCGAAATCCACCTCGGCCAGAGCGTCCTCTCGCCGGACCTCATCGGCTGGCGGCGCGAGCGCCTGCCGCGCATGGCCCGCGGCACCTCCGGCATCGCGCTCGCCCCGGACTGGGTCTGCGAGGTGCTCTCCCACCCCGAGGAGCGCGCCCACCTGCTGCCCCTCTACGCCCGCGAGGGCATCCGCCACGTGTGGCTGGTGGATCCCGAGGTGCGCACCCTGGAGGTGCTCCAACTCGACGGCCGCCGCTACGCGCTCACCGCCCTGCACTCGGGCCTCAGCACCGTCCGTGCCGAACCTTTCAACGCCCTGGAGCTTCCGTTGCGCCTCCTCTGGGCCGAATGAGCGGCTAAGGTACGGCCCCCCATGGCCGCCTCCGCTCCCCTCGTCTTCGAGAAGGCCCACGTCCTCTGCTACCGCACCTTTGATATCGCCGAGGAGATCAACCTCGAGCAGGCCCGCCGGGTCATCTCCTCGGATGCCCGCCGCCTGAAGCTCGGCCGGGAGAACAGCCAGTACCTCCAGCTGCCCAACCCGCCCCTGGCCTTCGAGCTGGGCCGGCGCGCGCTCGCCCTGCGCCAGGGGCCCGTCACCGTGGACGTCACGGCGCGCCTCTTCGACCATGGCGCCGCCTCCATCATCCTGCGCGTCCCCGTCGCCCCGGACACCACGCTCGAGCCCCTCATCTCGCTCGCCGACGAGCTCTATGACAGCGTGGCCCTCGAGGAGCTCGCCGTGGAGCTCATCGAGTCCGTGCGCAGGATGATCTCCCCCGCCGTGCAGGGGCCGCACCTGTGGGACCAGAACGAGAGCTACACCGTCCTCTTCGTCGAGCGGATTCAGGGCAACCCCTCCGCCGAGGAGCTGATGGCGCGCGCGGACCTGGCCCGGGTGCTGCTCGGCGAGGTGAACGACAAGCCCCTGTCCTCGCGCGAGCGCGAGGCCGTCACCCAGTCGCGCTTCAGCTACACCGTGGAGGACCTGGCCGTCATCGACTGGAACAGCGCCTTCGTCTACGAGCCCTCCGGCTCCAGCGACATCCCGGACCTGCTGGAAGTGGCCAACGCCCAGCTGCTCGAGTTCCGCTACTACGACTACCTGCTGGACGCGCACATCGGCCGCATCCACGACGAGGTGCAGGCCAGGCGCCATGGCTTCCTCGGCCTGTTGCGCAGCCCCTACCGCGCCCTGGCCCGCGAGACGCTCGCCACCCTGGTGGACCTCAACGAGTTCATCGAGCGCGTGGAGAACAGCCTGAAAATCATCGGCGATTTCTACCTGGCCAAGGTGTACGAGGCCTCCGTCAAGCGCATGCGTATTCCGGCGTGGCAGGCCTCGGTGACGCGCAAGCAGCAACTGCTGGCCCAGACGTACAGCCTGCTCAAGGGCGAGGTGGACACGGACCGCTCCCTCACCCTGGAGCTCACCATCGTCCTGCTCATCGTCCTGGAGATCCTCTTCGCCGTCCTCCGCGTCTTCGAGTGACGGCGCGCCCCGTGAGCCGTCGGACATCCGGGTAAAACTGGAAGTTCTGACTATCCTGAATCGGACGCTCGGGGCGGGGGGGTGGTGGGCAGCGGTCTGGTACCCGTGGAAAACTCCTACCTCACGCCCGGTGCGGGGGTCGCCCGGGCCTGTGGGGGGTGGGGCATGCAGGTGCCCGGAAGCAATTTCGTCGCGGCGGTGGAGCGCATGTCACGCGCGCTGGAGCAGCTCGCCTCGGCGCCGTCGGCCCTGGCCGTGCTGCAGGAGGTGGTGCGCTGCGCCGCGTCCTCAGTGGGGCTGGAGCGGGCCGCCATCGTCTGGCAGGACGTGGACGGACGGCTGCTGACGCAGGCCACCCCCGGCGTGTGCCCCGAGGCGCTGGCCGCGTGCGGACGCCGCCTGCTGGACACGCCGCCTCCGGAGCCCGTGCCCTGGTTGTTCCACCAGACGGAGCGGGGACTGGCGCCGGGGCTCGCCGGGGTGATGGACGGGCTGGGCGCGGCGTCGCTGCTGGCCCTGCCGGTGCGGGCCGCGGGCGGCGGCGGCGTGGGCGTGCTGCTGGGGCCCTCGCCGGAGCCGCGGGGCTTCTCCCCGGAGGAGATGCGGCGCTTCACCCTCTACGCGCAGCTGGCGGGGCTGGCCATCGAGCGCGGGCGGTGGGTGGAGTCCGCGCGCACCTCCGCGCTGCAGGCCCGCGCCGAGGCCGAGCAGGCCGAGCTGCTGCGCCTCACCAGCTTCCAGGCGGTGACGGAGGCCTTCGGCCGCGCCCTCACCCGCGAGGACGTGGGCCGGGCCGTGCTGGAGCTGGGCGTGCCCGCCGTGGGCGCGCTGGGCGGCACGGTGCACCAGGCCTCGGCGGATGGGTGCTCGGTGGAGCTGGTGGCCGCGGTGGGCACGGCGGAGAAGGAGCTCGCCCTGGTGCGCACGCTGCCCCGGGAGATGTCCGGGATGCCCGGCTACGACGCGGCGGCGCGGGGCGTGCCGGTGTGGCTGGAGTCCCCGGAGGAGGCGCGGGCCCGCTACCCCGTCTTCTCGGTGTACATGGCGCACCAGCCCTGCCAGGCCTTCGCCTTCCTGCCGCTGCTCGTGGAGCAGCGCAACCTGGGGCTGCTGGCCTTCGGCTTCGCCCAGGCGCGCCGCTTCACCGAGCTGCAGCGCACCCTCATGCTGGGACTGGCCCGCCAGTGCGCCCAGGCCATGGAGCGCGCCCGCCTCTACGAGAACGAGCGCGCGGCCCGTCTCCAGGCCGAGGCCGCCGGGCAACGGCTGCAGTTGCTCGCCGACGCGGGCGTGCTGCTGTCCGGCTCCCTGGAGTGGGAGTCGACGGTGGCCAGCGTGGCACGGCTCGCCGTGGGCGGCTTCTCCGACTGGTGCGCGGTGGACTTCCTCGACGACCACGGCGCCCTGCGGCGGCTCACCGTGCAGCACGTGCGCCCGGAGCGCTCGTTGATGCATGACAAGATTGAGAGCTACTCTCCGGAGCGGTCCCGGCCCTCGGCCATCACCGAGGTGGTGCGCACCGGGCGCTCGCAGCTCTTCACCGGGCTGGTGCCTCCCTTCACGCGCAGGGCGGAGGCGCGTCCCGGAGAGGGGCCCGCCGGGGGCGGCTCGTGCCTCATCGTTCCGCTGGTGGCGCGCCAGCGCACCCTGGGCGCCATGTCCTTCGTGCGCGGGCCCGAGCACTCGCCCTTCACCGACGCGGACCGCTCGCTGGCCGAGGACCTCGCGGCGCGCACGGGCATGGCCATCGACAACGCACGGCTGTTGCGCAAGGCCCGCTCCGCCGAGGCCGAGTCCCGCCGCAACGCCGCGCGCCTGCGCAGCCTCGTGGAGGTGGACAAGTTGTTGGCGGAAGCCGGCCTGGACCTGCCCGCGGTGTTGGATGTGATTGCCCGCAAGGTGTCCGAGGTGCTGGGGGATGGCTGCGTGCTGCAGCTCATGGCCGAGGACGGGGCCTTCCTGGAGCCCGTCACCATCCACCACCCGGACCCGGAGGCGCGCTGGCTGCTGGCGGGCACCGTGCACGCGCGGCGGCAGAAGCTGGGCGAGGGCCTTCACGGTGGCGCCGTGTCCAACGGGCGCGCGGTGCTGCTGCCGGACATCGACGTGGAGGAGGCGCGCGCCTCGGGTGGACTGCCCGAGTACCTGCCCTACCTGGACCGCTACGGCCCGCAGAGCCTGCTGGTGGTGCCGCTCACGGTGAAGGGGCGCGTGTTCGGCAGCCTCGGCGTGGTGCGGGACGTGGCCGGCGGCCGTCCGTATGGCGAGGAGGACCAGATGCTGCTGCAGAGCCTCGGCGAGCGCGCGGCCCTGGCCATCGAGGACGCCCGGCTCTACGGCGCGGCCACCGAGGCGGTGCGCCTGCGCGATGACTTCCTCTCGGTGGCGGGGCACGAGCTGAAGACGCCCCTGAGCGCGCTGCGGCTGCAGATTCAAATGCTGGCGCGCACCGCGCGCGAGGTGGCCACCACGCCGGGACTCGCCCAGCGCGTGGAGAAGGCCGAGCGCACCAGCGAGCGGCTGGGCGCCCTCATCGACGAGCTGCTGGACGCGGGCCGCATCACCGCGGGCCGGCTGAAGCTGGAGCGCGAGGAGGTGGACCTGGCGGCGCTCACGCGCGACACGGTGGGGCGTATGTCCGAGGCGCTCGCCCGCACCGGCAGCGAGGTGAAGCTGCAGGCCGATGCCGCCGTGCCCGGCCGCTGGGACCGGGTGCGCCTGGAGCAGGTGGTGGGCAACCTGCTGTCCAACGCGGCCAAGTACGGGCGCGGCCAGCCCGTGGAGGTGCGCGTGGAGCCGGGGATGGATGGACGGGCCCGGCTGGTGGTGAAGGACAACGGGATTGGCATCGCTCCCGAGGACCAGGCCCGCATCTTCGAGCGCTTCGAGCGCGCCGTGAATGGCCAGCAGTTCAACGGGCTGGGGCTCGGGTTGTGGATTTCACGGGAGATTGTTGAATCCCACGGGGGTCACATCCTGGTGCGCAGCGCTCCCGGGGAGGGGTCCACGTTCACCGTGGAGCTGCCCCGGGAGTAGGACGGCTCACTCGAAGTCGATCGGGCGGTGCGGGTTGGCGAGTACTTCCTCGATGGGGCGGCGCCAGCGCGAGGCCAGCTCGGGCGCGGCGTCGAGCGCGGAGGGGAGGCGGCGCAGGAAGTCCATGCCCGCGGGCGTGCGTGCGGCCCGATGCGCCAGTCTGAAGAAGAGGGGGGGGTCGCCCCTCAGGCTGCGCAGGAAGCTCTCGGGAGGCCAGTGGAGGGAGACGTAGGTATCGACGAGCCATTGCCGCAACTGCTTGGCCCTGTCCCAGTCCTTGCCGGTGAGGAGGGAGGCCAATGCGCCAAGCAGGGACTTCTCGTCTTCGAGCAGCCGGGCGTGAATGCGGGAGAAGACGAGCTCGACGATGTGCCAGCCCGAGGAGGGGCGGGTGCGCTCCACGAGGGCCAGGAGTTTGCTGGCCAGGTGGTCGTCCAGGCACCGTGGGGGGAGCTGGCGCAGGACGTGTGCCAGATTCTCACAGGCCGGGTCCAACTCCCGGGCCGAGGCGTTCCACACCAGGTACTCCAGCAGTCCGGGAATCCAGTCCCGGTCGTACGCCTCGGGTGAGTCCAGCCAGGCGCGCAGGGTGGCCGCCAGTCTCGGGATGAGGTGATGTTCCTCAGAGGTGCTCGTGGAGGAGAGGAGCTGGCTGCGCATGCTCTGGCGCAACCATTGGCGCAACATGGGGATGTCGAGCCAGGAGGCCAGCTCGGCGGGAGGGTGGGAGCCTTCGCAGAGGGCGCGGAGCCACTGCGGGCCCAGTCGTCCCATCAGGTTCCGGACACGCCACTGGTCGCGTGTGTCGAGCAGGGCCTGACGAAGCTCCGGTGCGAGCAGTTGCTCCGGGGGAATGGACTCAGAGGCCACACGCGTGAGGTGCTCGATTCGAGGTCCTTCCTCCTGGAGTGCGAGAACGACGAGCGCTCGTGCCAGGACGGGCCTTTGGCGAAGCTCCTGGGTGAGTGGCTCCACGCGTTGCAGCTTTTCTGCATAGAGGAGCAACAGGCGCGCTCCATTGGGGGGGCCGCTGCACTTGCGCACCAGCGCGTCCAGGCCGGTTTCCAGCGCGCGTACCGCTTGTGCGCCAATCTCCGCCGCGAACCAGGCGAGATGAGAGGGCTCCCCGCTCGCGAGGGCCCATTCCAGGCGCGTGGCGTCATCCACCTGTGAGAGCACGGGCTCCAACCGTGTATGGAGGGATTGGACGTCCCCCTTCGACAACATCCTCCGGGTGATGGCGTGCAGGGCGTCCAGCACACGCCCGCGATGCCCGCCAACGGCCAGGAGCAGACCGGGGTCGTCGATGCGGCCCGCCACCTCCTGCGCGAGCCCCAGAAGTGCCTCACGAGCAGGGACGCCCGTGCGCTTTACGGCCTCGGCGAGTGCCTGCTGGCGCTGGAGGGGAGAGAGGCAGACCAGGGCTGTTTCCATCAGCTCCGGCCAGGGCGTATCCGCGGCCTTGAGCAGGAGCGGAGGGGCCAGACGAGAGGCCGCATCGGTCACGCGGGTCAGCACGCGTTGGACGATGGCGAGCAGCGAGTCACTCCATCGTGCTCCAGAGGCCGCGAGCAGTTGCGGCAATTCCTCGGCCGTCCGCTCGGGAGTCAGTTCGAAGCGTCGTGCCAGCTCGCGGACGAGCACTCGCTCCACCTGGGCAGCGAAGCCCGTATCGGTCTCCAGCCGTCCGCGGACGAGGGGTCTGGAGATGAAATCGGTCAGCTCCCAGAGAGGGCGGGGCTCGGTGGTGGCGTCCGCCTGCCGCTCCAGCAATCCCCGGAGGATGGGGGCGGCGGCGGGATGGGTGGGCTCGAGCCCGGGCCACAGGCGCTCGAAGAGATCTGCCCGGGACCGGGCCGCCGCGAGCCGCTCGTGGGCGGCGGGCTCCAACTCCATGAAGCGCAGGAGCGTGGGCATGTCCTTGAGCGCGGGAGGGCGCAGGCCTTGCTCATGGCAGAAGGTCTCCAGCCGCCGAGCGAGCGTGGCGCCCTCTCGGGCGAATTGCGCCGCCCATTCCTTCTGCGTCAGGCCGGCCAGCCTGGGATGGAGTAGCCGCCCCGAGTCCCACCACGCTTCACTGTTGGCCTTCTCCAGGAAGGAGCCGCGTGCCGCCGGTGGAATGCCGAGGAAGGTGAAGGGTTGGCCCTCCAGGGTTCGCGGCTGCAGGGCGAAGGTGCAGAAGGAGAAGCGCTCCCGCTGTTCCGCGCGCAGCACGCTCCAGAGGAAGCGGACGACGGCGTCGGGCTGGCGCTCGTCCACCCAGAGGATGGGGCGCTCCTCGGTGCCGAAGAGCAGCACCACCGCCGCGAGGGCCTCGCCCGGCGTCGGCGGCTGCGCCGCGCCGGGCGCAAACGCGGGCATGGGTAGGGGCTCGCGGTACGGCTCCCGATCCTCGGCGCTTCGGGGCCGTCGGTGCAACGCCGCGAGTCCTCCGAGGTCCTCGAGTCCGCGGGCCTCGTTGTTGGAAAGCAGCACGGTATGCGTGAGCACCGTGCCCGAGCGGGTGGCCGCGACGTCGGGCCAGGTGCAGGCGAGAGCGTAGTACCGCTCGCCACAGGGAAAGCCGGTGAGATAGCTCTCGAAGCGTGCGCCCGTGGGCAGGTAGCCGGACAGGTCACTCAGGCGCTCGAGCAGTGCGAGCTCGCGCTCGTTCAGGTCTCCGCCGGAGGCAAGCAGGCGGTGGCCTTGCGCATAGCCATGGAGCGTCTGGGCGAGCAGCGGCATGGGACGTCAGGGGGCGCCGAGCGCCCGGTCGCCGAAGAGGAGCCAATAGAGGGGCATGCCGATATCCGCGCTCCGGTGCGGGCCGTGCGCTGCCTCCCACCATTCCACGAAGCCGGAGGGGTCCTCCAGGTAACGCTGGCTGTAGGAGGCATCATTCAGGTCTCCGCCCGTGGCCGACAGGCCGAAGCGGAAGACATCCTCCTGGAGGAAGTTGCTCCAGAGGTAGTCCTCGAGCAGCGGGAGGTGATGGGCCAGGTACGCGGCGGGACCGGCCTGCCGCCAGGAGGAATCGACGGTGTCCCAGGCGGTGAGCACCAGGGCGATGCGGAAGCGCTCCTGGGCCGCCCTGGGCCGCTCGCCGGGGGCGAGTCCGCGCACGTGCCGGATGAACTGGAGCAGCTCGATGAGGGACAGGGCGGTGGGCACGCTGACGGGGTCCGATGGGGCGGCGCGCGGCGTGGGGGGCACTTCCTCGACGGGGAGCGGACCGAAGTAGGCGGCGGCGTTGGTGGGGGCCACCGGCGCGGGGCCGGAGCGGACTGAGGAGGGCTCGGCCACGGGTTCATGGCGCAGCAGCCGCCAGCGCTCCCGTTCATCCTGCTCGGACGTGGGCTGGGGACGCGGCAGGCGCGTGAGCGTATCCGGGCGTACCAGCAGCAGGAAGCCACTGGAGAAGGCGCGCGCCTTCCACTCCTCGGACCAGCCGTGGATGCGATCCCGGAAGAGACGCTCCACCTCCTCGCCCGCGTAGTCCCCGGCGCGCAGGGTGAAGGAGAGGGGGTCGAAGTAGGTGCCCGCCGTGTGCAGCGGGGCGTCTAGAGAGAGCCGCTCGGTGACCTTGGTGCGCTGCGGGTAGTGGCCGCCGAGGAGTGGATCTGCGAGCCGTTGAAGGCCGACGGCGTCATCTCCCAGACCGGCCAGCCGCAGGTGCTGGAGCTTCTCCATCTGGAGCGCATCGACGAGCGCGCCCAGGTAGGTGGACTTGCCCGTGGATGGACCGCCGAGCAGGGCGATGCGGTGTTGGTCGCTCATGGCTCGTCCCTCCAGCGCCGCAGGGTGGCGAAGCCCCGGGCCTCCTCGGGCGGGAGCGTGTGCAGGGGCTTCCTGTGGGCGCGGCGGTCGGCGTGCTCCATGGCGTAGGTGAAGGGGTCCATGACGCCCACGGGCTGGCCCTGGGCCATGCGGTGGGGGAAGGCGCTGACGGGGAAGATGGAGAAGGGCATCTGCTCGCGCCGCGCGTCCTCCAGGGCGAGCCAGGTGCGGCGCAGGCGGTTGGAAAGCTCACCCCACCCGGTCCGTTCGGTCCGCTTCTCCGGAGCGGGCGGCAGGACGGAGTGGATGACCCGATCGAACTTGCTGAGCACGAGCGCCAGCGGCGGACGCGGCCGCATGTCCCGGGTCATCTCCTGGATGCGGCGCACTAGCAGGGAGGTCTCGTTGTCCGTGCGGCCTCCAGCCGCTCCCATCAGCGCGCTGGCATCCGCGAGGACGACGAAGGCATCACAGCGCTGGATGAAGGCCATGCGCCTGCCGGAGACGTCATCCACCCGCCCGGTCCAGTCCTTGACCCACTCGCCTGGAATATCGGTGAGCAGCAGGTCGATGTGGCGTTCGTCCCGGAAGTCCTGGGGGCGCAGCCCGACGTGCAGGAAGCTGCTGGGGCGCAGGACGTCCGCGCCGACGGTGGTGTGCTGGACGATGTCCTCCGCGGACTCTCCGGTCCATTGGCTGGCCCGTTCCATCAGCTCGCGGAAGCTGTGCAGGGTGAGGCTGGAGGCGAAGCGGTAGGGGAAGGAAGCCCGCTGGCCATTGGCGAGCTGGAGGAAGAAAGAGGTGAGCAGGCACGTCTTGCCCGCATTGTAGGGTCCGAGCACCGCGATGAGCCGGGCCGGAGTGCGCGACAACAGGCGCTCGACCTCGACGGAATCGAGGTGACGCCCGGACCAGGGGGCGCTGAGCGAGGCCGTCTCGCGAGGGGGCTCGGGGGCCGTGGTGGTCCGGGCGAGGTCGGGGCAGTCGGCGAGCGGATTGGGGAACTCGGCGAGCCGGGCGCACCGGCCGCCTTCGGGCAGGGTGCAGTCCGGGTTGTTGCAACGCGGGGGCTGAAGGGCAGGGGGCAGCGCCATCACCGCGCTCCGAGGTGACGGTCCAGCAGGGATTCGCGGAAGATCCAGGCGGCCCAGTCCCCGAGGTCGATGAGGGTATCCGGATCGACGGCGACCTTGTCGCGGAGACGCTCCTCGATGGCGCTCGGGTCGTGCCTGGGTTGGGCGGCCTGGATGCGCGCCCAGGTCACGGGGAGGCCCAGCGGGTCTTCTGTCGCGAGCTTCTCCAGGGGCACGCTCATGGAGGTGGCCGCGGCGTGTTGCTCGTTCTCGCGAACCCGCCGGAGTGTACCGATGAGATCGGACAGCCACTCCTTCAGGGGCCGCTTCTGGTCAACGGTCTGGTTGCCGAGTTGGTACAGGTTCTCGATGAGGAAGCTGGCCGCTGGCTCCACCTCCAGGCCCATGGCGAGTTTCGAACTCTCCCAGGCCATCCACCATAGCCGCTCGGATGCGTCGGAGATGCGCCGGTAGGGTTGGCGCCTGGTGCTGGAGTATCGGGCTTGCCCCCACCACAGCAAGTCGGCTTGAGCAGTTCGAGATGAAATGATTTTGTTTAACGTCTCACCAGTGAAGTCGGAGATAGCTGATACGCGAACATCAAGCCCGCCGAGGATATGGCTGACTTCATTCAGGTGATTGGCGATCCTGGTAAGGGTCTCTTGGTGCACATTGAAAAGTGACGCAGAGTGCTTGGCGAGTGTGTCTGTGCGGTCCTCGTCGGATTCTTGTATGCGGGTGATTGTCTGAGCGCTGTCGGGTACGGCAATGGGCAGTAGGGCCCATTCCTGTTGCTGCGTTGCGGAGGCCGTATCCTCGGGACCGTTCAAGGAAGTGGCTGTTGGAGGCGAAGCCTGTTGGTGGCGCCATTGCTCAAGGTACTTCTCTCTGCTGAGCCTGCCTTCAATCGCGGACCAAGCCGATTCGAGCAGTGGCGTCAATGCGAAATGCCCACCAACCAGATTGTCCGTCCAACAGGCCAGGAGCATCCCCTTCAAGATGAGGACGTCCTGCGCACCGAGGCCCGCGCTCTGCCAGAACCTGGAGATCTGCCTGAAGACGAAGTTGATGGCTTTGCGCCTGTGGATGCCAGGCCGCTCGGGATCGGCCATCAGCACCTGCACCGCCCGGATGACCACCTCGGGCGCGTCGACACCTGTACGGAGCCAGGCATGTAGTGGGGCGAGCGCCTGATTCTGAGCCGTGGTGTCGGCTTCTCCCGTTCTCAGGTCCCACTCCTGGCGGATCTCCCTGAAGCGTTCAGCCAGCAGATTCTCCGTGTCCGTCGCCACGTGCGTTTCCTTTCCTCCGAGGCGGCTCATGGGTATCTTGCGCCCCGCTCCGCCCGAGTACTTCGGGAGCACGGCCTTATAGCACTCGAAGCATTCCCCGAAGCGGGACTCCATGACCTCCCCCCAGGAGCCCACCGACGCCCTCGATGGCCTCGAACGCCGCGCCCTTGAGCTCGCACGTCGCTCAGGCGAGGCGGCTGATTGGGAGTCCCTGTTGGGGGACCTCCAGTCTCTGCCGCTCTCGGGCGCCCCACCACTCGACCCTGATGATGCCCGTGGGTCCGGCGAGGAGCTGCGCCGACTCATCGCCGCCCTTCGTCAGCAGTCACTCCCCGCCTCCGGCTCCCCGGTTTCAGGACCGAACCTCCGGGTGGGCTACCTCATCGAGGGCGCGCGGGGCAGCGACGAGGCCCGGGCCCGTCCCGCCTTCGCCGAGGCCCTCGCGGCCCCCGTGTCCGCCCCGTCGCTTCGCCAGGAGTTCCCCGATCTCTGGGCCGTGGACCTGGGCCTCTGGCGGCAGCTCGGCGCCGACACCCCGGACCTCCGGGCCCTGGCGCTGGCCTGGCTCTCCAGTCCCGGCCGCCGGCTCGTTCAGGACTTCTCCGTCCTGCGGCATGTCCCCGCCAGACGCGATATCGGCGCCTGTGACTTCTCCCCCCAGCGGCTGCTCGAGGCCGCGGGCCCACTCCCCGTCCAGGCCCCTTCCGAGCCGGGCGAGGGCTCCTGGTACGAACTGCACGCGGCGGTTCCGGGCCTCGCGCTCGACAGGTGGAAGCCCGCGACCGACGACGTCGGCACTGTCCTGCAAATCCTCGAGGGCCGCCGGGGAGACCCCGTCTTCCTCCGGGGCGCCGCGCTCGCCTGGCTGCTGGACAGGGCCGCCGCCAATCCCTCCTACGAGCTCAATGGGCTCCGCCGCGACCTGCGCGTGGACCTGCTGCCCTCCATCATCATCGGCTTTCCCGATCCCCAGGACGGGTCCCGTCACCTGCCGCTTCGCTCGGCGGCCCGTTTCGAGACCGCGTGTCTCCTCCAGGCCTCGCGCCTCGTGTTTCGCCGGGACGAGCAGGACGTGGCGCGCTGCTGGAGCCTGGCTCGATGGATTCAGTCCTGTACCTTCCGCAGCCCCTTCTTCGGTATGGACGAGGAGGCGATCGCCGCCCGTCTGAACGCGTTGTTGCCTCCGGTGTCCGTGGCGGCGGCGAACCGCCGGGACGTGCTCGAGCCCGAGTGCTTCGGGGAGGGGGACGAGGGGCTGCGGCTCGAGGAGTTGGCACTCGTCGCGGGGGTGGTACGGCACTACTGGCCCGAGGAGGTGCCACGCCAACCCCAGTTGCTTCCTACCCCTCTGCCATTGGTGCAGGCTTTGCGCCGGCTGGCCTTGCGTACACTCAACCCGGGCGAGCAGCGAGCCGAGCAACGCCTCCGGTGCTTCCAGCAGGGGGCCTCGCCAAGTGGCGCACGCCCGCAGACCCTCGAGGTGGTGGAGAATGGGCTGGGTTGGAGTGCCCACCATGTGGCGCCTCCCCTGGTGGCGCGCTGGTTGATGACCCACCACCGGCTCGCGTGGTTGGAGCAGGCGCCGCCCGAGGTGCGGCGGGAAAGTCTGGACCTCTTCGAGCGGGAGCCGGAGCGCCATGCGTGGGTGGCCTTCGCCGTTCATTCCGAGGGCTCGCGACTCGACTCGGCGGCCCGTTCCGAAGTGGCGGCGGTCTGGCGGCGCGTCGTGCAGGCCACGGGAGGACGCCTGGGCTCGAGAGGGGCCCTTGCCTTGATGGCGGTGGGATTGCTGGAGCAACTCGCCCCCGAAGACGCGCAGCGGTTGCTTCCGCTGGCGCGTGAGGCCGAGCCCGTGTGGCGCTATCGCGCGCTCGAAGCACTCGCCAAGGCGGCCGAGGCGGGGGGGCACCTCGGGACGTGGCGCGACGCCATGGAGGGGTTGTTGGAGATGATGGGCGATGAGCGTCTCAAGGTGGAGGAGCGGCTGGGGGCCGCGCAGCTCGCGCTGAAACAGGCCTCGGCGACTTCCCGGCCGGAGCTGTCTGGCTACCTTCCGCGCGTGGTGGCCGCGGCTGCTGTTCCTCCCTTCCGCCACAGCTCGCAACTGCAGCGCGAGCTGCGCAAGCTGGGTCTTTCTTCGTCGCTGGATTCCTGAGGGGGGGAGAAGTGAGCGGACGTCTGCGGTGTTACTCGTTCCATTCGGTGAAGGGGGGAGTGGGCAAGTCCACCCTCTCCGTGCTCACGGCGCTCGGGCTGGCGCGGCGGGGAGACCGTCAGGTGACCCTGGTGGACATGGACCTCACCGGCACCAGCCTCGCCGACGTGCTTCCGCTGGAGGCGCCCGCATGGCCGGGAAACACTTCCGCCCTGCGACTGCTGGAGCCGCCCGCCGGTTTCCACTCCCGCGAGGCTACCCGTGAGCGGATGGATGACCGGGAGCTCCTCGCCCGCCAGCAGATTGCGCGCGACCCGGAATCCTCCGGGGCCTTCGAGGCCCGTGGCGTGCCCTTCCTCAACGACTTCCTGCTCTTCGCGACCCCTGACTGGGACGAGCAGCGGGAGATGCCCGTCGCCTCGGTGCTCTGGCGCATGCAGGACGCGCCCGAGCAGGCGCTGCGCGTCATCCCCAGCAGTGCCCTGCCCTCGGACCTGGAGCGCATCCTTCCCGTGGTCTTCGATGAGAACCACTCGGGCTTCCTGGAGAACCGGCTGGAGTATCTGCTGGATGCGCTGGTACCCGAGCAGGGGGAGTCCGTCGTCGTGATGGATACGCCTCCCACCATCCCGGGCTTGTCCCGCTCGGTGCTGAGCCTGGCGCTGCGGCTGTCCAAGCCGCACAAGCAACACCTGGCGGAGCAGGGCGGGATGCCCGAGCGCTTGGAGGCGGCGCCCGTGGAGTGGACGGCGTTCGTGGTGGGCAGCATGGACCATCAGGACATCCGCGCCGCCAATCGCTGGCTGTCGCTCGTCCTCCCGGAGGAGCGGCCGCGAATCCGCTTCCTCGTCAACCGCATCCCCCCGGGAGATGAGCTGCAGATCCGCGGGATGCTCGAGGACATTCTCGAGAGGGAGAACGCGGCGGGTATCCTGCTCGATGCGGTGACCGTGAGGGAGGACGTGGCGCTCCAACTCTTCCGTTCCCGGGAGCTGAAGGACCTGCCCCCGGATGCGCTGGACTTCCTGGGAGGAGTGTAGGCCGGTGGAGTGCTCGGAATTCATCAGCCGGTTCAGGCACCGGCCTTTGCGTCACCAACCCAGGCCCTTGCGGCCGCTCGGGCTGGGGACGCGGCTGGACATTCGTCCCATGCGATTCGCGGTCGGATTGGAACGCCCGATCCATTGGGAGCGGCTCGCGGACGCGCGGTCGGCCCCGAGCCGGGTCGCCTTCTACCTGGGCCGGGTCAAGGAGGTGGACGAGCGCGAGGTCCTGGCGCTCGTCTGGGAGTACCCGAGTGGCCGCGAGTCGCTGGCCTCGCTGTTGGTCAGGGTCGACTTCAAGGGAGAGCCGCCCGTTCCAGGCAGCCTGCTGCGTATCTGGACCTGGGTCGAGCTGCCCGGCAGGGGCGCTCGGCGGCAGCGGCGCAAGGTCGAGGTGGAGCCGCTCCGGCTGTCCGAGGCGGCTCAGGAGGAACTGGACTCATTCCTGGCCTCCCTGGAGGCGGAGGAGCCGGAGCGGAGTGAGGATGATCCCTGACGGAACGCGCGTCCCCAAGCCGCCGCAGCCCATTCCAGAGCGCATCCTCCCCAGTCACCTCGCTCCCCAGTCGCTGAGCGTGGTGGTCTTCGGGCCCGGCCACGGCGAGGCTATTGTCGTGGTGCTCCCCGATGGCACGGTGGGCGTGGTCGACGGTTGCCGCGAGCCCACGGTGCTGGACCCCGTCCGGGAGTTCCTGGAGGAGTTGTCTCGGGAGCCCGGCCGTCAGGGGCAGCCCCTGCGTCTTGGGTTCGTCTGCATGACTCATCCCCACGAGGACCACTATCGAGGCCTGGGGCGACTGCTCGAAGCCTTCCGGGGCCGGGTCGAACGGGTATGGCGGACCCCCGATGTTGGAGACAGGTATGTCAGGTCCTGGCTCCAGTTCCTGAAGCATACCCAGAAGGACCGTCGCCTCACGCCCGAACCTGATGACGTCGAGGGACTTGCTCGCATCATGGCCGAGATGCGGTTGGCCACTCAGGAGCACGGTGCGAAGTTCCTTCAGCTCCAGCACCGGATGCAACTCATGGAAGGAGTGATGGAGGGTCATCCGATCCGCATCCTGGGTTGCGGACCGGCGTCGAGAGACCTGGATACGGCGCAGATCACCCTGTTGGGTGTGCTCAAAGGCCTGAAACGGGGAAGGAAGCCTGGCCACTTCGATCCGAATGCCGCAAGTGGAGCGCTGCTGATTGAATGGGGTCAGGCCCGGGTGTTGCTCGCGGGTGACCTTCTCTGCCGCAAGGGCTCGTTCCAGGGCTGGGAGGAGGTGTGTGACGACATCCCTGGGCCCGTCCAGGTCATCAAGGCCGCGCACCATGCCTCGCTGGGTGCTCACCACGATGCGCTGTGGACACGGCTACAACCCACGCTGGCCATCGTGACGCCTTTTCTTCATGCGAAGGGACGTCAGCCACCTCGCCCGAAGCAGATTACCCGGCTCTCCAGGGACAGTGTGGTGGCCATTACCTCGGAACCCCGGTGGCGAAGGGCATCCACTCATCCCCGTCCTGTCTTTGGGACATCGCGGATGCGTCGTGGAGCAGACCCTCAAGTGACCACAGGAGGCTTCGCCAACAATGCGATGTCCCAGGTGCCCACTGGGGGCGAGGCTGATGCCCGCAACGCCGTGGCTGTTTCTCTGGATGCGACTGGCAAACTGCTCCGCTTCGTGCTCGCGGGCAGGGCTGATGTCTACGAGCCTTCCGCTGGCACCTACGGGACGCCGTAACGTCGTGAATGGGGTAGATACCTTGAGCCTGCCCCGGGAGTAGTGGGGCTCGTGGGTAGGGTCTCGGGTGGGGAACCCGGGGGACGGATACCCTCACCCCAGCCCTCTCCCAGGGGGCGAGGGGGCATCCACGGGTACAAACCCTTGAAATCAGGAAAACTTCTGCCTGCCAGAGGGCCCACCGGGGGAGTCTGGCTCCGATGTGTCTCGCCCCCGAAGCCTGGGGTACGCTGGACCCCGACTCACTTTTTTCGAAGGTGGATGCCCGTTTGACCCGTGCCGATGGCAGCAACCGCTCCGCGGTTCGCGCTGACAGCCCTCTCTTCGGCGAGCTCCTGCTCAAGCTCGGCATCGTCACGCCCAATCAGATCGAAGAGGCGCTCGCCCTCCAGTCGCTCAACGGCCAGCGGCTCGGCGAGGCCCTCATCTCCCTGGGCTACGTCACCCGCGAGCAGATTCAAGACGCCCTGGGTGAGGCGCTCGGCCTGCACAACGCCCCCCAGGGTTTCACCCCCGTGCAGCCTCCCCTGGGCGAGC
The DNA here is from genome assembly GCF_036277355.1 of Archangium sp. Lineage (GTDB taxonomy): Bacteria > Myxococcota > Myxococcia > Myxococcales > Myxococcaceae > Archangium. The sequence goes on from NZ_DASUNC010000140.1 coordinate 120,381, forward strand.
TGCTCGTGGGCCTCAAGTACCTCACCGTCTCCCAGCTCGACGAGGCGCTCGCCCTCCAGCGCCGCACCGGCCGCAAGCTGGGCGAAATCGTCGTCGAGCAGGGGTACTGCTCCTACAAGCAGCTCTACGAGGGGCTCGGCCTGCAGAACCGCGTCTCCGGCCGCCAGGAGCCTCCCGCCCGCGCCCAGCCGTCCCAGGAGGGCGGCCACCACCGCGTCATGGTCGTCGACGACAGCCCCCTGGCCTGCGCCTTCGTGCAGGACGGGCTCGTGTCGCTCGGCTACGAGGTCATCTGCTTCCAGGACCCCTACGAGGCCCTCGAGCAGGTGGGCAAGGTGCAGCCGGCCATCGTCCTGAGCGATTTGGACATGCCCGGCATCGACGGCATGGAGCTGTGCCGCCGCCTCAAGGAAGGCCCCAGCCGGGCCATGCCCGTCATCATCCTCACCGCCAACGACAACGACGCCGAGCGCGTGAAGGGCCTGCGCGCGGGCGCGGATGACTACGTCAACAAGTCCGCCTCCATGGACGAGCTCGCCGCGCGCATCGAGAGCGTCATGCGCCGCACCGGCGAGACGGAGCGGATGCGCAAGCTCTTCGCCCGCTACACCTCCGACGCCGTCGTCGAGGAGATCCTCAAGAGCCCCGACTCGGTGGTGCTCACCGGCGAGAAGCGCGAGGTCACCATCCTCTTCGCGGACATCCGCAACTTCACCGGGCTCGCGGACAGTCTGCCTCCCGAGCAGACCGTCGGTGTGCTCAACCAGGTGCTGGGCGGGCTGTCCGACGCGGTGCTCACCTGCGGCGGGACGCTGGACAAGTTCCTCGGGGACGGGCTCATGGCCGTCTTCGGCGCGCCCGTGTTCCGCGAGGACGACGCGCTGCGCGCCCTGCAGTCCGCGAAGATGATGATGGCCTTCATGGTCGAGCTGCGCCAGCGCGCCGAGGCCGAGTGGGCCACCACCCGCCAGGGCCGTCCCCTCACGCTCGAGCTGGGCATCGGCATCAACTCGGGCATGGCCGTGGCCGGCAACATCGGCGGCGCCATGCGCACCGAGTACACCTGCATCGGCGACTCGGTGAACGTGGCCGCGCGGCTGTGCGCCCTCGCGGGGCCGGGGGAAATCCTCGTCGGCGAGCGCACCGTGGAGCTGCTGGCCGGCCACGAGTCCGGCTTCGAGGAGCTGCCCCCCGTGCGCCTCAAGGGCAAGCCCCACCCCGTGCCCCTCTTCCGCGCCCTCTGGTAGGCGCGGGTTTCCGGGGTTCGCGGGTTGACAGAGCGTGTGGCCTTCATTCACCCTGGAAGGCCCACTACCCGGTCGGAAGGGACTGCCATGACGACGAAGGTCGAGAAGAAGTTCCCCCGCAGCAAGGTCATCGAGCGCCAGCAGGAGAAGGCCCGCGAGGTCGTCGAGCTGGACGAGAGCACCCTCGAGGGCGTGCGCGGTGGGAGCGCCCGGTACGGCCTCCCGCCCCCGCCGGTCGAGCTCTCCCTGGAGAGCTAGTCTCCCTCTCCCGTTCGCGCGCCCCCGCCCATGCCACCTCCGGCCGTCCAGCCCCGCACGGCGTATGCCGTGTGGGAGCTCACCCTGAAGTGCAACCTCGCCTGTGGACACTGCGGCTCCCGGGCGGGGGACAAGCGCAACGACGAGCTCTCCCCCCAGGAGGCGCTCGACCTGGTCCGCCAGCTCGCCGAGGTGGGCATCCAGGAAGTCACCATCGAGGGGGGAGAAGCCTTCCTCCGTCCGGACTGGCTCGAGATCGCCAGGGCCATCACGGACGCCGGCATGCGCTGCACGATGACGACGGGCGGCTATGGCCTGTCACGCGACACGGCGCGCAAGATGAAGGACGCGGGCATCGCCCACGTCTCCGTGTCGGTGGACGGCCTCGAGGCCACGCACGACCGCATTCGCGGCAAGCCCCGCTCCTTCTTCTTCTGCTTCCAGACGCTGGGCCACTTCCGCGAGGTGGGCCTGCCCTTCAGCGCCAACACGCAGATCAACCGCCTGTCCGCCCCCGAGCTGCCCGCGCTCTACGAGCGGCTGAGGGACGCCGGCATCCGCGCGTGGCAGGTGCAGCTCACCTCGGCCATGGGCAATGGCTCGGACAACGCGTGGATGCTGCTGCAGCCGGCGGAGCTGCCGGACTTCTACCGGATGCTCGCGCGCATCGCGCTGCGGGCCCGCGAGGAGTCCCTCGTGGCGCTGACGCCCGCCAATGACATCGGTTACTTCGGCCCGTACGACGACCTGCTCTTCGCGAACGTGGGCAAGCTGTGGGCGGGCTGCAATGCGGGCCTGTCGGTGCTCGGCATTCATGCCGATGGCGGCATCAAGGGCTGCCCCACGCTGCCATCCGAGTACGTGGGCGGCAACATCCGCCAGCAGCCGCTGGCCGATATCCTCGAGTCGCGCGAGTTGACCTTCAACGTGGACGCCGGCACGGAGAAGGGGACGGCGCACATGTGGGGGTACTGCGGGAGCTGCAAGTACGCCGCGGCGTGCCGGGGCGGGTGCAGCCAGCAGGCGCACGTGCTCTTCGACAAGCGGGGCAACAACCCGTTCTGTCATTACCGCTCGCTGGAGCTGGCCGGGCGCGGTCTGCGCGAGCGCATCGTTCCGGGCACCCCGGGACCGGGCCGGCCCTTCGACCACGGTGTCTTCGATCTGCTGGTGGAGCCGGTGGACGCGCCCTGGCCCGCGGAGGACACGCACCGCTTCACCTACGAGCGCGTGCAGTGGCCCGCCGGTTGGGAGGCCTTCTCCTTGTGACGGAGCGGCTCGGACGCCGGGTCGGGCGTCCCGCTGGGACTCAGGTCCAGCGGAAGATGCGCAGCGATACGGCGAAGGAGACGGCGCACCAGAGGCTCAGCACCAGCAACTGTCTCCACAGCAGCACCAGGGGGGTGCCATCCAGCAGGATGCCGCGCAGGCCATCATTGAGCGCGGTGAGGGGGAGCACCCGCGCCACTCCTCGCAGCCAGGCGGGAAAGCGGTCCACCGGGAAGAAGACGCCGCAGAGGATGGTCATCGGCAGGAGGATGAGGTTGGTCAGGCCGTTGGCCATCTGCGGGTTTCGCGCGCGGCTGGCCACCAGCAGCGCCAACCCTCCGAAGCAGAGCGAGCCCATCAATCCGAAGACGATGAAGGCCACCAGGCTCCCGGACACCCGCACGTCGAAGACGAGCCACGAGAAGGCCAGGACGAAGAGGATCTCCACCACCGCCTGTACGCAGCGCCAGAGCACAAAGGAGAGCAGGAAGTGGCCGTGCCGCATGGGCGTGGCCGACAGCCGCCGGAGCAGCTTCCCGGTCCGCATGCCCACGATGGCCATGCCCACGCTCCAGAGCCCCGAGGACATGAGCGAGTAGCCGAGCATCCCCGGAATGAAGAAGTCGATATAGCGGTGTCCCGAGGCCCGCACGGGGTGCTCCCTCACCTCGGGCCGCTCCGGACCGCCGTGCATCTGCCCGAGTACGTCCCTCACCGCCAGGCGCGCCGTGCGCCCATCCGGCTGCAGGGAGTCGACGAAGATGTCCGGGGGCTCGCCGGGCACCAACACCAGCGCCGCCTGGCCTTTCCTCAGCGCGTCGAATGCCTCGGCCCGGGGCAGGCGCATGGCCCGCAGGTCCGCGGAGGCCTCGAGCCGTGCGGCGAATACCTCCGCTTGCGGTCCCTCCACGACGGCGACGGTGAGCTCCGGCAGCCCCCGCGCGCGGAAGGCGAGCCCGAGAATGAGCGCGGTGAGCAGCGGGAAGGCGAAGGTCCAGAAGAGCGCGGTGGGCTCACGCACCAGGGCGCGCACCCGGAAGAGCAAGAGGTGCCAGAGCGGATGCCGGTGCTTCATGGGCACGTGTCCTCCAGCGGGCCGTGGCCGGTGAACGCCAGGTAGACGTCCTCCAGCGTCACCTCTCGGGAGACGGCCGGCGGGTGCCCTCCTTCCAGCGAGGCAATCAGCTCGGAGGGCCTGCCCTGCGCCACGATGCTCCCCCGGTCCAGGATGACCACCCGGTCACAGAGCCTCCTCGCCTCTTCCAGGTAGTGGGTGGAGAGCACCACCGTGCGTCCTCCGGCCCGCAGCTCCTCCAGCAACTCCCAGAGTGTCCGGCGGGAGCGGGGGTCCAGTCCCGTGGTGGGCTCGTCGAGGAAGAGGATGTCTGGATCTCCCACCAGCGCCAGCGCCAGGGACAGCCGCTGCCGCTGTCCGCCCGACAGGTGCATCACGTAGTCCCCGCGCTTGTCCTCGAGCCGCACCCGGGCGATGGCCTCCTCCACGCTGAGGCCGTGGGTGTGGAAGGAGTGGAAGAGCGCGAGCGTCTCCTCCACGGTCAGTCTGTCGTAGAGCCACGTCTGTTGCTGGGCGACGCCGATGCGCGCCCGCAGCTGCTTCGCGTCCTTCTTCCAGCACAGGCCAAGCAGGTGCACCTCTCCCTCGGTGGGCGTCTGGAGCCCCTCGAGGATCTCCAGCGTGGTGCTCTTGCCCGCTCCGTTGGGGCCGAGCAGCCCCATGCACTCGCCCCGGGCCACGTCCAGCTCGAGCCCGTTCACGGCCAGCGTCGCGCCAAAGCGTTTGACGAGCCCCCTCACGGTGATGGCGGGCGGGACCGGCTCCTGCATCACGGCCCTCCCCGGGGCGCCCGTCCGAAGCAGAGCGTCAGCAGCGTGGACTCCGCGCTGCCATCCAGGCCGAGGAGCTGGTTGAGCTCGTCATCCCCCCAGCCTCCCGCCATGCAGGAGCGGATGCCCTGGCACTCGGCTAGCAGCGTGAGGTTCTGTCCCAGCATCCCCGCTTCCATGAGGACGAAGCGGTAGCCCCGCTCGTGGTACTTGAACATCGTGCGCTCGAAGACGCCGCTGACCACCAGGTGGAAGGCGGAGGGCGAGCCCATTCCCCACTCCCGCTCCATCCGCAGCATGCGCTCGGCCTGGTCCGCCACCTCGAGCGCCTCCAGGGCGTGTTGCGCGACACGGTAGTGGTAGAGCCCCGGGGCCAGTCCCTCCACGCGCTGCACCACCAGGTAGAGCTCGAGCGGATAGAGGGCTCCCGCGCTGGGAATGGCGCGCAGGTACTGCGTCACTCCTTCATCCAGCTTCAGGGTGCCCGTGATGCCGTACGAGAGTTGCAGCAGGTTGGCCAGCTCCTGGAGGGTGACGGACTGGGCCGGATCGAACTCCCGGGTGGACCGGCGGCCCACGATGACTTCCTGGAGTCCGCGCTCCAACTGCAACGCCGCCCGGGGCAGCTCCACCTGGGGACACCCGGGATGGTTCTTGTAGGAGCTGGCCACCCGCCGCAGCAGCCCCTCGTCCTGGAGCTGGCTGATCCGCCGGCCCAGCTCGTGCCGGGTCTGGGGCGTGAACTTGGAGTTCTCATGGAACAGTGAGCTCAGGGGCGGCTCCCGGCGCCGCATGGCCTGTTGGCGTTGCTGGAGGAGGGGTTGGGTTCTGCGCCTCATGTCGGATACCTCAGGGGTAGGGATGGGGATAGGGGTTGAGCTGCGTCTCGTCCGCCGGCTCGCTCCGGTAGCCGAGCCGGACGGGGACGTCGTACAGCCGCTTGCCTCCCAGGAAGGGGTAGCGGTGATCGGCGTGGAGCTGCTGGAGCTCCGGGGTGACCACCCGGACGACCCTCAGCCCCAGCGCGGCGATGTCCGGCGTGGTGAGCTCCACGACGACTGCCTCGTAACCCCGGCGCTCGAAGCGCTGGACGAGCTCGGCGAGGTCCGTGGCCGCGTCCCGCGACTCCCAGCGGGGAAGCTCCTCCAGGGACACCTCCGACGTCACCCGCTCTTCCACCGAGAGCAGGTGCGGCCTCAGCTCCTCCGCGACCGTGTACAGCCGGCAGGAGAAGGGGAAGTCGACCACATTGGAGAAGTCGGCCGCGGGCCTCCAGTGTGGATCCCTCTCCATCAGCCACAGCACGTACGGCCGGGTCTGGACCGTCTCCATCAGGGCCTTGAGCGTGGCCTGGCCCCCGTCCAGCCGCGTCGCGCCTCCGACGATGTAGAGGGGGCCCCGGGCGGACGGGCAGGCCAGCATCGAATACGTCGTCGGCACACCGAGATCGCTGGTGATGTCATAGGCCCGGTACTCGTAGCCCGGTGCCTCGAGGTGCTGATGGAACAGCTGGCCGGCGCGCGTGCTCCGGGAGGCGTTGCGCAGCTGGATGCGGCGCACCGGGAGCGAATTCATCCAGAAGAGGGTGAAGGCATCCCGCTCCATGCATTCCTGGAGGCCGGAGACGATGGCTCCTTCCAGCGAGGAGCCGGTCGCCAACCCGGTCGAGATGGTGGGGCCCACGTCCGGCTCGTCCGCCTTGAGGGTGTAGGGCATGTAGACGCGGGAGGCGGGAACCAGCAACGGCTTGCGGCGGACGAGCGAGTAACCCCAGACCCAGGAGCAGGGGGCATCCTCCGAGAACCTCGGATAGGGAAAGCCCGGCGTCTCGTATTGGCGCTCGGAGAAGAGCGCGAAGCGCTCGGGCTCGAGCATCTCATGGTGCTGGCGGAGCTCCCGGTAGGAGCCGCGGACGATGTGGTCGGGCACCACATAGGCGGCGCAGTATCCCTCCACCAGCTCGCCCAGGGCGGACACCGCGGCCTCCTCGGGGCTGAAGCCCGCGCCGCCGGCGATGGGCCTGCTGGGGCGCATCCCCTGGGGTCCCAGGAGCGCCGTTTCGACGTTGTACAGGTAGACGAGGGGCTCTCCGGCATGCCGGGGCATCGGGGTGAGCTCGCCCCCGATTCCGACCCGGGGACTGAGCAGCGACTCCATCCTCCCGAGCAGTTCCGTGAGGGCGCTTGTTTTCTGGGCCTGTGGGTTCATGGGTTCTTTCAGGCCCGGGGCCCCCGGCTCGACCGTCCGGGAGCCCACGGGTGATGAGGGGTTGAGGAGGGGAGGGGGAAGGGCCGCCTACTTCTGCTCCCGGTTGGCGGCACTGCAACAACACGCGATGCCGCAGCCGGCACCACCGCCGCAGCCACCGCCGCCGCAATTGATGGTCCCACAGGCGGGAGCGGAGGGCATCGTCTCATCCCTGGCGGACTCCGAGACCCACTCGAGCGAGAGTGGGGAATCCGAGGGGGGGGCGGGCATCGACTCGTGAAGGCATAGGGGCTTGCTCATGAGGGACTCCTTCAGTTGGGCCGGGTGATGGCCGACGCGGCCGACCACCCGCTCAGGCTGAGTGGGAGGAGGGCCCGGTGTGATGGGCCGTGACCGGCCCGGTCGTCCGCCTGGGCGATGCCCGCCAGGGAGCCCTGGGCGGATTCCTGGCCAGAGGGCGCCTGCGGCTCGAGGTGCAGGGACCCTCTGGTTTCATGAGACACGCCGGCACGGGCTAGCGGGACTCACGCTTGGCGGCACTGCTGCTGCTGCCGGAGCCGCAGCCGCCCCCGCCGCCGCAGCCGCCCCCGCCGCCGCCCCCGGTGTTGCCGCCGCTGCAGGAGGGCGCGGCCGGGCTGTACATCTCGTCCCCGCCGTACTCGGAGACCCACTCGAAGGCGAGCGAGGACTCCGGTGCGGTGGCCGACCTGGTTTCTGGGTACTGGTTGTTCATGTGCTGCTCCTTGTCTACGGATGGCTTCCCGGGGAATCCGGATCAGCCATCCAGAGAGAGCAGAAGGTCGTTTTCTGTGAGGGTCCGTGCCCGCGCGGTTCCCCCTCAGCGTGGGAGCAGGAGGCGCGCGGCCGGGGTGGGGCTCACAAATGGTGATCCGTGCATCACCCTCCAGGAACGTGACGGGCATCCGCCCGTGACCGCAAGGAGCGTCCCTTCCATGCCATCCCAAGCCCTTCAGCCCATGAGTGATTCCTTCGAGAGCTCGAGGCCGCGCCTGGCGCCGGCCGTGAGTGTCGTCCAGGATGGGGCGGACACCTGCTACCTCATGATGACGGGCAAGGAGCTGCTGCGGTGTCATGGCCCGCTGGTGCCTACGCTGATGACGCGGCTGTTGCCCCTGTTGGATGGCACCCGCAGCGTCGCGGAGATCCGCGAGGCGCTCGAGGGGACGCTCGAGGCGGAGCGGGTGGAGGAAGTGCTCCGCCTGTTGCTGCGCCACCACCTGCTGCTGGACGCGGGGCCGGAGCAGGAGCTGTCCACGCAGGAGCGGGCGGCGTTCGGGAGCCTGCTCGCGTTGCTGGCGCGCAGCACCCCCCAGCCCTACCGGGTACTGGAGCGCTTGCGCCGGATGCGCCTGGTCGTGGTGGGGGACTCGGAGCTCGCCCGGGAGGTGGTGGAGGCCCTGGCGGAGTGCGCCGTGGGGGCGATCGACCTGGTCTCACCGCGGGAGGCGTGGGCGGAGCTGAAGCTGGAGCTCCCGGTCCGGCTCCGCCACGTCGACCCCGGACAGCTGCAGAACATCGTCCCGGGCGCGGAGCTCGTCATCGGGGTGCAGGATGGGGAGTTCAACTTCACCCGGCAGATGCGGGAGCTGAATCGCCTGTGCTTGCGGCTGGGGGTGAGTTGGCTCCAGGTCCGGCTGACGCTGGAGGCGGAGGGGTGGCTCGGCCCGCTTCATACCCCGGACACCGCCTGCTTCGAGTGCATGGACCTGCGCATGAAGAGCAACCTGCGCACCTGGCGGGAGCACGGCCTGCACGAGGAGCAGGTCGAGCAGGGACTGCTGATGGGCCGGCGCATCGGCTTCAGGCCCTTGCAGCGGCAGCTCGCCGGGGCGCTGGCTGTCGAGGTCCTGCTCCACCTGACGGGGCTCGAGACCTCGCGGCTGGTAGGCAGAAGCCTGGTGATGGATGCCCTCTCCCAGGAGAGCAGCCTGCATCCCGTGCTGAAGCATCCCGGCTGCCCCGCGTGCGGCAGGCCACCCGAGGCGCGGCTCCACCCGTGGGGCGAGGAGGACATCCGCCTGGACAGGACCTTGTTGCCTGACTCCGCCGCGGCGCCGTGAGCCCGCGCGGCCGGAGGCGCTCAGAAGGGCGGCCGGCCCTGGCGGTAGACCTCCTCGCTCTGCCAGTCGGCGCGGATGATGGAGTACAGGTACATGTCCATGTAGCGCCCGTGGAGGAAGGAGACGTTGCGGTAGATGCCTTCCTTGCGCATCCCAATGGCCTCAGCCGCACGGCACGAGGGCTCATTGCCCACGACGATGGTTGCCTGGACGCGCTCCAGAGGCAGGGCGTTGAACAGATGGTTGATCATCAAGCAGGCCGCCTGTGTCCCGACCCCTCGCCCACGGAACTGGGGGTGGATCTGCCCCCAGAGCTCGACACCCCGGAAGAGCTCCCACAGCGTGAACGGATTGAAGTAGCCCCCCACCCCCACGGGCGTGGGGAACTCCGGGTGGATGGCCAGGTACACACCGCCCCGCTCACGCGGGCCAGGGCGCTCCGAGAGCGTCTGCTCCCAATGCATGCGGGTCGTGGGCCAGACGTTGTAGAACTTGCCCAGATTCTCCGGGTTGCTGAACCAGTCCGCGAGGAACGCGGCATCCTCCACCGTCGCGAGCCGGATGCTGAAGTTTCTTCCGACGAGCACAGCACACCTCCTGGGGAATGCCCCCACAAGGAATGCATGCGCCGTGCGACCCGGGTCTCGCCTCGCGGGCCAATACCTTCTCCCGCAGGTCATCACCCGGGTGGGAAGCGTGGCACCCACGCTGGGGACGGGGAGGCTCAATCCAGGGAATGGCGGTGGCGAGCGGGTTGGGAGCGCCTGTCCCCGGCGTGGGACGCGCCGTGCTTCCGAGGGGGCGCGCACGACTGCTAACGTCTGGACGTACCCCCACCCTCCCGTGCCGCACCCTGAGGACTCCGTGACGCCGCGCCGCCGCCCCCACTTGATGGTCATCTTCCTGCCGATCGCCTTCGTGGTCATCGGCATCACCGTGTGGCTCGGCCTGCGCGGCAAGCATGATCCGGGCGCCGCCCAGGCCCACGCCGACTTCGCCCGCATCATCGCGGCGCTCGAGGCCTACCGCGCCGAGCATGGCTCCATCCCCGAGGAGGGTGACCTGTCCTTCCTCGTGCCCAAGTACCTCCCCGCCGAGCCCACCGACCCCTGGGGCCACCCCTACGCCTACGCCAGCGACGGCCAGCGGCCCTTCCTCCAGTCCTACGGGCAGGACGGGCTGCGCGGCGGCAATGGTCCCAATCAGGACCACACCAATCATGACGGCCACGCCGCCGTGGGGACGCGGTAGGCACCAAGGGTCGCGGGCCCTCTCTCGGGCGTAGACCCTCACCCCAGCCCTCTCCCAGAGGGAGAGGGGGCATACACGGGTTCAACTCTTGTTCCCCGGCACCCTCACCCCGGGGGGCTTGCCCCCCCTTTGAACGACGGGGGGCTCCTCTCCCGGCGGGAGAGGGGAGGAGCGTCCTGGTGGGGACTCTCGTGGCCGGGGGCCTCCTGGCCTTGCGTGCAATGGCCATCCTCCCGTCGAGGGTTCTCCTGGAAGAGGGCATTCCCCCTCGCGCCCTCGGTGGGAGGCTGTCATGGCCGTCGTGTGCGCAACCAACCTGTCCGAGGCCTCGGGCCGCTCCGCCCGTGCCGCCGCCGCCATCGCCACCCGGCTCGGCGAGCCCCTGTGGCTGCTCGGCGTCTTCCACACCGAGCACTCCTCCCGCCCCGCTCCCCGCGCCCGTGAAGAAGCCCGCGCCCGGCTCTCCGCCGAGGCCTCCCGGCTGCACTCCCTGGGCGTCTCCGTGGAGGCCTGGCTGTTGGAGGGCGCTCCGGGCACCGTGCTCGTGGAGGACGAGCGCGTCCGCCGCGCCCGGCTCCTCGTCGTCTCCGCCGACGGCTGGGGCCACCTCCCCGCCTGGCACCGCACCCCCGTCCACGAGCGGCTGGCCCAGCAGGCCCATGTCCCCGTGCTCGTGGTGCGCCACCAGGGGGATGCCCTCGTCGATTGGGCCCTGGGCCGGCGCCGCCTCCAGGTGCTCGCCGGGGTGGATGACTCGCGCGCCTCGGCCGCCGCCGTCGCGTGGCTGCACGAGCTGCGCCGCGTGGGCCCCTGTGACGTCCTCGCCGTCTCCGTGTGCTCTCCCGTGGAGGAGCGCGAGCGGCTGGGCATCCACACCCCCGTGCACCTCGAGCTGTTGGACCCCGTGGTGCGCCGCATCGAGGTGTTGGACCCGCAGGTGGAGCGCGTGCTGCTGCGCGAGCTGCGCGAGCGCGTGGGCGAGTTGCCCGGCGAGGGCCGTCTGGAATTGCTCCTGGAGCCCGGCTTCGGCCGCCCCGCGGACCACCTGCTGCACGTGGCGCACGCGCACGCCGTGGACCTCGTCCTCGTGGGCAACCACCAGCGCGGAGGCCTCGCGCGGCTGTGGCATGGCTCCGTGTCCGCCGGGGTGCTGCGCCATGCCGAGCAGTCCGTGGCGTGCGTGCCGTGCACCCAGCCCCCGGTCCGCAAGAGCGTCCCGCCCCGCAGCGTGCTCGTGCCCGTCGACTTCTCCGAGGCCAGCTCCCGCGCCATCTCCCAGGCCCGCTCGCTCGTGCGCCCCGGCGGCCGCGTCCACCTGCTCCACGTGCGCCGCCGCCGCCCCGAGGATCGCTCCTGGGTGATGGACCAGTACGGCGTGGTGCCCGAGCCCCCTCGCGAGCAGTCCGCCGTCCTCGAGCGCCTCAAGGCCCTGGTGCCTCGCGAGGACGGCGCCCCCGAGGTGCACTGGACCCTGGAGGGTGTCACCCACGACGACGTGGCCCGCGCCATCTGCCAGGCCACCGAGCGCGAGGGCGTGGACCTGGTGTGCCTGGGTACGTCTGACGCACCGGGTCATTCCAGCTACCTCGATGACGCGGTGGCCCGTACCCTCGTGGAGCGCTGCCGCCGCCCCGTCGTGGTCCTCCACGCCTGACCCGTCCCAACAGGTTTTCTCCCGCACCCCGTTGTTTTTGCAACTCCGTGGAAAGACTGGGGGATTTCCGCGTCCGGGGCCGGTTTCCGGGCCCCCGCACCGTTGCGGGGTTCGACGGGAAACCTGATTTGCGTTAGGCTTTCTCCAATAGCAGTCAACGACGGGGGAGGTCTGCCTTTGACACCGCGAGGGTACCGCGAAGAGGAGCTCGTAGCGAACCGCGCTTCCGTGCTCCTGAGCGGCGGCACGGAAGATGAGCGGCGCACGTGGGCGGCGACGGCGGCGAGGAACTTTGCCAAGGAGGGTCCGCTGGTGGAGGTCCGCCAGACCGAGCAGGTCGCCGAGGCCCTCAAGCAGCCCCGGGGGGTCGTCTTCATCCCCGATGTGGCCCGGCTGAGCATCCCCGCCCAGGGCCTCATCGTCCGCTGCCTCCAGACCCAGGAGGAGCGTCCCAAAATCGTCGTCGGCCTCTCCGGCGGCGTCGAGCAGGCCCGCACCAAGGGCACCCTGCGCGAGGACCTCCTCTACCGCCTCCACCTCGCCCAGGTGGACCTCACCACCGAGGGCATGCGCGAGCTCATCGCCCAGCGCCGCGCCCAGCTCGCCGCCGACGAGGCCGCCCGCAAGGCCGAGGCCGAGCGCCTCGCCGCCGAGAAGGCCGCTCAGCTGAAGGCCTCGGGCATCTCGATGAAGAGCTCGCGGATGCGCAGCAAGGTCGCTCCGCGCGCCACTTCGCCCAAGGTGACCCGCAGGTAACGCGGCGGGCCCTCACGGGGAGAACCCGGGGCCCGGATACCCTCACCCCGGGGGGCTTGCCCCCCCTTTGAACGACGGGGGGCTCCTCTCCCGAAGGGAGAGGGGTAGGGGGCTCCGTGTCACCGGGTGGCCCCGTGTCACTGGGTGGCTCCGTGCGCTGGGTGGTTCCTGGCGCTGGGGGCCTGGCGCTGGGGGCCTGGCGCGGCTTTTCGTCGCGCCGCTCAGTGCTTGTGCTTCTGGCCCCGCTTCGCCTTGAAGCCCGGTTTCTGCGCCGTGACCCGCTTGGGCGCCGCGGCCGAGGCCATCGTCTTGCGGCCCTGCGTCCGCGCCGTCTTGCGCGCCGTCTTCCGCTTCGCGGGGCTGGGCAGCTGCTCCTCCACGTCCGCCGAGACGATCAGCGGCTTGGGCGCCGGCTGCGCCTTCTTGATGCGCTCCTTCGCCGCCCGCGCCTCCTCCAGCACCCGCTCCGCCGTGGCCTGGGCCTCGGGCGAGACCTGCTTCCTCGCCGGACGCGCCACCTCCGGTGGCGGCCGGTACAGCGCCGGCTCCCGGCGCTGCTCCTCCATCACCCGGTCCTCACTCGTCGACCGCCGCGGTGACTCCCGCTCCTCCTCGGGCAGCCACTCCCGCAGCCGGTCCAGCGTCCTCAGGGCCGTGGCGGTCCCCTCCACCACCCACCACACTCCCCGGGTGCCCAGCCGCAGCGCCTCTTCCTTCACTCGTCCCACCAGGCGGGTCCCAATCATCGCCATGTGTCCCTTCCCTGTCCGATGTCTTTCCGGCCAAGGTATGCACGCGGGCACGGGTTGGAAGCACCGCGTCATTATTCCGTCCGTCCGTGGGGCCGTCAGGCCCTCCAGCGCCTGCCCGTCCGCCAGGCCCCTCTCGCGCAGGAGCGCTCCATGAGCCAGAACCCCACGGATGACCGGTTGGTGCTCACCCAGGGCAACATCACCCAGGTGGCCGCGGACGCCATCGTCAACGCGGCCAATACCTCGCTGCTCGGCGGGGGAGGCGTGGACGGCGCCATCCACCGCGCCGCCGGGCCCGGCCTGCTCGCCGAGTGCCGCTCCCTCCGCGGCTGCCCCACCGGCGAGGCCCGCATCACCGGCGGTTACAACCTCCCCGCCCGCCACGTCATCCACACCGTGGGCCCCGTCTGGCAGGGTGGCCACGAGGGCGAGCGCGGCACGCTCGCGCGCTGCTACCGCTCCGTCTTCGAGCTCGTCGAGCGCCAGGCGCTGCGCTCCGTGGCCTTCCCCTCCATCTCCACCGGCGCCTACCGCTTCCCCATCTCCGAGGCCGCTCCCATCGCCCTGCGTGAGATGCGCGCCGCCCTCGCGCGCCTGCCCCAGCTCGAGCGCGTGACGGTGGTGCTCTTCAGCGCCGCCGACCTCGACGTGTACCGCGAGGCGCTCGCCGCGGCCCCGACTCCCTGAGGGGGCCTCCTGGCCCACGTGTTTCCCGGTGACGGGGGCTACTCGCCGCTCTTCACCAGCCGCGCGGCGTCGCGCACCAGGCGCTCCACGTCGTCGTCGTGCTCGCTGTTGTAGTAGCCGCGGATCTCCCCGGTCCGGTCCACCAGCACGAAGTGCGAGCCGTGGAAGATGCTGGCGATGTCGTTCTCGTCCTTCCCCTCCTCGCGGCCCATGGCGATCTTGAAGCCGCCGACGATGGTGTCCTTGAGCTGCACGTAGTCGCCGGTGAGGAAGCTCCAGCGCGCGGGGTTCGCGCCATGCTTCTCGGCATAGGCGGTGAGCCGCTCGGGGGTGTCGTACTTCGGGTCCACCGAGAAGGAGACGAGCGCGAGCTCGCCCAGGTCCGCCGTCTGCTTCTGCACGCCCGCCATCTTCCGGGTGAAGACGGGGCAGATGGTGGGGCAGCGGGTGAAGATGAAGTTGGCCACCCAGGGACGGCCCTCGAGCTGCTTGAGGCCGAAGGGCTGGCCGTCCTGGCGCGTGAAGCTGAAGGCCGGGAGCCTGCCGAGCCGCTGCAACGGCTCCTGCCGGGGGCGCACCAGCCCCACCACGAGCAGCGCCAAGCACAGGGAGAAGCCCAGCCCCGCCCACAGGAAGGTGCGGGGAGGGCGCGGCGGATTCGGAGTCGGGACGTCGGTGGACATGGGAGTCGTCCCCGACTGCTAGCGGATGCGTCCCGGGTGCACAAGGCCACGGATTTCCGGGCCGCCTGCTTCCCCTCCGGGCGGCTTCAGGCTCCCCCGGGTGTCCGCTACTCCCACCTCGGAACGGCATGCGCCGGACACTCCACCGGCCACCCGCGAGCGGCCGCCCACGCGCTCTGGTAAGCCTGAGGCACAGGGGGCCCATGGCCAATCACGAGCCGTCCATAACTCCAACCGGGGGGCTGGAGCGCGGGGTGTCGGCGGGGTTCGATCCGCTGCTGGATGGCGTCACTGACGGCATCCTCGTGGTGGATGGGGGCTGGCGCCTGGTGTGGCTCAACGCCGTGTTCGAGCGGCTGCTGGGCCGCTCGCGCGAGCAACTGCTGGGACGGGAGTTGTGGGAGGTGCTGCCCGAGCTGGCCGAGAGCGCCTTCGCCCCGGCGTGGCGCCGCGCCATGGACGCGCGCACGCTGGTGTCGCTGGAGGACTTCTTCGCGCCGGGCGGGGTATGGCTGGAGTCGCGGGCGTTTCCCTCGGGCGAGGGGCTCGTCGTGTTCAGCCGGGACGTGTCGGAGCGGCGTCTGGCGGAGAACGAGCGGGTGCGGCTGTTGTCCGCGGAGCAGACGGCGCGCACGGCCGTGGAGGGCGAGCGCACGCGCTTCCAGGAGATGCTCATGTTGGCGCCCGCCGCCGTCAGCATCACCCGGGGCCCCGAGCACCGCTTCGTCTTCTCCAACCTGCTGCACCGGCGTTTCTACGGCGGCCGGGACATGGTGGGCCAGCCGGTGCGCGAGGCCCTGCCGGAGCTGGCGGGCCAGGGCGTCTTCGAGGTGATGGAGCGGGTGTACACCACGGGCAGCTCGTACGTGGGCCGGGCGAGGCCGGTGAAGGTGCCGCGCACGCCGGGGACGCCGCCGGAGGAGATGTTCTTCGACATCGCCTACCACCCGCAGCGCGACGCCGCGGGACGGGTGGAGGGCGTGGCCATCTTCGCCTACGACGTGACGGACCTGGTGCGCTCGCGCCGCACCGCCGAGGCGCTGGCGAGGGACCTGGGCCACAGCGAGGAGCGCTTCCGCTCGCTGGTGACGGCGACGTCGGACATCATCTGGGCCACGCCGCCCTCGGGCGAGTTCGTGGAGGAGCAGCCGGGCTGGAGCGCCTTCACCGGGCAGGCGCGCGAGGCGTACCAGGGCTGGGGCTGGCTGGACGCGGTGCACCCGGAGGACCGGGAGCGTTCGGTGCGCTCCTGGGAGGAGGCGCTGTCCACGCGCACGTCCTTCCAGGTGGAGCACCGGTTGCGGCACCAGGACGGCTCGTACCGCCACATGCTGGCGCGCGCGGTGCCGGTGCTGGAGAAGGACGGCTCGGTGCGCGAGTGGGTGGGAGCGCACCGGGACATCACCCGCCAGCGCCAGGGCGAGGCCGAGCGGGAGCGGCTGCTCGCGCGGGAGCAGCGCCACTCCGTGCAGCTGCAGGGGCTGGCGAGCGCCGCGCTCGTCATCAGCGAGGCGGAGTCCGTCGAGCACGTGCTCAAGGCCATCACCGAGCAGGCGCGCGAGGTGATTGGCGCGCACCAGGCCGTCACGAGCCTGACGCTGGAGGGCAACTGGTCCCAGGCCATCCACTCGGTGTCCATGTCGGACAAGTACGGGGCGTGGCGCGAGTGGAAGCAGTCGAGGGAGGGGACGGGCATCTACAGTTGGGTGTGCCGGTTGAACCTGCCCATGCGGCTGACGCAGACGGATCTGGAGTCGCACCCGGCGTGGCGGGGCTTCGGGAGGCACACGGCGAAGCACCCGCCGCTGCGCGGCTGGCTGGCGGCGCCGCTGGTGGGGAGGGATGGGCGCAACCTGGGCCTCATCCAGCTGTCGGACCGGTACGAGGGGGACTTCAGCTCGGAGGACGAGGCGATTCTCGTGCAGCTGGCGCGCATGGCGTCGGTGGCGATTGAAAACACGCGGCTGATGGCGGAGACGCAGGCGGCCAACCGCGCCAAGGACGAGTTCCTCGCGGTGATGAGCCATGAGTTGCGCACGCCGCTGACGGCGGTGCTGGGCTGGACGCAGATGCTGCGCAACCGGCAGGGCGACGCGAAGGCGGTGGAGAAGGGGCTGGCCGTCATCGAGCGCAACGCGCGCACGCTGGCGCAGCTGATTGAGGACGTGCTGGACGTGTCACGCATCATCACCGGGAAGCTGACGCTGGTGCGCAGGGGCGTGGAGCTGGTGGGGGTGGTGCAGGCGGCGGTGGAGGTGGTGAAGCCGCACGCGGAGCAGAAGGGGGTGGCGTTGTCGCTCGAGGTGGACGTGGGCGGCAACGGCACGGCGATGCTGGTGGGGGACCCGGGACGGTTGCAGCAGGTGTGCTGGAACCTGCTGGTGAACGCGGTGAAGTTCACTCCGGCGGGAGGGCGGGTGCTGGTGCGGGTGGAGCGCAACGAGCGCGAGCTGTGGGTGCGGGTGAAGGACACGGGGAAGGGGATTCGAGCGGACTCGCTGCCGCACCTCTTCGAGCGCTTCTGGCAGGCGGACGGCTCGGCGACGCGCGAGCACGGGGGATTGGGATTGGGGTTGGCGATCGTCCACCACCTGGTGGGGCTGCACGGGGGGCAGGTGCGAGCGGAGAGCGCGGGGGAGGGGAAGGGCTCGACGTTCACGGTGACGCTGCCGGTGCCGGCGGTGCTGCCCGAGACGAAGACGGATGCACTGCCAGGAGCGGAGGCGCAGGCGCCGGAGGTGAGGCTGGACGGGGTGACGGTGTTGCTGGTGGAGGACGCGGCGGACGCGCGGGAGTTGATTGCGCTGATGTTGCGCGAGCGGGGAGCGGTGGTGGGGACGGCGAGCACCGCGGCGGAAGCGATGGAGCGGCTGAGGGAGTCGCTGCCGGAGGTGCTGGTGTCGGACATTGGCCTGCCGGGCGAGGACGGGCACTCCCTGTTGAGGAAGGTGAGGGCGTGGGCCGAGGCGAGGGACCAATGGGTGCCAGCGATTGCACTGACGGCGTATGCGAGCGCGGAGGATGCGCGGAAGGCATATCGCGCGGGCTTCCAGGTGCACCTGGCCAAACCGTTGGAGCCGGGGACGCTGGTGGAAGCGGTGGCGCGGCTCGCGGGCCGCGGGGAGGCGGGCGCGCGGGTGGGGTGAGGCGCTCGCGAAGCGCGAAGAGGGTTACTGAGCGAGGTCGTCCAGAACGTCGCGGAGGGCGGTGGCGTTCAGGGCGCGATCGAACCAGCGGTCGAGGGTATCCAGGTCCGTGCAGGAGAGGATGCGTTGACGGGCGGCTTCGTCGACGTGCACGCCTCGCGCTTTGAGAATTCGCAGCACGTCTTCGGCACGGCCCTTGGCCAGGCCCTTTTCCATGCCTTTCTCGAGGCCTTGCTCCAAGCCCTTCTGGATTCCCTGCTCGAGCATCTCCTCGGCCCAGGTTCTCATCAGTTCCTCCGCTCGTTGCCCATCCAGGACTGAATGTAACACCCGCCGCGCCGCTGCGTGGACGGCCGCATCCCTCTCCACCCACAGCAGGTAACGAATGACGACCACCAGATGCTCGGCCCCCTCGGGAGCCGCCCGCACCTGCGCGAAGAGCACCGTCCAATCCGGTAGACGGTGAGCCAGTTCCCCGGTACGTCCGTAGCGCAGCACCCGCCACGCCAGGCGCGCCAGCGGCGGTCCCGAGCGCGCTCGCAGCGCCTCTTCCCGCTCGGCCATCAGGTCATCGAGCAGGTACTCGAAGCGCGGCACCAGCGCTCGCCACCGCTCCCGTTCCTCTTCATCCCCGTCCGGGATTTGAAAGAGCTCCTCCACCCGGCGCGGCGCCGTCCAGACTCCGTCGGGCCCGTGGTACATGACGAGCGGGATGATGACGGGCAGCAACGCGCTCTTCGGATGCTCCTGCCGCCAGCGCTCCACCTGGCGCACCACGTAGCGCAGCATGCGCAGCGCCATCCACCAATCCACCGAGGACTGGTGCTCCAGCAGCACGTAGAACAACAGCGGACGCCCACCATTCAGCCGGGCCGAGAAGAGCAGGTCGCTCTCGGTCTCGCGCAGCTCCTCGTCCACCACGCTGCCCGGCTCCTGCTGCAGGCTGTCCCAGTCCACCTGAGCCACCACCTCCGCGGGCAGCGCGACACGCAGCTCGGCCGCGGCCCGCTCGGGGTGACCGAAGGTGAAGCGAGCGAAGAGGTCATGGGGTCCGGGCATGCGAGCGGCACCGGAAGCATTCGGCGGGCCAATCCACGTCTTCGCGCGGGACGCGGGACGTGCACCGGGGTT